>DATFAB010000001.1:0-20673 GCA_035255025.1 Geomonas sp.
GATCATCGTCCGTGATGACGCCGCAACGTCCGATGGGGTCGTCGGGATCGTCGGCAAGAAGGCGCTGGTAGATGCCATGGCCGATGCGCTGGAAATTTTCTCCGGCTAGAAGGTCAACCTTTCGTCAGCCCCGTTTTCGCCCCTTTACAGCTACTTCAAGATCGGCAGGCTCTCATCCCACAAGGCGATGATGACAGCCAATAAGGCCGGGGAGAAACCACCTGGCAAGAGGAAGCCTTTCTGGCAGATGGTCGCCCTCGGCGCGACCCACTGTGGCAGCGGCTGCACGCTGGGAGACATCGTCGCAGAATGGGGAGTTTTCATCTTTCCCTTCGCCATTTTCGGTCACAAGATGTTCGGCGCCTGGCTAGTTGATTACCTGCTGGCCCTGCTGCTCGGAATCGCCTTCCAGTACTTCACCATTGCACCGATGCGCGAACTCACCCTCGGGCAAGGAATAAAAGCCGCAGTAAAGGCCGACGTCCTGTCGCTGACCGCCTGGCAAGTCGGCATGTACGGCTGGATGGCGGTGGCGGCGTTCCTGATTTTCGGCCACGAACTCGACAAGACCTCCCCGCTCTTCTGGTTCATGATGCAGATCGCTATGTGGTTCGGCTTTTTGACCTCGTATCCGGTGAACTGGTGGCTTGTGAAGAAAGGAGTGAAGGAAAAGATGTGAGGAAACGGTGGCGCTGCGTTAAGGCACCTTTTGCCGTTGCAGGGGTAACGGCCCCGGGATGACCGGAAGATCTCCTTACCCGGCCGGTAGCCGCTCGCGCAGAGCTGTCTGGCAGGAGTCTGCAAGCCGGTCCGACGGCATTCGCTGATCAACAAAAAAAAGGGGGCCGCGCTACAGCCCCCTCCTTCCATCACCTTCTGTGTTACCTACTAGAGTACCCGCAGGTAGGCGACCAGGTTGGTCTTCTCTTCCCCCGTAAGGCTCAATCCCAGTACCAGGTTGAAGAATTCGACGGTGTCTTCCAGCGTGAAGCAGCGGCCGTCATGCAGGTAGGGGGGGCTCTCCTTGATGCCGCGCAGGGTGAAGGTCTTGATCGGGCCGTCGCCCACCGGCAGGAAGCGCTCCAGCTTCAGGTCGTGCATCTGGTGGTCCATGAAGGTGGGCGGCATGTGGCACATGCCGCATTTCCCCTTGCCGTAGAAGATGTCTTCGCCGGCCGCCTCGCTCCGGGTCGCCTTGCTCCGGTCGAGCCTGCCCACCACGTCCAGCTTGGGCGCGGGCGGGAAATCGAGCATGTTCTGCATCTGCGCCATGTGAGGTACATGGACACGGTCGATGAACGGGAAGCCCTTCTTCATGGCGTGGATGGGGTCGCCGTTGAAATAGGCGGTCCTGAACTCGAATTCGGTGAAGTCTTCCACGCTGCGCAAGCTACGCTTGGAGCTGTGGATCTGCTGGTTGAACATCCCCCTAAGGCTGACCGTGTCCAGCCTGAAGCGCCGCTCCTGCGGGCGGATATCCGGGCTCATGTGGAACTGCCCGGTGGTATGGCCATTGACGTGGCAATCGAAACAGGCAACCCCCATGCTGGGCTGCGCCGTCTTCCTGTCGTCGGTCGGGTTGAACTCCTCCTGGGGGAAGGGGGTGAGCAGCATCTGGAGCCCGTTCAACTGCACCGGCGTGAGGATCTCCTTGAAAAGGCGCTCGAAGTTGTTGATGGAAACGACCTCCCCACGCGACACGTCGCCCAGCTCCGGACGGCTCTGCAGGAAGATGGCGGGCGGGAATTCCGGGAGAAACGCCTCAGGGATGTCAAAATCAACGTCGAAGCGCTGCAGCCTGGGGAACATCTTGACCTGCATCTGGGGGAACACCTGCCCGTCCGTGGTCTGCTTGGGATGCGGCAGCGGAGGATACGGGAACAGCTCCCCCTTCCTGACCTCGTCAGGGGACATGGCGGCCAGCCTTTCCCAGGTCATCCCCCGGTGCAGCCGTGCCGTCGGTCCCACCGCTACCGGCTTGCCCCGCGTCATCTTCACGTCCTGCGACAGGTGCGGCGTCAGATCGTACCGGCTCTCCAAAAGCCGTCGCTGGGCTTCATTCACCTTCTGTCTCTCCGCGACGTCCTTGCGGTAGATCTCCTCGAAGGTCATCATGGGCTTTTCCGAGTTGAGCGGGTCGCGGTAAAACTCGAACCCGGTCACCTTGCCATCCTTAGGCTGGTGCTGCAGGGCGGACGATATCGGGATGGCCTTGGTGGCCATGAAGACATCGGAGAGATCGTGCTGATTTTTCCTCTGTTCCGGCCGCGTAACCGGTACCCCACGGGGCGTTTGCACGTCGATAACCGCATCGTAGGGGGGCGGGGGCGTTCTCGACTCAGTCCATGCTTTGGGGGCCGCAAGGGCGACACCAGACACGATAAGCGCGGCAATCACCTTCCCGTATCGCTTTCTTTGCATAGCAGGCTCCTTTAGTCAGAGTTGATAAACGTGACAATTCTGCCAGCGCGCCCTTTCGTGTCAATTATTTTTAATCTATATTTGTTAATCATTTCTTTGACCACCTTCGCAGTTGACCCGCCACACTATTTAAGTACCCTTATCTGCATTCGAGCTAACCCATAAGCGCACAGAGTTCCGGTGTCCCACCCAATCCCGACGGCAACGTTTATGAACTGGCTCCAGCCATGGAGGCTTTATGAGAAGACGCGGCAGCGGCATCCTTTGCCACATCACCTCCCTCCCCTCCCCATTCGGCATCGGCGACCTCGGTCCGGGGGCCTATGCCTTCGCCGACTTTCTCGCCGAAGCGAAACAGAGCTACTGGCAGATACTGCCGCTCAACCCGACCAGCCGGCGCTATGCCGACTCCCCCTTCTCCACCATGTCCTCCTGCGCGGGAAATACCGCTGTCATCAGCCCGGAGGTCCTGGTGGGAGAGGGGCTCCTGACCGGACAGGAGATCGCGAATCCCCCCCGTTTTCCCGATGGCAAGGTGGACTACCAGGCGGTCTCCGACTTCAAGCAGCAGCTCTTTAACCGGGCCCATGCGCGGTTCAGGGAAGGCGAGGCGGACAACCGGGAATACCAGAGGTTCTGCAGCGGCGAGGCCGGCTGGCTGGAAGAGCACGCCCTGTTCACAGCCCTCTACTACCATCTGGGCGAAATACCGCTGGCAGAGTGGCCGGAGGCGATTCGCAACCGGGATAGCGACGAACTGCACGGGCTGCGAGAATCGCTCGCCGAGCAGATCGGGCGCGAGAAGTTTCTGCAGTACACCTTCTACAAGCAGTGGCAGGCCCTCAGGAACTACTGCAACCTGAAGGGGATCCACATCATCGGCGACTTCCCCATGTTCATGAATTACGATTCGGTCGACATCTGGGTTGATCCCGGCTACTTCAAGGTCAGCGGGGACAAGCGCCCCTACGTGGTGGCCGGCAGCCCGCCGGACGACTTCAGCGCGGTCGGCCAGATCTTCAACTGCGCCTTGTACAACTGGGATGCCATGAAAGGGGACGGCTTCAGCTGGTGGCTCAGACGCTTCCACTACCTGCTGAAGCTCTACGACTTCGTGAGGATCGATCACTTCAGGGGGCTGATCGCCTACTGGGAGGTGCCAGCCGGCGAGGAGACCGCCGTCAACGGCAACTGGCAGCCGGCCATGGCCAGCGACTTCCTGAATGCCCTGCTGCGACGCTACCCGACCCTGCCAGTAATCGCCGAAGATCTGGGTGCCATCACCCCGGATATCCGGGAGGTCATGGCCGTCTATGGCATCCCCGGCATCAAAATCCTGCTGCTCGGCTTCGAGAAGGTGGACTTCGAAAGCGTCTATCTGCCCCACAACCACGTCCAGAACTGCGTGGTCTACACCGGGACCCACGACACCAATACGGTGATGGGATGGTACCACCAGGGTGACCGGGAAGACCGGGAGGTGGTTTCCCGGTACCTGGGCTGTGACATAGCCATCGAACCGAACTGGACCTTCATCAGGTGCGCCATGATGTCGGTGGCCAACACGGCCATCCTGCAGATGCAGGATGTGCTGGGAACCGGGGAGGAATCCAGGATGAACTACCCGGGAAAAGCGGAAGGCAACTGGCAGTGGAGGTTTCCGGCCGGGGAGTACCGCTCGCATGCGCTGCGGCTTGCGGAAATGACGGAACTCTATGGCAGGGCGAGGTAGGCAAAGCGACTGGAACCATACCTTCGAGGCACGGAACAAAGGAGGCCCTTCAGCTAACGCTGAAGGGCCTCTGTCTTTCACGGTGGCAACAAGATCTGCCTTATTTCACCTTGGCGCCAACCTTTTGTGCGGTGTCCTTGGCCAGTTGGAGGTGCTCCTCGAGCGTAGGCAGGGTCTTGTCGATCCACTGCTTGAGGGCCGGATCTTTGGCCTTTTGGGAGGCTTTCTTGAACTTGGCGATGTCCTTTTTGTGGTCATTTACCATGGCCGCCATGTACTTCTTGTCGAACTCGGCGCCCGAGTACTTGGAGAGCTTGTCCACCATGCTCTGGTGCTTGCGCTCCATTTGGGCAGGAAGCTGCAGATTGTTCTGGGAGGCGAGCGACCTCAGTTCATCGCCGGCCTTGCCGTGGTCGGTCTCCATCCTCTTGCCGAAATCCTTCACTTCCTGGGCACTGCCGTTTTGCTGGGCGACCTTGCCGAGTTGCACCTCCATGTCGCCGCTGCTGGCGGCATCCTTGACGAAGGCCTTTTCGGCGGCGGTTAGCCCTTTCTCAGCGGCAAAGGAAGTCAAAACCATGCCGCCGAAGGTGAACAGCGATACCAGCGCAATCAGTGCAAATACCTTTTTCATGTTACCCCCTTGTCTGTGGCCGGAGCCATGATTATAAAATTCTCACCAAACATAGCGGCGCAACCCTTTCCTGTCAACCGGACCGCTGTAAATGTCCAAAGCGCCTCCCCGGATCCAGATCGCGGCGCCCCCTCCTCATTACCTGTACAACTTCTGCTCTTCGGTATAGTAGGTGACCTTCGACTGTATCTGCTCCTTGATGATGCGGGCTCCGGTCGGCGAGGTCTTGAGCCCGGGCCCATGGACCTTGAGAAAGTCCCGCACCTCTCCGGAAATGGCGTCCGGCCGCCTCTTGGTGATCTCCCGGGTCGCCTCGTCGAGGACCGCCGCAATCGCCTCGACCAGCGCATCGATCGCCTCCAAAGGGAGCCTTCCCGCCACCGACTTGGGGGAGATGCGCGCCCGCCAGAGGATCTCGTCGGAATAGGCATTGCCGATCCCGCCAATCACCTCCTGATCGATCAAGAGCGCCTTGATCATCTTGTGAGGCTGGCGCTGGCAGGCACCCTTCAGGTAGTCGGCCGTCACCTTCAGGCCATCGGGCGGCTCCTTGCCCCTCTTCGGATTCAAGGAGACAGTCGCCATCCCCCTGGGATCGGTCAGGGCCAGTGCCGAACCGTCCGCAAAGGCAATCGAGAGGATCAGGGAGTCAAGCCGCTCCACCTCGGCACCCGTAGTGAGTACAAAGCCCCCCTTCAGCATCAGGTGGATGAAGAGGGCGGCGCCGTTACTGAGGCGAAAGACCAGCTGTTTCCCCACCCGTTGCACCGTTTCTATCCGCGCTGACACCAGCTGATCGAGTTCCCCGGCCGGCACGCTCACTCTCTTCTTGCCGTAGTAGCTGACTTTGGCGATCTCCTTGCCTGTCACTGACTTGCCGAGATTCTCGGCGAACACGGTCAACTCGGGTAGCTCTGGCATAGAGTTCCTCCTTACTGTCTGCAGGTAAGACGTAGATACGCTGTCGGCACGGCAGATAGAACTATAATGCCTTCGGGCGAGAAATCTACCGGTGCCACATCCAGTTTCCCTCCCCTCACAATCATAGTGCTCCTTGCTATTTCGGTTTTGTGTGTTTTCCTGTAGTGAGCGCGCAGCAGAGCAGACTGGAGGGACGACATGTTAATCAAGTGGATTGCGGTTGCGGGACGTAGCTTTGTCATTTCGATGTTTTTCGTAATCGCCTGCGTGTCGACTGGAGGCTGCGAGAGCAGGACGCGGACCGAGGTGGTCGGCTTCCCGCAGTCGTTCGCGGACCTGGCCGAAAAGGTCAAGCCGGCGGTGGTGAACATCAGCACGACTTCCAAGGTGAAGGTCCCCGGTACCCCCTTCAAGCATTTCTTCGGCGGAGGCGGAAGCGGAGATGAGGATGACCAGCAGTTCCGGGACTTCTTCAAGAAGTTCTTCGGCAACATGCCCGACCGCGAGATGAAACAGCAAAGCCTCGGCTCGGGCTTCATCATCGAGGACAGCGGCCTGATCATCACCAACAACCACATGGTCGATGGGGCCGATGAGATCAAGGTGAAGCTTGCCGACGGCCGGGAGTTCAAGGCCAAAGTCATCGGCCGCGATCCCAAGACCGACCTCGCCCTCATCAAGATAGCCTCCACTTTCGGACGGCTGCCGGTCCTCCAACTGGGCGACTCCGAGAAGATGCGGGTCGGGGACTGGGTACTGGCGGTGGGTATTCCCTTCGGCCTCGAGCACACCGTCACCCAGGGAATCATCAGCGCCACCGGCAGGGTGATCGGCTCCGGCCCCTACGACAACTTCCTGCAGACCGATGCGCCCATCAATCCCGGCAACAGCGGCGGCCCCCTGGTCAACCTGAAGGGAGAGGTGATCGGCATCAACACCGCCATCGTCTCCGGCGGACAGGGACTTGGCTTTGCCATACCCAGCTCCCTTGCCAAGACCGTGATCAACCAGCTCAAGGAGAAGGGGAAGGTGGTCAGGGGGTGGATCGGGGTCTCCATCCAGACCGTGACACCGGATCTCGCCAAATCCTTCGGTCTGGCCGAGGCCAAGGGGGCGCTGGTGGGCGATGTCCTGCCGGGAGGCCCTGCCGACAAGGCCGGCATCCAGCGCGGCGATATCATCCTCACCTACAACGGCAAACCGCTAAAGGATGCCAACGATCTTCCGCGACTGGTGGCGGAGACCCCGGTCGGCAAGCAGGTCGCGGTGGTGCTGGTTCGCAACGGCAAGCAGGAAAGCCACACGGTCAAGGTGGAAGAGATGACCGAAGAGAAGGTGGCGGCCCAATCGCCTGAGGCCCCCGAGCAAAGCCTCGGCATGGAACTGGAGGAACTCACCCCCCAGCTGCGCCAGCACCTGGGGGTCGCCGAGAAGAGTGGACTGGTGGTGGAGAGCGTCGAGGAAGGAAGCGCCGCCGAGGACGCCGGCATCGAGTCGGGGGACGTGATCACCGAGGTTGACAGAAAGCCGGTACATACGGTGGCGGAGTTCAGCGCTGCCGTGTCGAAAGCGAAAGGACAGCCGGTGCTGCTTCTGGTGAAAAGAGGCAAACAGAGCTTCTTTGTTTCACTGCAGCCAGAATAGCTGACGGTAACGAAAGCAAGGAGAGGGAACATGGAACTGAGCAAAGCAGGCGTGAAACGGTTACTGATGGCGATGGGAGTTTTCGCCGTTCTGCAGGGGTGCGCGACGCCGGACCGCAGGGCCGACATCCTTTACCGGCCGGTGGCCAACGTGAAGGGAGGCAGCGGGGACCTCTACCTGGTCCAGGGGGTACACCGCCCCTCCGGGGAATCGGCCGGCGTGCAGTGGGTGCTCGGGAAAGTGGTGGATAACGATGGCAATAAGGTGGCCAACGTGGTCACCGACCAGGCCCCCGCCAACCTGGTCATGGATGCCCTCAACCAGGAACTGAAGGGTGCGGGCTACAGCGTGATCGTGACGGAGACCCCGCCGGACCCCGGCAGCAGGTCGCTGACCCTGAAAGACGTCGCCATTCGCCTTAACGACACCCACTCGGTGGTGAAGGATGTGGCCAACTGCAGCGTGAAAATGTCGGTCGAGCCGAGGCTTCAAGGAACGGTGTCGGGAAGTTCCAGTTACCAGGCCGAGTACTCGGATACCGCAGTGGGGGACAGGGAGCAGCTTCCCGCCGACATCCTGCAAAAGGCGCTGCAGCTCCTGATGACGCAGGCAGTACCGGATATTGTGAAGAGCCTCGAAAAGAAGTAGCCGGATCATACCGCAAGCTTCCGGAGGTGCTCCATGAACCGCAGAGAGTTCCTGAAAGGCTCCTCGTTGATGGCCGGTGCCGTGGTCGCGCAAAGGCTGGCGGCTCTTGACCAACTCGCCTTCGCCGCCACGGGCGTTGTGCGGCAGGGTGTGCCGCGCCGCCCGTTAGGGGCGACGGGAGAGCAGATCTCCATGGTGGGACTGGGCGGCGCGCACATTGGGAAGCAGCTCTTCGAGAAGGAATCGATCCGGATCATCCGGGCGTCCATCGACGCCGGCATCACCTTCATGGACAACTCCTGGGATTACAACGGCGGGGCCAGCGAAGAGAGGATGGGCAAGGCCTTGGCGGACGGCTACCGGAACCGGGTCTTCCTGATGACCAAGTTCGACGGCAGGACCAGGGAGTCCGCCGCGAGGCAGATCGACGAATCGCTGAAGAGGCTGCAGACCGACCACGTCGACCTGCTGATGTGCCACGAGGTGATCCGGATCAACGACCCCGACCGCTTCTTCGCCAAGGGTGGAGCGGTGGAGGCGGCCCTGGCCGCCAGGCGGGACGGGAAGGCGAGGTACCTGGGGTTCACGGGGCACAAGGATCCCGCCATGCACCTGCGGATGCTCCACATGGCGAAAGCGAACGGTTTCAGGCTGGACGCGGTGCTCATGCCGATCAACGTGATGGATGCGCAGTACAACAGCTTCCAGCGGCAGGTTCTCCCCCGGCTGGTCGAGGAGAAGATCGGCGTGCTGTCGATGAAGCCGTTGGGCGGCGGCCACATCCTGAAGAGCAAGGCAGTCACCGCCGCCGACTGCCTGCGCTACGCGATGAGCGTCTCGCCTGGCACCGTGATCACCGGCATCGACAGCATGGAGGTACTGGAGCAGACCCTGGAGGTGGTTGGCAACTTCCAGCCGATGACCCGGCAGGAGGTCGCCCAGCTGCTGGCGAGAACAGCCCCCTTCGCCTCCGGCGGCAAGTATGAACTCTTCAAGACCAGCGATCATTTCGACAGCACCGTGAAGCATCCGGAATGGCTGGGCTAGGCAGAGGCGGCCCAGCCATGAGCCCCCCCTCGACCGGCATAGCCCGGATAGCGGTGATCCGGATAGCAGCCATCGCGGCAGCAGGCTCTTTTGCCTGGGCCGCGGCGGCCCTTTTCGGCATCGACCCGCTGGCGCCGACCCTGGTCGCCTCGCTGATCATGCTCGCCAAGCTGGCCGTCACCTACCGTACCGAAGACACAGAGTAAGCCCGTTTCCGCCGCCAGCCCCACCACCTCGATGAGCCACCAGCCGCAGCCCCCCGCGCCACAGTGCAGTGACTGCACTCACTGCACTGCATCCATGCCGTCCATGCCGTCC
Organism: Geomonas sp.; assembly: GCA_035255025.1. GTDB lineage: Bacteria > Desulfobacterota > Desulfuromonadia > Geobacterales > Geobacteraceae > Geomonas. The sequence goes on from DATFAB010000001.1 coordinate 9,366, forward strand.
ATGCCGTCCTTGTCGTCCACTTCGTCCAACCGAGGCCGCCAGTCCTCTCCGCCAAGGCCACGCGGCAATTGACATCGCCGCTGTCATCTGATAATTTTCCTGTTTCCGCCCGCAGCAGGCAAAGGCGCCTCCGGCGCCGATCCACGTCCTTCCATCCCACCGCCTGAAGCTGCCCGCAGAAACAACATTCCGATCACAGGGAGCCTTCCACCATGCACAAAAAGCTCTTCATTCCGGGGCCGATCGAGGTCAGCCAGGAGATACTGGACGCCATGGCGACGCCGATGATCGGCCACCGCATGCCGGAGTACGCACGCCTGCACAAGAGCGTGACCGACCAGTTGAAACAGCTCATGTTTACCTCCGACCGCGTCTTCCTCTCCACGTCCAGCGCCTTTGGTGCCATGGAGGGAGCGGTACGCAACCTGGTCGGCAAGCGCTGCGCCAACTTCTGCAATGGCGCCTTCTCCGACAAATGGCACAAGGTGACCCTCGCCTGCGGCAAGCAGGCGGACGCTTTCAAGGTCGAGTGGGGCCAGCCGATCACCCCGGAACTGGTCGATAGCGCCCTTGCCACCGGCAAGTACGACGCCATCACCCTGATCCACAACGAGACCTCCACCGGCGTGATGTCGCCGCTCCCCGAGATCGCCGAGGTACTCAGGAAGTATCCCGACGTGGTCTCCATCATCGATACCGTTTCCTCCATGAGCGCCTTGAAGCTCCCGATCGGCGAACTGGGCATCGACTGCTGCGTCTTCGGGGTGCAAAAGGCCTTCGCGCTGCCGCCGGGCCTCGCCGTCTTCACCGCCAGCGAACGCGCCCTGGAGCGCGCCAAGGGGATCGAAGGGCGCGGCTACTATTTCGATTTCCTCGAGTTCGCCGCCGCCGACGAGAAGAACAACACTCCCTCTACCCCGTGCATCTCCCAGATCTTCGCGATGGACCGGCAACTCAACCGGATCTTCACCGAGGGCCTGGAGAAAAGGTGGCAGCGCCACCTCGAAATGGCGCAGTTCATGAGGCAGTGGACGCTCGAACACGGTTTCGGGCTGTTCGCCGACGAACCGTACCGCTCCCTTACCCTCACCTGCGCCACCAACGAGCGGGGCGTCGACCTGGCCCTGCTGAAAAAGCAGCTCGGCGAACGAGGCTTCGCCTTCGACGACGGCTACGGCAAGCTGAAAGGGAAGACCTTCCGCGTGGCCCACATGGGCGATATGCAACTCGATGACCTGAAGGAAATTACTGCCGAGATGGAAGGACTCCTGCGGGGGATGTAACTTTCATACGAAAAGGGGGGGAATGCTATTCCCCCCCTTTTCTGTTCCGGCTTCGCGGCACACCCCGATCCAGGTTGCGGGCGTGTCCTTTATCGGGTGGCCCAATCCGTCGTAGAGCCGCCCCATCCGGGTCATCCGCGTGCTATGCCTTGGCGGTATCCGCGGCTTGCGGCTATTCCGGCTCGAACACGTCCTTGCCCGCTCCGCAGACCGGGCAGACCCAATCTTCCGGCAGATCGGCGAAGGGAGTCCCGGCGGGAACCCCGTTATCGGGGTCGCCGACATAGGGGTCGTAAACGTACTGGCAGACGGTGCAGATGTAGGGCTCCATGGCGCTCTCCTTGACAGTTGGTAAAAGTCCTTCAGATTCCGTACACATCCGACAGGCGGGTCACGGTGGCAGGTGGATCGCCTCTCAAGAGGCGGTCGGGCACAAGTCTAACAGACGGAAACAGCGTGTCAAATAAAGGGTCGCGCAGCAATTTTGTCTTGATTTTGAAACTCGTTGTGTTATTTTGTCATAATTAAAATTGTCGGTGCAGGGAGATCCATCAATGCTCAATGACAACACCAGGTGCCTGAGTCTCAAGAAACACGGCAGAGACTGTGATCAAGTTCCCCCCGATGGTACCTGGCAGTCACAGAGCATATCGATTCTCACCATGAGAGGTCCAATCTCCAGTTCCCCGCACGAGACGTTCTACACATCCCGCGTACCGTATCATCTAGATCCCCCGTAACAAGCAACCAGCCCCACAGCACAACCAGCAAGCAATACGGATTTCCCTGAATCCGACGGGCTAGTAGTCGCTTCTCTCTTCTGCCCCAGAGGCTTGAGTGACTTAAATTCCCAGGACTGAAGGCAGTGAATGCAACGCGCGAGGCAACGACTTTTTCCTCAAACGTTTACATATAACCCATCTATTCAGGAAGAATACAGATCCCAACAACACGAGGAGGCGTGGACATGAGTTACGAAGTTAAGAACAAGCAGTTAGTGGACTGGGTTAAGGAAGTCTCCGCTATGTGTCAGCCGGACCAGGTCTACTGGTGCGACGGATCCGAGGAGGAATACGACAGGCTGTGCAATCTTCTGGTCGAAGGCGGCACCTTTCGTAAACTGAACCCCGAAAAACGCCCCAACAGCTACCTGGCTTGGTCCGATCCGGGCGACGTCGCCCGCGTCGAAGACCGCACCTTCATCTGCAGCGTCTCCAAGCAGGACGCCGGCCCCACCAACAACTGGATGGCCCCCAAGGAGATGAAGAAGAAGCTCACCGAACTCTTCACCGGCTGCATGAAGGGCCGCACCATGTACGTGATCCCCTTCAGCATGGGCCCCTTGGGTTCCGACATCGCCAAGATCGGCGTGGAAATCTCCGACTCCCCCTACGTCGCGGTCAACATGAAGATCATGACCCGCATGGGCAAGAAGGTCATCGATGTTTTAGGCGACGGCGAGTTCGTCCCCTGCCTGCACTCGGTGGGCGCCCCGCTGCAGCCGGGCCAGAAGGACGTGACCTGGCCGTGCAACAAGGAGAAGTACATCGTCCACTTCCCGGAAGAGCGCTCCATCTGGTCCTTTGGTTCCGGCTACGGCGGCAACGCACTTTTGGGCAAGAAGTGCCTCGCGCTGCGCATCGCCTCCAAGATCGCCAAGGACGAGGGGTGGCTGGCCGAGCACATGCTGATCCTCGGCATCCAGAACCCGGAAGGCGAGAAGACCTACATCGGCGCAGCCTTCCCGAGCGCCTGCGGCAAGACCAACCTTTCCATGCTGGTGCCGCCCGAGCACTTCAAGAAGACCGGCTGGAAGGTCTCCACGGTCGGTGACGACATCGCCTGGATCAAGCCGGCAGCCGACGGCAAGCTGTACGCCATCAACCCGGAAGCGGGCTTCTTCGGCGTGGCCCCGGGCACCTCGATGAAATCCAACCCCAACGCCATGCACTCCTGCGCCAAGAACACCATCTTCACCAACGTGGCGCTCACCCCGGACGGCGACGTCTGGTGGGAAGGGATGACCGACACCCCGCCGGCCAAGCTGACCGACTGGCAGGGCAACGAGTGGACCCCGGGCTGCGGCCGTCCGGCTGCCCACCCGAACTCCCGCTTCACCTCGCCGGCCAGCCAGTGCCCGTCGATCGACCCCGCCTGGGAAGATCCGAAAGGTGTGCCGATGGAGGCCATGGTGTTCGGCGGCCGCCGCAACAACGTGATCCCGCTGGTCTACCAGGCCTTCAACTGGAGCTTCGGCGTCTACCTGGCCGCCACCATGGGTTCCGAGACCACCGCGGCCGCGGTCGGCGCCATCGGCAATGTCCGTCGCGACCCGTTCGCCATGCTGCCGTTTTGCGGCTACCACGTGGCCGACTACTTCAACCACTGGCTGCAGATGGGGCGCACCAACCCGAACCCGCCGCGTATCTTCAGCGTCAACTGGTTCCGTAAGGACGCCAACGGCAAGTTCCTCTGGCCGGGTTTCGGCGAGAACATGCGCGTTCTCAAGTGGATCGTGGACCGCGTGCACGGCCGCGGCGGCACCGCAGTGGAAAGCCCGCTGGGTTGGATGCCGAGCTACGAGAACATGGACTGGACCGGTCTCGAGAACGTGACCAAGGAGCAGTTCCTGCAGATGATGTCCGTGGACCGCGACGTCTGGAAGGAAGAGATCCTCTCCCACGAGGAGCTCTTCGTCAAGATGTACGACCGTCTCCCGAAAGAGTTCCTCCACATCCGCGAACTGATCCTTTCCGGCCTGTGGCGCTCTCCGGAGCACTGGGAGCAGTTTGCCCTGCCGGGCGGCGACGAGCCGCAGGAGTAACCGCAGGACGTTAACGTTGAGCCTGTTGCACACAAAAGGCCCCGGCTTCGGTCGGGGCCTTTTTCTATCCGGATGAGTCAACTCTCCCTCTCCTTCAAGGAGAGGGCTCAGGGTGAGGATGGGGTCAGCGACGCGCGGAGATCGGAGCTCACCCGGGCTTCTCGTGGCAGCAGGCGTCGCAAAAAAAGGCCCCGACCAAAAGTCGGGGCCTTCCATTTTCACGCCCGGCAAGCCTTCACGGGCCGGCCAAGCCGGTGCCGCCTACTTCCCTTTCAGGGTGATGGTGACAACCGCCCGCCGGTTCTTCTGGCGTCCATCAGTGGTCGCGTTGTCGGCAACCGGGCTGGAGGAGCCATACCCTTTGCTGCTCAGACGGGCGGGGTCGACGCCGGCCTGCTTGACCAGGAAGGTTTTCACCGCCTGGGCGCGCCGCCCGGAGAGGGCCGCGTTGAACCAGTCGGGGCCGACGCTGTCGGTGTACCCGGCGATCACCCCCCTCGTTTCGGGATGCTCCTTCAGGTAGCGGGCTACCTCGCGCAGCCGCTCCTGGTAACCTGCTGCGATCTCAGCGCTGGCGGTGGCAAATTCCACAGTCATGGTCATGCCTGCCTGCTCCCGGCCGGACTTAGCAGTCGAAGCCGCCGGGCTAGCCTGTACCGGAGCCACCTGCAGTTGGGCAGCCGCGGTCGCCTTGCCGCCAGCCCCCTGGCAGGTCAGCGTGTACTCGGTATCGGTGGCGGCCGTCACCGTCATGCTCCCCTCCGGCTGTACCGGACCGATACCCGGCTGCAGCTCGCATTTTTGTGCATTGCGGGAGCTCCAGGCCAGAGTTGCGGGTTGGGAAGCGCCGACCGATGCGGGGATCACCTTCAGAACGGCCATCGGGGCAGGGGCCGCCGGGACGACAGGCTCAGCGGCAGGAGCGGCTGCAGGAGCTGCGGCAGGAGCAGGAGCGGCCACAGCCTGGGCAGCGGCAGGCTTGCTGCCACCGAACAGGAAGGACAGTCCCAAGCTGTACTCCCAGTTGTACTTGGGCGGGTTGGGGTCCTCTAAAACAAACAGCTGACGGGCGTCGCCGCGCAGGGCGATGGAGTCGGTGATGAAATACTTCAACCCCAGGCCGATGTTGGCGGTAGCATCGGTGTTCTTGCCGTTGATCTCGATACCCTCGCCACCGTAGGTAAGTCCCCCGCCCCCCACCGCCACATACGGCACGAACGGTCCGTCCGGCATGAAGTTGTAGAGGAGGTCCAACCGGTAGGACAGCATCTTTTGCGAGTTGCCTGACCGGGTATGGTGGGTGTACAGAAAGTCCGACACCGCCTCCACACCGATGTGGCGGGTGATGTCGTAGCCCAGCCTCACCCCGTATACCGGCGCGGTGTCCAGATGCTGGGTTCCATCGAAGGTGTAACCGCCAATGAAAGGCGACACCGAAAACGCTCCCTCCCTTTCCGCGGCGAGCGCGGTAGAAGCAAACATCACCGCAGCCCACAGCGCCAACAAAACAGAAACGACTCTCTTCATAATCCCCCTCTTCCTGATAGCAAATTACCTCTATGACAGTACAAAGTCTTCATGAGAAGACTTCTTCGGCCTTATACCATGAAATATTCCGGCATGAAAGCACTAATCGTCCTCAGCCTCTGGCGTCCAGCGGCACCCTTACCTCGATCGGCGCCCACTGCCAAAAAGCTTTGCCATGGCGTCGTTTATTGCATTCAGTCCTTCACCTGCTATCTTTTTAGCTATTAGTTTTCGGCAGCTGTTACTTTCACCATGGCGGATGAACAAGTGTGTCAGTCACAGGAAACTCACCGATACTCCCTGACACAGATAAGGAGATGCGACAGTGAGACTCAATGACATCACGAGAGGTACCGGACTCGAACAACACGGCATCACCAATGCCAACCTGATCTACTGGACCTCGCCCACCGCCGTCCTGTACGAGCAGGTGGTGAGACGGGGAGAAGGGATGATCTCCCACCTGGGCGCGCTGGCGGTAAAGACCGGCCACTACACGGGGCGCGCCGCCAACGACAAGTTCATCGTGAACGAATCCTCCAGCGGCGGGGATGTCAACTGGGGGAAGATCAACCGCCCCTTCGACGCCGACAAGTTCGAGGCGCTCTACAAGAAGATGACCCTCTACATGCAGGGGCGCGACCTCTTCGTGCAGGACTGCTTCGCCGGCGCCAGCCCGGACCACCGCATCCCTGTCCGGATCATAACGGAAAAGGCCTGGCACTCGCTGTTCGCCCGCAACATGTTCCTGCGGGCCACCCCGGACGAACTGCTGACCCACAAGACGGAGTTCACCGTCATCGATCTGCCGGCCTTCCACGCCCAGCCGACCCTGGACGGCACCAACTCCGAGGCCTTCATCATCATCAACTTTGCCAGGAAACTGGTGATCATCGGCGGCACCAGCTACGCAGGCGAGATCAAGAAGTCCATCTTCACGGTACTGAACTACCTTTTGCCGCACAAGAGGGTGCTCTCCATGCACTGCTCGGCCAATGCCTCGCCAAGCGGCGACGTGGCCATCTTCTTCGGCCTCTCGGGGACCGGCAAGACCACCCTTTCCGCGGCACCCAACCGTCTTCTGATCGGCGACGACGAGCACGGCTGGGATGAGCACGGGGTCTTCAATTTCGAAGGAGGCTGCTATGCCAAGGTGATCAACCTGTCGGCCGAATCGGAGCCGGAGATCTACCAGTGCACCAGGCGGTTCGGCACCATCCTCGAGAACGTGGCGGTGGACACCATCTCCCGGCGCATCAACCTGGAGGACTCATCCTTCACCGAGAACACCCGGGCATCCTATCCGATCACCCATATCCCACAGATCGTCCACACCGGAAACAGCGGTCATCCCACCAACATCATCATGCTCACCTGCGACGCCTTCGGGGTGCTCCCCCCCATTTCGCGCCTGACCCCGGAACAGGCCATGTACCACTTCCTGTCCGGCTACACGGCGAAGGTGGCCGGGACCGAGGCCGGTGTGACCGAACCGACGGCAACCTTCTCCGCCTGCTTCGGCGCCCCCTTCATGCCCCTTCGCCCGGCGATCTACGCCGAACTCCTCGGCAAGAAGATCGCCGACCACCGCGCCACTTGCTGGCTGGTCAACACCGGATGGAGCGGCGGCGGGCCGGGAGTGGGAAGCAGGATGAAGATCAGCTATTCCAGGGCCATGGTCAACGCGGCAGTCGAGGGGGAACTGGCAACCGGCAGGTTCGTGAAAGATCCCGTCTTCGGCCTGGACATCCCGACCTCCTGCCGGGGGGTCCCCGACGAAATCCTCAATCCCAGGAACGCCTGGAGTGACAGGGAAGCCTACGACGCCGCCGCCCGCAAGGTGCTGGACATGTTCCGCAAGAACTTCCAGCAGTTCGCCGGCACCGTTGCCCCGGAGGTGGCGTCGGTACTGTAACCTCCCCCGCTCCTACTCCCCAGGACTCCTCCCTCTCCCCCCGGGAGAGGGTCGGGGTGAGGGGAGCCGGCACCTTTAGGCTGCAGCCCGAGGGGTGCCATCCGAACGGGGTCCCTGCCGGGTTGCGCAACCGCAGCCCCCCTGATATCATTAAAAACAACAACGCAGGGCAGGAGGGAGCCATGAAAGGACCGTTTTCCGAAATATGCGACCGGACCCAGCGCAGGGATGAAAGGATCAAGGTAAGAAACCGGGCCACCGGCGAGATCGGCCTCAGCTACGGATGCACACTGGAAGGCGATACCGTGCAGGTGGAACTCCAGGACGGCAGCTTGGACAGCTGGCAAGAGGATGACTGCGAAATCATCTCCTGATGGTGCGGGAGACCGGCACCGACATCACCGTTGAACATTCAAGAGAGCCCCGTGCAAAACGAGGCTCTTTGTTTATGGTCGCAACACCTTATCCCCTTACCATCGCGTGCCCCCCCCGGCAACTTCCCCTCCCCTTCAAGGGGAGGATAGGAGTGAGGATGGATCCGGCAACCTCAAGGGAGAAAGCCCCAGTGAGCGTCCTCGTACTCGGCATCGGCAATCTGCTCATGACCGACGACGGCATCGGCGTGCGGGCCGTCCAGCTTCTCAGCGACCGCTACCTGTTTCCCGAAGGGGTAACCGTGGTGGAAGGCGGCACCCTGGGTCTTGACCTGCTGCCACAGGTGCAGGACGCGCAGCGCCTCTTGATCGTCGATGCCGTGGAGGCCGGCACCGCTGCCGGCTCCCTGGTGCGTTATGCCGGCGGAGAGCTTCCGCTGCTACCTGAGGACAGGCTGTCGCCGCACCAGATCGGCCTGAAGGATCTGCTGGCACTGTCGGCGGCCCTTGGTTGCGCCCCCGAAGAAACGGTGGTACTGGGAGTGCAGCCGGAATCGGTGGCGGTGGGGATAGCACTGTCGGCGCCGGTGGAGGCCCAACTCGAGCCGCTGGTCGGCAAAGTGCTCGAGGAACTCGCCCGCTGGGAAGTGCATCCTCTCGTGAGATGAAAAAAAAGGTGGTGCGGTTGCAAAATCACAAATGACGGCTAAAGTTTCACCAGTTCATGCCGATGAGATGCCGGACGTATCCCTCAACGAAAGGAAGCCTCCCATGAACACGCCCCTGACCAAGCCGAAATTGGAACGATCCCCCTACCCCTCCATCATGCCGTCCTTCACGACGACCTGCCTGCTGCTGGCTGCCAGCGTGCTGGCCATTGCCGGTGGCGTGGCAACCTCCATCCTCTTCTTCGGAATGCTGCTGGTATTCTCCCTGCTGCTCTATACCCTGCGCGACCGCACCCTTGCCAAGGATCAGACGCCTCCGCCTCAGCCGTGAGCGGCAGCGGCGAACAACGAAAAAGCGGCAGGACTCGCCCAGGGTTCCTGCCGCTTTTTTTTGCGCTAGGGGAGCGGCCGGCTCAAAAGAGGGACCTAAGGGCAACGGTGGTCAGCATCATCAGCGCAGCCAGGACGATGCTCCGGCCCCGCCCCATGCTGAACGGCACCATCTTGATGCCCAGGAAAAGCACCATTGACTTGCCGGAAACGGACAAGAGGTGGATGGGACCGGTGAACGAACTGGGAAGCAGCGGAATGGTCACCGCAATGAACAGGATGAAGTACTCAAGGGGAGACTCCAGAAGAATCTTCGACTTGTTGCGCAACAGCAATAGTACGGCGGAGCAGGCGAAGAGGCCGGCAAACAGGACGGCGGAGAGCACCTTGAAGGGGACGCCGGCAATCTCGAAGGCGGTGCCGCTGTTCTCGGCGACGAAGATCAGGAAGGCGCCGTTGAAGAAGACGACTATCTGCAGGAACCGGTTGCTCCAGTCGGCCACCTGGATATAGAGGAGCGCGGTAAGGAAGATGAGCAGCCCGGCAACGGTCGCCAGTTCGACGCTCGGGTGGTCCGGGAAGGTAAACAGGGTGAGCCCAAGGACCGCCAGCGTTAGGCACCGGACCAGCAGCAGCAGATGCTTCGAGTAATGCGCCATCCTGCGAAAGGCGAAGACGTTCAGCAGCGAGGCATCCTCCCGCAGAAACTCCCCGTCCCGCCCGGTAAGGAGCAGGGCCAGCACCCGGTTGAATACCACGAACAGCGCCAGCAGCAGCACGAGGTTCACGAGCTGCAGCTGATCCGAAAGCCCCCGCGCCAAAACGGCATAGACCGCCAGAAAATAACTGAGCCCGTACACCAGGATGACCGTCGCCCGGTGCCCCAGCCCCAGGTCCATGAAGCGGTGGTGGATATGGGTGCGGTCGGGGCTGAAAAGCCCCTTGCCGTTGGCAAGCCTTTTCCCCATCACGAACAGGGTGTCGAAGACAGGCACGGCCAGGATGATGAGCGGAACCAGCACGGAACAGCCGCCATGGCAGTGCTCGGCCAGATCGATGGAAAAGAACGCCAGACAGTAGCCGAGAAAGAGGCTTCCTCCGTCCCCCATGAAGATGCGGGCGGGGTAGCTGTTGAACTTGAGGAAGCCGAGTACGCCCCCCAGAAGCGCCAGGCAGACACCGGTCAGGTTGTCGTTGCCGCCGAGGTAGGCAAGGAGTCCGATGGCGGAGGCCGCGATGGCGGTCACCCCGCCGGCCAGGCCGTCCAGGCCGTCCACCAGGTTGATGGCGTTGATCACCCCCACGATGGCGAAAACCGTGAAGGGGATGGAAAGCGCCCCCAGTTCGATCGCCCCCCGCCCGGAGAGATCCCCCAAGCTGGTCAGGTGCAGGTCCCCCACCAGGGTCACGATGAACGCCGCCACCACTTCGCCCAAGAACTTCTTCTTAGGCGGTATCTGTACGAGGTCATCGGTCAGACCGGTAAGGAAGATCACCACCGCCCCGGCGAGGAAGCCCCGCATCTGGCGATCTATGTCAGAGAAGAGGATCACGCTCAGCAGGACGGCGAAGAAAATGGCGATGCCGCCAAGGCGGGGTATGCTGCCGGAGTGAACCTTCCTATCGTCGTTACCGTCGAAAATGCCGATGGATATGGCGAGACGCGAGATGGGGGGAATCAGGACGAGGGAGCAGAACAGTGAGGTGATGAAAATGTAAAAAAGCTGAATATTAGGCATAGCAACATCACACGGCAAAAGTAAGCAAAAGGGAGGCCCCGCCTATCGCGGGCGGGGACAGAGTATACAATCAATAACCTGGAAGATCGACAAAATTCTGATCACTTCTTCAAAAAAATCCGCTTATCTAATCAGCAAGCCTCGCCAAGGGGCGGGAGGTTTCTACGGGCAGCTACCAAAGCGTTACCAATCAGGTCAAACCAGGCCGCAAACCTGGCCTGTGCGATCGCTACTTGGGGCGCCATCGACCATGCATTCCTGCATTTTTACGTTTCTCAGGGGGAGAGCACCGTGACAAGTCAGTGGGAGGGTGGTGCAGTCACTAACAACGGCTGGAGGCAAGCCGGACCTCACTGCCTACACCTGTTTCTCTCAGAACGGGAAAGCTATGAGAGAGTCGATAGTCATGGCACTGAATCAACTAAAGCTCTGTATGCCTTTTAAGCAGCCATTTGGCTTAATATCACCAAGTGATACTGAATAAAAATTTTTTCCTGTTAGTTGCCAACCGGAAACAGGGAAGTATCATTTTGCTCAACCATAAGTCCCGACACTACTGAGGAAATTTATATAGCAATCGGCAAAAAAACGCAATTCCAAAAAGAAAACGCCGAAGCAAGAAATTTCTTGATTTGTTTTATGAATCGT
>DATFAB010000002.1:0-52039 GCA_035255025.1 Geomonas sp.
GTGACCCCGGCCGCCGCCAGCAAGACCTACGGCGCCGCCGATCCGGCTCTTACCGGGACCCTGAGCGGTTTCATTGCCGCCGACAACGTCACCGCAACCTACAGCCGCGCGGCAGGCGAAAACGTCACCGGCGGTCCCTACGCCATCAGCGCCACCCTAGCCCCCCCAGGCGTGCTGGGCAACTACAACATCACCTACAACACCGCCAACTTCACCATCACCAAGGCTGATGAAACTCTCATCGTTCCTGCACTGCCCGATATGACCTACGGAGATCCGCCGTACTCGTTAAACGCAACCGCTTCTTCAGGGCTCCCTGTAGAACTCACCATTGTTTCGGGACCGGCAACCATATCCGGAAACGTGATAACGCCTGCGGGTGCAGGTGTAGTCACAGTGAAGGCATCCCAACCTGGCAATGGCAACTTCAACAAAGCCACCGATGTCATTCAAACCTTTAACGTGCTGGTCCCCACCCCTGGCGTGCCAACAGGTGGCAGTGTTTGCGGCACATTCATATTGACCTGGAACCGCTCGGCACTTCCAGGGGTAACTTACGTTCTGGAGTACAGCAACGACGGTAGCACTTGGACCAAGGCCTACAGTGGTCTGCAAAACTCCATGGCTTTCACTCAGATCCCCAACGGTCCATATACCTTCCGAGTTAAGGCAGTTAGCGGTGAACAGAGCAGCATATACGCTGTAGGGCAAGGCTTCACGGTCATCCAGGACTTGAGTGCCCCCGGTGCGCCGTACTCATCGGCACCAGGCAGCGAGACTACCGGCACCTTTACTATGACCTGGGGGCGCTCCCACTTAGCAGGTTCTACTTACATCTTGCAGTACAGTAACGACGGGATCAACTGGGTCCAGGTCTATAGTGGGCAAAACACATGGACTTCCATCAACCAATTACCCAACGGAACCTATACATTTAGGGTGCAGGCTGTGAATGGGAACCAGACCACTGAGTGGGTAACCGGCTCAACTTTTACTGTGGCACAAGACCTGAGCGCGCCTGGCGTGCCGATCGGTAGCGACGCAGGGGGGACTTTCACTCTGTCATGGGGGCCCTCTCATCTGGCATCGGCGGGTTACGTGCTTGAGTACAGCAACAACGGCACCGACTGGACCACAGCCTACAACGGAACAGACAGGTTTAAGTACTTCACTCAAATTCCCAATGGATCATATACCTTCAGAGTGAAGGCAACTAACGGTGACGCGTCAAGTCCCTACACTTACGGGGCCCCCTTTACAGTCACTCAGAACCTAACGCCCCCAGGCATCCCGTCCGCCACGGTGGCTGGCAGCGAGACCACCGGCACATTCACCCTGAGTTGGACACGTTCCCACCTCGCGGGCGCAACCTACGTCGTCCAGTATACGAAGGACGGCATCAACTGGATCCAAGCCTATACAGGCCAGGATTTCTGGTGCTCCTTTAGCCAGTTACCCAACGGTCCGTACACCTTCCGGGTAAGAGCCTTCAGTGGGGGCCAAACCACAGACTGGGTAACCGGTTTCACTTTTACCGTCAAGCAGGATCTTAGCGCACCTGGTGCTCCGACCGGAAACGATCCATCCGGCACCTTCACACTTTCTTGGGGTCCCTCGCACCTTACGCTTGCATCCTACACGCTTGAATACAGTACTAACGGCACCGATTGGACCACCGCCTACACCGGACCTAATCGCTTTATGTACTTCGCACAACTTCCCAACGGCAACTACACCTTCAGGGTAAAAGCGGTCAACGGTGCCGATTCCAGCACTTACAGTACCGGAGCTACTTTTACAGTCCATCAGGACCTGAGCGCACCGGGCGTGCCCTATGTATCTGCGCCGGGCAGCAGCACGTCAGGAACCTTTACACTGACCTGGCAGCGGTCTCATCTTGCCGGAGCAACCTATGTTCTTGACTATAGTACGGACGGGAAATCCTGGACCAATGCCTACACCGGCCAGAACTACTGGAATTCCTTTACCGGTCTTGGCAACGGCCAATACACCTTCCGCGTCAAGGCTATGAGCGGCGACCAGTCCTCAGCTTATTCAAGCACTGCGCTGCTTGTAAACCACTAGGGAGCGAATTTACCTTTAGTAAGCTACTCGCAATTTATGTACGCTGAACGAAAAAAGAGACGGCACCCCAATCGGGATGCCGTCTCTCTTTTTTAAGGGAACAGACGTGGTCATGACCAGCACCGAAGTATTCGCCTCTCAGTTCACTCCGATTCCCGGGGTGGGCGTAACAACCACTGACTGACTTTTCGAAGAGGCTTAAGATAAAGGGTCCAAGGCAGAGGTTTCAGATCGTTTACCTGCCAAGCCTTCCGGTCCATCATGTTGGCCATCATGCGATTTCTTATTGAGGCGTTACTCACCCCTCCAGCACGCATCTTGACTAGAATCTCTGGCAGATAGGTCGTGTTCAGCCGATGCTTTACGAGAAAGCGAAGCATCAGTTCATAGTCGGCGGCAGAGCCAAGGCCGAGATTAAAGCCACCGAACTTCTCATAAACAGGACGACGGACAAAGAAAGTGGGGTGTGGCGGCATCCAGCCCCAACGAAAGCGGTCCGGATGGAACGTTCCTGACTTCCAGTAGCGAGATACCTGAAATTGTCCGTCTGTATCAGAGCCTCCGCATGCCCCTTCCTTTACATAAAGCAAGTCACCGTAGCAACAGTCGATGTTTGGATCTTCGAACTTTTCAAGCACCTTAGCTAAAACATTCGGAGAGGAATATAGATCGTCCGCATTAAGGATGCCAATGACATCGCCCTTGGCGAGCCGGATACCTTTATTCATGGCATCGTATATTCCACGGTCATGCTCAGAAACAATGGTGGCGTCTGGTCGAAGCCCCCTGACTATTTCGATGGTGTTGTCGCTAGAAGCCCCATCGACAATGACGTGTTCAGCTAACACGGATTGAGAGGATACACTGTTTACACAGTCTCTTATCGTCAGAGCACCGTTGTAGACGGCAGTTATAACAGTAATTGCTGGTTTCATGTAAATATTCGAGAGTACCTTGTGATCGTGTTGGAGAGGCTGGTTGCTGACACTACAGGTTAACCTTTTTGGGACAAAGCACTCCAAATACTTGCGTACCGTTCAACTATCATATTTTTGGCATAGGTGCTGATCACCTTCTTCAGTGCTCGCGAACCATAAACATGTGCCTTTGAAGGATCCTGTATGAGTTCCAGCAGAGCACCCCGCAAGCCCTCCCAGTCTTTGGGATCAACGAGTAGGCCGCAGGGCTCGGCACTCCCCTCACCCAGCATTTCAGGAATGGCACCGACTCTAGTCGCAATTATCGGCTTTCCCAGCGCCATTGCCTCAAGCACAACGTTGGGGAACCCCTCCGTGTAACTGGGCAGAACAAAAATATCAGCCGAATTCAGGGCGTGAACAGCATCTTCATGCCCCATCATCCCGTAAAATTTAATCCAATCGCCATTGTTGCGGCGAGATGCGAGAGTAGCAAGCTCTTTCTGGTAGGCGCTCATTACGTTGCCAATCAGTGACAACTCAACATCAAGACCATCAAGCATTGAGCAAGCGGTAACGAGTTCCGTGACTCCCTTGGTGGGGATAACCCAACCGACAAAGGCTACCTTTACTTTTGCCCCTTTTTTGCCAAAACCATTCAGACGCGGCTTAGGGAAACATTCCAAATCTATCGGATTTGGCACCTGAAATGTTTCGATACCTGGAGATGCCACTTTAATTGCCGCGTGGGAAACCTTATCGAGCAGTATTACAGTGTTGGCCCTTGCCAACGCAGCCTGCATTAATCTATGCTCCACCCCTCCTCTTGCTAAGATGTGGTGGAGATCCCCTCTGTGATAATGGTAGACGCTCTTCGCCTGCAACACCTTGCTTAAAAAAAGGATCAGGATATCTTTGGGAATCGCAAGCTTGCCACTCGTGCAAAGGTGAATGACGGCAGGTTTTTCCTTTAAAATAACTGCGCAGACCCGACAAACATCCCGCAGCGCCTGCATGGTGCCGCCCGTCAGCCGTTTCCACAGTGCCACATCGTTGGTTGAACGCCACCGAACCGCCGTATCGAGGTGCAGCAACTGGAAATTTTCCAGTTTGCCGGCTCCAGAGAGAACAATGTCTGTCCAAGTGGCAATTCCACTAGCGGGAGGGGGCAGCGGCGAAACGAGCAGGATTTTTTTTGTGCATGGCTCTTTTTTCATAACACCCATCGTGGTTCGTCCAGTTGCCGGCATTACTCGATGAAACGGTGCCGGCAGCCCTCACGGGCTCACTCCTGTAAATCGGCTTGAGCCAGGCGCTTGTCCTCGCCGTACAGACGCGACTCATGCTCCAAGATCTGGTCAGGGGACCAGCGCTTCTTCAAGACACGAGCAGGAGTGCCGGCAACGATAGAATAAGGCGGTATGTTTTTGGTGACTACTGCACCGGCGGCGATAATGCTGCCTCTGCCGACAGTTACCCCCTTCAGGATAATAACACCCGCCCCCACCCACACGTCGTCCTCGATATTGACGGGTTGATCATCGGAGGCCTCTTTTTCGTGGACGTCGAACATGTAACGACCGATAGCAGAGGTATTGTGGTTGCCCCCCATTATCGTGACATTGGGACCGAACATAACCTTGTTGCCAATCGTTATGTGGCTGTGGGTCGACCAAAAGCAGGCTCCGGGCCCAATGATGACGCTGTTACCGAGGGAGATGGTATTGAACGTATAGGATCCGTAGGGGTCAAACCATATATCTTTTCCACGGCTACGGAACAAAGACCTCAGTACGTACATCCGAATCCTGCGGAGACCTTTATATACAAGAACCAAGAGATTGCCCAACCACCGCATAACCAGCCCGCCCCCCTTTCAATCAGCCCGATACGGCGAGAAACAACTTCTCATAGTTATCCACAAAGAAGTCCAGTGACAGATTATTGAGAGCATACTGCCTAGCCGCACGGCACATGGAGGCATACTGATCGCGGTTAAGGTCATAAAATGCCGCCACAATCGCAGAAATATCATTGGGCGAACCTGGATCAAACAGGAAGCCTGAGACGCCGTCTTGAACCAGCTTTGAGTGGTCACAAACATCGCCTATCAGAACCGGCTTCCCGCAACCAAGTGCCTCGCACACGACATTAGGCAAGCCCTCTTCAAACGACGGGTGGATGAGGGCATCATGGGTTGCCAACAAAGCTGGAACGTCATGTCTCTCACCAAGCCATTCCCACGACTGTGTCAGCCCGTAATCCTGGAGCAATCGGGATGCTTCGTCGTATGTGGCGACGCCCTCGCCAGAAATCAGGCGGGTTCCCACCCAACTGATGTGTGGCGCCCAGCCGTAGGTTTCCTTAAAGACATTCATCGCTCTGACGAGATTGCAGGCATTTTTGTGCCTTGAAATAGAACCTATGGCGAGAAGCCGTCTGTTTGCAGGATCAACAACATGTGCCTCAGTGCTCGGAGCGAACACGGATAGGTCCAGACCGTTATAAATTGTCGTGATCTTCCTATCCATCCAGGGAAATTCTCTTAACATCCGCTCTCTCTGATGATGAGAATTTACCGTGATGTGATCGGCCAACCTGTGTGATTGTTGCAAAAGGTATAGAGAATTAGAGAGTCTTCCGGGTGGATACATTCTACGTTCTGATACTATCAGCTTGGAGCTCACCCCCAGTGACGCAACTTCTGAATAGAAATTCGGAGTATCGAGGAAGGAAAGTACCACATCATATTTCTGGCTTATGACGAGCTTTCGCAATCCAGCTATTACATTTACCCCAAGCTTGTCTTTCTTAGCGGTGGAGTATATTGGTATTAAAAGTTGAGTTAGTTGGTCTTTAAAATGATTTTTATCAGGGTAATACACGAAGAAGTCAATATCGTAACCTCTGAGCTTCAACCCAGTGGCCAAATTAACCATTTGGCGCTGGGCGCCACCTGATCCAAGACAATCAATGACGAATAAACATTTCATAGGTCATCACCAAATAGACACTGGTTGGAAGCTTCCCGGCTTACCGGTTGCGGGGCTCTGGTTCTAAGAATGTAGCCGCTGGAAATTACCAGCAGCATGCATAGAACAGTCATCACAGATTTATCCGAAAAAGAAACCAACGCCGTATCAGCAAACAGCATGGTACAGACAGCAATGACAAGACGCAAACGCATTAAAAGAGGAAGCAACCTTGCCTTGAACAGAATCGTTAGGTGCATTCCATAGAAGACGGCAGCCCCGACCATCCCTCCAGAAACAAGGAGTTCGACGTAATTGTTATGGGCATACGCGCCGAAACCGCTGATACGGGCAAACTGGTTGAGCCCCTCCCCGCATAGTGGAGACTCTCTCCAAATGCTCAAGCCCAGGTTGGTGAGCCAAAGCCGTTCACTGTATGACTCCTCTTTTCCAGAGAACATTTGAAACATCCTGTCCACAGCGGCGACATCAGTACTGTATTTTGCCAGCAGATCAAAAATGTAAGGCCCTACCAAAAAAGTTCCAGCCAGGATGCCTGTTACAAGCAGCAATCTCATAGTCTTGTTCAGAGAAGAAAACCAGCTTATCGATAACATCAGTAGTATTGCTGCAACAAGAATGATGCCTTTCCGGGATCCTGAAACCACCATACCGTAGGTGGCGACAAAGACGCTGAGGGCGATGGTGAACTTGGAAAATTCCTCTGCCCATAAAGCCACCATCAAGCCTGGTAGTGCCATCGTCATCGCGAGAAAGTTGGAGTTGCCCAGAAGACCGGCAGAACGACCGGGAAGATTTTCGCCATAGATCAGCTCGGTCGTGTCAATGCCTGCCAATACTGCAAGGATATTGAAAAACGCCGCCGCCAGCATGGCATATATCAAAAGCCGGTACGACACCATTTCATTATGCAGGGCTACACCAAGCCCCACCGAACCGAGGACTATAGTTATGAGTGCACCCATACCGGTCCAAGGAGGGTCATCTAGCATCATGGCAGGGAAGATGAGGTAGGCATAGAAGAAAAGATAAGCGATTGACCACTTTGGCAGATTGAGCCCCTTCAGCCTGAAGAACAAAAGGCTCGACATGCAAACTGCAGAAACCAGCGATAAGCGTGAGACGGAGGGCAGCCCGTTAAATCCGAAGGAAACGACGACATAGATGAATGCAAAAAAAGAAATGGCAATGTTGTATGCGCTCCATCTGCCATTGTTGCCGAAAATCAGTCCGTTTTTGCTTTCCATTCTCACCACTGCCATCCAACTTGCCAGCAAAAACGCAAAGCAGGTCGTTAAAGCCCTCAGTTGTAAAAGAAGTCCTTACTTCACCAGGCCTGGAAGGCTTCGTACAGCATTCCACAAAACGGGATCATCCGTCGGAAGTTTCCAGGCATAATAGTCAGATGTTTCAGCAATGTAGAGTGAAAAGACCAGAATGCCGGCTACTTTTTGATTCAGACAGATAGAGACCATCTTGTTAAATTCTGCGGCGGTCGGCTTTCTAAACGCGGAAGTGACGATCCCTTTCGGCCTTAGGTCGAATGCTCCCAAGACCACATAGATTGGCTTGTTCATTTTCAGCTTGGCGAAGTTTTCCTTTACCTTCTTTATCCAATCCTGCACCTTGTCGGTCTCCCTGCCGGCATAGGTAGAGGTAGTATCTATGTACGGATCGATGCCGATGATATCGAAATAAGGAAGGTATCTGTACCATTTATCAGGCATTGTAAGCACGGTAAAGAGGGGCTTATTTTTATCTATTGCTCTGATGACAGTCCGCAGCTCTTTAAACCTTTCCACTGGCACCTGATGCCAATCAGGCTCGTCGGCAAGATACCACCCCAAGACGGCAGGATTGTTAACATTGCTTGAAACGACGGTCTTGACATTGGCAACGAAAGCCTTCCACGCCACGTCGTCTTGAGCTATCTCCTTGGTGAGCCAAAATGGGTACAGGCACTGCATTTTCATGTTGGCGGTTTTTTGTATGTCGTTAGAGACCACCACGCCAAAATTGTTATCTTTTGCTACCTGGAATATCTCGTTCTTCGCGGTCCCCCACGTGCCATAGACCCCGACCGGAATACCACCCGCATTGGCAGATTTCTGCCATAACAATAGGCACAGCACAATGACTGAAACAGTTAACAGGTTTCTAAAAACGGGGTTCCTCATCTCGTCAATCCTCATCAGGTGCCTACCGGCTCTGTCCCCATAGTTTTTGGGTTAACTCAACCCTCAGCTCTCCTCTGTTAGCGGCAGCTATCGGAATCATTTTCTTTTTGTAGCTGGTAATATACTCATCGACCGTGCAAATCGTCCTCGCCGGATTGCCGGCAACAACGCTATTAGGTGGTACATCCTTGGTGACGACGCTACCCGACCCTACTATGGAGTTCGGACCAATCGTTATCCCCGGAAGGATAATCACGTTGACTCCGACAAAGCTGTTATCGAGTATGCGGATGGTGCCGAAACGGTTACCGAAACGGCTCATCCCCGGCATACTGTCACGAAACAACCGGCTCGCGCCATCGTGGGTGATCAGCAAGGTACCGGCGGTGAGAGTAACCTTGTTGCCGATCTCAATGAGCCAAGGTTCCGAGCCGAAATTTCTGACGGAAGTGAAGATGTCGCAACGCTCCCCGATCGTGGCGCCAAGTGATCGCAAGTAGGTGGTTTTGTTGCCTCGGCAAATGCAAATGTATCTGTACAGGAACAGAAAATAGTTTAATAGCTTTCGTATCATGCGCCCTCCAAGCTGCGGTTCTATTGTGGCACCGCAACGGCAGAATATGCGGCTCCTGCTTGGTCATGATTCCTTATGAAAAGTGACGTCCTCACTATAAGCAACAAATTAAGCACAGCCCCTGCTACGCTAAGCGAAACAACTGTACTCAAAGGCGTCAGATATAGTCCACCCAATACAAGGATTGATACTCTTACCAGCAGGACTACTATTTCAAAAATGAACATGAACCGCTGTTGGCGCAGAATCATTGCGAACAACTGGCAAGGGGCATTCGAAAACGATAGCAGCATCCAGAATATCAGCCAGCGCGCATACTCACCAGCAATATACCAATTGGAACCAAAAACCAAGACAAACAGCTTAGGCGCTATTGCAAAGAAAAGTGTTGCAGGCAAAACGGCTCCTGCGAACAAGCCAAAGGTAACCTTGCTGAAAAGTGGATACAGTGGCCCTTCATTATTCTTTGCGTCACTCGCTTTTTGAAAGAGGACCTGCTTAAGTGCCGAGAGCACCAAAGCCATGGGGACCTGAAAGACCCGCAGGCCCAGCGCATAATAACCGGCGACGGTGGCTCCATAGAAATGGGCCAGCAGTATCACCGGCAATCCTATGGAAGCGGCACTAATCACGCTTTGATTGCTAGCATAGGTGGCAAAGTCGCGATACTCCCAAGCAACAGCACGTATCCGTTTCCAGCTCATGGTTCTGCTGATAATCTTTTTATCAACAGTGAAGATTTGATAGAGAAAATTGAAATTGGCCGCGCAATCGCCGACGAGGGTGCCGCAGACAAGACCGAAAATCCCTGTTTTCTTTATGCCGAAGCCGATCTGGGTGGCACATGAGGTCAGCGACCTGACAACGGGGGATACCGCCGTCCGGTGGAAAGCTTTGTGCCTGACACACCAAGCCAGAAGTGCTTGGTTGAGACCGTTAAACAGAACCGAGAGGGGAAGTGCCCACCATATCCAAGGCAAACTCATCGTTTGAGACAGCCAGGGCAGTACGGTTGGCAGAAAGGCTGTGGCAACCAGGCAAAGGAAAGTGACCAGTAAAACTGAAAGACATGACAGCAGGAAAATATTGACGGCATCGGATCGTCTTTTTGGCAAGACCAGTGCCTGAGAAAACTGCAAAGTCGAGCCGGCATTAATAACGGCGACTACCGATGTAAACGTTCCGAAGGCCCCGAAATCAGCTGGGGTGTACATTCTGCTGATCACTGGCATCAGTGCGAAAGTAACCACCTGCGCAAAGGCGGTGCCCGACATGATCAACAGGATATTTCGGAAGAAGGTGCTATTTAGTACTGATTTGACCATGGAATCCCGCCGTACCTCGAAAGTAGCCGAAGTCGAAACGAACTGGCATCAAGCCCAGAACTTCCACCACGGCCGTCTTTGCTGGCGGGAGTCATTGTATACCCCCAAACTGTACCCGTACTCGTAACCGTACGAGACAGCGAGGGCTTTCGAATCGGAAAAGACGATTCCTGCCAGTGGAGCCGCGGCAGCAACAAGGGTCTCCTTGGTACGCTTGGCAGCTTTTGCCGGCACTCTGCCCGCCTCCATGACAATCAGGACCAGATCCGAAATCGCAGTCAGTACCGGAGCATCCGTCACGGCCAAAACAGGAGGGGCGTCGATAACAATGAAGTCATACACCCCTCTCATATCCTCAACGAAACGGGCCATGGCCTCTGACCCTAGGATTTCGGCAGGATTTGGAGGAACCGTCCCAGATTTAACCAAGTCGAGGCCAGCCACCTGGGTGGCATGTAATGCCGCTTCCTGCCCAATGTCGCCTGCCATAAGTTCTGTAAGTCCAGCCCCAGGAGTACAGCCAAGTTTAAGATGCAGTGAAGAGCAACGCAGGTCGCAGTCTACCAGAAGAACCCGAGCACCAGTCTGTGTGAGAGTAATGGCGAGGTTGCATGCAACGGTTGATTTTCCCTCCCCCGCCAACGAACTGGTGATGAGCAGAACCTGTTTTTGCTTTTTGAGTGAACAAAAGCGCAGTGCGGTGCGCAACTCCTTGAAGGCCTCAGAGGCCACGGACTTCGGTGCCCGGTGAGAGATAAGCGCCTGTTCACCTTCCTTCTTCGAAATGAACGGGATTAGTGCCAAAAGTGGCAAGGAAAGAGCGCGTTCGGCCTCTTCGGGCTCTTTCAGTGTGTTGTCGAAGAATTCTCTGATGAAACAAAGCCCCAATCCCAGCATGAGTCCGATTACGACCGCAAGGGCTAGGTTGACCCGCATCTTAGGAAAGGCTGGCTCGTCCGGGACAATAGCCGGATCAACGAT
Organism: Geomonas sp.; assembly: GCA_035255025.1. Taxonomy (GTDB): domain Bacteria; phylum Desulfobacterota; class Desulfuromonadia; order Geobacterales; family Geobacteraceae; genus Geomonas. Next base: position 11,053 of record DATFAB010000002.1, read on the forward strand.
GCTGATATTGTTAATGGTGGAAGCCTTCGCAATTTTGGCTTCCTCATGCTTTTGCAGTAAGAATGTGTAGATGTCGGAGTTTACCTTGCTTACCCGGGCAAGACGGGCCAGGTCCCTTTCTGCGACCGGCAATGTCTTCAGCTTTCCATCGTAATGCTGGATCTGACGTGTCAGGCTATCTTCCTGCTTAACCGCGTTCTTAAGGGACGTTTCATATGTCGACTGAATGTTTTTTAGTTGTTCGTCGATCTGCGCCTGCACGGCCTTAACGCCCGGATGGTTTTCCGTCGATTGTGAAAGAAGCCCTTTTTTTTCAACTTCCAAATCCGAAAGTTTAGTCACCATGCTCGCCAACACCGGATCATCGTCTGCGACGGACGGGGCGTATACACTCCCGGTAGCTCGCGCCCTCTTGAGGGAGTCTAGGGCGAAGCCGGTCTGCTTCCTGCGCAGGACCATCTCTGCCCTTTGCTTCTCAGCATCCGAGAGGGTCTGAATCAGGTTGAGGGCTTCTGTATCGAGTTGGATGACACCACTAGAGCTCTTGTATGCCTGCAACTGCTGTTCTACCCGATCCAGCTCCGTTTTCACGCCCTTAAGCTGATCCTCCACGAACCCTACCGTGCGGGTGGCCTCCTCGGATTTGAGCGCTACCCCCTGCTCGAGATACGCTTGAACCAGGGTGTTTACAACATTCGTAGCCACCTGTGGATCCCGGTTGCGGTAGGTAATGGCGATGAGGTTGGTCTTCTTCCCCACTTCCGTCGCCCTAATTCTCTTTGCCAACTCCTTGACGGTCTTGTTGAAGGGAAGCAGCGTGAGCCTGAAGGAATCTCCCTTTTTTCCTTTTAGATCGTTCAAGAGCAGAGAAACGCCCTTGCCGCGCAGCAGCACGCCACACCGGCCGGTCCCTACCGGATTTCCGTCTTCGTCCTTGACTGAGTAAGAATTGTCTCCCGTCAATTCGACGTGAAAAACTGGTTCTTTCCCGGCAGCAGAGAATTCAATCAGCTTGCAGGAGGCACCCTTCGAGGCCTTGTCTATCTTCCAGTTCAGATGCAGCGTAGAAACGACTTTTTCAGCGTTACTTCGCGACTTCAGAATCTCTAATTCGGAGTCCACAGCAGCCGGCTGATTGAGCAGCAAGTCACCCATCTGCCCGACCTTCCCCTTGTCATCTTTAACAAAGAGGGTGGCAGTTGCCTCATATGACGGAGGTACCAGCAGGGTATATAGCACCCCTACTGCAAGGACGAAAAAAAAGGTAATCAGCAAAATTTTTTTTCGCCTCATAATGACATGAACATAATCTTGGAGGGTCGTTTCTTCGGTCTGCTGCATAGATAACTGCTGGTTCATGCGGATTCCTGAAGGCTCTAAGTATAAGGAGTGCTGGAGCAACGAGGGGCGTTTTCGCAACTATATCGACAAGGGAGGCACAATCGGAGATAGTTGACACCAGTGGCAACGTAAGGGAGGGACTGTGTGCAAAAGGTCAGACGACATCTTCTTTTCCATCCACCACATTCGACGTTTGGCGCTGTCTCCTTACCACAGCGCACATTACATGGCCGAGCAACGGGATAAGGAGCAGCAACAGCCCCCCCCCGAGGCATCAAAGATGCCTCCTGCTAACATCTCCATGTCGATCTCTGACACAGGATTGGGGGAATTGGCTGAAAAATAATGCTTTTCTATCATGTTCAAAGGGATTCAGTCAATGCAATTCACCCTTAAACACATTAAATCTGCAACATTGTTACAAGATGGGAATATCTCCTCACCCTTTATTTTTGCGATAAGAAGAAGTACGGCTGCAACAGTCAAAACCGTCATAGGGATAGTGTTCTTTCCGAATCCTTAACCCTTTTTGCCAGCAAAGTTCCGGGGAACTGGTCTCTAAGACTTGGAATGGTTTGAGATGCGGCGTGATTGTTCCAAGGATGACTGACTGATTGAACACGAAGAGTTATGGCGCGGGGGTGACGCGGGGCGACATCTCCGATCAGGCCGGTTTTTAAAGTCCGACTGTAACCACTTTATTCGCTACCGACACGACACCGTACAGCCAGTCAGACCCGCTCTGTGCGGAGGTGGTCCAACTGCTGCCGTCGATTGACCTGATGATGACGCCCCCCTCTCCGACCGCCACGAACCCGTTGCTGCCATAGGCGATCGACATCAACGTCGCTTCAGTACCGGCATCCACAGAGGTCCAGGTCACGGCATCAGTCGAGGTCACCACCGTCCCGCTTTCCCCGACCGCCACAAACGCCCCCTTCCCGTAGGCGGCCGAGAAGATCCAAGCACACACTCCCGACGCTGTTGCAGTCCAGTCGATGCCGTTGGGGGAAGTGAGAATGGCGCCCCCCTCGCCCACGGCGGCGAATCTGCCATCGATAAAGGAAACGCCGTAAAGCCAGTTGCTCACACCGGTGCTGCCGGTTACCCAATCAACCCCGTTTCGCGAGGTGAGCACGGCTCCGTTGGTGCCCACAGCTACAAAAAGGCCGGCTCCGTAGGCGACTCCGTAGAGAGCTTCGCCGCTGTTGGAGGCGGCCGGCGACCAGGACTCGCCATCGCTGGAGATCAAGAGGGCTCCGTCGGTGCCCACCGCCACGAAGATGCCGTTTCCATAGGCTACACCCAACAGGGTGCTGCCGCTGCCGGAGGCGGTGAGGCTCCAGGTCGAGAAATCGTTGGACGTCATTACCTTGCCGGAATCTCCCACCGCCACGCAGACCCCGCGCCCGTAGGTCACCCCGTTGAGGATCTCGCCCTGCTTGATGGAGAAGGAGGTGGAAGGAGTGCTGCTTTGAATGGCCGTCGGTTGGGGGGAGGATCCACCGCCGCCGCACCCCCAAAGCAGGGTTGAAATGAGAAGGGAGGTGAACGAGATGGCTGCCTGTTTCGCTGCGGCTCTACTGGCGGTGTGCATATCGGCCCCCGTTCGCGCTTAAAGCGCATCTGCCGACAGACGTTGCCTGCCAGGCGGCTGTTAGGGCCGCTCATGCGGGCTTTGACTTCATTCTATAGCCGCACACCGTGCTATCAATAAAGCTGTGTCAAATCGCAACCTTAGTCTCAACAAGCCGACCCCAAAGAGGTAAAGACGCATGACATGAAGGTGCTGGGAATGACGTCCAAAGGTAGGGCTCCGTTGGGGGGCAGATAGGCCGCATTGGTGACCATACCGATGGCCATGCCTCAATCAGATGGGGGTGATGAGTTCGCCAAGACCTGATTTGATTTAGTTACAGGCGTAATGAAGTTGGTTACAGGTGCAATGAAATTGATTACAGGCGTATTTAAATAAATACGAGCGTAACTAAAATTTTACGACCGTATCTAAGTTGATGGAGGGAATGATTTGATCACGAAGGGGGTGTTTTAATGTTGTGAAGTGAGCGATTTCAACAAAAGCGCTCGTTCGCTGCGTCAACGCTGGATCAATAACTTCTTCAAGATGCCATCTGACCTCTCGCAGACCTTATTTTGTTGAGTGACGACAGTAAATAGTTCACTCAGGACCGTAAAAAGTTAATTACGGTCATAATGAAGTTAATTACGGTCGTAATGAAGTTAGATAAGAGTGCCAACAGACCAATTATGCACGCGCATGGCCGGCCTCTGCCTGCAACAGGGTTTCCCGATGGTTCCCATCTTCCCGCTGACGGGCCCCTTTGACTTCAAGGGGAAGGACATGATGAGCATGGGGACGGCCCATAAAGGAGACGGGGAACTGGTCCCAGCGGGAAGGTCGGTGCTATAAGGTGGAGTCTTGGCGGCTGGTTGATCAGACAGGGTCATGCTGGGAGGTAACCAGGATCGAGGTGTCATGCGGGGGGGGACAGAAAAACCCCGACGGCAGCCCTGATTGTGGGCTGGTTCGCCGGGGACATATGATTCCACGCCGGGTGTCGAACCGTTTGTGCGGGTGCGGTTACCTTATGCAGTGGCTTTGGCGGCCTTACGTGCCCTCTTCCCTTTGAGGATGACCGCTTTAGAGTCGACCATGATCGCGACGTCACTGTCGTCCGCCATCACCGACAGGTAGCGAACGATCCTCTGAATACGCTCAACAATGTCCTGCCGCGCTTTCTTCCGTAAAGCGATCTGCCCTTTGTGACCGGTGAGGGCACCTTCATAGGTTTGCTTGAACCAGTCCTGGCACTGCTGCAGGACGCTCTGCGAGCCGAGCTTCTCCACCGGCCATGCTCCGCTTTTGAAGATGTTGGTGGCGAACAGGCTGGTCAGGAAAATGCCACTTCGGGTCAAAACTACAGGGTCGGCGCCAGTTACTTCGAATTTCAGATCCATGACTGACCTCCTTTTGTGTCTGTTGTGGAATGTGATCCAACACCCCAGAGGAAAAATGAGTTCTACAGGAATCCGTACAGACGAGCATCCCTTTCTCCGATGTTACTGGCTTACACCTAGGGTAATTACAAGGAGGATGCCAGGCTGCGCCAGAAGACTCCTTTACGGGATATCCAGCTGTTTTATCAACTGAAATCTAAAGCGGCAGCATCCTTGTTGAATACTGCTTTCATCGTTTCTTTATGTATTATCTGGACAGGAGAGGCCCAGCACCGAAAAGAGTGTGATTTTACTAATATTTTTGGCACACCTGGGTGGTCAGGATCTGAACACCGGATAGAGAGACGATGCACCACCGCCTGAACATCATCCTCATCCTGTCGTTTCGCTTGAAGGATAAGGGACGTTGAGAGGGGCGTATCACCAGAGGGTAACGGATGAAGGTGAGGGATACTGAGCGGGAGCTACCGGCCACGAGGGTATGCAATTCAAGGGGGATAAAGAGAGTGAGGACGATATAAAAGAAGTGTCATCCCGGCGGCCGTCAAAGCCCCACGGTTACCACCTTGTCCGCTACCGATAGGACCCCGTACAGCCAGTCGGAGCCGGCTTGCCCCGAGGCCCCCCATCGGCTGCCATCGCGAGACTTGATTATGGTGCCGTCCTCCCCTACCGCCAGGAAACCAAAAGTGCCACAGGTGATGGACATCAGCGTCGAGGAGGTCCCAGAGGTTGCCGCCGTCCATGTGGATCCATCGCTTGAGGTCACTACCGTTCCATTTTCGCCGACCGCCACAAACCTGCCGTTGCCATAACCTGACGAGAACAACCAGTCGGTTACTCCCGAGGTACAGGCGCTCCAATCCGTGCCGTTTGCCGAGGTGAGGATGATGCCGCCCTCGCCGACGGCAAGGAAGCGGTCCTTGAGATAGGAGACACTGTAGAGCCAGTTGGTGACGCCGGTGTTGCCGGCGGACCAGATGAGGCCGTCCTGCGAAACAACTGCAGACCCGTTGGTGCCGACCGCCACGAATTTTCCGTTCCCGTAGGCCACCCCATAGAGTGCTTCGTCACTGCCCGAATGGACTGCCGACCAGGAGACGCCATCGCGGGAGACCAGGAGAGTTCCGTCGGTACCGGCGGCCACGAAAAGGCCGTTCCCGTTGCCCACGCCGAGCAGCGCGCTGCCACTGCCGGAACTGCGTGCCGTCCAGGAGGCAAGATCGGTGGAGGTGAGAATCTTGCCGGCATCGCCCACCGCAACGTAGGTACCACGTCCGTAGGCCACCCCATTCAGGACCTCTCCCTGCTTCACCCAGATGGGCGAAGCTTGCACCGCTGTCGGCTGAGTGGTGCCACCACCGCAACCGCTGAAAATCGCAAGAGAAAGAAGTAGCACGGCGCTGGCGAGGATTCCGGGTTTTGCTGCATCGCTACGATCGATAGGCATGTCATTCCCCCGATGCTCGTGGCCTGCACCAAGGGGAATTACAAGGAGGGTGCCCTAGTGAACCAAAGGCACCCTTTATGTGCTATCTGACTGTTTTATAAAGAGTTAACCTGAAAGCAAGACTCCTTTTTTCGATACGGATTTCATCACTTTTTGACACCATTTCTGGAGGAGAAACGGTTCAGCGGCTACAATGATTTGATTTTACTAACTTTCCTGAGAAGCCCGCGGTGTCGAGATTTTGAACACCCGGAGAGAGGAATCCGGCACCCCCGGTTGCGCCACCGTTGGCAGGAGAAAGCACCCCAGTTGCTGATACCAGCGGACCTGCGTGATGGCGGCATTGGGGAGCTTGAACCGAAAAGGCGCCCATTGCCCAAAGGTGACCTGGAAGGTCCACCTCTACGCTCTGGGCGCCTCCGTAGTGGAAAGGGTTCGCTATCGAATCCAGCGAGTAAGGTTGGCTCTGGTAGAGTTTCACGCCGATGGAAGATCGCTACAACTGCGCTGCAACATGATCAGGGATAAAAAAAATCCGGCACCCCTAAAGGATGCCGGATTTTCACGGCGCTTGAACAACAAAATATCGAGCTCTTAGATGATCTTGTTCAGCGAGTACTCGACGATCCCCTCGGCGCCCAGCTTGATCAGCTCGGGAACGATGCGGCGGACTTCCTTCTCGGGCATGATGCTCTCGATGGAAACCCAGTCGGAGTTGTAGAGGTTGGAGACGGTCGGGTTGTTCAGGCTGGGGAGGATCCCGGTGATGGCGGCGACCTTGGCTCCCGGAGCGTTCATCTTGAGGCCTACCATCCCTTCCGCGCGCAGGGCGGACTGGAGCAAGGTGGCGATCTGCTGGATCTTGGCGCGCTTCCACGGATCGTCCCAGGCGGCTTTGTTGGCGACCATGACCGGCACGGACTCCATCAGCTCGCAGACGATCCTCAGTCCGTTGGCCTTGATGGTGGAGCCGGTCTCGGTCACTTCGACGATCGCGTCGCAGAGCCCCTCGACCACCTTGGCCTCGGTCGCCCCCCAGGAGAACTCGACGTTCACCGGTATGTTGCGCTCGGCGAAGTAGCGCTTGGTGAAGCCGACCAGCTCGGTGGAGATGGTTGCGCCGTGCAGATCCTCCGGCCCCTGCACCTTGGAGTCGCCGTTCACGACCAGCACCCAGCGGGCCGGGCGGCGCGAAACCTTGGAGTACACCATGTCGCACACTTCCACCACGTCGGAATCGTTCTCCCGGACCCAGTCGCGGCCGGCGATGCCGACATCGATGGTGCCGCGCTCCACGTATTTGCCCATCTCCTGCGGGCGGATCAGCGAGCACTTGAGTTCGTCGTCGTCGATACCCGGGAAGTAGCTCCGGGACGAGATCGAGATCTGCCAGCCGGCCTTTTTGAAGAGATCTACGGTAGCGGTTTCCAGGCTTCCCTTGGGAATCCCCAGCTTCAATACATTTTTCATCGCATGTCCTCTTTCCGATTTTGGGATCTTCACGGATTACGGCTAACCTGAACCTTTGACCACGGATGACACGGATTGGACCACGGATTGAGGTCTTCCAGTTAAACCTGAACCTTCGGCGTCCACCCGCTGCTCCGCGTGCTATGCCTCTGATCGTGCGTAAAACCGGCGGCTTATTTCTTGTAAACCTGGGAAGGATCGAACAGCGGGTTGGAGTGCTCCACCCAGCTGCCGTTCTCGTATTTCACGTAGAAGCAGCTCCGGTTGCCGGTGTGGCAGGCGGCGGGGCCGTTCTGCTTCACCTTGATCACCACGGTGTCGGCATCGCAGTCGGTCAGCACCTCCACTACCTCCTGGGTGTTGCCGGACTCCTCGCCTTTCATCCAGTACTTGTTGCGGGTACGGCTGAAGAACCAGGTCTTGCCGGTTTCCAGGGTCAGGTTGAGGGTCTTCTCGTCCATGAAGGCCACCATCAGGACCTCTCCGCTCTCGTTGTCCTGAATAACGGCCGGGATCAGCCCACCCATCTTTTCGAAATCGATCTTGATCATAGTCTCAGTCCTTGCACGGCTTGAATTCGGAAAAAAAGTAACTTTTCATACACCGGCGCAGTCCCTGTGTCAATAGTTATGACCACGGCAAACCGGCAGACCGGCAGGCTTTCTCCATCGCGGGAGTGCCAGGGAAAAACACGAGTTCACGGAAGAGTTGCCCGCAAGAGGGGACCAGGGAAGGAAGCCCGCCAGCTTCGCCGGCGGTGCGAGGCATCTTTCCCCTCCCCTTCAAGGGGAGGGCCTGGGTGAGGATGGATGGGTATCATTTTGGGCTGGCGGCGGGAAAACGGTTAAAAGGGGACCGGCACCTGCGGAGCCAGTCCCCTGCCTGATCGGGCGGTTGTGGCGATGAGGTACCTTCGGTCACTTCCTCTCGAGGGAGGGGAAAACGATCCTGGTGCCCTCGATGATCAGGTCTTCGTCGTCGATATAGTTGGCTTTCTTCACCATCTTGATCATCCTGGGGTCGACGTGGCCGTAGACATCCACGATCAGCTTGGCCAGGGTGTCGCCACGTGCCACCACCCTCTGTACGTTGGATCTCTCCGCCCTGGAAAGGGGGGCCGGCCTGCCGGTTTCCTGGACTGTCTTCGCCAGCACGCCCCCTTTGGCCGTCTGAGCGACGACCAAGGGCCCTTTTGCCGCTATCAGCTGCTGCCGGTGCTTCACGCCCAGGTAGCCCATGGCCACCATCGCCACCAGCAATGCGCCGCCAGCCCAGGCCAGGTAGTTCTGCCTGCGGATACCGAAGTTGTTGGTGATCTCCCTGACCACCCTCAGGTCGACCGTCTTCTTGCCGTAGCCAAAGGCGGTGATCAGGCTGTTGTCGCACAGTACGTTGATGACGCGGGGGATCCCTTTCGCGCTCTGCACGATCTCCTTCAGTGCCCCGGTGGTGAATATCGCCTGATCGCTGTTGGCAGCTGTTTTCAGCCTGTGCTGGATGTAGTGGAGCCCCTCCTCACGCGTCAGCGGCGAAATGACCGCCTTCACGGCCACCCGCTGCTTCAGCTGCTGCAGCTCTTCGAGGTTCAAGGTCTTCTCGAATTCAGGCTGTGCGCTGAAAATAACCTGGATCAGCTTGTCACTGGAGGTCTCCAGATTGGAAAGCATGCGGAGGTTTTCCAGCGTGTCCACCGGCATGTTCTGCGCCTCGTCGATCAGAAGCAGTATGTTTTTCCCCTTGTCGTACTCTTCCATCAGTGCCTGATGGAACTGGCGCACCATGTCGGGGATCTCGTCCGACTCCGGCATGATCCCCAGTTCCCTCAAGAGGTACTTCAGCAGATTCGCGTACGAGATGTTGGAGTTGAACAGGTAGATGGTGGTGAGCTTCTGACGGTCGACCTTCTCCAGATAGGCCCTGAGGATGGTGGTCTTGCCCACGCCGACTGCTCCCAGGATAAGGATGAAACCTTTCTTCTTCTCGACCCCGTAGATGATGGATGCCAGCGCCCCCTTGTGCCCCGGACTCAGGAACAGAAAGGAAGGATCGGGGGTGATCTGAAATGGTTCCTTGCTGAGGTTGAAAAAATTCAGATACATGGGTTCACGCTCCTTTTCCGGCCCCGCAAGGGGCGTCCGGACAACCTGTGCCCTCCCGGGGACTCACAGCATGTGCAGCTTGTCGCTGAAGCCCCGTTTCAAGAGGATCGTTTTGTTCTCCAACATCTCGAGGTCCCCCTCCTCAACCATCCGGTGCAGCAACCTGGTTACCGTCTCTCGGGAAACCGAGGTGTAACCGGCCAGTTCCTTGTGGGTGAGCCTCAGGGCGATGACCACCCCCCGGGCGTCCTTCACTCCGTGCAGCAGGCTCAAGTGGTTGAGAATGGACCGTAACCTGAGTTCTGCGTCCGGCAGTGCTATGGCCTTCAGAACCAGCTGCGCCTCCCTGAGGCGCCGGCAGAGGATGTCGACCAACTGCAGGAGGACCTTCCCGTTCTTGAGGAGGTAATTCTGAAAGTTGTCCTTGGAAAGAAGCCCAATCTCGCTCTCTTCCATCGCTATCACGGTCGCCGGTGCGGTTTTCGCGTCCAGTACCGCCATCTCCCCGAAGATGTCCCCACGCTTGTGGACGGCAAGGATCCGTTCGCTGCCGTCGCTGCCGACGTGAACCACCCGCACCTTGCCGCTGTAGACGACATAGATGTAGTTGGCGGTATCCTCCTCCATCAGGACAACCTGGTTCTTGTGGAAGCGCTTCTCCACTATCCTGCGTTGCACCTCAACGAACTCGGAGTCATTGAGACAGGTGAAAAGGGGAATGGTTCGCAGCAGTTTTGCGTGGACGTGCTGATCGGTCGCTTTATCGTTTCTGGCTGGCGTAGCCACTGAGACTCCTGGGACTGGAGAGGATAGCATTAATAAATTCCAACAAAGTATAACGTCCCGAAGCCATATCGCATTAATTTTTCCCCTTTTCATTGCCACTTCCGCCGACGCCCCGCTGGTCAAAGGGGGGAGAGCTTTATGCCGTACCTCAGGGAAAGAGGGTGCCCATACGGTACAGGGGGAAATAGGGTAACCGGCTAGGCACTTTGCTATAATGAAGGCAGCCGAATCGGCCCCAAGTGCCGGTTTGGCTCCCCAGCAGCAAAACGGACTATCTGCTCACAATGGAGAACGAGACATGGAAAGATCTCTTGAGGATATCTACGCGGTACTTCCGGGCAGCACGGCAGTACCGCCTCCTCCCCTGCCGCGCTTCGAAGAGGTCCGGCACAGACTGGGAAACGGCTACCGGCCACGTACCCGGCACCTGGGGGCTGACGGCTTTGCCAAATACACCAATAGGCTGTTCCTGGAAACGAGCCCGTACCTGCTGCAGCATGCCCACAACCCGGTCAACTGGTTTGCCTGGGGCGATGAGGCGTTCGAGCTGGCGCGCCGGCTGGACAGGCCGCTATTGGTCAGCATAGGCTATGCCACCTGCCACTGGTGCCATGTCATGGAGGAAGAGAGTTTCGAGGACGAAGAGATAGCCCGCTTCCTCAACGAGAACTTCATTGCCGTGAAGGTCGATCGCGAGGAGCGCCCGGACCTGGATTCGGTCTACATGACCGCCGTGCACGCCATGGGGATGCAGGGAGGCTGGCCCCTCAACGTCTTTCTCACCCCCGACCGGCGCCCCTTCTACGGCGGAACCTACTTCCCTCCTTTCGACCACAGCCGCGGGATCGGATTTCTCTCCCTGCTGCAAAGACTCGTGGAAGCGTACCGGAAGGATCCGCACAGGGTCGACCAGGCCGGACAGCAGCTGACGCAAGCCGTGCGTGCGATGCTCGCCCCGGAGCGGGGAGCCGCCGCCCTCTCGAGGCCCTTGCTGGGCAAGGCCGTCAGCAGCCTCCGCCAGGGATTCGACAGGGATAACGGCGGAATGCAAGGCGCCCCCAAGTTCCCCTCCTCCTTGCCGCTGCGTCTGCTGATGCGGCAGGCCCACCGGGAAAACGACCGGGAACTCGCCTCCATGGCGGCGATTACCCTGCGGCAGATGGCGGCTGGCGGGATCTACGACCAGATCGGCGGCGGGTTCCACCGCTATGCGGTCGACGAGCGCTGGCAGGTGCCGCACTTCGAGAAGATGCTCTACGATAACGCGCTGCTGGCCGTGAGCTACCTGGAGGGATACCAGCTTCTGGGAGGGCCTGACCTGGCGGCGGTGGCGCGCCAGATACTGCGCTACCTGCAGCGGGACCTGGCGGCACCTGGGGGTGCTTTTTACGCCGCCACCGACGCCGACAGCCTGTCGGAAGACGGAAAAAGGGAAGAGGGGTACTTCTTCAGCTGGACGCAGCAGGAACTCACGGCAGCCCTTGGCAGGGAGCGCAGCGAGCTGGTGGCAAGCTTCTACGGAGTAACCGGTACCGGCAACTTCGAAGGTCGCAACATCCTCCACCGGGCAACGAGCGTGCCGGAACTCGCGCGGCGAACAAACCTCGCCGAGGAGCGGGTACGCTCGGTACTGGAAGAGTCGCGCGAGCTCCTTTACCAGGTCCGCAGCCGCCGGCCGGCTCCCGTCAGGGACGAAAAGATCCTGTGCGCCTGGAACGGGCTGGCGATCAGCGCCTTTGCCCGGGGCGGATTGGTGCTCGATGATGCGGGTGCCCTGGGGCAGGCTGAAAAAGCGGCCAGCTTCATCCTTAACGAGATGATGCGGCAGGGAAGGCTCGCCCACAGCCACCAGGGGGGTGAAGCCTGCGGGGAAGCTTTCCTTGACGACTACGCCTTCCTGATTGCGGGGCTCGTCGACCTCTTCGAGGTAACCGGAGAGCCGGAGTGGCTCGAGCAATCGCTGAAGCTTGCCGGGATCGTGGAGGAGGAATTCCAGGACCGGCAAGGAGGCGGCTATTTCCTGACGGGGGCGCGTCACGAGGAGCTGATCGCCAGGGAGAAGCCGGCCTACGACGGCGTGGTCCCCTCGGGAAATTCCGTGATGATCATGAACCTGTTGAGACTGCACGCCCTTACCGAACGGCAATCCTGTCTCGAACAGGCGCAACGGGCCCTGGAGGCTTTCTCGTCCCAGCTCAACTCGACGCCGGCTGCCTCGAGCGAGATGCTGCTCGCCCTCGACTTCCTGCTCGATGTGGAAAGGCAGCTGATCGTGGTGGCCCCGCGCAACAACAGGGAGGCTGCGCGCGGGCTTTTGAACGAGTTCAACCGGGCCTTTGTCCCTAACCGCACGCTGGCAGTGGTCTGTGAAGGTGAGGAACTCGAGCGGGCGGGCGCCCTGGTTCCCCTGCTCGAGGGTAAAAAAGCGGACGGCGACCGGGCGGTCGCCTACCTGTGCGAAAACCGTAGCTGCAACCTGCCAACCAGCGATCCGCAGGAGTTCCGCCGGCAGTTGCGGCTTTGACTGCACAACTTTCGCAGCCAGCTTCACAGCAGGGAGGCACGGCAGGGGGTTCAGGGATGGGGGTCTCACCGTACTGGCTTGGGTCTACTGCCGGTCCTTGTCCGGCTTGGCAGGGATAACCGAGGTGCGCTCGCCCCCATACCTGGCGGGACCAGGGTGAAGCGGGTAGTAGTTCAGAAACCGCCCCTGCAGCGGGGTGGCTGAGGTGAGCTGAACACCGACGAAGCCTCTGACCGTCATAGTCGCCCCGACAGATTGGTCGACTACCGGCATCAGCACGGCAATCCCTGGGAGGGGTCCCCTTCCGGTAGCAATCAGGCTTGCGGTTGCCTGGTATAACTTGTCCTTGTTGCCGGAAACCTCTTTGACCGCGCCGTTCATGGCAACTGCCGGTGGGGGTTCCATATTCCCGGAACCGATCAAATAGTCGATGTATCCCCTGACGAGGTCGGTGCTTGCAGCGTTATTGGGCGAGAGATTGGTCCATTGACCGACCGGGTCGGTATCGCCGCACGCCGCAGGTAGTGCTGTCTCCAGATTGACAGCCCCCTGCCCGGCGAGCACACCGTTAACATAGCAGTCCTTGTAGGTGTCCTTGATGGCAAAGGGGAACAGCACACCCTGCTGTACGGCACCCGGGGTGCCCGAAAACGCCAGGGCAGTGGCGCTGGTGCCGATCTCGCCAAAGCCGAATATGCGTGCAAAGGGCATCTGCAAAGCTCCGCCGTTGCTGTCGGCCCCTTTGGTCAGGGTAACCTTGACGGCGGGCACTTGTACCTGCCGGCAGATCCTGGTAGCAACGCAGTCACTTCTGCTGGTACACGGGGTCTGGGAGCCGAAGCAGACCCCTGGGGGAACTGCCTCGCCTATCTGAAACGACCTGGAGGAGATGTTCCAAAAACCGAGATCCACCCGGCAATCCTTTAGCGTTTTCCAGTCGGCGGTGTGCAGACCGGCATAGCGCCGAGCCTCGCTTTCCGCGGTCGTCCACTGCGGGGTGCCGGGTGGCGGGTCCGCTACCGGGTTCCCATAGAGCACGGCCGCTCCGGCCAAAGCGGCTGCATTGGCAGCATTTTGCAGCTGTACCCTTACCAGGAACAGCCTGCTGACGTCGATGGCCAGACCGGCCAAAAAGAAGAAGACCAGCAGCCACGCCAGCAGCACCAGCAGGACCGAACCTCTCTCATTTCCTGACCGCGTTCCCGGTTTCATCCCCTCTCCCTGGCACCAAGCGTCCTCAGACGAAATGCCCGCGCTCACTCATAACGCATGCTAGCTGCACCGGTGGCATCAGCCGGAATCATCCGGCTGATCAACGGGGTGATCATGGTGAATTTCGGCCAACGCACGGTTACCGTGATCTGGTCTCCCGACTGCGCCGCCCTGGTAACGACATTGCCGCTGCTGTCCGTGATTGTTAGATCGTAGGTTACTTCATCGAGGTTGATGTAGGTGAAAAGGTTACTGCTGATGGCTCGCTCGATGCTGTTGGCGGGAGAGGAGAGCTGCCCGGACTGCACCCCTGTCGGGGGAGGGACCTGAAGCGAGGCGGCCCTCGCTCCGGCGCCAGCCGCACTGCATACCGAGTTGAGGGTGTAGAAGTAGCGGGAGAGGTCAACGATGCCGAACAGCAGGAGAAACAGGAAAGGAAGAATCAGCGCGGCCTCTATCAGCATCTGTCCCTTGTTATTCATGATGGCACCCTTCCCGTTGCTTTTCCCAGCTGGCTGGACGTTATCCCCGACTCGGCGCGGCGCCGCGGACACGGGGCCGTGGGCTTCCAGGTCACGCGAAGTAGTCCGCGCACGCCTCGCTCAGGCTCTCGACGGTGAGTTGGGGAGGCTTGTCGTAGAAGGAGGACTCGGTGACGATCAGGTTGATCAGGTCCCGCGGGTGGCAGGCGCTTCTCGCCACGCCGTAGGCGCCGTACCACTGCTCGTTTAGGTAGTTGTAGACATCCTCGCAGAACACTATCCCCTGCTCGTCGCAGGCCGACTTGAAAATGCTCAGGTATTCCTGCTCGGAGGGGCGATCCACCTTGATCTTGTAGTGCAGTCTCCTCAGGTAGGCCTCGTGCACCAGGTCCTTGGGCTCCAGGTCGGTGGAGATGATTACCAGCACGTCAAAGGGGATCACCACCTTCATGCCGGTCTGCAGTGTCATGTGGTCGACCTGGCGCTCCAGCGGCACCAACCAGCGGTTGAGGATGCTAAGAGGCTCCACCTGCTGTCTGCCGAAGTCGTCCAGGATGAAGACACCGTTATTGGCCTTCATCTGCAGCGGCGCCTCGTAATACTTGGAAACGGCATCGAAATTGAGGTCCAGCATCTTCAGGGTCAGTTCGCCGCCGGAATTGATCACCGGGCGCTTGATGAGCACCCACCTCGTGTCACGCTGGCTGTCGTCGCCGGGGCATTCCAGCGCCTCGTGACAGGCGGGATCGTAGACGCTGATCACCTGCCCCCCGATGGCGATGGCGTATGGAATGTAGACGCTCTCCGGCAGGGCGCGGCCGATCGCCTCGGCAATGGAAGTTTTCCCGTTGCCGGAGGGGCCGTATATGAAGACGGCCTGGCCGGAGATCATCGCCGGCCCCAGGCGCCGTACCACCGTATCGTTCAGCACCAGGTGGGCAAGGGCATCTTTGACGATGTCCTCGCCGCCGATCGCTCCCTTCACCGTCTGGGACTGCACCCTCTGCCGGTATGCTTTGAGGGAGACCGGAGCGGGCCCCGCATAGCGGCAGAGGTCGAGGATCTCCTGTCCCTTCCTGCGCCCCGCCTCGGTCAGCCGGAAGACGTAGGAGGTTTTCGTGTAGCTGGCGGCCCCCCTTATCTCAAGAAGCTTCTCCTTGTGGAGATCCTCCAGAATGATCTCCACCAGGGAAACAGGGAGCTTCACCCGCTCCGCGACATCGCTCATCTTGAACTCACCCAGGAAAAAGAGATGCTTGAGCACCAGGTCTTCCACGAACGCCTGTTCCAGTCCCGCCTCATCCAGGCTCTTCGGGGCCGCTGGAGCTGAGAAGGTGCGCATATCCATCCCCCCTTTACTGAGACAGCTGCTGAAGAACTGAACCAACTGCGAGACTCTTCTGTCCTTTGTGATCCCCTCTGCCTGGCCGCCATCCAGCCGGGCAGCCCCGCATTTCGCCCATCCCCACCCGATACCCCGGCCTGGCAGGTCTGCAAACACGTGTGATTCCGGAAAGTTCCGCTGGAGATGACCATCTCAGCCAAACAACGTCATAAGAATATACTAATAAATTTCCTTTTAAACCGCCTATTGTAAAAAAATTCGCTTGCACATCTGCATGACCGCCGTAGTATTGGTTCCTGTTAATATTAAAGGTCTTTCACACTCTCATAGCGGGCGTCTGTGAGCAGCGGCTTGCACAGGATGGCCGCCTGTGTGAGGGTGCCGGCCATGAAGTTCAAGATCCATGAGCAGGGCGCTGTCCCCTATGACAGGACGTGGTCCTGGCCGTGACCGAAACCCTTACTGCACAGGTGCCGCAGTGACAGATGTATGTACCGCCAGCAAAGGTGGTTGTTAAATCCAGACCGACGAGGAACAGGACCATGACAAGGAAAACAGCCGTCGCAGCGATCCTCGACACATGCAGGGACAACCGTGGACAGGGGTTGGTGGAGTACGCACTGATACTGGTGCTGATAGCAGTGGTCGTTATTGTGGCGGTGAAGGGTATCGGCAGCCAGGCCAACAGCACCTTCACTACCATCAGCTCGGCGATGAGCCCCTGACTCCCGCTTCCGTCTCACCAAACGCAGAGAAGCATGAAGTCTTCAGCTGCCCCAGGTTAACCGCGAAGGAGCACTATCCGCCCTTCGCCAATCCCAAAAACAAGGAGATACGATTATGCTAGCTCACCTAAGGAAGATGTCTGAAAAAGCGCAGGTCCTTGTAAGGAACGAGAGCGGTCAGGGGCTGGTGGAGTATGCGTTGATTCTTGTGCTTATCGCGATAGTGGTTATCGCCGCAGTAAAAGGCATCGGAAGCCAGGCCAACAGCACCTTCAGCGCCATAAGCTCAGGGATGGCCCACTAGCAGATGTGACAGCTGCAAGACCATGCCCTGCAAGGAAGCATGCACGGCTTCCTTGCAGGGTGCCGAATCTGCCGGCGGCACTCGGGCCGGGCTTAGACGCCTGCCGGGTTTGCCGCCCCCCCCTCGCAAAAGCTTCACATTCTCTTGAAAAAGTTTCCGTCGGCACCCGATGCCGTCGGGTTCACGATAGCAGGGCGGCCCCTGCCCCGGGTTCGGCATGGAAGGCCGGCCCGTTGCCAAAGACCGAACACGCGAGGCTGTCGAAGCGACGCCGGCCCCATCGGAGGTCTCGAAAATGACGCGCCCCAATACGGTTATCATGGTCTCGATCTTTGCCTTCGTTTTCGCCGGAGCCGCCGCCTGGCTGACCTACAGCTACCTGCAGCAGGAGGTCAGCAGCGTGAAGGCGGTCCAGCCTCAAAAGCTGGTAGTCGCCCGTGCCGACATCCCGATCGGCACCGCCCTCAGCGAACCGCAGCTCAAGGTCACCTCCTGGCCCAAAGACAGCATCCCGCCCGGCACGGCCCAGAGTCCGGAGCAGCTGGTGGGGCGCGTCGTGATCCGGCCCATAACCAGGGGGGACGCGGTCACCGACCAGAAGCTGAAGCCCAAAGCCGGGACAGCGGGCGCCGGTTTCATGACCTACGTGGTCCCCCAGGGACACCGGGCGGTGACGGTGGCGGTCAACGAGGTTGCCGGGGTGGCAGGCTTTCTCACCCCCAATGACCGGGTGGACGTGATCGTCACCACACCGCTGCCGGACAACGACAAGGAAAGTGTCAGCAAGATCATCCTGGAGAACATTCCCATCCTGGCGACCGGACAGATCACCGACCAGAAGGAGGGCAAACCGGTAGTGGTTCCCACCGTTACCCTCGACCTCCTTCCCACCGATGCCGAGAAACTGGTGCTGTCGGCCAGCAAGGGATCGCTGCAGCTTTTGCTGAGAAACATCGCGGACAGCAGCCATGTCGATTCCAAGGGGGCCACCATCTCCAAGGTGCTGACCGGGGTCGAGCGGCCGCTTGTCCCCAAAGCGCCCGACCAGAAGGCCTCCGGGCCCAAGGCCGCCGAGCGGAAAGTGGCGAAGGGTGGAGCCAGGGCGGGACTGGCGAAGGCTGCCCCGGTCTTCCTGTACACGCTGGAGATCGTCAAGGGAACGGAAAAGGTGGTCTGGCAATATCCCCAATGAGAGGGGGACTACATCCCCACATGGATCGAGGTAGCCCATGAACCTTCGTTTTTCGACATCGTGCCTGCTGGCAGTGGTGATCTCCCTGCTCCTTCTCGTCAAGGCGGCGACCGCCATTGCCGATGCCCCCCTGACCGTGACCGTCAAAGTCGGCAAGAGTGTCATCCTGCGCCCCAGCGATAATAACGTGCGCTACCGCTATGTAACGATCAGCGATCCGGACGTGATCGACATTCCCAAGTCCTACGAACCGAGTTACCTGCAGATAAACGGCAGGAAGATAGGCTCCACCAACCTGCTGGTGTGGGAAGACCACGCCAAGGAGCCCACCTTCTACACGGTGAACGTGGTGGGAGACGAAGACCTCATCGAAACACAGATCAGGGAGCTTGCCCCCGACGGCGGCATCAAGGTGCAGTACGCCAAGGACACCGTGCTGCTGACCGGGTGCGTGGCCAACGAAGCGACCATCAAAAAGGCGGAGGAGATCGCCAAGGCCTATTCCGCCAAGGTGGTCAACCACATCACCGTGAACGACCCGCAGCAGGTGCTGCTCCAGGTAAAGGTGGCCCAGGTCGACAAGACCTCGCTCAAGGAGCTGGGCATCAGCTTCCTGGTGAAGGGGAGTAGCGCGGAGGGTTTCTCGAACCTGGTAGGTGCCCCGCTGGCGACCACCACCACGGTCAGCACCCTCACCTCCAGCACCTCCGGGTCGCCGGGGATCAACGGCACCGGCCCCTTCGGCCTGGGCGGCTTCAACCCGCTGGACACCTTCCAGGCCGGCATCTCCTACTTCCCGGCGGGGATAGGCGCCGTGCTGCAGGCCCTCTCCAGCAAGGGGCTGGCCAAGGTCCTGGCCGAGCCGAACCTCCTGGTGAAGAGCGGGCAGGAGGGGGATTTCCTGGCCGGCAGCCGGATCCCCTACAGCGTGCTGGTCAGTACCGGCGGCGCCTCCACCAGTTCCATCATCTTCGAGACGGTGGGGGTGAAGCTGAAGTTCAAGCCCGACGTCCTGGAAAACGGGCTGATCCACCTGAAGATCGACCCGGCCGAGGTGAGCAGCATCTCGGGGACCCTCGCGGTGAACGGCTATCCCATCATCGATACCCGGGACGTGCGCACGAGCGTTGAGCTGCGCGACGGCGAAAGCCTGGTGCTCGCTGGCCTTCTGCAGGAAGAGAAGATCAAGAACATGTCCAAGATCCCCATCCTGGGCGACATCCCCATCCTGGGCGCCCTGTTCCGCTCGACCACGGACGATATCAAGAACAAGGAACTGGTCTTCTTCATCACGCCGAAAGTGATCCGCCCCATCCCCGCCGGGACCAGGGTGGAACTCCCCACGGACCGGGAGCCGGACCCGGACGAGGTGAAGGAACTGAACTGGATGCCGCTTGGCGATTGACGGCAGGGCTACCTGCATGGGCACCCGGGGAGGCCGGCCGTCCCGGCGGACCGTTCCGACAGCGGAGAAATTCCAGGCGACAAGGAGGGGTTCCAGGTCATGCCTTCGCAATTCTCCATAGTCATCATCGACAAGGACAAGCAGTCCAGG
Organism: Geomonas sp.; assembly: GCA_035255025.1. Lineage (GTDB taxonomy): Bacteria > Desulfobacterota > Desulfuromonadia > Geobacterales > Geobacteraceae > Geomonas. The sequence continues at coordinate 30,517 of DATFAB010000002.1, forward strand.
GATGCCATCACGTCCACCCTGAGGCCCTATGTCGACACCATCACGCTGGCGGGATCGGTGGACAACTTCACCGACGGCGCCCTGGCCATCCAGAAGAGCGCCCCCAACGTGGTGATCCTCGGCATCGACAACATCGAGCAGGGGATCAAGGACGTCCAGTACATCACGCTCAGGCACCCGCGGGTCTCGGTGATCGCCTGCTCCTCGGAGAAGAACGTGGAGTGGTTTCTCTCCATCATGCGGGCGGGCGCGGTCGAATACCTGCTGAGGCCGATCGGGCAGGAAGAGCTGAAGCAGTCCCTGCAGAAGGTGGGGCGCTTCCTGCTCCCCACGCCGGTGGAGGAGATGCCGGCCGGGGAGATCATCTCGGTGTACAACCCGATCGGCGGCATGGGGACCACCACGGTTGCCGTCAACCTGGCGGCGGCGCTGGCAGGGGAAGGGACCAAGGTGGCCCTGGTGGACCTGAACCTGGATGCGGGGGACGTCAACACCTTCCTGAACGTCAACCCCACCTACACCTTGAGCAGCGTGACCAGCAACACGGACCGGCTGGACGCGAACTTCCTGATGAGCGTGATGACCCGCCACCCCTCCGGTCCTTTCGTGCTGACCGAGCCGGTGGAGGTGGACGAGGCGGCCTCAATCCGGCCGGAACAGGTGCAGCGGGTGCTGGAGCTTTTGCGCGGCATCTTCAGCTACGTGATTGTCGACTGCGTTGGGCAGCTGGCCGGCTGCAACATGGCCATCTTCAGGAGCTCCGACCTGATCCTCTTCACCACCACCCTGAGCCTCCCGGCGCTCAAGAACACCAAGCGCTACCTCTCGGCCATGGAGCACAAGGGATTCGGCAGCGACACGGTCAAGCTGGTCATCAACCGGTACCAGCCCAAGAGCGACATCCAGCTGAAGGACGCCGAGAAGGTGCTCTCCCGCTCGGTCTACCAGTCGATACCCAACGAATACCTGGACGTGGTGAACTCCATCAACAAGGGAATGCCGGTGGTGAAGCTGCTGCCGCGCTCGCCGATCAGCAAGGCCATCCAGGGCCTCGCCGAACGGCTGAAGCAATGAACGGCAAAGACCGCCGGCCGGCCGACCCCGAAGAGGAGCCATCGCCCGGGGGAAGAGAGGAAGCTACCATGCTGACCAACGATCCATTCAAGATACCGAGCGTGCAGACCAGCACCGACCGCGACTACTTTCAGGACATGAAGATCAGGATCCACCGGCGCCTGATCGACCGGATCGACCTGTCCAAGATGGAGCTGATGGGCAACAGCGAGGTGCTCAAGGAGATCAGCGCCGTCATCGAGAACCTGATCATCGGCGAGGGGATCCCGCTCAACCAGATGGAGCGGGACCGGCTGATCGTGGAGATCCAGCACGAGACCTTCGGGCTGGGCCCCCTGGAGCCCCTTTTGTCCGACTACCAGATCTCCGACATCCTGGTGAACAACCACTCCAAGGTCTACATCGAGAAGGGGGGCAAGCTCAGCAGGACCGACGTCTGCTTCCGCGACAACGGCCACCTCATGCAGATCATCGAGCGCATCGTCTCCAAGGTCGGCAGGAGGATCGACGAGTCCTCGCCCTACGTGGACGCGAGGCTGCCCGACGGCTCCCGGGTGAACGTGATCATCCCCCCCTTGGCGCTGGACGGGCCGGTCCTCTCCATCCGCCGCTTCGGGCGCGACCCGCTCGGCATGCAGGATCTGATCAAGCACGGCGCCCTCGACCAGCGCATGGCGGAACTTTTGGAGGGGGCGGTGCAGACCAGGCTGAACATCCTGGTCTCGGGGGGTACCGGCACCGGCAAGACCACGCTTTTGAACGCCCTTTCCGCCTACATCCCCCATTCCGAGCGGGTGGTGACCATCGAGGACTCGGCGGAGCTCCATCTCAAGCAGGAGCACGTGGTGAGGCTGGAGACCAGGCCCCCCAACATCGAGGGGCGCGGCGAGGTGACCCAGCGGGACCTGCTGAAAAACGCCCTGCGCATGCGGCCGGACCGGATCATCATCGGCGAGGTGCGCGGCGGCGAGGCACTCGACCTGCTGCAGGCCATGAACACCGGCCATGACGGCTCGCTTTCCACCGTGCACGCCAACACCACCAGGGATGCGCTGGCCCGCCTGGAGACCATGGTGCTGATGGCCGGGCTGGACCTGCCGGAAAAGGCGATCAAGGAGCAGATCGCCTCTGCGCTGAACCTGGTGGTCCAGCTGGTGCGCTTTTCCGACGGCACCCGCAAGATCGTCAAGCTCTCGGAAATCACCGGCATGGAAGGAAATACCCTGGTCATGCACGACGTGATGGTTTTCGAACAGAAGGGGGTCGACCGGGACGGCAAGGTGGTGGGAGAGTTCCGCGCCACCGGGGTAAGGCCCCAGTTCGCCCAGCGCTTCAAGGTCTACGGTTACGAGTTGCCCCCGGGCATCTTCGACAATTAGGAGGCAGCCGTGCTTTTTCCGGTCGCGGCACTGACATTTTTGGCCGTCTTCTGCATCTGCATTGCCGTCTCGGTGGCGGTCGCCGAACGGCAGGCATCGCCCAGGGCCGAGCTGAGACGGCGGCTGCAAAGGATGGCCAGGAAAAGCGGCAGCGGCATGCCGGAGGATCTCCGGGCGGAGATCACCAAGGAGACCAGGCCCTCCGACCAGTTCTTTGCCCGCTTCGCCCCGACCAGAAACCTCGACCGGAAGCTGGACCAGGCGGGCCTGGCGGTGAGCGTCTCGCTCTGCGTAAGCGTGGTGGTGGCGGTCGCCATCCTCTGCTCGGCGCTGGTCATGCTGGTCACCAGGTCGCTGCTGCTCTGCATGCTGGCGGCCGCCCTGTCCCTTTTGCTCGCAGATTTCTTCCTGAAAATCAAGGCCCAGATGCGGCGCGAGAAGTTCACGGAACTGTTCCCGGACGCCCTGTCCATGATCGCACGCAGTCTGCGGGCCGGCCATTCCTTCACGAGCGCCATCCAGCTCGTGGGGCAGGAGGTCCCCTCCCCGATCGGAGAGCTGTTCAAAGCGGCCTACGACCAGCAACTACTGGGGCTCAGGATCACCGACGGCCTTTCCAACATGAACGACAGGATCGAAAGCCTCGACCTCAGGTTTTTCACCACCGTGGTTTCCATCAACTCGGAAATCGGCGGCAACCTCTCCGAGGTGCTCGACAAGCTTTCCCTGACCATCAGGGAGCGGCTGAGGATCCGCAGGCAGGTGCAGGTCTACACCGCCCAGGGGCGCATGTCGGGATACGTGCTGGGGGCGCTGCCGGTGGTGACCTTCGTCTTTTTCTACTTCCTGCACCCCGACTACGAGATGGCGCTGTTCAGGGACCCGATGGGGATCTACATCCTGGTGCTGGCCGCCTCCCTGCAGCTGTTCGGGTTGATGGTGATACGCAAAATCATCAGGATCCAGATATAGGACAAGACCATGATCTACCTGATCACGCTGCTTGTTTTCGCATCGGTCATGCTGCTGTCGCTGGCGGCGCTCCACCATTTCGTGCTGCGAAAGAGCATGCTGGTGGAACGGCTGCAGGGGCTCTCCCCCGAGCAGAAGGGGAAGCTCAAGCGACCGGCGGAATCCGGCACCTGGGCCTACAAGCTGAGCCGCATCGGCGAGAAGGTGAAGCTGCCACAGAAAGAGCACTCCAAGTACATGAAGATGATGGTGGCGGCCGGCTACCGCAAAGAGGGGGTGTATGCCTTCTTCGGCTTCAAGATCCTTTTGACCTGCGTACTTCCGCTGCTCTACTTGCTGCTCTACGCGGGGCCCAGGAAGGTCTACTTCTCCAGCCAGTCGCTGCTGGTCACCCTGGGGTGCCTGATCGCGGGTTATCTGCTGCCGAGCTACTGGCTTTACAGCAAGCAGAAAACCCGCCAGGTGCAGATCTTCCACACCTTGCCGGACATCCTCGACCTGGTGACCGTCTGCGTGGAGGCCGGCCTCAGCATGGACGCCGCCCTGATGAGGTCCACCGAGGCGCCGCAGTTCAACGGCAACGCGCTCGCCCAGGAGATCCGCATCGCCAACATGGAGACCAGGGCGGGCAAGCCGCGCATCGATGCCCTGAAAGACATGGCCGAGCGGACCATGGTCGACGACGTCAAGGCCCTGGCGAGCATGATGGCGCAGACCGAGAGGTTCGGCACCAGCCTCAGCCAGGCGCTGCGCACCCACGCGGACAGCCTGCGCACCAAACGGAGGCAGCTCGCGGAAGAGGCTGCCGCCAAGACCACCATCAAGATGATCTTCCCGCTGATACTTTTCATCTTTCCAGCCCTGCTGGTAGTCATCCTCGGCCCAGCCCTCTTACAGGTCGGCAAGATCTTCAAGTGATCTGCCGGAACTGCAACAGCAAGCAACACTAACCCGTTTCAGCTCAAGGAGGTGATCCCATGAAAATCGATTTCAACACATTCATCCTTCTGGTCATTTCGGTGCAGCTGGCACTGAGCTACGTAAGACAGGGGAAGAAGTAACCTGACGATCCTTGCCGACGTCGGGTACGCCGGCAAGGGTTGCCCAAACCAGAGACCGGGCAGTAACCGGTGCAGATAGCCGCTTCGGAAAAGGCCGCGACATGTTCCCGACAGCGCCAGGGGAGCATGAGGGAGGGAGAGCGCCATGAAAGGCTTTGGATTGATGATTCTAGGCATACTGGCCTTGTTGCCGCTGGGATTGGCAGGCTGCGGAGGCTCCGGCAGCAACGGCTCGACCAGCGATCCCTTCGCCAATGCCTCTCAGGGGACCAGCACCACTGCCGGTACGCCAACGCCCAGCGGGTCGGGAACGGTGCTTGGATACACCATGTCCCTCAGCACGGCGAGCAGTTCCGGTGCGACAACCGTGGGGGCCAACAGCACGGTGATCGCAACCGCCACCTTGAAGGACAACCTGGGCAACTCCGTAGCGCTGCAGCCGGTCAAATTCGAGGAGGTCGCCACCGCCGCTACGCCGGCGTCGGTCGCCATTGCGGCCACGGTGGTCGCCACTTCCTCGGAAGGAAAAGCGACCACCTTCCTGACCACGGTCGATTCCAGCATCAACAGGGACGTCATCATCAAGGCCTCCACCTCGGTGAACGGCCAGGAGGTAAGCGCCCTCAGCATCTTCAAGATGGTTCGCAGCACGGGGAACTACATCGAGTTCATCACCACCAAGAACATCACCGACCCGGACGGCAACCTGAACAGCATCAAGGTGACGGTAGTCGAGGCAGATCCCGTCCAGACCCCCTACTTCGGGTTCCTGCAACTGGTCACCCTGGATGTCCTCGACAACAACGGCGTCAAAAGGACAGGTGTGCCGGTGAACCTCGAGGTGATCAACGTGATCGGCCCCTGCACGGTCTTCCTCGGCAGCGAGGGATCGACTACCCAAACCGTCACCACCGACAACACCGGGCTGGCGGTGTTCAGCGCCGACGTGGTCATGAAGACCCCGCCGCCTGGAAGCCAGCAGGCCTGCTCCGTGGTCTACCGGGCGACCACGCCGGATCCCAACGGCGGCCCGGACCTTTTCAGTTATGGCGCCTACCTTGTCAGCCTGATCAACACCATATAACTATCGATGCGTCGAAGAAGGAGGGACCATGCGTCTCTTTCACCTGGTGGTTGCCCTGATCGCCGTACTCATCGCCAACAGCGCCCTGGCGGCCAGCCTGGCCGGCAGGCTGGGGCTGACCGGCAAGGCGGGGGCGCTGGTGCCGCTGCAGGATTCCTTCGTCAGTTCGACCTCCGAAACGAGGACCGGCATCACCGCCGGCGGCGGCCTCATCTACGGCATCACCCGCAGCCTGGCCGTGGAGGTGGACATGACCCACTCTCCCCAACTGGACGTCGAAATTTCCGGCAGCAAGGCCTACGAGGCTGTGCTGAACGACGTGGCGATAGGAGTGCAGTACCGGCTGTTCCCGGATGACCGCCTGGTCCCCTTTGTGGGCGGGGGTGCCGATTTCATCAAGGGGAGCCTGAAGCATGCCGTCACCGGCGCGCCCTACAACCTGGACTGGACCGAAGGAGGCCACCTCAACTTCGGGCTGGACTTCTTCCTGGCCAAGGGAATCGCCTTCAGCACGGAGGGGAGGTTCCTGTTCGGCTTCGATGGCGACGTGAAAAGCGGCGGGACCAAGGTCGGCACGTACGACCCGACCAGTTTCATCGGCACGGTCGGCTTCCGGCTGATCATCCCGCAAAGGGCGTTTTAGCGCGATGAGGGCGGTCAACACCAGATCGGGACAGCTGCTGGCCGCCAACCTCTCCGTGGCGGCCACCTTTCTTTCCAGAAGCAAGGGGCTGCTCGGCAGGCAGCGGCTGTCCGCAGGGGAAGGATTGCTGATCGCCCCCTGCAACGGGGTGCACACCTTCTTCATGAAATTCCCCATCGACGTCATCTTCCTGGACAAGGAAAACCGGATCATCGGCGCTAGAGAGCACCTCCCCCCCTACCGCATCACGCGAGTGTTGTTTTCCTGTGTCAGGGTACTCGAGCTTCCCGCCGGGACGCTCACCGCATCCGGCACCGTCCCGGGCGACCGGCTCCTCATCGGCTGAGGATTGGCTGGCAATTCAACAGGTGGTCCGGCAGCTCCGCCATCGGCTGCCTGCCCCTTCCCATGGGTCTCATGATAAAAATGCGCCGCCTCCACATCACCCTGGTCCCTTCGGTAGCCGATCTCATCTTCACGGCCATTTTCCTGCTGCTCTTTTTCTTCGAGAAGTCGAGGCTTTTGGGAGACTGCGACACCGGCTACCATATCCGGGCCGGCGAGTACATCCTGCGCACCCGCTCCGTCCCCACCTTCGACATATTCTCCTACCACAGCCCGCCCCTCCCCTGGACCGCCCACGAGTGGCTGTCGGAGGTGATCATGGCGGTGATCCAGAGCCGGTTCGGGCTCACCGGGGTGGATGCCTTCTTCGCCGCGCTGCTCGCCCTGACCACCGCCCTGCTCTTCAAGATCCTGCGGAGACACCAGACGGACATCCTGCTCAGCAGCCTGGTCACCGTGGCGGCGCTGGGCGCCTTCCAGATCCACTGGCTGGCCAGGCCGCACATCTTCTCCTTCCTGCTGATGGTGATCTACCACTACCTTTTGGAATCATGGCAGCGTGACGATTTCAACCGCCTGTACCTGCTTCCTCCCATGATGCTGGTGTGGGTCAACCTGCACGGCGGCTACCTGGGCGGATTCCTGCTGCTGGGTGCCTACCTGGCTGGCACTGCGGCCGGCCCGTTCACCGCGCCCCCAGCTGAACGGGCGCCCCACCTGCGCAGGGTCAAGGAGCTCGCGGTGACCACGGCAGCCTGCCTGGCCGTCTGCCTGCTGAACCCGCAAGGGTATCGCATCCTGCTCTTCCCTTTCAAACTGGTGGGAGACTCCTACATCATGGACCACATCGCGGAGTTCATGTCTCCGGATTTCCACCAGATGGCCCCCTTCAAGTACCTGCTGTTGCTGCTGATCGCCCTTTTCGCCCTCTCCAGGCAGCGGCTGGAGGTCACGGAACTGGTCCTGGTCCTGCTCTTCACCAACATGGCGCTCTACTCGGCCAGGTACATAGCGCTGTTCGCACTGGTGACGGCACCGATCGTGACCCGCAGGGCGGCCGGCGCAGGGGAAATGGCTGGCGGGAAAATCGTGGAGTTCTGGCGCAAGCGGTCCCAGAACATCGCCGGCAGCGATGCCCGCGCCAGGGGACATCTCTGGCCAGTGGCGGCCGTTGTCCTGGTGGTGTGGGCCAGCTGGACGGGGATGGTGGTCCACAGCTTCGACCCCAAACTAAAAGCGGTCGCCGCCGGCGAATTCCTGATGAGGGAGCGCATCAAGGGGAACATGTTCAACAATGACGAGATAGGCGACTACATCATCTATCGCACCTATCCCTCTTACAAGGTCTTCTTCGACGGCAGGTCGGACATGTATGGCGCGGCACGCATGAAGGAGTACTTCCAGGTCATGAAGTTCCAGCCGGGATGGGAAAAGATCCTGGAAAAGTACCAGGTCACCTGGATCATCTTCGACACCGATTCCGATTTTGCCAGGTTCCTGCTCGGAAACCGGGATTGGTCGCTGATCTATTCCGACAAGGTCGCCTCCATCTTCGTGAAGAACCTGCCGCAGTACAGCGGGCTGATCCAGAAGTACCGCGGCATCCAGCCTGCCCGCTACCGCGCAGAATCCGAAGCCATCGAGTAGCCGCAAAAGCAGTTAACGCCACGGGACACCGCAGGTTGAGCAATGGTTAGCATCAACTCTAAGCACAGCACCAATAGCCGGGCCCAGATGGCGGGGGCACTATGCTGCTCGCTGCTGTTCCATCTCCTGTTATTCGTCGTTTTGAGATCCTCGCCGCATTTCCCCCTGGTCGTCGGTTCGGAGATGCGTTTCGACCTTTTCTGGATTGTGCCGGCACCGCCGGGCACTCCACCGGTAACGGCCGGTGCTTTTGTGCAGGAGGCCTCGCTGAAGCCTCACCGCACTGTCCAGCAGGAAGCAAAGCCCGCCGATGACGAGGAGGGTGACGAGCAAGCGTCAAGTGTAGCCAGCTCGGCAGCTCCGCAGACGGTCCAGCAGATCGGCGCACCCGAGACACTGACAGCCACCCCGGTATCGGTCTCACGCGAGCCAGCGAGCACTCCCCTGCCAGAGACGGCCCTGGCGATGACCGTCGTGCCGGTTGCCGCTAACCAAAGGCAGGCTTCGCTGCCAGCGGCACCTCACCGGAAGGTGGAAAAAGGTGCCAGCGAAGTCGAGTTGCAGCCCCCAGTGGCGGCACCAGTCACCTCCGGGAAGGAATTGGCCAAGCCGGGGCCGCAAAGTGATGACGCAAAGAGATCCCGGCGGGCCTGGCAGGCGGCCAGCGCGGGATCTCTGGTCACTTCCGGCCGGGCTGTTGTGCCTCCAGAGCAGGCAGGCGCCGCAGCGGATCCGACTGTTTTCTCCATGCTCGAGAAGCTCGCCGCAAAGGACACCATGCTGTTTAGCGAACCGATGCCGGCCACCTCCGAAAGGACGCCAAGGACCGGCCAGCCGCCCCCGGCAGAGAAGCGGCAGGCATTGGGCGCGGTGACCTCAGCCCCTCGCACCACCAACCGTGCACCGGCTACCCAAACTGCACTGTTCACCCATACAGCACCGGTCACCTCTACTGCACCCGCCACACATGCTGCACCTGTCACCCGCACTACGCCGGCCGCAAAGAGCGCCACGCCCCCACACACTGCCGCGGTTACACCGCCGGCAGCCTTCAGCAAGCAGGTCACCGTCACTCGGCCTGCCATCGGCGCCATTCCGCCGGGCAGCAAAGTCACCGCCGCCGCTCCGTCCGGCACCAGGGCCGCCGCACCCCAGGTCGCGGCAGTCATCGCCCCCCGCCCCCTCCCGGTTGCCAGCGGCGCCGCGAGCGAGGCGGCACCAAGGAGCGAACCGGACAAACCAGCGGAAAGAAAGGGCGCCACCATTCCCTCCCTGCACGGCGACCTGAAACTGGTGATGGTCGGCGCCAGTGGCCTCAAACTTTCCGTCAGCTTCAGGGAGTACCCCAAAGCACGCCGCAGCAAACTGCAAAGCAGGGGCGAGGCTCGCCGTCAGCAAAAGATCGCCCCGCTCATCGCCCAGACCGGTGGCGAAAAACAGGAGGCGGTCATCGAGATCGCACGGGAGGGGGTGTACCTCTTCGTGGTGGAATCGGAGAGCGGCGAACCGGTCAAGGGAACTTTCACCCTGAAGATCTTCGAAAACGGAGTGCGCGGCAAGACCTCGATCATCGGCACCCGCACCATCACCGGGAGAACAGTGCTGGCGAGGATCCTCATGCCGGACGGCATCCTCTGGGATGACGACACAGCCTTCACCGGCATCCTCCAGGACGCCGAGAGCACCACCAAGTTCAACGCCCGAAGCGGCCTGCAGTGGAAGGAATACAACTACTAGAGCCCCTCCCCCGCCGAATCCTCCTATCTGAGCTATAGGAAACTGTCCGGTTACCTTTGCAACGGCGCCCTCCCCTGAATCCGCTGCCGCCCCTCCAACTCTCCCTGAAGCTCGCGATCCCTCCTTCCCCCAAGCCCATCCCTGTCCCTTCGCCCGCCAGCCTCGCCACGAAGGGCGGCACGACGAATTCATTAAAGTATCGGTTTCGGCTACCGAATAAGTCATTCGAAAGTTCCCCAGGAAAAGTAAGCGACAGCAGGCGAGGCAGCAATGCACACCCCGGAAAAGGACAAGGAGAGGCCGACAGAGGGTACCACTCACCGCGTGGCGCTGGAGGGCGATTGGGTGCTGGAGAGCGCCGCCGGGCAGCTGAAGTACCTGGCCGAGCAGGTGGTACGGCTGGTGGAGCGCCAGCCGCGTCCGGCCTGCGCCGAGATCGATCTGGCCATGGTCACCGGCATCGATGCCTGCGGCTGTCAGCTCATCGCCATCTTCCTCGAAAAGTTGCAACGCCAGCAGGTCACTGCGCGCCCCTGCCACATCCCTGAAGAGGTGAGAAACACCTTCTCCCAGCTCGGGTTTGCCGGCATTTTAGCCGGATCCGCGGCAACAGAAGAGGACGCACGATGACTACGGGGCAGGAAAACATCGACCTGGGACGCTTCAGCGGGGTCTTCTTCGAGGAGTGCGGCGAGCATCTTCAGCAGATGGAAGAGATACTGGTCGGGCTGCGGGACAGGGAACCTGATCAGGAGGAGCTGAATGCCATCTTCCGGGCGGCCCATTCCATCAAGGGTGGCGCCGGCATCTTCGGCTTCGAGTTGCTGATGCAGGTCTCTCACGAGATGGAGTCGCTGCTGGACAGTCTCCGTAACCGGGAGATCCCCTTTCTCCCCGGCCTGATCGACCTTTTGCTGGAGGCCGGAGACCTGCTCGCCCTGCTGGTTGAGGGGTACCGCGCCGGAGAGCCGGTCGCTTGCGAGACGGTAGATCAGGTACGGGCCAAACTGCGGCGGTCCCTGGGGCATGACAGCGCTCCGGTCGCCGGTGAGGTGGCGCCCGAAGTGAGTGCCGGCAGCGGCCACCCCCCCCTTGCCCGTTACCAGATAACCTTCACCCCACCCCCCGATACCTTCTCCAGGGGAATCAGGATCGATGGGCTGCTCAGGGAGCTGGCCGAACTCGCCCACGGCGAGTTCGACTGCCGTGCCGAGCTGATGGAGCTGCCGGAGCTGGCAAGCTTCGATGCCGAAAGCTGCATCACCCGCTGGCATTGCACCCTGGTCACCACGGCAAGCTGCGACGATTTGTACGACGTCTTCATGTTCGCGGCCGACCACGACCAGCTCACCATCCGCAAGCTGGCAGCGGTGGAGGCTCCTGTCAGGAACGATCCCACGGCCCCAAAGCTCCCTTCCTCCGGCCCCCCCCCGGAGAGCCCGGCACAGGGGCTCGGCGTGCAGAGCACCAGCGTCCAGCGTCCAGCGAGGGGGGACACCGCAGCCGGCCCCGGACGGCGCGCCGCCGACAGCGAGGGCTCGATCCGGGTGAACGTCGCCAAGGTCGACCAGTTGGTGAACCAGGTGGGCGAGCTGCTGATCACCCAGGCCATGCTGACCCAGCTGTCAGCCGCGCTCGATCCGGTAGCCAACGAAGCGTTGCAGCGCTGCGTGGCCCAGCTGGAGAAGAACACCCGTGACCTGCAGGGAAGCGTCATGTCCATCAGGCTGGTCCCGATCGGCATCGTGTTCAGCCGCTTCCCGCGCATGGTGCGGGAGCTCGCGGCCAAGCTCGGCAAGAGCGTGCAGTTCAAAAGCAGCGGAGACAGCACGGAGCTGGACAAGGGACTGATCGAAAAGATCGCCGACCCGCTTTCGCACCTGGTGCGCAACTCGCTGGACCACGGGCTGGAAGCCCCGGAGGCGCGGCTTTCCGGGGGAAAGACGGCCAGCGGCACCCTGGAGCTGGCGGCCTCCCAGCAGGGGGGGAGAATCGTCATCGAGGTGATTGACGACGGTGCCGGCCTCGACCGGGGAAAGATCCTGGCCAAGGCGGCCGAGCGGGGATTGCCCTGCTCCGAGGCACTGAGCGACGAGGAGGTCTGGCAGCTCATTTTCCTGCCCGGTTTCTCGACCGCCGAGGCGGTCACCGACATCTCCGGCAGGGGGGTGGGGATGGACGTGGTCCTCAAGAATGTGCAGGCCCTGGGGGGGCGAGTGCAGATCACCTCCCAGGCGGGACACGGCACCAGGGTCTCCATCAGCCTGCCGCTCACCCTTGCCATCGTGGAAGGGCTTGCGGTCGAGGTGGGGCAGGAGCGGTTCATCGTGCCGCTCAACGTGATCGTCGAGTCGCTGCAGCCCAAGGCTGAGCAGGTGCAGAGCGTGAATGGCAAAGAGGTGGTCCGGGTGCGGGGAGAGTACCTCCCGATCCTCAGGCTGTACCGGCTGTTCGGCATAGAAGGGGCGCAGCAGGCCCCGCACCGGGGGATCCTGGTGCTGCTCGAGCTGGAGGGAGAGCGGGTGGCGCTGCTGGTGGATGCCCTTCTGGACGAGCAGCAGGTAGTGGTGAAAAGCCTGGAGGCCAACTTCCGGAAGGTGGAGGGGACCGCCGGGGCGACCATCCTGGGGGACGGGCGGGTAGCGCTCATCCTGGAGGGGGGAGAGCTCCTGCAGATGCACAAGAGAAACAGCTGACAAAGGGAGGAGAGATGCAGCCCCACAATAACAGCAGCCTGGCAGGCAACGCCGCCAGCCAATACCTCAGCTTCACCCTGGGACAGGAGAACTACGGCATCGACATCCTGGCCGTACAGGAGATCAGGGGGTACGACGGCGTGACGCGGATCGCCCACACCCCCGACTACATCAGGGGGGTGATCAACCTTAGGGGGGTGATCGTCCCCATCGTCGACCTGCGGCTGCGCTTGGCGGTAGGCGAGGCAAGCTACCACGAGTTCACGGTGGTCATCGTGCTGAACGTACTGGGAAAGGTGATCGGGGTGGTGGTGGACGGCGTTTCGGACGTGGTAGCCCTGCCGGCCGGGGAGGTCCAGCCGGCGCCGGAACTGGGGAGCGCGGTGGATACCCGCTGCCTGACCGGGATCGCTACCGTCAACGGCCAAATGCTGATCCTGCTCGACCTGGAGAGACTCTTGGAAACGGACGAACTGCTGGTCGCCAAGGCGACCCGGCACTGACAAAGAAACTGAGAAGGAAGGCAACGCGATGAAACTGACCCGCTTCAAAGACTGGAAGATCCTCACCAAAATCCTCAGCATATCCATCACCACCGTGGTCCTCATCATGCTGGGTGTCCTGTTCTACGTGCTTCCCTACATGGAAAAGCAGCTGATGGGGGAGAAGATCGCGGCCACCAGGGGGGTGGTCGAGGTAGCCTACTCCATCGTGGCGGGGAAACTGGCCGAGGCGAAGGCCGGCCGTATCACCCTGCAGCAGGCGCAGAAGAGCGCCCTCGAGGAGGTGGCCAACCTCAAGTACCACGGCAGCGAGTACTTCTGGATCAACGACCTGGACGCCGTCATGCTGATGCACCCGGTCAAGCCGGAACTGGTGGGGAAATCCCAGGCCGAGACCAGGGATCCTTCCGGCAAGCGGATCTTCGCGGAATGCGTCAACGTCTGCAAGGAGAAGGGGGAGGGTGAAGTATCGTACCAGTGGGCGAGGCCGGGCTCCAGCCAGCCGGTGCCCAAGATCTCCTACGTGAAGCTGATGAAGGAGTGGGGATGGGTGATCGGCAGCGGCATCTACGTGGATGACGTGAAGGCCGAGATGTCCAGGATGAGGTGGGAGGTGATCGGCGGCACCGTGGTGCTGTCGCTGGCCATCTTCGCCTTCGCCTGGCTGGTGGCCAGCAGGATCAAGCTGGCGCTGGACCAGGCCATCTTCGCCTTCGCCTGGCTGGTGGCCAGCAGGATCAAGCTGGCGCTGGACCAGGCCATCGGCGCCTCCCGGCGGATCGCCTCCGGCGACCTGACCGCTCCCATCGAGGTGCCGAGCAGCGACGAGACCGGGGAGCTGCTAGCCTCGCTCAAGGAGATGAACGAGGGGCTCTCCCGCATCGTCGGGGAGGTCAGGACCGGAGCCGAATCGATCGCCACCGCCACCGAGGAGATCTCGGCAGGCAACGCCGATCTCTCCCAGCGGACCGAGGAGCAGGCGAGCGCCCTGGAGGAGACCGCCTCCAGCATGGAGGAGCTGACCTCGACGGTGCGCCAGAACGCCGACAACGCCCAGGCAGCCAACCAGCTGGCCATCAAGGCGAGCGGGGTGGCGGTCAAGGGGGGCGAGGTCATCGGGCGGGTGGTGCGCACCATGGAATCGATCACCGACAGCTCCCGCAAAATATCCGACATCATCGGCGTCATCGACGGCATCGCCTTCCAGACCAACATCCTGGCCCTCAACGCGGCGGTGGAGGCGGCCAGGGCCGGCGAGCAGGGGCGGGGCTTCGCGGTGGTGGCCTCGGAGGTGAGAAGCCTTGCCCAGCGCAGTGCGGCGGCGGCCAAGGAGATCAAGGCGCTCATCGAGGACTCGGTCGGCAAGGTGCAGGACGGCAGCCGTCTGGTGGAGGAGGCAGGGCGCACCACCGAGGAGATCGTCTCCAGCATCAGGCAGGTCACCGAGATCATGGCGGAGATCTCGGCCGCCTCCGCCGAGCAGTCGACCGGCATCGAGCAGGTCAACAACGCCATCACCCAGATGGACGACGTCACCCAGCAGAACGCGGCGCTGGTGGAGGAGGCGGCGGCCGCCGCCGAGTCCCTGGAGGAACAGGCCCAGCAGCTGGTGGAGGTAGTGGCCCGCTTCCGGCTGGAGCAGGAAAGCGTGCGCCCCAGGCAGACAGCCCGCCCCGCCCCCCGCGGCCGCACGCTCACCAAGAGCGCCCCCTCCCTGCACAAGCAGGCGCCCAGGAAGGAACATGCCGGCGGGGGAGGCCGGGCGCCTGAAGCGCGTGCCGCCGCGGCCGTGGAACTGGAGCTCGACGAATGGAAGGAGTTCTGAGCCGGCAGCCGCAGATATTGCCTCCGGAAGCGGGGCAGCCCTTCCCCTTCAGCGACCTGGAGTTCGCGCGGGTAAGGGAGCTCATCCACCGCAAGGCGGGGATTGCCCTCGCGCCGGGCAAGAAGGAGATGGTCTACAGCCGACTGGCGCGCCGGCTGCGGACGCTGGGGCTGGAGAGCTTCGCGGGCTACCTGCAGCTGGTGGAGGCAGGCGACGAGCGTGAACTGGAGGCATTCATCAATGCCCTCACCACCAACCTGACCTCCTTTTTCCGGGAACCCCACCACTTCCGGCTATTGGGCGAGCGACTGGCGCGGCAGGGATCCCGCCGGGCGGTCGCCATCTGGAGTTGCGGCTGCTCGACCGGGGAGGAGCCCTACTCCATCGCCATGACGGCTCGCCAGGCGCTGGGAGAGCGGGCTTCCCTGCAGATTCTGGCCACCGACATCGACACCGCGGTGCTGGCACGGGCCCGGCAGGCGGTCTACCAGCTGGACCAGCTGCAGAAGGTGCCGGGCGAGCTGCTCAGGAGGTTTTTCCTGCGGGGAACCGGGGGGAAGGAGGGGCTGGGGATGGTGAAGGAGGAGCTCAAGCGGCTGGTGAGCTTCCAGAGGCTCAACCTGCAGAGCGAGCGCTGGCCGGTCGCCGAGCGCTTCGACTACATCTTCTGCCGCAACGTGATGATCTATTTCGACCGGCAGACGCAGCGAAACATCCTGCAGCGCCTGGCCGGCCGCCTCAACCCGGGAGGGCTCCTCTTCGTGGGGCATTCCGAGAGCCTGCACGGCAACCAGGACCTGTTCACCGGCTGCGGCAACACGGTCTACGCCCTGAGGAGCGCAGATGCCTGAGACCGGCAACCAGCCAAACCTCCAGAAAAGGGGACTCCCCCTCGAACGGGAAATCGGCGAAACGGCGGTCAAGCTGCTGCCGGGCGAGTTTTATGCGACCGCCGACGGCACCGTGATCGCCACCATTTTGGGCTCCTGTGTCTCGGTCTGCCTGTTCGATCCGGCCACCGGTGTGGGGGGGATGAACCACTACATGCTCCCGCAACTCCAGCAGGGGACCTCCAGTCACTGCAGCGGGAATTGCCGGGGCGCCGCCTGCACCCGTTACGGCAGCTGCGCCATGCGGCGGCTGCTGCACGACCTCGAGCAGCTGGGGGCGAAGACCGTCAGGCTGGAAGCCAAGCTGTTCGGGGCCGCCCGGGTGATGGCGGGCATGAGCGATATCGGCAAGCAGAACGCCGCCTTCGCCATCGACTACCTCGCCGAGCGGGGGATCCCGGTCACCGCATCCGACCTGGGAGGCTGCTGGCCCCGCAAGGTGGTCTTTTATCCCTCCAGCGGCAAGGTCCTGGTGAAACGGCTGCAGAGGCTGCCAGTGGAGGATGAGCGTTCCGGGAGGGGAGATGAGAAGCGATAGGGAGCCTGCTTCCGGCGCCGAGGAAGTTTTGCAGGAAAGCCCCCTGCTCCGGGTCACCCGGCGCCTGCTCCCGGACGGCCGCAGCGTGATCATGAAGGAGATGCGGGGGAAAAGCGCCCTCGGCAGGGTTCGCCACGAACGCCGCATCCTGGAGCGGCTGCGGGGGGTGCCGGGGGTGCCGCGGCTGGCCGAGGGGAGCTTCCCCGCCGCCGTGATCGCCCTCGATGATCCCTGCGCATCACCCGTGCTCGCCGCAGCCCCCCTTGAGCAGGGCGCGCTGGTCACCCTGGCGGAGCGGGTGGCGCGCGTGCTGGCCTGCGTGCATCGCCGCGGCATCGCCCACCGCAACATCACCCCCGACAACCTGCTGGTCTCGGCCGACCTTGATCCCACCCTGATCGACTTCGGCCTGGCCACCACCTTCGCGGAAGAGCGCCCGGCCTTCGTGCACCACCGGCAGATCGCCGGCAACCTCGGCTATCTCGCCCCCGAGCAGACCGGCCGCACCGGCCACGGCGTCGACCAGCGGGCCGATCTCTACTCCTTCGGCGCCACCCTCTACCGGCTGGCCAGCGGAGTGGCCCCATTCGGGGAGCCGGACCAGCTGCAACTGGTCCACGACGTCCTGGCCTCCCTGCCGCAGCCGCTGTCGGCGCACAACCCCGCGCTGACCGGGGCGCTCTCCGACATCGTCATGCGGCTTTTGGAGAAGGAGCCGGACCGCCGCTACCAGAGCACCGAGGGGGTAGCGCACGACCTCGCCCTCCTGGCGGAGCGCCTCGCCGCGGGGATCGGCACCCCCTTCCCGCTGGGGGAGCGGGATTTCCCCCTGCGGTTCTCTCCCCCCGCCGGCTGGTGGGAAGAGAACGGGAGCGCCAGGCCCTGGCGGAAGCTTTGCAGCGGGCGGTGGAGGGGCGCGGTTCCTGCCTGCTGGTGTGCGGCCCCCCCGGGGTCGGCAAGAGCACCCTGGTCAACGAGTTGCGGCCGCTTGCCACCGCCCGGGGAGGCTTCTTCGCCTCAGGCAAGTTCGACCAGTACCGGCGCGACTTGAGCGCGGACGCCGTCTACCAGGCGATGCGGGCGGCAGGGCGGCTGCTTCTGGCAGAACCGGAGGCGGAACTGGCCAGCTTCAGCAGCCGGTTCCGCCAGTTGCTCGGTCCCAACGCGGCGCTGGTCGCCTCCTTTTTGCCGGAATTCGCCCTGCTGACGGGGACGGCGCCCGAGACGTCCGCCATCGATCCGGTACTGTGCAAAGAGAGGCTGATCCAGGCGACCCTCGACAACCTGCGGGCCATCAGCTCGCCGCAGCGCCCACTGGTGATGGTGCTCGACGACCTGCAGTGGGGAGCCTCCACTCCGCTTGGCCTGGTGGAGGCGGTGATGAGCGGCGAGCCGGTAGCGGGGCTCTTGGTGGTGGGAAGCTTCCGGGACCGGGAGGAAAGCGCGTGCCAGCCGCTCTCCCAGCTGCTGTCCCGCCGGGAGCGCATGAAGGAGCCGCCCCCCCTTATCCAGCTGGGCAACCTGGCCGGGGAGGAACTCTCCGGCTTTCTCCAGGAGATGCTGCAGCTGGGGCCCGGGGAGGGTGCCCGGCTGGCTGCCGCGGTGGCGCGGCGTACCGGCGGCAACCCCTACCACACCCTAGAGTTCGTCAATTCCCTGAGGCTCGGGGGGGCGCTGTGCGCGGGGGAAAATGGCTGGCAGTGGGACGAGGAGGCGATCCGCCGGCACCTCGGGGAGGCCGACCTGGTGGACCTCCTGGAAGCGCGCCTGGACCGGCTGCCGCCGGCCTCCCAGCGGCTGATGGAGATCATGGCCTGCCTGGGCGGGGAACTGGAAGCTCGGCTGCTGGCCCTTTGCGCCGGGCTTTGCACCGACGGGTACGAGGAGGCGGCTGCTCCCTGCCTGGAAGAGGGACTGCTGGTCGCCAGCGAGGGGGGGCGCGAGTTGAGCTTCCGGCACGACCGCGTCCAGCAGGCCGCCTACCGCAGGCTGCAGCCGGACCGGCGGCTCCGGGTGCACCTCGCACTGGCCCGCAGGCTGGCGGCGCACCCGGAGCTGGAGCCGCTGGCGGCCGAGCAGTACCTGGCCGCCCTGCCCCTCCTGGATGACCCGGCCGAGCGGCTCGCGGCGGTCTCCCTGTTGCGCTCCGCCGCCGGCCGGCAGCGCGGCATCAACTTCCAGGAGGCCGACCGCTACCTGCAGGCCGCCATCGAGCTGCTCGGGGGTGCAAAGAGCCCGGATGGGGAGCTCATGCTCGGACTTGGGCTGGAGCGGCACGCCGCCCTCTACGGCCTGGGGCGGCTCGAGGAGGCGGACCGGCTCTACCGGTCGCTGGTACAGCTCTCCCGCGCCCCCCTCCAGCGCGCGGCTGCCGTCTGTCTGCAGGTCTGCAGCCTCACCAACCGCGCCCGTCCACGGGAAGCGGTGGCCTTGGGGCTCGGCTTTCTGGAGGAACTGGGCTTCGCGGTGCCCCGGGACGGCGAGGTGGAGAGGGCCGCGCGCCAGTCCCTGGAGGAGTTCCGGCTCTGGATGGCCGGCGAGGCGCCGGCCGCGGACCGGCTGCGCCCGGAACTGAAGGACCCCCGTGCGCTGGCGGCCGCCGGGGTGATCAACAGGATCATCCCCCCGCCTTCTTCTCTGGTCAGCCGATGTTTTCCTGGTGGCTGGTGCTGGAAAGCCGGCGGCTTTGGGGCGAAATGGGACCCTGCGCCGCGCTGGTGGGGCCGTTAAGCCACCTGAGCTTCGCCTCCATCTGGCTCGCCGGCGACTACCGCACCGGTCACCTGGCGGTGGGCCACGTGCTCTCGGTCAGCCAGCAGCGCGGCTGGGAGCCGGAAACCTCGCAGGCCCGCTTCCTCTACGCCATGACCGTGGGGCCCTGGTTCGATCCCCTCCGGCAGAACGTGGCGCTTTCCCTGCGCGCCGAAGCGGGCCTGGTCAAGGGGGGCGACCTGCAGAACGCCTGCTTCACCTACTACGCCACCATCTCTCAGCTGCTGGACTGCGCGCCGACCCTGGACGATTTCCAGGCCGAACTCGACCGCACGCTCGCCTTCGCCGCCCGTACCGGCAACGCCCACGTGCAGGCGTCCCTGCTCCCCTACCGGAAGCTGGCGCGTGAGCTGCTCGGTGAGGAGCCGGACGGGGAGGAGCCGGGCCCGGGCAATCCGACCTCGGCCGGCATCCATCACTCCATCAGGGCGTTATCGGCACTTTTGCGGGGCGACCTCCGGGAACTTGCCGCCCAGGTCCAGGCAGCCAGGGAGTTCACCCCCTACATGATGGCCACCCACCTGTTGGCCCGGGTCAGGCTGCTGAACGCCCTCGCCCTGGCCCAGCAGGCGAAGCTGGCCACGGCACAGGAGCGCGAGCCGCTTTTGGCCCGGCTGGACCGGGAACTCTCCCTTATCTCCCAGCGCGCGGCGGACGCCCCCGGCAACTTCGCCCACCAGGTCGCCTGGCTGACCGCCGAACGAGCCTGGGGCGCCAGGGATCTCAGGGCTGCCATGCGCGGCTTCAACGCGGCGCTGGAAGCGGTCAAAAGGGCCGACTTCCCGTGGCAGCGCGCCCTTCTCACCGAGCGGGCGGCCCTCTTCCACCAGGAATGCGGCCTCGCCCACCTGGCGGGGGTGCTGATGTCCGAGGCGGTCGAGCTTTACCGGGAGTGGGGGGCGCAGGGCAAGGTGCGGCAGCTGGAGGGGAGCTACCCCTTCCTGCGGCAGGCCCGCAGGCGGCAGGATCCCGCGGCCATCGCACTCTCCGCCGACGCCGTCGACATGCTGGCCATCCTGCAGGCCTCGCGGGCCCTCAGCTCGGAGACCTCGCTGGAGCGACTGACGGCCGTGCTGGTGGAGGTCCTGGAGAAGATGAGCGGGGCCACCGCCGTCTCCCTGCTGGTCAGGGAGGAACAGGACGGGGAGTGGCAGCTGTTGGCCGCCGGGGCGGGGGGCCGGCTTACCGTGGAAGAGGCCGCCACCGCTGGCCGGATCCCGCTGTCGCTCTTTCGCTACCTCGAAAGGACCCGGGAGCCGCTCGTGGTGGAGGACGCCACCCGGGATGACCGTTTCCGCCATGATCCCTACCTGGCCGGGTATCGCTGCTGCTCGATGCTGGCCGTCCCCATCCTCAACCACGGCGCAGCCAGCGCGCTCCTCCTGCTGGAGAACAGCCTGTCGCCGGGAGCCTTTACGCCGGAGCGGCTCGATGCGGTGACCCTGATTGCCGGGCAGCTCGCCGTTTCGCTGGAGAACGCGCTCCTCTACCAGGGGCTGGAAGAGGCCGTGGGCAGGCGGACCGCCGAACTGGCCAGCGCCAACCGTGCCCTGCAGGAGGACATCGTCGAGCGCAGGCGCGCCGAGCAGGAGACCAGGGACGCCTACCGCAGGATCTCCGACATCCTGGAGTTCCTGCCGGATGCCACCTTCGTGGTGGACGCCGGCGGAAGGGTGATCGCCTGGAACCGGGCCATGGAGCTGCTGAGCGGGGTGGACAAGCAGGAGATCCTGGGCCGGGGAGGGTATGCCTACGCGGTCCCCTTCTACGGCGAGCCCCGCAAGGTCCTGATCGACATGCTCGACGAGGAGGCAGCGGTCGGGGAGCGGCACTACCCGGGGGTGAAGAGCGATGGCAAGACGCTGACCGCCGAGGCCAGGGTCATGGTGGGCGACCGTCTGTACTGGATGTGGAGTGCGGCCACCCCGCTCTACAACCTGCAGGGGCAGAAGGTGGGGGGTATCCAGTCGCTTAGGGACGTGACCGAGCTGAGGAAAAGCGAGCAGGAGCGCTCCCGCATGGAGGCGCAGCTGCACCATGCCAGCCTGATGGAGGCGCTGATGGGGCAGCTGGGACATGACCTCAAGACCCCGCTGACGCCGCTCTGCGCCCTGCTCCCCATGATCGGCAGGAAGTGCCAGGATCCGGACCTCGCCCGCATGCTCGACATCTGCCAGCAAAGCGTCCGGCAGATCCAGGCCCTGAGCAGCAAGGCGCAGGAACTGGTGCGGCTCTCCTGCCAGCAGACCCCGCTGCACCGGAGCACGGTCCTGCTGAGGGATGCCGTGGAGGGTTGCCTGGCCGGCTGCGGCTCGCTGTTTGTGCAGCGGGGGGGCGACTGCCGGAACCAGGTCGCC
>DATFAB010000003.1:0-7340 GCA_035255025.1 Geomonas sp.
CTCCAAACGGCTTCGCCCCACCGTGCAGTGGAAGCGGGCCGATTTCGAGGCTGCCCGGGAGTTTTTGAAGGATAGCCACGCCGCCCTCGACTCCCGCGCCGGCGACCTTGTCTCTCTCAGGGAATTCCTCTCCGACAAGAAGGGAATCATGCTGACGCTTTTGGAGAACCCGAACCTGCTCGAGCACGATGCCTTCACCGATCTTCTGTGGGCGGTCATGCATCTCGTCGAGGAGTTGCAGGCCCGCCGCTCCCTGCAGGGGCTTCCCGAGCGTGATCTCGACCACCTGTCGGGAGACCTGAAGCGTGCCCACACCCACCTTATGGTGGAATGGATAACCTACATGCAGCATTTGCACGACGATTATCCGTACCTCTACTCGCTGGCGGTCCGCATGAATCCCATGGATCCCAACGCCCGTGCGGAAGTCTCCTGACCGGCAAGAGAAAAACGTTGCAAAATTGCCTGTCGTGACTTATAAATAGACCCTTCGCTAACTGTCATTACCCCCGCCCCGGAAGGTAACCTCGCTTGAAAGAAAAGCTGACACTGCCAAAGCTCCGCCAGGCAATAGACGCGGTTGACGACCATATACTCGAACTCCTGAACCAGCGTGCCAAGCTGGTCATGGATGTCGGCGCCCTGAAGACGGAAGCCCACAGCGAGTTCCACGTTCCCAGCAGGGAGCGGGAGATCTATGAGCGTCTGACCGCCAACAACCCCGGTCCCTTCCCGTCGGATGCCATCCGCAGCGTTTTCCGTGAGATCATCTCTGCCTCGCTGGCCCTGGAGCACCCGATGCGGGTGGCTTTCCTGGGGCCCAAGGCGACCTTCAGCCACCTGGCAGCCCTGCAGCAGTTTGGCCTCGCCGCCGAGCTCTGCCCCGAGCGCTCCATCCCGGCCGTCTTCGAGGCGGTCGCCAAGGGTGAGGCGTACTACGGCGTGGTGCCGGTCGAGAACACCACCGAGGGGATGATCTCCCACACGCTGGACATGTTCATGGAGAGCGAGCTGAAGATCAACGCCGAGGTGCTTTTGGAGGTCTCGCACTTCCTGCTCTCGCGCACGGGGCGCTTCGAGGACGTGAAGAAGGTCTACTCGCACCCGCAGCCGCTCGCCCAGTGCCGCAAGTGGCTGGCCGAGAACCTCCCCAACGTGCCGCTGGTCGACGTGGCTTCCACCACGCTGGCCGCCCAGATCGTCTGCGAGGATTACACCGCGGCCGCCATCGCCAGCGAATACGCCGCCTCCATCTATAACCTGAAGGTGGTCAAGGCCCGCATCGAGGACCAGGTCAACAACTTCACCCGCTTCCTGGTGATCGGCAGGAAGATCGCCGACAAGAGCGGTGACGACAAGACCTCGCTCATGTTCTCGGTCCGTGACGAGCCCGGTATCCTGCACCGGATGCTGGAGCCCTTCGCCAAGCGGGGCATCAACCTCTCCAAGATCGAGTCGCGCCCCCTGAAGAAGAAGGCGTGGGAATACATCTTCTACCTGGACCTCACCGGCCACATCTCCGATCCGGAGGTAGCCGAGGCGGTCCAGGAACTGGGTACCTGCTGCCAGTTCGTCAAAGTACTCGGCTCCTATCCCCGGGCCCGCTCGTGAGGGGAAGATAGCCATGGTATTTGTCAAACGGATGGCCGTGATAGGAGTCGGTCTGATCGGCGGCTCTTTTGCCCGTATCCTGCGCGAGAAAGGCGCGGTAGGCGAGGTGGTCGGCATCGGGCGCGGCGAGGCGAACCTGAAGCGCGGCGTGGAATTGGGTGTGCTGGACAGCTATGCGCTGGACCCCTGCGAGGGTGTGCGCGGCGCCGACCTGGTCTTTCTGGCCACCCCGGTCTGCTCGATACCCGCCATGGTGGAGCGCATCGCCCCCTATCTCGAGCCGGGCTGCATCGTCACCGACGGCGGCAGCGTCAAGGAATTCGTGGTCAAGGCGTGCGAGCCCCTCATGCCTGAGGGAACCTTCTTCGTGGGCGGCCACCCGATCGCCGGCACCGAGCACTCCGGCGTGGAAGCCTCCTTCTCCTCCCTCTACCAGGGAAAGCGCTGCATCGTGACTCCCACCGGGAACACCGATGCGGCTGCGCTTGCCAAGGTGGTGGAACTCTGGAAGATCGCCGGCTCGTCTGTGCCGCTCATGGACCCCGTCCAGCACGACCGGGTGGTAGCGGCCATCTCGCACCTGCCGCACATGGTCGCCTACTCGCTGGTGAATGCGGTGGACGGTTACGACCGCTTCGGCGGCGACCTGCTTTCCTTTTCCGCCGGCGGCTTCCGGGACTTCACCAGGATCGCCTCCTCCGACCCGGTCATGTGGCGTGACATCGCCCTTACCAACAAGGACGCCATCCTGGAGATGATGGATTTCTTCACCGGGTATTTCGGGGAACTGAGGGCCCTGGTGGAGTCGGAAGACAGCAAAGGCCTGGAAGCCTTCTTCCTCAACTCGAAGCAGAAGCGCGACGCGATCCTTTAAGGTCCAAAGCGCGACCACGGAGGATAACTCCCCCCCCCTTCAAGGGGAGGGACGGGGTGAGGATGGGGTTTCCCCACATGAAATGATATGCGCGAAGCCAGCTTCTCGCGAAACTGAGGTCATATGAACAGCTATACCGTCAAGCCTGCCAAGGGGCTGAAGGGTGAGATCAAGGTCCCCGGCGACAAGTCGATCTCCCATCGCTCCATCATGTTCGGCTCCATCGCCTGCGGCATCACCCGCGTGACCGGCTTTCTGCGCGGTGAGGACGCCCTGGCCACCCTGAAGGCCTTCCGCGCCATGGGGGTAGAGGTGGAGGATGACGGTTTCGCGCTCGCCATCCACGGCAAGGGGCTGCACGGCCTCACCGAGCCTTCCGACGTCCTTGACTGCGGTAACTCGGGAACTTCCATGCGGCTTTTGGCGGGACTTCTGGCCGGGCAGAACTTCTTCTCGGTCTTGTCTGGCGACAAGTACCTGCGCGCCCGCCCCATGAAACGCGTGGTGGCTCCGATCGGCCAGATGGGGGGCCGCATTCACGGCCGTGTGGGGGGCGAGAAGGCTCCGCTGGCCATCCAGGGATGCAGGCTGAAAGCCATCGAGTACGATTCCCCGGTCTCCAGCGCACAGGTGAAATCCGCCATCATGCTGGCCGGTCTTTACGCGGACGGTGAAACCGTCATCCGCGAGCCGCACCTCTCCCGCGACCACTCGGAGCGGATGCTCCGCTACCTGGGCGCCAGCGTGGAGAGCTTCGACGGCGGAGTCAGGATCGGCGGGGACGTGGAACTTTCCGGGCGCGAGATTGCCGTCCCGGGCGACATCTCCTCGGCCGCCTTCTTCATGGTGGCCGCCCTGATCGTCCCCAATTCCGAGCTCCTGATCCGCGGCGTGGGGATCAACCCGACCCGCACCGGCATCATCGACATCCTGAAGGCCATGGGCGGGGACCTGGAACTCCTCAACCAGCGCGAGGAATCGGGCGAGCCGGTGGCCGACATCCGGGTCCGCTCTTCGCAGCTGAAAGGGATCGAGATCTCCGGCGAGCTGGTGCCGCGGGCCATCGACGAGTTCCCGGTGATCTGCGTGGCCGCCTCGGTCGCCGAAGGGACCACCGTCCTGCGCGGGGCCATGGAACTCAGGGTAAAGGAAACTGACCGCATTGCCGCCATGGCCAGCAATCTCCGCAAAGCCGGGGTGGAAGTGCTTGAGCTTCCCGACGGCATGGAGATCACCGGCGTGGAAAAGCTGGAGGGATGCCAGGCCGAGAGCTTCGGCGACCACCGGATCGCGATGTCCATGATGGTGGCCGGCCTGGTGGCCAGGGGCGAGACCCGGGTCTCCGACGTCGACTGCATCGCCACCTCGTTCCCCGGCTTCCGCGATCTGCTGACGGGGGTCGTACAGCGTTGAACGGCAAGCAAAGGGTAAACGGGGTAATCGTCGCCATCGACGGTCCTTCCGGCGCGGGCAAGAGCAGTCTCACCAAGCTTTTGGCCAAGCGGCTGGGCTACATCCACATCGACACCGGCGCCATGTTCCGCGCAGTTGCCCTGATGGCAAAGCGGGAGGGGATCGGCTGTGACGACGACGCAGCGCTCGCCGCGCTCTGCGGCCGGCTGGAGATCCGTTTCCAGCGGGAAGGAGCGAACTGCCGGGTGCTTGCCAACGGCGAGGACGTCTCCAGCGCCATCCGGAGCGAGGAGATCGGCCTCTTAACTTCCTGCATTTCGGCCAGAAAGCCGGTGCGCGACGCTCTGCTCGCCATGCAGCGGAAGATGGGAGAGTCGGGGGGCGTGATCCTGGAGGGGCGTGACATCGGCACCGTGGTGTTCCCGGACGCCGAGGTCAAGTTCTTCCTCTCCGCCAGCGCAGAGGAGCGCGGCAGAAGGCGCTGGAAGGAGCTGACCGGGCGGGGCGAGCAGGTTTCCCTGGCAGAGACCATCGAGAAGGTGATCTGCCGGGACAGACAGGACGAAAGCCGGGAGTACGCACCGCTCAGGAAGGCCGAGGACGCGGTCGAGATCGACTCCACCAGCCTCACCATCGAGCAGGTGCTGGACGTCATGGAGCGCACCGTGCGCGAGAGGCTCAAGAACCAAAACCATTAGCCACTGAGACACAGAGGAAACGGAGAAACCTGGATCAGGGTCGAACCGTGAGACGTGACTACCAATCCTCCCGTCTGCCAGTGGCATGGTAGCTTTCCCATTATTTCAAGGTTTCTCCGTGAACTCCGTGCCTCCGTGGCCAACGGTTTTCTTAGAGGTGTAAAACATGGAAGTGATACTGGCCAAGCAAGCCGGATTCTGTTTTGGAGTGAAAAGGGCCACCCACCTCGCCTTCGAGGCGGCCGACAAGGGTGGCGAGACCTATACGCTTGGTCCCATCATCCATTCGCCGCAGGTGGTGCAGCGGCTGGAGGAGATGGGGGTGAAGGCGCTCAAGAACGTGGAGGACGCCAACCACGGCACCATCATCATCCGCTCGCACGGCGTGGCCGCCGAGGAACTGGAGGCCGCCGTCTCCAGAAACCTCGACATCGTGGACGCCACCTGCCCCTTCGTCAAGAAGGCCCAGGAGCACGTGGCAAGCCTCTCGCAGGCAGGCTACGACGTGGTAGTGGTGGGGGACGCCGACCATCCGGAGGTGCAGGGGATCGTCTCCTACGCCACCGGCCGCGTCTTCGTGGTCGGCTCCGGCGAGGAGGCCGAGCAACTGCCGCGCATGTCCAAGATCGGCGTGGTCGCCCAGACCACCCAGTCCTCGGAAAATCTCAAGCACGTGGTGAACGCCTGCCTCTCCAAGGCCGGCGAGATCCGCGTTTACCACACGATCTGCGACGCCACCGCCGTCCGCCAGGAAGAGGCCAAGGCCTTAGCCGGCAAGGTCGACTGCATGATCGTGATCGGCGGCTACAACTCCGCCAACACGAAGCGGCTCGCCGAGGTCTGTTCGGAACTCCTGCGGCGCACCCATCACATCGAGACCGCCTGCCAGGTTGATCCGGCCTGGTTCGACGGGGTGGAGAAGGTGGGGGTGACAGCCGGCGCCTCGACGCCTAAATGGCTGATCGACGAGGTGATGGACCGCATCAAGGAAATAGACAGACAATCGGTCAAATAGGCATAGAAATCGGTTGAAATTTTTCACGGATGTGATAAATTAGCTCGATTTTATATGGAAGAATAAACTAGGGGGTACAGGCTCTGATGGCAGACGAAAAACAGACGTACAAGAAAAAAGATATGCCGATTAGGCGGTTACACGATAACGACGAGGAGATGGAGCAGGAACAGGGCGAATTCGCCAACCTGTTCGAGGACAGCCTTCGCCAGCCGCAAAGCGGCGAGGTCGTTGAGGCCGTGGTTGTCCAGATCGAGCAGGACGTGGTCCTGGTTGATGTCGGCTACAAGTCCGAAGGCGCCATCCGCATCGCCGAGTTCATCGACGAGAACGGCGAGCTGACCGTCAAGGTCGGCGACAAGGTCAACGTGTACTTCGAGCGCGGCGAGAACATCCGCGGCCATATGGTCCTTTCCAAGAAGAAGGCCGATTCCCAGGTTGCCTGGGAGAAGATCGCCGCAGCCGGCGAAGGTGGCGTCATCGAAGGCAAGATCACCGGCAAGGTTAAAGGCGGCATGACCGTCGACGTCGGCGTCGAGGCATTCCTTCCCGCTTCCCAGGTGGACCTGCGCCCCGGCGGCAACATGGACCGCTTCGTCGGCCAGACCTTCCCGTTCCGCATCCTGAAGATGAACCGGAAGCGGGGCAACCTGGTGCTCTCCCGCCGCGTGCTGCTCGAAGAGGAGCGCGACAAGGCAAGGACCGAGACCCTCTCCACCCTGAAAGAGGGCGACATCGTGAACGGCGTGGTGAAAAACATCGCCGAATACGGCGCCTTCGTCGACCTGGGCGGCGTGGACGGCCTGCTGCACGTGACCGACATGTCGTGGGGGCGCCTTGGCCACCCCTCCGAGCTGGTCAAGGTGGGCGACACCCTGAAGGTGATGGTCCTCAAGTACGACAAGGAAAAAGGGAAGATCTCCCTGGGCCTCAAGCAGACCGTGCCCGATCCGTGGCTGAACGTCTCCGAGCGCTACCATGAGGGCGAGCGCGTGAGCGGCAAGGTGGTGAGCCTCACCGATTACGGCGCATTCATCTCCCTGGAAGACGGCGTGGAAGGCCTCGTGCACGTCTCCGAGATGTCCTGGACCCGCAGGGTGCGCCACCCGTCGGAAATCCTCAAGGTCGGTCAGGAAGTCGAGGCGGTCATCCTGGGTGTCGATCCGGGCAACCGCAGGATCTCCCTGGGGCTGAAGCAGACCGAGGTCAACCCCTGGACCGTGATCGGCGACCGTTACCCGGTCGGCACCAAGATCGAGGGCCAGATCAAGAACATCACCGACTTCGGCGTCTTCATCGGTGTCGAGGATGGGATCGACGGACTGGTCCACGTATCCGACATCTCCTGGACCAAGCGGATCAAGCATCCCGGCGAGGTCTTCAGCAAGGGGCAGACGATCCAGGCTGTTGTCCTCAATGTCGACCCGGAAAACGAGCGTCTTTCCCTGGGGATCAAGCAGCTGCTGCCCGACCCCTGGTCTCTGGTAACGGAAAAGTACCGGCCGGGCACCCGGGTGCGGGGCAAGGTATCCTCGGTTACCGATTTCGGTGTGTTCCTTGAGATTGAGGAAGGGATCGAAGGTCTGGTGCACGTTTCCGAGCTTTCCCAGGAAAAGGTGCCGTCCGCCAAGGGTTTTGCCAATGTCGGCGACGAACTGGATGCAGTTGTCCTGAGCGTAGACACGGTGGACCGTAAGATCGGTCTCTCCATCAAATCCCTGCAGACTGC
>DATFAB010000004.1:0-11645 GCA_035255025.1 Geomonas sp.
GGAAGAGGCCGGAGTCCAACTCCCGGTGAAGACGCCGTCGCCCGCCGCCAGGTCCGGAGCAACGCCGTCATCACGCAGTTGCAGGTAGCTGGCAGCTCCCCCCTGTGGCGTGATGGTGACCGAAACGGGGCCTGCAGCCTGGCCGCAGTTGATGCTGATGGCCGAGAGGGTGACGGTGGTTCCGGCCTGCAGCGAGTCCGGCATCTGCTGCAGGGCGAAGAGCGGCCGGTCCAGGCAGGCAACGGAATTGGCGGCATCGATGCGGCGGCCGGTGATGGTCTTTCCCGTGAGCGAGGCGAGGCCGTTGCCCCCGGCGAGGATCAGGTTCCTGATCTGCTTCCAGTCCTTTCCCGAGGCACCCAGCAGTGCGGCGAGGCCGGTCACGTGGGGTGCGGCCATCGAGGTTCCCTGCAGGTACTGGTATGAGTTGCCGGGTGTGGTGCTGAAGATCGAAGTGCCGGGAGCGGCGACGTGCACGGAGTTGCGCCCGGTGTTGGAGAAGGATGCAACATTGTCGTTGTTGTCGGTCGCGGCGACGGCGATCAGGTTGGGAAGGGCGAAGCTCGCCGGATAGAAGGGGGCTGCGTCATTGTTGGTGCTGTCATTGCCGGCAGCGGCGATGAAGAGGATGTCCCGCTGGGCGTCGATCGCCTGCCTGAGCAGCAGCGAGTCGTCCCCTCCCCCCCAGCTGTTGTTGGTGGCGACGATGTTCACCCCCTGCGCCTTCATCATGCGCACGTACTCGAGACACTCGATGGCATCGGCCGTGTAGCCGTTGCCCGCAGCATCAAGGAATTTGCAGGCCATCAGCTTCACATTCCAGCTGAGGCCGGCCACGCCGACGCCGTTGTTGCCGACCGCACCGATGGTGCCGGCAACGTGGGTACCATGGTAATGATCATCCATCGGGTCGGAGTCGTGGTTGCTGGTGTCGATGCCGTGGAGATCCCCGGAATAGCCGACGTTGATGCCGGGGTTGGTCCAGATGTTGGCGGCGAGGTCGGGGTGGTTATAATCGATGCCGGTATCGATGACGGCGATGACAACGTTGCTGGAGCCGGTGGAGGTATCCCAGGCGATAGGGGCGTTAATCGTGTTGAACCCCCAGAGCTGGCTGAAAAAGGGATCGTTGGGGCTCGCTTGGGCATTAAGGAGGTAATCCGGTTCGGCGTGCTCGACACGGGGATCGGCCTGGTAGCTCTTCAGGGCTTCCTCGACGCTCACCCCTTTCCTGAGCTTGACGTGCTGCATGCGCAGATGATCGAACGACCTGCCCGGCGTCGAACCGTGGCGCTTGTGAAGGTTGCTCTTCTCCGCCTCGGAAACGCCAGGCCTGAACTTAACGTTGATGGCGTCGGCGCGGTACCGCGTCCCCTTCGCCTTGCTGCTGCTCAACGGGCCAAAGACGGTGGCATTGCCGCTTTGCGCAGCCCGCTGCCACCCACCCGCCAACGGTTGCGTGACCGGAGAACCCGCCTGCACCTGCCCCACCGCCAGCATGAAAAACGAGACCAGAAAAAGCAGCACGCGGTCAAACATCACCTTCGGCACAGGCACCTCCAGGTACGCGTAGAGTTCAACAATTGAGCAGAAAATGCGCTGAAAAATGCAACTTGTGCCTACTTTAATAAAACAATAGCTATTCAATGCAACTAATGTTCCTCGGAAAAACCCTGTGATTTCCGAGCGGCCATCCTAAAAAGCGCAAGTCTTCCCGTCATTTAACAATTACGTGAACGTCAGATGACGTAATTCTGACGATCGTCGAAAAATTCTGGTCTTGTTGCAGACGAACTCCGGCTGCATCGTGCGGGGAAGTGCAAGTTTTTTTGAGTTGAATCTGTCCTGGTCGGTCTGTGATAAAAAAAAGCCGCTCCTTTTAGGGAAGCGGCTTTCTTGCCTCGGTAGTACCGGCCTTACCGTCAAATCTTACTGTGCAGGCGGCGCCGGAGCCGTCTCGGTCGTGGTCGTGGTGGTGGTCTGTTTCTTCACCATCTTTTTATGCTTCTTGTGATGTTTCTTCTTGTGGTGCTTCTTGTGCTTCACACTGTCGCCAACCGGGGCCTTTGTGGGCTCGTTTGGCCCCGCGGCCCTGGTGCCTGTCACCGGGTTGCTGGAGTCTGTGGTCGTGGTGGTGGTCGTGGTATCGGCGGCAGATACCAGGGTTGCAAAGGATACGGCGACAATCGTTGCAGTGAGAATGGACATAATCCGTTTCATCTTGTCTCCTCCTTGTGGGTAGATGACCAACTCCCCACCGTTTAGCATCGTCTGTACCAAGTGAGCAGCAGGCGTAAAATCAAGGGGTTCCGGTTTCCCCCTCCTACAGCGACACCCCAAATGCTCCCGCCATAACCCCATTTGAGGTTATTAATGTCATCTGCCCATCTCCTGTCCCATTCGAACCTTCCTTCCCCCCTATATAAATGGGGCAGGGAGGATGTACCTGGTAGGCAATCCGAAAGTCACCAGGGCGGATCCCACTTAAAGTAGTCGCTTGACACCTCCTGAAGCTTTGTTAGATTAGTTGAAATTAATCCTAAATCCAAAGGAGGTGCCCCATGCAGGACGAGTACGATGTGGTCGACACCAGTTTGAAGTGGCAGAGTTTCCCGGAGTACTACACCACCCTTACCAACTTTGCCGATAGCCTGGATGCCTGTGAAGACTACAACACCAATAGGCCTGCGCACGTCCATCCTGGACAGAAGTTCAGGGATCACGTCATCGTCATGAAGGAATATGGGATCGGTGCAGACCGCGGGGACTCCCTGCTCAAGGAACAGCGGCAAAAAGCCAGAGACCTCTCCGAACTCGATTTGTTTGCCTCCGTCTGCTATGTGAAGACCATCGCCATCCACAAGAAGGACCCCTCGATTCTCCACACCTTGCACTTGCCCACCAAGAATGCGCATAAGATCCTCCGCAAGACGGGGAGTAAGAAACAGCTCGAGATACGTCTGACTCTGAAACACCTGAGAGGTGTCTCCGGAGCAATCGTCCTCGAGGGGAAGCACATCAGGAACGGCGGACCCTACCTGGTCGATCTCTGCAAAGGGGAGCCCTCGGAGCAGAACTGGTACAGCCTTGGAAGCCGTTACACCAGTTGCACCAGGATCGTCGTCAGGGGGCTCGAGCCGGCCAACAGGTACTACGTCCGGATGAGGACCGATGGCCCGGATGGCCCAGGCGACTGGACTCAGCCTGCATCCATCATCGTTCTCTGACCTCCCACCCCAATTCCCGGCTACGCCGCGCTAAACAAGGGGACTGGCTGGTAGCTGCCAGTCCCCTACCCTGCCACCTATGCCCGCCTTCGTACTCTTCCCACCCCCAGCATCCCACCAGAGCGGTGCAACGACTCCAGCCTGATAGCTCACCAGGAAACGAACTGACAAAGGCCCTGAGCGACCATGGAAATCCAAAAAGCTGACAACAGGCAGAAATAATATTTCAAATGGCGGAAAGGAGTTTTCAAAAGGAGGAAGCTCAGTTTGAAACCGGCCGGCACCGTTTCAAATCAACAAGAGGAGTTTTCAAAAGGGGGAAGCTCGGTTTGAAACCGGCCAGCGCCGTTTCAAATCGACAAAAGAAGTTTTCAAAAGGGGGAAGCTCGGTTTGAAACGGGCCAGCGCCATTTCAAATCGACAAAAGGAGTTTTCAAAAGAGGGAAGCTCGTTTTGAAACCGGCCGGCACCGTTTCAATTCGACAATAGGAGTTTTCAAAAGAGGGAAGCTCGGTTAGAAACCGGTCCGCGCCATTTCAAATCAATAAAAGGTGTTTTCAAACGAAGGAAGCTCGGTTTGAAACCGGACAGCGCCATTTGAAAACGCAAGAGAGACTGATGACAGCGGGGAACCGGGTTTGAAACTGAAACAAGGTCATTTCAAATCACCACAAGACTTCTCATCAGCTGAAAGCCGAATTTGAAAACGGTCCAGTGAGATTTGAAACCGGAAAAGAAGCTGACATCTTTCCATAGCCGGAAGCCGGGATTGAACGCCGGCAAAGCACCTCTTCATGGTGAGCCGCCGCCCCATCCTCGCCCTGGGCCTTCCCCTTGAAGGGGAGAGACGGTAAGGTGGAGGTTGGCTTATGGGGTCTTTCTTTTTGCAGTTGGGTGTATCTGATACACTTGGAAAGTGTTATAACAGGGCTGAAGTATATGCCAATCATCGACAGAATTAGGAGGAGCAAAGTGAAACGATTCCTGTTGTCCTTATTGTTCGTGCTGGTTGCGCAGAGCGCGCAGGCGAACGTGGTGACGAAGACCGTCCTTTACCGTCAGGGCAACACTACCCTGCAGGGGTACTTGGCGTACGACGACTCGGTGAAGGAAAAACGGCCGGGGGTGCTGGTGTTCCACGAATGGATGGGGCTCACTCCGTACGAAATGAGGCGGGCACAACAACTGGCCTCCATGGGGTACGTCGCCTTCGCAGCCGACATCTACGGCAAGGGGGTGCGGCCGCGTACGGCTGAGCTGGCCGCCAAGGAAGCTGCCAAGTATCGTGGCAAGGACCGGACGCTGCTAAGGGCACGGGCCAATGCCGCTCTCGATCAATTGAAGAAGATTCCCCAGGTTGATCCCCAACGGATCGCGGCCATCGGCTACTGCTTCGGGGGTACCGCTGCCCTGGAGCTTGCCAGAAGCGGCGCGGACTACCTCGGTACGGTCAGTTTCCACGGCGGGCTCGACACGCCCAAGCCGGCCGATGCCCGCAACATCCGCGGCAAGGTGCTCGTTCTGCACGGAGCAGATGATCCCTTCGAGAAACCGGATCAGGTAGCGGCTTTCCAGAATGAGATGCGGGCGGCTAAGGTCGACTGGCAGATGAACATCTACGGCGGCGCCGTGCATGGCTTCACCAATCCCCGGAACGGTAATGACAATTCCAAAGGCGCCGCCTACAACGAGAAGGCGGACATGAGGTCGTGGGGGGCGATGTTGCAGTTCTTCGACGAGATCTTCGCCAAGTAACAGACGGCTAATCCCTCTGCCCCCCCTTCGCAAGGCGGGGCATGTGACATGTAAAAAAAGCCACATCCGATGTTGGATGTGGCCTTTTTCTTTTCCGGTTCGCTTGGCAGTTCTACTTTTTGTCCAGGAACTCCCTGCCGAACGGGCTCATCTCGCGCAGGCGATGGATGATGGGGGGAAGCTCCTTGATGACGGTGTCGATCTCGGCGTCGGTGGTGAAACGGGAGAGCGAGAACCGGATGGAGCCGTGGGCGCAGGTGAAGGGGACCCCCATGGCGCGCAGCACGTGGGAAGGCTCCAGAGAGCCGGAGGTGCAGGCGCTGCCGGAAGAGGCGCAGATTCCCTTCTCGGAGAGGAGCAGCAGGATGCCCTCCCCTTCCACGAATTCGATCGCGATGGACAGGGTGTTGGGCAGGCGCTGGGCACCACCGCCGTTGATCCGGGTGTTGGGGATCAGGGAGCTGAGCTCCTTCTCGAGGCGGTCGCGCATGGCGCGCACGCGGGTGTTCTCCTCGTTCATGTGCTGCTGGGCGAGCTCGCAGGCTTTACCCATGGCGATGATGGACGTGGTGTTTTCGGTACCGGCCCTGCGGCCGCGCTCCTGGTGTCCACCGACCAACAGCGGACGGAACGGGGTGCCGCGCCGCACGTAGAGTACGCCGACCCCCTTCGGCGCGTGCAGCTTATGGCCGGAGATGGAGAGGAGGTCGATGGCTGATTCGGCCATGTTGAGCGGGATCTTGCCGACGGCCTGCACGGCGTCGGTATGGAAGAGCGCCCCCTTCGCCTTGACGAGACGGGCCGCTTCCTCGATGGGGAAGATGACGCCGGTCTCGTTGTTGGCGTACATCAGGGTGACCAGGGCGGTGTCGTCGTCCAAGGCTTTTTCAAGCTCGGCCATGTCCAGACGCCCATCGCCGTCCACGTTCAGTTCGGTCACGCGGTAGCCGCGCTTGCTCAGGTTGCGGCACTGGGTCAATACGGCCGGATGCTCGACCCGGCTGGTGATGATGTGGCGCTTCTCGGGGAAGACCTCCAGGGCCGAACGGATGGCGGCGTTGTCGCTCTCGGTGCCGCAGGCGGTGAAGACGATCTCGTCGGGATTGGCCCCCAGCAGTGCTGCCACCCGGGCACGCGCCTCGTCCACCTTCTTCTGCACCTGTCCGCCGAAGAAGTGCATGGAGCTCGGGTTGCCGTAGAGCTCGCAGAAGTAGGGACGCATCTCCTCAAAGACCAGCTCGTCTACCTTGGTGGTGGCGTTGTTGTCGAGATAGATCTCCTTCATCCCTGGACCTCCTGGACGTTGATGTCCTCGGATACCATCTCGCGCAGCTTCTGCTCCACGAACTTGGCGGTGTAGCCCGAGGAGGCGCAGCCGGCGCAGGCCTTGCGGAAGGCCACCTGCACGTTGGGGCCGTCGATATCGACCAGCTCCAGGTCGCCGCCGTCAGCCCACAGCTGGGGACGCACTTCGTTTTCCAGTACCTCCTGGATCAGCTGCATCTTCTTGAGATTGGTCAGCTTGGCCGGCCGCTCAGGCGCCGCCTTTTTCTTCTCCTCGCCCATCACCTCGGCGATCAGCTCCTTGATCTTGGGGATGCAACCGCCGCAGGCTCCGCCTGCCTTGGTGAAGTGGGTGACCTGCTCGGCGGTGTGCAGCTTGTTGGAAGCGATCACCTTCTTGAGGAAGATGTCGGTCAGGCCGAAGCATTTGCAGACGATTTCCCCCTCGGCTTCCCCGTGGTCATGGCCGTGGCCATGCTTGGGAGCCTCGACCCCGCGGTACTTGGCGATGGCCGCTTCCAGCGCTTCCTGCCCCATGACCGAGCAGTGCATCTTCTCCTCGGGAAGCCCGCCCAGGAAGTCGGCGATCTCCTGGTTGGTCACCTGGAGTGCCTCGTCGAGGGTTTTACCTTTAACCATCTCGGTAAGAGCCGACGAAGAGGCGATGGCGCTGCCGCAGCCGAAAGTCTGGAACTTGGCGTCGACGATCCGCTCCTTTTTCTCGTCCAGCTTTATGAAAAGTTTGAGCGCGTCGCCACAGGCCAGGCTGCCGACCTCGCCCACTGCATCCGCATCTTTTATCTCACCCACATTCCTCGGGTTGAGGAAATGTTCTTTCACCTTGTCAGTATAGTCCCACATAGGCCCTCCTCTTTAGGTAGTCCGGCTATCATAGCGCAAAGCTGGTAGAAAATGAACCCTAAAACTTCCGGATAACACAGCATAGCGCTCAGGTACGCCGGCTTGTTTGACTTACATCAAGCGGCTGCAATTCTCGCTCCTAAATGACGGCAAGTCGGCATGCAGCGCGGCTCCAGCGGCGGGCAGAGTCCAAAAGGCATGTAAAAGCGCTGGGATGTGAGGCTCAGGCAAAGGGGAAGAAGCAGGTGGGAGACTATTAAAAGCATGGGAAAGGTCGGATTAGAATTGAGCCAGCCGTGGGCAGGGATGCTTGTTTGGCGGGCAGGACTATTATATATGCTATGTATGGCGCGGACTGCTACCCAACCATCGTCACCTACCCCATCCTCACCCCTACCCTCCCCTTGAAGGGGAGGGAGTGTTCCTAAAAGGCGGTGAAAATAAAAAAAGGGCGGCCCCGCGGGACCGCCCCTTCCTCTGTGTTTCTCTGTGTTTCTCTGTGTTTCTCTGTGTTCCTCTGTGTTTCTCTGTGTGCGGTTTTTTGCCTTACTCCTTGCCGAGGATGAATTCGCGGCCGGCCTGGACCAAGGCCTGCAGCCGGTCTTCACTGGCAGCCTCGCAGTACAGCCTCACCACCGGCTCGGTGCCGGATTTCCTGAACAAAAGCCAGCTGCCGTCGGCCAGCAGGAACTTGTTGCCATCCACGGTAATCCGCTCCTTAACCGCGACGCCAGCGAAACTGGTGGGGGTGGCGGCGATCCGCTCGGGGAAGACGGACTCCAGCTCGGGAGAGAGGGTCAGGTTGATGCGCTTGGTGAGATAGCGTCCGACTTCGGAATACAGCCGCTCCAGCAGTTCCTTGACCGGTTTCCCCTCGTGGGCAACCATCTCGGCGGTCAGCAGGCAGGCGAGGATGCCGTCTTTCTCGGGGACATGTCCCTTGATGGTGAGGCCCGCGCTCTCCTCGCCGCCGATGATGATCTTGTCCTGCCCGATCAGCTCGCCAATGTACTTGAATCCGACCGGCGTCTCGAACACCTGGATGCCGTGCTTTTTGGCGACCGCGTCGACCAGGTGGGAAGTAGCCACGCTGCGGGCAACGCCGCCGGTCATCTTCTTGACCCGGACCAGGTAGTCGAGCAGCAGCGCAATTATATAGTTGGGCTCGATGAAGCTGCCGTCGCGGTCCACGATGCCAAAGCGGTCCGCGTCACCGTCGGTGGAGATCCCCAGCATGATGCCCGGATCATGCCTGACCAGCTTGATGAAGTCCTGGATGTACTTCTCGGAAGGCTCAGGGGGAAAGCCGCCGAAATAGGGATCGCGGTGCGCGTTGATCTGCACCACATCGGCGCCGTGTGCCTTGAGCGGTTCGGCAAGGTAGCCGCGGCCGGTCCCGTAGAGAGGATTGACCGCGATGATGCCCAGCCTGGCGATGGCCTTGAAGTCCACCTTGCCGGAGAGATCCTCCAGGTAATACTGCATGGGATCAATCTCTTCCAGCAGGCCGCTGCGCTTGGCATCTTCCAGGGAGAGTTCCTTGTAGCAGACCTCGCCAGCCATTTCGTTGGCGCGCCGCTCGATGTCGCGGGTCGTCTCGGGGAGGGCCGGGCCGCCGGAGGAGGGGGACCACTTGATGCCGTTATATTCGGGTGGATTGTGGCTGGCGGTGAAGTTGATGGCGCCGGCGGTTTTGCGCCGCAGGATCTCGAAGGAGATGACCGGGGTCGGGGTGTCCCGCATGCAGAGGAAGGACTTGATGCCGGCTCCTGCCAGCACCCGCACCGCTTCGCGGGCAAAAGCCTCGCCCATGAAGCGGGAATCGTAGCCGACTATGATCCCTTTCCCCGCCTCTCCGGAGGCCTTGACGTTGTCCGCGATGGCCTGGGTAACCACCTTGACGTTTTCAAAGATGAAATCTTCACACATGATGCCACGCCAGCCAGAAGTGCCGAAGGTGATCCGCTGCATAGGTGAGCCTCCCGATATTGAAAGTATTAAAAGACGATAAAGCTGCTCGCGTGTCAGTGTCGGCACCTCCCGGCCCCGTCAAAGGCCTGAAAACCCGCACGCAGAGCAGCTTTGAACGAATTTGCAAAGTCTAATGCATAACCTTTCCGGAGTCAAGAATTCTGCGGAAAAGTTGATATTTTTCGAGTTGACATTATTCTTTTGAAATTGGTAGAGTAACTTCTGTCAACAATTTCGACGTACTTTAGAGGAGGCTTCAAACATGCAATGTCAAACCGTACTTCCTGGTGCCGAATGTACTTTCGCAGGTAAACAGGGTTGCGTCTTTACGGAAGGATCTTGCCAGCTGGTAGTGGAAAACTGCGAAGGGTGCGAGAGGATCATCGACTCCACAATCGGTAAGGTATGCAGCGCATACCCTGCCCCCGGGAAGAAATGGGCTGCGGGCATTTGCAACTTCGCAACACACGTCAAGGTCGAGCTCAAGACCGACGATGCCAAGATCAACCCGCTCAAGGCCTCCAAGAAAGCTGCAGGTGCCAAGGGCAAGAAGAAGTAACTCGCCGGTTGCAGCGGCAACGCTCGAAAAAGGGAGGACCATGGTCCTCCCTTTTTTTTGGCCTATTTCCAGCCTACCAAGTTCACCGATGCCTCAACGGCGGGGTTATCTCATACCTTAACCCATCCTCACCCCTGCCCCTCCTGCGCTTAAAGGCTCCGGCGGGCAAGCATCCCCCTCGAAGGGGAGGGTCTGCAGGGATATAAGTATCAGGAGGTCACACCATGCCCTTCGATTACATCGCCTGCCCCAAGTGCGGCGAAAAGGTCAAACAGTACCGCAACCCCTTTCCCACGGTGGACGTCATCATCGAGCTTCCGGAAGGGATCGTGCTGATCGAGCGCAAGAACGAGCCGTACGGCTGGGCGATACCGGGCGGGTTCGTGGACTACGGGGAGTCGGTGGAGGCCGCCGCCCTCAGGGAAAGCCTGGAGGAAACCGCCTTGGAGGTGAGCGACCTGCGTCTTTTGGGAGTGTACTCGGATCCCTCCCGCGACAAACGCAGCCACAACATCTCCACCGTCTTCGTGGGTAAAGCCACCGGCGCACCCAAGGCCGGCGACGATGCCGCAGGGCTTGCGGTCTTTGCGGTGGACGCGCTGCCGGAGCCGCTCTGCTTCGACCACGGCCAGATCCTGGCGGACTATCTCAAGAGAAAGCGGCAAGGGACGATCTAGTCGCCCGTCAGGAGATCTCGTCGAGGAAGCGGATCTCGGGGAGGCTCGGGATGAGTCCCATTTCGAAGGCATGCCGGAAAAACAGGCGTGCGCCCTCGAGGTGGGCTTCGGTGAGTTCGTAGGAGATGGTCTGCCAGTAATCGACCAGTTCCTCTACCCCCAACCACTCGCGCTCGGCGGAGGTCTCGGCGATCTGCCGGTAGCTTTGGTAGGCGAGCTGCTTGGCCGCGATCAGGTCGCGCCCCAGGGCGGCAAGTTCGGCCCGCTTCTCCCTGGCTGCCTCGCGCCTGACGATCCAGAGGGCGAAGACGAAGGGGAGCCCGGTGAATTCGAACCAGAGCTGGCCCAGGTCATAGATCCGGTAGGGGCCGCCGGCTGCTGCCCCCTTGAGTGCGGCGTCGCCGATCAGAAGCAACCCGGGGTACCGCTGCAGCGCTTCGTCGAGCGGCAGCGAGGTCCTCTGGAAGCTGTTCCGGAAGCCGTACTTCTTCGCCAGCAGCACCTTGAGGAGGTTCACCGAGGTGTCCGATTCGGCAGTGAGGCCAATATCGCAGCCGTCGAGCTCCTCGACGGGGACCCTGGAGAAGAGAAAGACGCTTTTGACCGGGCCGATCGCGCTGATGGAGAGTTCCGGCAGCAGGCAGTACTGTTGGTGCGCCGTGGCATATTCGATGGAGGAGGAGGGGCTGAGGTCGATCTCGCCGGCTCTCAGCATGGCGTTGAGGCGGGCGGGAACCCCGTCCACAAAGCGGTAACCGCTGCAGTCGAACCTGGAGGCAAGGGCGGTGAAGATGGGGGTGCAATTGGCGTACTGGATGTGTCCTATGCTGACTGTCACTGCAAAACCTCGGTCTGTTGTTCGGGTTGGGTTAGACTATAACAACGCTTGGGCGAGATCAAGACGAAACTGGCGGCAACCTGTGGCCTATCCCGGAGGCGCAATTGCCGACCTTCAGCCGACCTCCCGGTTCAATGGCAAAAAGCAATCCCCCCTGTCCCCCCTTTATCAAGGGGGGCGTGACAGCAAATGATACCTTTAGGAGAATGCCCCGCCGGTGCCCCCTCCTTTCAAGACGAGGAACAGGGTGAGATGGTTGTGCAGAAACCGGGATCGGATCCCTCCGGCAAAGAAAAAAGGCGAGAGAGCATCTCGCCTTTTTTCATGGCAGTATCACCTGCTGCTATTTCAGTCTTCGTCTTCGTCGCCTACGCTCGCCTGGTCCTCGTAGTGCTCCGCCGACATCAGGAGGTTCGCCTCCTCGGGGTCGGCCATCTCGATCACCACCAGCCAGCCGGCGTCGTAGGGATCGT
>DATFAB010000005.1:0-20449 GCA_035255025.1 Geomonas sp.
CCCTCCCTAACCCTCCCCCGTTCGGGGGAGGGGACTCTCGGACGGCGACTTGGCAGATCGGCAGGGTCGGCAGGGTTTTTTCGGCCTTCTTCGCGTTTCTCAAAACGAAATACTTTCGCCGCTAAACTCGTGATGCCAAACACGAAACGGAATTCTAATTTGTCTTGACAAAATCACCTCCATCTATATACTGGGAAACTTTGAAAAAGGGGGACTCCATCCTGTGAAGATACGCGTCGAGGATGTAAAAAAGAAGCGGATCGAACTGACTGAAGAGGAACCCGCGGAGCATTATCCGAACCTCGCCGAGATGGAACAGGCGGGAGAATGCACATTCACCTCTCCGGTTCGGGCCCAACTGTCGGCCATTTGGGAATTCGATCACGTGAGGGTGGCTGGCAAGGTCGAAAGTAGCGTTCGTCTCGCCTGTTCACGCTGCCTGGCTGATTACGAATTGCCGCTTTCCTCTGAATTCACCATTTTCTACACCGAATCGAAGGGCCAAAGCCTCGACGAGGAGGTGGAACTCACCGACGAGGAGCTGATCTCTGCCTCGTATTCCGGTGATGAAATAGATGTGGACCCCGAGATTGCCGAGCAGGTCATGCTCGAGGTCCCATACAAGCCGCTTTGTAGCGAAAGCTGCCGCGGTCTCTGCCCACAGTGCGGCGCGGATCTCAACGCCGGCGAGTGCGGCTGCGATCGCGGCGAAATCAACCTGAAGATGGCTGCCCTGAAGAAGATCAAGATAGACAAGTAAAAGGAGAACATCATGGCTGTACCTAAGAAGAAAACCTCGAAATCCCGCAAGAACATGAGAAGGGCACACGACTTCCTGACCGCTCCCACCGTCTCTACCTGCCCCCAGTGCAAGGCCCCCAAGCTTCCGCATTGCGTCTGCCCCTCCTGCGGTACCTACAAAGGGCGCCAGGTGCTGAAAGCCGAAGAACTCTAATCTCGGCTAAAGCTTCTGTCGTGACTGTACGGAATCCGCTTCTAGGGGAAATATGAGAGTTGCTGTCGATGTGATGGGGGGCGACAACGCCCCTCAGGTTGAGGTCGAAGGTGCTGTTGCCGCGGCCAGGGAGTTCGGTATACCGGTCACCCTGGTCGGAGATCTCGAAAGGGTGAAGGCCGAACTCGCCCGCTACAACATCAGCGGGCTTGATATCGACCTTTGGCATGCCAGTGAAGTAGTGGGCATGCATGATTCCGCCTCCGATGCGGTGCGCAAGAAGAAGGATTCCTCCATCCGGGTGGCCTACGAGCTGGTCAAGGAGGGCAAGGCTGCCGCCGTTGTCAGTGCGGGGAACTCGGGCGCCACCATGGCGGCCGGCATGTTCGTCATGAAAAGGATGAAGGGGATCGACCGTCCGGGCATTGCCCAGATCTTCCCGACCCTGCATGGCAAGACGCTGGTTCTGGATGTCGGCGGCAACGTCGACTGCAAGCCGATTCACCTGGTGCAGTTCGCCCTGATGGGAGAGGTGTACGCGCGTTTCGTGATGGGGATCTCTTCGCCGCGGGTCGGCCTCCTTTCCAACGGGGAGGAGGATACCAAGGGGAACGAGCTGACCCGCGAGACGAGCCTCCTTCTGCGCGAGCAGCCTATCAACTACGTGGGCTACGTGGAGGGGCGTGACATCTTCAACGGCACCGTGGACGTGGTGGTGTGCGACGGTTTTGTCGGCAACGTAGTGCTGAAAGTTTCCGAAGGGCTCGCCGAGGCGGTGGGCAAGATGCTCAAGGCCGAGATCAAAAGCAGTTTCCTGTCCCAGATCGGTTACCTCCTCTGCCGCAAGGCGTTCAACAACTTCAAGAAAACTGTCGATTATGCTGAGTACGGCGGGGCGCCGCTGCTTGGGATTAACGGCGTGGGGATGATCTGCCACGGCGGCTCAAATCCCAAGGCGATCAAGAACGCCATCCGCTTTGCCCATGATTATGCATTGAAAGGGGTTAACAACCGTATGGCTGAAAAGCTGGACGAGAGTTTCCCCGCATCCGCACGCGAGCGGGAGGTTGCCCAAGCGCCCGACGGCGGGAAGGAGAGGGTAGCCCAATGATTCGCGCCAAAATTACCGGCACAGGTTCCGCGCTCCCGGAAAAGGTGCTGACAAACTTCGACCTGGAGAAGATGGTCGATACCAGCGACGAGTGGATCGTCACCCGGACCGGCATCAGAGAGCGACGCATAGCCGGCGAGGGGGAGTGCACCTCAACTTTTGCCATTGCCGCCGCCAAGAAGGCGATGGAGATGGCCGGGGTGACCGCCGAGGAGATCGACCTGATCGTGCTCGGCACCGTTACCCCCGAGTTCCCGTTTCCCGCCACCTCCTGCCTCGTGCAAAACGGCCTCAAGGCCGTCAACGCCGCCTGCTTCGACCTGTCCGCCGCCTGCTCCGGCTTCATCTACGGGCTTTCCACCGCAGAAAAGTACCTGCGCACCGGTGCAGCCAAGAAGGCCCTGGTGATCGGTGCCGAGGTGCTCACCCGCATCGTGGACTGGACCGACCGCAACACCTGCCTGCTGTTCGGCGACGGTGCCGGGGCGGTGGTCTTGGAGGCAACCGAGGAGGAGAGCGGCATCCTCTCCACCCACATGCACACCGATGGCAGCTACTGGGAACTCCTCTACCAGAAGGGATGCGGCAGC
The DNA here is from genome assembly GCA_035255025.1 of Geomonas sp. Lineage (GTDB taxonomy): Bacteria > Desulfobacterota > Desulfuromonadia > Geobacterales > Geobacteraceae > Geomonas. The sequence continues at coordinate 2,657 of DATFAB010000005.1, forward strand.
CGCAATCCCTGCTCGCAGAAGAACCTGGACGCCGGGCTCATGTACATCAGCATGCAGGGGAACGAGGTCTTCAAGCTGGCCGTGCGCGCCATGGGCGAGGTCGGCCAGGAGGCCCTGGCGGCCAACGGGCTGACCACCGGCGACGTCTCGCTGTTCATCCCGCACCAGGCCAACATGAGGATCATCGACTCGGTCGGCAAACGACTGGGCATCGGGGCTGACCGGACCTACGTCAACCTGCACCGCTACGGCAATACCTCTTCGGCCTCCATCCCGATCGCCCTGGACGAGGCGAACCGAACCGGGCGCATCAAGAACGGCGACATCGTGCTGCTGGATGCCTTCGGCGGCGGCCTGACCTGGGGTGCTGCGGCGATTCGCTGGTAGATCCACTCTTTTCCTCCCCCCTGAGAGGGCTCACCTGAACTCTCCCTCCTTGATTAAGGGGGGCCGGGGGAATTGCTTCTGAAGGTTTTGGTGGAGTTGCCGGGCCTGCAAAGGTCAACCGCAATCCCCCCTGTCCCCCCTTTAACAAGGGGAACGCGATGCAGTCACCTTCGGAGTATGGACGCTTCAGTTGCTGGATGACCGGGCCGGGCTAAGCGGTCGGCCATCCTTTTCTGCCTCTGTCGCTATGTAATGATCTTCGTAACGCTTTGAAAGTGAGGGTACCTATGCAATCCTACGCATTCATCTTCCCCGGCCAGGGCTCGCAGCATGCGGGCATGGGAAAGGAACTGGCGGACAACTTCCAGACCGCTGCCAGGACTTTCCAGGAGGCCGACGAGGCTCTGGGCTTCAAGCTTTCCACTCTTTGCTTCGAGGGTCCCGAAGAGGACCTGAAACTCACCGCCAACACCCAGCCGGCCATACTGGCCGCTTCGGTTGCCGCCCTGCGCGTGCTGCGCGAGGAGACTCCCATTACGGCTTCCTTCGTGGCTGGTCACTCGCTGGGCGAGTACTCCGCTCTGGTCGCAGCCGGCGCCCTTGATTTCGCCGACGCCCTGAGGACCGTGCGTGCGCGCGGCACCTACATGCAGGAAGCGGTGCCGGTGGGCGTGGGCGCCATGGCCGCCATCCTGGGTGTCGAGCCGGAACTCCTTAAGGAGATCTGTGCCGAGGCCGCCCAGGGCGAGGTGGTCTCTCCCGCCAACTTCAACTCCCCCGGTCAGATCGTGATCGCCGGCCACACCGGTGCGGTCAACCGCGCCATCGAGATCGCCAAGGCAAAGGGGTTCCGCAAGGCCATGCTGCTCCCGGTGAGCGCCCCCTTCCATTGCGCCCTCATGCAGCCTGCCGCCGACCGTCTCGCCCAGGCGCTGGAGCAGGTGCAGGTGCACCAGATGGCAACACCGGTGGTCAGCAACGTGGAGGCCAAGCCGAACGCCGACGCTTCCCGCGTGAAGCAGCTTCTGGTGGAGCAGGTCTGCTCCCCGGTGCTCTGGGATGCCTCCGTGCAAAAGATGGTGGCGGACGGGGTGACCGGTTTCGTCGAGGTCGGTCCCGGCAAGGTGCTGGCCGGTCTGGTGAAGCGGATTTCCAAGGAGTCGGCAACCTGCAACGTCCAGGACGCAGCGGGCGTGAAGGCGCTGGCAGAGGGGGCGATATGAGTCTGAACGGACAGGTGGCCCTGGTTACCGGGGCATCCCGCGGCATCGGCCGTGCCATCGCGCTGAAACTCGCCAGGGAAGGGGCCGCGGTCGTGGTGACCGCCACCAGCGTGGAAGGTGCCCAGCGCACTGCCGACGAGATCGCAGCCGCCGGGGGCAAGGCTCTTGCCGTCAAGGTGGACGTCTCCTCGGTCGCCGAAGTGGAGAGCCTCTTCAAGGAAGCCGTGGCCGCCTTCGGCAAAGTGGACATCCTGGTCAACAATGCCGGCATCACCAAGGACGGTCTCCTTTTGCGCATGAAGGAAGCCGACTGGGACGAGGTGATCGACGTGAACCTGAAGGGTGCCTTCAACTGCATCCGCGAGGCCGCCAAGCTTATGTCGAAGGCCCGCTACGGCAGGATCGTGAACGTCTCCTCTGTGGTGGGAGAGATGGGGAACCCTGGCCAGGCCAACTACTGCGCCTCCAAGGCCGGCCTGATCGGGCTCACCAAATCGGTCGCCAAGGAACTCGCCCGCCGCAACATGACGGTGAACGCGGTCACCCCCGGCTTCATCGAGACCGACATGACCGCCGAACTGGGCGAGAAGACCAAAGAGGCCCTCATGGAGCAGATCCCCATGGGGAGGCTCGGCTCGGGTGATGACATCGCCAACGCGGTCTATTTCCTCGCTGCGGAGTCCGGCTCGTACATCACCGGACACGTGCTGTCTGTGAATGGCGGCATGTACATGTGAAGCGGCTAATAACAGTGCCTTTTTTGCCCTAAATGGCAAAAAATACCTTTTGCAAATCCATCTTTTCATGCTATGAAACTAGCTAGCTTTACCAATCAAAATCGTCTGACGTAGGAAATCAAATGGAGGTGTATAGATGGCTTCGATCGAAAAACGTATCAAAGAAATAGTTGCTGAGCAGCTCGGCGTCGATGAGGCGCAGGTGACCAACGAGGCTTCTTTCATGGATGATCTCGGTGCTGACTCTCTCGATACCGTTGAACTGGTGATGGCCCTCGAGGAAGAGTTCGAAATCGAAATTTCCGACGAAGATGCAGAGAAGATTCAGTCCGTGCAGGACGCAATCGACTACATCACTGATCATACCTAATATCCCCGGGGGAGTTATGCTTCCCCTTTTTCATGCCTTCAGCACGGGGGCGTGAAGTTCTGATCAGATTTCCAAGGAGTTCACAGAATGAGAAGAGTTGTCGTGACGGGAGTCGGTGTCGTTTCCCCGCTGGGAACCGGAAACAGCAAAAACTGGGAGTCCCTGATCGCTGGGAAGTCCGGCATCGCTCCGATCACCCGTTTTGATGCCAGCGAGTTGCCGGTGAAGATCGCGGGTGAGGTGAAAGACTTCAATCCCGAGGATTACATCGACAAGAAAGAGGTCAAGAAGATGGACCTCTTCATCCAGTACGCCCTCGGCGCTGCCCACTACGCGATGGAAGACTCCGGTCTGGTCATCAACGAGCAGAACGCGGAACGGGTCGGTGTGCTGGTCGGTGCAGGTCTGGGCGGTCTTCCCGCCATCGAGCGCTACCATACCGCGCTCACCGAAGGCGGCTACAAGAAGATCTCCCCCTTCTTCATCCCGATGCTGATCATTAACCTGGCTCCCGGGCACATCTCCATCAAGTACGGCGCCAAGGGACCCAACGTCTCCTCGGTTTCCGCCTGTGCCACCGGTACCCACTCCATCGGCGACGCCTACCACATGATCAGGCGCGGCGATGCCGACGCCATGATCGCGGGCGGCACCGAGTCGACCGTGACCCCGTTGGGCATCGGCGGTTTCGCCGTGATGAAGGCGCTTTCCACCAACGAGAATGCCACCGCAGCCTCGCGCCCCTTCGACAAGGGGAGGGACGGCTTCGTTCTTTCCGAGGGAGCCGGCATCGTCGTCCTCGAGGAATACGAGGCGGCCAAGGCGCGCGGCGCCAAGATCTACGGGGAAATCGTCGGTTACGGGCTTTCTGGCGATGCCTACCACCTGACCTCCCCGGCTCCGGGCGGCGAGGGGGCTGCGCGCTGCATGAAAATGGCGCTGGCCACGGCCGGGATCAACCCGGAGCAGGTCGATTACATCAACGCCCACGGCACCTCGACCCCCTTCGGCGACGTCGGCGAGACCCAGGCGATCAAGTCGGTGTTCGGCGACCATGCCTACAAGCTGATGGTCTCCTCCACCAAGTCGATGACCGGGCACCTGCTGGGCGCGGCCGGCGGCATCGAGTCGGTCTTCTCGCTGATGGCCATGACGAACTCCGTGGTTCCTCCCACCATCAACTACGAAGAGCCGGATCCCGATTGCGATCTCGACTACGTCCCCAACACCGCGCGCGATGCCAAGATCGAGTACGCGATGAGCAACTCGTTCGGCTTCGGCGGCACCAACGCCTCGCTGCTGTTCAAGAGGGTGTAGCATGTTTGTGATAGCAAGCGACCATGGCGGTCTGGAACTGAAGGAAGAGATCAAGAAGCTCCTCGCGGAGAGGGGGATCCAGGTCGAGGACCTGGGGACCAACAACGGCGACTCCGTCGACTACCCGGATTTCGGGCAGCAGGTGGGACGCCGGGTTTCCGAGGGAAGCGCCGAGAAGGGGATCCTGGTGTGCGGCACCGGCATCGGCATGTCCATCGTGGCCAACAAGTTCCCGCACGTGCGGGCGGCATTGGCCACCGATGTCTTCATGGCAACCATGGCCAAGGAGCACAACAACGCCAACATCCTGGTGCTGGGCGGCCGGGTGCTGGATACGGCGGTGGCCCGCGAGATGGTGCAAGCCTGGCTGGACACCGAGTTTGCCGGGGGGCGTCACCAGAAGCGCCTCGACAAGATCGCAGCCCTGGAGACCGAGCTGAAGCTCCAGTGCGCCTAGCCTTTCGCGGATCAGGTTGCGCGCAACGCTGCGAAACCCCACCGTGCAGGCTTTAACGTTTAACAGTTGGAAACGGGACTCGAAACGGTCCCGTTTTCATTTACTTGAACCAAAAATTCAGGAGAAAGAAATGTCAGTACTGGAAACATTCGACCCGGAAGTGGCCGTTGCCATCCGCCGCGAGACCGAGCGCCAAGAGTACAACCTCGAACTGATCGCCTCGGAGAACTTCGTCTCCCCGGCCGTCCTGGAGGCACAGGGTTCCGTGCTCACCAACAAGTACGCTGAGGGCTACCCCGGCAAGCGCTACTACGGAGGGTGCCACGAGGTTGACGTCGTCGAGAACCTCGCCATCCAGCGCGCCAAGGAGCTGTTCGGCGCCGACCACGTCAACGTCCAGCCGCACTCCGGCTCGCAGGCCAACATGGGCGTCTACTTCTCCGTGCTGAAGCCGGGCGACACCGTGCTGGGCATGAACCTCGCCCACGGCGGCCACCTGACCCACGGCAGCCCGGTCAACTTCTCCGGGAAACTGTTCAACATCGTTCCCTACGGCGTTTCCCGCGAAACCCAGACCATCGACTACGAAGAGTGCGAGCGCCTCGCCGTCGAGCACAAGCCGAAGATGATCGTGGTTGGCGCTTCCGCCTACCCGCGCATCATCGACTTCGAAGCCTTCCGCAGGATCGCCGACAAGGTGGGCGCCGTGGTGATGGTGGACATCGCCCATATCGCCGGCCTGATCGCCGCCGGTCTCCATCCGAGCCCGATCCCCTACGCCGAGTTCGTGACCACCACCACCCACAAGACCCTGCGCGGACCGCGCGGCGGCATGATCATGTGCCGCGAGGACTACGCGAAGACCCTGAACTCCAACATCTTCCCGGGCATCCAGGGCGGCCCCCTCATGCACGTGATCGCCGCCAAGGCAGTGGCCTTCAAGGAAGCGCTTTCCCCGGAGTTCAAGGAATACCAGAAGCAGATCGTCAAAAACGCCCAGGCGCTGGCGGCGGGTCTCACCAAGCGCGGCTTCAAGCTCACCTCCGGCGGCACCGACAACCACCTGATGCTGGTCGACCTCTCCGAGACCGAGCTGACCGGCAAGGTCGCCGAGGAGGCACTGGACAAGGCTGGCATCACCGTCAACAAGAACGGCATCCCCTTCGATACCCGCTCGCCGTTCATCACCTCCGGTATCCGCATCGGTACTCCGGCAGCCACCACCCACGGTCTCAAAGAGGCCGAGATGGAAATCGTGGCCGGCCTGATCGCAGAGGTCCTTTCCAACACCGGTGACGAGTCGAAGCTTGCAGCGGTCAAGGAGAAGGTCAACGCGCTCATGAAGAAGTTCCCGCTCTACTCCGGGCGTCTCGCCTAAGATTTCATCACATACGACGCGCAGAAGGGGACGGCATACCGCCGTCCCCTTCTTTTTTTTGCTCGTTGGCAATGCTCGCCAGCAGGGGGAGAGCTTGCGCGAAGCTGCGGCCCGGTTGCTGCGCGGCGGCGTTGTTCACTCACACTGCAAGGCACTCTCTGAGCCGTATTCTCTTCTGTCACGCCAGGGAAAATATCTCACTTTCGTTGAAATGGCATCAGCTTACTTGTTGTCGCCTGGCCTCCCTGTGGGTATAATGCCGCTCGACTGCACGGTACCTGTACATACACACGGAGCGCTGATGTATTTCTTTCACTACGACGAGCCGCTGTTTCGCCCTCCCTCCGAGGCCGAGAGCCTCATCTTCCAGATCACCATCGGCTGTTCCCACAACGGTTGCCGTTTCTGCGGCATGTACAAGATGAAGCGCTTCCATCTGCGCGGGCTCGACCAGATCCTGGCCGAGATCCGCTCGATCCCGGCGCGCTACCGCCCCGTGGTCCGGCGGGTCTTCCTGGCCGATGGCGACGCCCTCATCTACCCCCAGGCCGGACTTGCCACCATTCTGGACGCCCTGGCCGAGACCTTTCCGGCGCTGACGCGTGTCGGGGCCTACGCCTCCCCGCGCAGCCTCGCCACCAAAACGGGCGACGAACTGGCTGCTCTACGGGAGAAAAAGCTGCGGATCCTTTATTTCGGGCTGGAAAGCGGAGACGCGGACACGCTCCGGTTGATAAACAAGGGGTACGGTCCCGAGGAGATGCTGCTGCTGTGCCGGAAGGCGCAGGACGCCGGGATGAAACTGTCGGTGACTGCCATCCTGGGGCTTGCCGGCAGGGCGCGCAGCGCCGAACATGCAGCCGCAACGGCGGCGTGGGTAACTGCCCTTGCTCCCGAATACTTCTCCTTACTCACCATGTTCATGCGCCACAACGAAGAGTATCTGTCTTCCATCGAGGCGCTCACCCACGGTGAGATACTGCAGGAAGCCCACGCACTGCTGCTTCGCATGGAGCCGCAGCGGACCATTCTGCGCTCCAATCACGTGTCGAACTTCCTCGAGCTGGCGGGAAGCTATCCCAAGGACCGGCAGCGCCTGATCGATATCGCTGCCGCAGCCCTGGCCGAGGCGAAACTGCATCCCGACTGGTCCTCGCAGGTCCCCGCCTACCAGGAGGAGTACTTCTAGCCGTTAACGGGCCACGCCGCACAGGACCAGTTCGTTATCCAGTTTTTCGCGGGTGATGCCGAGCACCTTGCAGGCCTGGTCGCGGTCGCTCCGGTAACGTTCCATGACCAAAAGCAGCAGGGCTTTCTTGAGGGAAAGCGACAGCTTGTCCATCACTCCTTCACCTTTGGAAGCTGCCAGCGAGGACATCAGGGGCTCGAGGTTCCTCTTGAAGAGGGCGGCGCTCTCGTTCACTCCCCGGTGCGTGCAGCGCTCCGACCGCTTAAGCCGCACGATGTTCCCCACCAGATCCTCCATGTTCTCCTGGACGAAGCGCAGCGTTTCCCAGCTGCTGTCCACCATCAAGAAGCGCAACTCTTCTTTCGCGTCCGGCGGCGCGTTCTTCTTCCTCAGACGCACTTCCATGATCCGGTAATCGAATCCGCCAGATTTCTCGGCGCTACGCGCTCTGTTTGCCATGGCGTTACCCTCCTCGTTGATGTTTGCTATCGTCTTTCAACGGTCGTACCAACTTGACGAGGTGGTGCGCCATGTCTACAACCCTTTGAAAATGAAAGGTTTCTATGGATTCGGCCGGGCGAGGGGGCGGTCGTCCCTGTCGACCGGGGGTGTGCTGATGCTGCACACTACCCGCTGCCGGCCCATAAAGTCACGTTTTCCTGCTGGGTTAGCTGGGGGTGAAATCTGAACAGCCAGAACAGGCGTCCTCTCCGCTCTTCACGCATGTTGCAGATGAGGTTCAGCATGGTATCTACAAGTGGTTACGGTCACCTGCGCTAACCGCGCCCTCGCTGTCCGGCACTTCCCGGGGAGAATCCATGCTGGAACGACCTCTGCTGATCCCGCTGGCTTCCCTGATCGCCGGTCTCTGCACGGCCGATTTCCTTGGCTCCACTTTCCCATCCTGGTCTGTTGCCGCCTTGCTGGCTACCACCCTGATCACATGTTTCCTGCCGGGGCGTTTTTCTTACCTGCTGTCGATTACCATGCTGTTCTTCGTCCAGGGCGGCGCTGCACTTAAGCCCTTTTTGACTCCGGATGCGGGCTTGGGGAGCTTTGTCACGGAGCAGCCGGTAAGGATCCAGGGGGTGGTCGACCAGCGTCCGGAGGGAATAGCTAACGGCGGAGCCAGGGTATACCTTCAGGTCGAGCGAGTCACCTTTCCGCAAGCATCCTCAGGGGCCGTTGGATCATCGCCTAACCCGAAGGGGTCGTGGGAGGACCACGGCGGCCGCGTAAAAGAGGCCACCGGCAGGCTGCTGGTGCAGGTCGACCAGGGGCGGCCCCGCCTTGGCACCGGCGACAGGGTCCTGCTCGAATCGAGGATCCGCAAGCCCAGAAGCCTCGGCATCCCCGGCGAGAGCGACTATCCTCGGCGGCTTGCCTACCAGGGTGTCTTTGCCACCGCTTTCGTCAGAAGCTCCGAAGACCTGGTACTGGTACGGGCAGGGGATGGCTGGCGCCGGCAGGTCGACCGGCTGGCCGCTTCCCTTGCCGGCTTCATCTCGCGAACGGTCCCCGGCACCGAAGGGGCCGTCCTCAAGGCGCTGCTTTTGGGAGACGCAGGTGACATCCCGCGCGAGGTCAGTAACGCCTATTCCCTAAGCGGTGTCAACCACATCCTCTCCATCTCCGGATTTCACGTCAGCATCATCTTCCTCTGTCTATACCAGGGGCTCTTCCTCCTTGTGCGCCGTTGCGAGTTGCTGGCGCTCCACCTTAACCTGAGGGGAACCCTGCTGGTCGCCTGCCTCCCGGTGGTGATCTTCTACCTCTTCCTTTCCGGGGCGGCGCCGGCAACCCAGCGCAGCGTGCTGATGATCGCCGGCGTGGTTGCCGCCCTGCACTTAAAGCGCGAGGTTGATCCCGTCAACTCCCTCATGCTGGCTGCCAGCGCAATCCTGTGCTGGGCGCCGCAAACCATTTTCGACCTCTCCTTCCAGCTCTCTTTCCTGGCGATATGGGGACTCATCGTGCTGACACCTCCTTTGGCTGCACCCTGCGCGACGCTGCCTGCCCCCCTGCGCTGGAGTCTTCTCCTGATGATTGCCTCCGCGGCCGCCATCCTGGCGACCCTGGTGCCGGTCGCCTACTACTTTCACCGGGTCTCCTTTATCGGTCTGCTTGCCAACCTGGCCATCGTCCCGCTCCTGGGCTACGGTGCGGTAGTCGCCGGTTTTGCCGCGCTGGGGCTGAGCTTGCTGGTGCCTGCTCCTGCCGAGCTACTTCTTCGCCTGGCCGCCTGGCTGGTCGGCCTGTCGGACCAGGTTATCCTCTACTTTGCCAGGGCACCGGCCATCACGGGTTATGCTCCGGTCATGCTTGATTTCCTGCTCGCCTGTCTGCTCCTTTGCGCAGTCACCTTCCTGCGGCCGAGGCTCTGGCGGACCCTCGTTTCGCTGGCTCTGCTGCTGATCCTGTGTGTGCGCGCAGTTCCTGCCGGAAACGGTGGCGACGGGCAGCTGCGGGTTGATTTCCTGAGCGTCGGCCAGGGGGACGCCGCGCTGGTACGCCTGCCGGACGGCAAGCGGATGCTGGTGGACGGAGGCGGCAGGGCCGGGGGGAGCGAGGAGCGGGTAGGTGAGCGCCTACTGCTGCCGGCTCTTTGGCGGCTGGGAGTGCCGAGGATCGATTACCTGGTCCTGACCCACGAGCATCCCGACCATCTGCAGGGGATCCTTTACCTCGCGCAGCACTTCGAGATCGGTGAACTGTGGCGGTCAGGCGCCCCCTCGTACTCCCGGGAGTACCTGGAGCTGAACTGGCTGGCAGCGGCCCGCGGTATCCCCGTGCGGACCGTGAACGGCGCCACGCCTCCCTTCACGGCTGGGGCTGCCGTGGTTGAGCCGCTTTGGCCGCTGCCCGGCATTCCTTCAGCCCCGGTGGATGCCAACGAGAGGTCGCTGGTCTTTCGGCTGGGCCATGGCCAAAGCTCGGTGCTCTTCACCGGGGATCTCGGGGCGCAGTCCGAACAGACGCTTCTGGCTCGGGGCATACCCTTGCGCAGTTCGGTTCTGAAGGTCGGGCACCATGGTTCCCGCTACGCCTCCAGTGATCCCTTCCTGTCCGCCGTTTCACCCCGCGCGGCGGTCATCTCGGCAGGCTATGGCAACCCGTTCCACCTGCCGGCTCCCTCCACGCTGCAACGCCTGCAAAGGCACGGTATTCCCGTATACCGTACCGACCTGGACGGCACCGTCGAGGCGATCTGCGGTGCGGACGGTACTGTGGTCCTCAGCACGCCTTGGGGGCATTTTAATTGACACTCAGAACATCAATCTGCTAGTTTATGCTCGAATTGCCCCATCCCGTCGCTTCACTCCAGGAGAATCAGCTTGGAAAGAATTCTTATAGTTGAAGATGACAGCTTCTTCCGCGAGGTCTACACCGACCTTCTCAAGGACGAAGGTTACCAGGTAGAAGCGGCCGCCTCCGGGGAAGAGGCGCTGGGGATGATTCAAAACCGGCAATACCAGCTGGTGGTCACCGACCTGGTGATGAAGGACGTAAGCGGCCTGGACATCCTCTCGGCGGTCAAGATGCACGACCCGGAGGTGAGCGTGATCATGGTCACCGGCCACGCCAACGTGGAGACCGCCATCTACGCCTTGAAACACGGGGCCAGTGACTATCTCGTCAAGCCGATCAACCACGACGAGTTCCGGCACATCATCGCGCACTGCATGGAGCAGCGCAGGATCCTCGATGAGAACCAGGAGCTGAAAAGACTGGTCAACCTGTTCCAGGTGAGCCAGACCATCGCCAACTCCCTGGAGCTCGACCGCATCTACCCCCTGCTGATCGATGCCCTCTCCAAGGTGGTCGGCTCCAATCGTGCCCTTGGCTACTTCAGCGAATCCGGACAGCTCATGCTGCACGAGGTCAAGGGGATCGAGAAGGAGTACGCGCCCCTCCTGGGACAGGCCGTCATCGCCGAGAGCGATCTGGCCGACGACGGTTCCAGCAACATGATCCGTCTCACCAATTTTCTGCCCGATCTCGAGGATTACGGCGGGGACGTGCACGAGGCGATGTGTCTCTATATCAGGCACAGGAACACGTTGCAGGGAGTCATCATCTTCCTAAACGATGCCGAACAGCGGAGCTTCCCCAAAGAAGTCAACCGCCACCACATCACCTTCCTGCTCGATCAGGCCTCGTTGGCGCTTGATAACGCCGCCCGCTACAACTTCGCCAAGGATCTCCTCTACATCGACGAATTGACCGGCCTCTACAACTACCGGTACCTCGACGTGGTACTGGACCGGGAACTGAAGAGGTCCGAGCGCTACGCCTCCAATCTGTCCGTCCTCTTCATCGACATCGATTTTTTCAAGATGGTGAACGACATGTTCGGGCACCTGATCGGCAGCCGGGTGCTGAGAGAGGTGGGCGCCGTACTGAAGAAGAGCGTCCGCGACGTCGATGCGGTGATCCGCTACGGCGGCGACGAGTACACCATCGTGCTGGTCGAGACCGGCATCGAGGGGGCTGCCATCGTCGCCGAGCGTATCCGGCAAACCATCGAGAACCATACCTTTGCCATGAGCGACGGGCTGGCCATCAAGCTGACCGCCAGCCTTGGGTACGCGTCCTCCCCCGACGATGCTACCAGCAAAGCCGAGCTGCTGGAGCTTGCCGACCAGGCGATGTACCGCGGCAAGGAGCGCGGCAAGAACCTGGCCTTCCATGCCGAGAGCGATGCCGCAAGCAAGACGGCCGAGTAGCAGCAGGGCCGTTGGGGGGCAGAAGGGTGCACCCCGGCAGAACGCGACGCTAGAGGAAAGTCTGCCATCCCCACTTATCGCCCCTCCCCTTGCAGGGAAGGGGAATTTTTTTGCGCCAACAATTGGCGCCAGTCTGGAAAGACCATTGAATGAACCAAGGAGAGCATAAGACGTGGCGATCACGGGTATAAAAGGATTCAACGACATTCTCCCCGGAGAAGTGGAGAAGTGGCAGCACATAGAGGCAACGGCCCGCAGGGTCTTCGAACTGTACGGCCTTTCCGAGATAAGGATCCCGATCCTGGAGAAGACTGAGCTGTTCTGCCGCTCGATCGGTGACGCGACCGACATCGTGGAAAAGGAGATGTACTCCTTCGAGGACAAAGGTGGCAACAAGGTCACCATGCGCCCGGAGGGGACCGCCTCCGTCATGCGCGCCTTCATCGAGCACAAGCTGCACGCCCAGGACCCCATTGCACGGCTGTACTACATGGGGCCGATGTTCCGCTACGAGCGCCCGCAGAAGGGGCGCTACCGCCAGTTCCACCAGATCGGCGCCGAGTTGACCGGGATAGCCTCTCCCACCGTGGATGCCCAGGTGCTCACCATGCTGACCCACTTCTTCCAGGAACTGGGGCTCACCGAGCCGTCCCTGCAGGTCAATTCGCTGGGCTGCCCCTGCTGCCGTCCCACCTACCGCGAGGCGCTGAAGAGCTTCCTGTACGATCGGATCGAGCTACTGTGCGACGACTGCAAGAGGCGCTACGAGACCAACCCCCTGAGGGCCTTGGACTGCAAGTCCCCCGGCTGCCAGGAGGCCACCAAGGGCGCTCCCTCCATGCTGCAGTACCTCTGCAACGACTGCTCCGATCACTTCGACAAGACCAGGAAGTACCTCGACCTGGTTGGCACCCCCTACGCCATCAACGAGCGGATGGTGCGCGGCCTCGACTACTACACCAGGACCACCTTCGAAATGGTGACCACCATGCTGGGCGCCCAGAGCGCGGTGGCCGCCGGCGGGCGCTACGACGGGCTGATCTCCGAGCTGGGCGGCCCCCAGATCCCCGGCATCGGTTTCGCCATGGGGGTGGAGCGGGTCGCGCTGCTTCTGGCGGAGAAGGAATTCGCACGGCGGCCGGATCTCTTCATCGCGGCCCTCGGGGAAGAGGCGCACGCCGAGGCGTTCCGGCTGATGACCGCCCTGCAGCGGATGGGGGTAGCCGTGGAGCTCGACTACGAAGGGAAGAGCCTGAAGAGCCAGATGAGGCGGGCCGACAAGTTCAACTCCCGTTTCACCCTGATCATCGGCGGCGACGAGCTCGCCAAAGGCGCCGCCCCCCTGAAGGACATGGACGGCGGAACCCAGAGCGAGGTCGCCCTCGACGCAGCCCTGATCATGAAGGTGGTTAAGGGGTAAGCCTCCCGTTAAGGATTACCTCCCGGTTTAAAGAGTCCCCTGTCCGAAAGTCCCCTCCCCCGAACGGGGGAGGGCTAGGGAGGGGGAACCCAGGCCTGGCAATGGATGCGCCCCCCGCGATTCGTGGCACCGCTCCCCCCTCCCGACCTCCCTGTACAGACCGGAGTCAAGGGTTACAAGTGTTCGGGAGGAGGATAGCTTCAGGCGGACAGGAGCAACCTCGCGGGTGGCCGGGAGGGGCGCCGGGAGCGTAGGTAGTTAAACCCCTTTGCTTTTCCGTTGTGTGATTGACTAGACCTTCGATTCATGGCATAGTTACCGCCGTTTTACGTCAGATTCCAACGGGAGCCTCGCTTGAACAGGCTCCCTTTGTTATACCGTCTCCCTGTGCTTTCCCGCCTCATTTGTAGGATTTTCTGTTATGGATTCACCGGCAAATTTCGTACATCTCCATCTCCATTCCCAGTATTCCCTGCTGGACGGCGCCATCCGTATCGGCGATCTGGTCAAGAAGGCGAAGGAGTACCACATGCCGGCCGTGGCGGTCACCGACCACGGCAACATGTTCGGCTCCCTCGAGTTCTACCTGAAGGCCAAGGACAAAGGGATCAAGCCGATCCTGGGGTGCGAGGTCTACATCGCCCCCGGCTCCCGGCTGGACAAAAAGGCTCCCACGGCAGCCGATCCCGTCACGAGCTACCACCTGATCCTCCTCTGCGAGAACATGGTCGGCTTCAAGAACCTCTGCTACCTGACCTCCGCAGGCTACAAGGACGGTTTCTACCGCCGCCCCCGCATCGACAAGGAACTGCTGCAAAAGCACAGCGAGGGGCTGATCTGCCTCTCCGCCTGCCTGCAGGGCGAGGTCGCCTACCTGGCCGGCCGCAACAAGATGGAGGAGGCGAGGGCCGCCGCCATGTGGTATGCCGACCTCTTCCCGGGAAGCTACTTCCTGGAACTCCAGGAGAACGGCCTCCCCGAGCAGACGGTCGCCAACAAGCGGGTGATGGAAATCGCCCGGGAGCTGAACCTGCCTCTGGTCGCCACCAACGACTGCCACTACCTCAACAAGGAAGACGCCAAGGCGCACGAGATCCTGCTCTGCATCCAGACCGGCAAGACCATGAGCGATCCCTCCAGGATGCGCTTCACCACCGAGGCCTTCTACCTGAAGAGCCCGGAGGAGATGGCCAAGGAGTTCCACTACTGCCCGGAGGCGCTGGAGAACACGGTCAAGATCGCCGAGCGCTGCAACTACGAGTTCGATTTCAAGACCTACCACTTCCCCGCCTACGATCCTCCCCCCGGTGAGACTCTCGACCAGCAGCTGGAACGCGAGGCCATCGAGGGGCTGGATCTGCGGCTCAAGAAGATCAAGATCAAGTACCCGAACCTGACCGCCGAGCAGGAACAGGCCTACCACGAGCGCCTGCGCATCGAGCTGGACTGCATCAGGCACATGGGTTTCCCGGGCTACTTCCTGATCGTGGCGGACTTCATCAACTGGGCCAAAGACCACGGCATACCGGTCGGCCCGGGCAGGGGCTCGGCGGCGGGAAGCCTCGTCGCCTTCTGCATCAGGATCACCGACATCGATCCGATGCCGTACAACCTGCTGTTCGAGCGATTCCTCAACCCCGAACGTATCTCCATGCCTGATATCGACGTCGACTTCTGCCAGGACCGCCGCGAAGAGGTGATCCAGTACATGGTCGACCGCTACGGCAGGGACAAGGTCTGCCAGATCGCCGCCTTCGGTACCATGGCCGCCCGCGGCGTCATCCGCGACGTCGGGCGCGCGCTCGACTGCACCTTCGCCGACGTGGACAAGATCGCCAAGCTGGTCCCCGAGGTGCTCGGCATCACGCTCGACAAGGCGATCGAGCAGGAGCCCAAGCTCAAGGAGCTGATGGCCGCCGACCCCAAGGTGAACGAGGTCATGACCGTCGCCCTCCGCCTGGAGGGTCTCGCCCGTCACATCTCGACTCACGCAGCAGGCCTCGTGGTCGCGCCCAAGCAGATGGAGGAGTTCTGCCCGGTCTACAAGGACCAGAAGACTGGCTCGCTGACCACCCAGTACTCCATGAAGTACGTGGAGAAGGTCGGCCTGGTGAAGTTCGACTTCCTCGGCCTCAAGAACCTGACGGTCATCGACAACGCCTGCAAGCATATCCGCAACGGCAAGGACCCCAACTTCGACATCACGCTCCTGACCGACGACGACGAGGAATCCTACAAGCTCCTGCAGGCAGGCAACACCACCGGCGTCTTCCAGCTCGAGTCCAGCGGCATGAAGGAACTTCTGGTCAAGCTGAAGCCTTCCTGCTTCGAGGACATCATCGCAGTCTGCGCCCTCTACCGTCCGGGCCCGCTGGGGAGCGGCATGGTGGACGCCTTCATCGAGTGCAAGCATGGCCGCCGGGCGGTCGTCTACGACCTGCCGCAGCTGGAGCCGATCCTCAAGGACACCTACGGCGTCATCGTCTACCAGGAGCAGGTCATGCAGATCGCCCGCTCCCTGGCCGGCTACTCGCTGGGCGGCGCTGACCTTTTGCGCCGCGCCATGGGTAAGAAAGACGCCGAACAGATGGCCAAGGAGCGCCTGAAGTTCATGGAGGGCTCCGAGAAGCTCGGGCTTGATCCCAAGAAGTGCGCCGGCATCTTCGACCTGATGGCCAAGTTCGCCGAGTACGGCTTCAACAAGTCGCACTCCGCCGCCTACGCGCTGGTCGCCTACCAGACCGCCTACTTGAAGGCCCACTACCCGGTCGAGTTCATGGCCGCCCTCTTGACCGAGGACATGAGCAACACCGACAAGGTCATCAAGAGCATCGGTGACTGCCGCGAGATGGGGATCCAGGTGCTGCCCCCCGACATCAACGAGTCGCTGCGCTCCTTCCGGGTGCTGGACAATGCCATGCGCTTCGGCCTGGGCGCCGTCAAGAACGTGGGGGAGGGGGCCATCGAGGCGATCCTCGAGGCGCGCGGCGACACACCCTTCACCGACCTGTTCGACTTCTGCGAGAGGGTGGACCTTAGGCGCTGCAACAAGAGGGTGATTGAGGCGCTCATCAAGAGCGGCGCCTTCGACTGCACCGGTGCCAGGCGCGCCCAGATGATGGCCGCCCTGGACGATGCGGCGGCCAGCGGCCAGAAGATTCAGCAGGAGCGCGAGAGCGCGCAGGCATCGCTTTTCGGGGTGGCCGAGATCGTGCGCGGGCCAAGCGGCGGCGGCAACCGTCTCCCCGACATCCCGGAATGGGACGAGAAGTACCGGCTGGGCTGCGAGAAGGAGGCGATCGGCTTCTTCATCTCGGGCCATCCGCTGGACCGCTACGTGGCGGACATGCGGCGCTTCTCCACGGTGGACACCTCCACCATCGGCGAGGCCAAGGAGAAGAGCGAGGTCAAGATCTGCGGCATCTCCACCACCCTGAAGGAGATCATGACCAAGAAGGGGGACCGGATGGGGTTCATCACCCTGGAGGACCTGTGCGGCTCCATCGAGGTGGTGGTCTTCTCCGACGTCTACGCCAGGTGCTCGGAATACTTGCGAAACGACGACCCGATTCACGTGACCGGCACCGTGGAGCATGGGGAAAAGGGTGCCAAGGTGATGGCGAGCGATATCGTCTTGCTGAGGGACCTGAACGAGCGGGAGACCAAAAAGGTCAACTTCAACATCGAGGCTGAAAACGTCGATTCCGGCAAACTCAGCACCCTGAAAGGGATACTGGCAAAGTACCAGGGAAGTTGCCGAAGCTTTCTGCATATCGACCTGGAAAACAGCTCTCGGGTGACGGTAAAGCTTGCCGATATCTACAAAGTGTCGGCCAGTGAAGAATTAACAGTGGAAGTGAGTAACCTCTTCGGCTATAATGCCGTCTCATTTGAGTAACGAGACCATTCGGACTATCGAAGTTCCCGCCCTGAACGGCGGGGATTTGGCAGGTTTCCGTGCGCCTGCAGCATGAAAAACCTCGCTAGCCTCCTCCTTTCCCAAGGCCGGGGAGGATAAACACAAGAACAAGGAGACTGAATATATGGCATTGCAACAGAGCTACCTGGACTTTGAGAAACCTTTGGCAGAGTTGGAGAAGAAGATTCAGGAACTGCTTGCCTTTTCGACAGACGCTGTAGACTTGAAGGGTGAAGTTGCCAAACTCGAAGAGAAAGCCGAAAGGATGCGCGAGGACATGTTCACTAACCTGTCCCGCTGGCAGACTGCTCAAGTGGCCCGTCATATCAACAGACCCTTTACTCTCGATTACCTGAGCCTCATCTTCACCGAATTCGTGGAGCTGCACGGGGACCGTAACTTCGGGGATGACCATGCCATCGTTGGCGGCCTCGCCAGGCTCGACGACGAGCCGGTGATGGTGATCGGCCATCAGAAGGGGCGTGACACCAAGGAGAAGGTGTACCGCAACTTCGGCATGCCCAATCCCGAAGGGTACCGCAAGGCACTGCGCCTGATGGAGATGGCCGAGCGCTTCAAGCTGCCGATCATCACCTTCGTCGACACCCCGGGCGCCTTCCCGGGCATCGGCGCGGAGGAGCGCGGACAGGCCGAAGCCATCGCCCGCAA
>DATFAB010000006.1:0-51253 GCA_035255025.1 Geomonas sp.
ACCGAGACCCTCACCAGTTCCTCGCTCACCCCCATGAGCGCCTTGATCTCCGGTGTGTAATCGGCGCAGATGGTGCTGGCGGGATGGATTACCAGGGTCTTGGTGTCGCCGATATTGGCCAGGTTCCTGGCCAGCCGCAGCCCGTTGATGACCTTGAAGGCGCTCTCCCGGTCGGCCAGGCCGAAGGTCAGCACCCCTCCGAAGCGCCCCTCGAACTGACGGCTGGCGACTTCGTGGAAGGGGGAGTCGGGGAGCCCCGGGTAGTTGACCCAGCTCACCTTGGGGTGCGCTTCGAGAAACCGCGCCAGCTTGAGCGCGTTGGAACAGTGCCGTTCCATCCTCAGGGAAAGGGTCTCCAACCCCTCGCCGTGCAAGAAGGCGTTCATAGGTGCGGCGCAGGCGCCGAAGTCCTTGTGGATCAGTTTCCTGGTGCGCGCGGTGAAGGCGAAGTTCCGGTACTTCTTGTAGAACGGCTCGAAGTGCGGGAACTTGTCGCTGTTCCAGTTGAAGGTCCCCGCGTCGATGATGACGCCGCCGATCGAGTTGGCGGTGCCGTTGATGAACTTGCTGGTGGAGTGAACGATGAGGTCGGCGCCCAACTCCTTGACCCGCGCCAGGTACGGTGTGGAGACGGTGGCATCGACCATCAGCGGGATGCCGTGCTTTTTGGCGATCGCCGAGAAGGCGGCCAGGTCAGGAACGTCCATCTTGGGATTGCCGATGCTCTCTACGAAGATCAGCCTGGTCGACTCGTTGATACCCGCTTCCAGGGCGGCCAGGTCGGTGGGGTCCACGAAGCGGGCTTTTACCCCGTAATTGGAAAGGGTGTCTTTGAAGAGCGAATAGGTGCCGCCGAAAAGCGAAGAGGAGGAGAGGATCTCGTCGCCGCTTCTCACGATGGCCATGACGGCGGTGGTGATGGCCGCCATGCCGGAAGAGGTCACGATGGCGGCGATGCCGTCCTCGATGGCCGCCAGGCGTTTTTCCAGCGCCTCCAGGGTGGGATTGCCGATCCTGGTGTAAACCTGGCCTATTGCCCGCCCTCTGAACACATCCTCCAGTTCCTCCGCGGTGCCGTAGGCGAAGGCGGAAGCCTGCACGACTGGCGTCTTGGTTGCCCCGGACGGTCCCGGTGCGGTAGCGCCGTGAATAAGTTTGCTATCGAATCTCAGCCTGCTCTCTGTCTCTGCCACAACCCCTCCAAGGTTCCTGGTGAATGCACGTTCTGCGCGATGTGCAATCTTTCGGCATGCGCTGCGTAAAACTGTAGCGTATGACTCATGTATGCGAGTGGCCAAAGATTAGTTTTTAAAAGCATAATTGTCAAGAAATAAAATGAAATACACCCATCAAAATGGTGTGCAATTTGCGGGTAGCTTCGCTGCAGGCGGCAAACCCGGTTTTCTGGCAGGACCCGGCTGGGCGCCGAGCTGGGGAGATGGACGACACAAAAATAGAAAATACGGGAGGTTGGCGCCTTGGAGGTGGCCGCTTGTCTCCACCCCCTCAGAAATATTCTTGACAAGCATCCGGTGCAATGGTAGACAACAATCTATAATTTTGATGGAGTAAAGAGATGATTTCCAAAAAGACCAAGTACGGGCTGAAGGCCCTTCTTTATCTGGCAAGGCAGTACGACCAGGGCCCTATCCTGATAGCCGACCTCGCCCGCGACGAGAAGATCCCCAAGAAGTTCCTGGAGGCGATCTTGCTCGCGCTCAAGAACAGCGGCATCCTGCAGAGCAAAAAAGGGAAGGGGGGCGGCTACTACTTAGGGAAGCACCCCAAGAACATCACCTTCGGCCAGGCCATCAGGATCATGGAAGGTCCCTTGGCTCCGGTTCCCTGTGTCAGCGAGACCGCCTACGCAGCCTGCGGCGAGTGCATCAACGAAGAGACCTGTGGAATAAGGCTGGTCATGAAGGATGTCCGCAACGCCATTGCCGATATCCTGGACGGAACCAGCCTGGCGGATGCCCTCGAGAAGGTGGATCACGCAGAAGAAGAGCAAAAAGGGGTGCTGAATTTCTGCATCTAGAAATTCAGCGCTCTTTTTTACGCGGCAATAAACTACTAGTTCGATAGAATAACACAACAAGGAGGGGTTTTATGCGGGGAAGATGGATAGCTGCCGCTGTACTGGTTCTGGTGACGAGCGCGCTGGCGCCGCTTGCCGCCTTCGCCAAATCGGAACTTCTCAACGTTTCCTACGATCCCACCCGGGAATTCTACCAGGAGTACAACAAGGCCTTTGCACGGCACTGGAAAGAGAAGAGTTCCCAGGATCTGGTCGTCAAGCAGTCGCACGGAGGTTCCGGGAAACAGGCGCGTGCCGTGATTGACGGCCTGGATGCCGATGTGGTCACCCTGGCCCTCGCTTACGACATCGACGAGATCGCCGCCAGGACCAAGCTGATCCCCGCCTACTGGCAAAGAAGACTTCCCGGCAACAGCTCGCCCTACACTTCCACCATCGTCTTCCTGGTCCGCAAGGGAAATCCCAAGAAGATCAGGGACTGGAACGACCTGGTCAGGCCGGGCGTCAAAGTGATCACACCGAACCCGAAGACCTCCGGCGGTGCGCGCTGGAACTACCTGGCGGCCTGGGCGTACGCGCTGAAGCAGAAAGGCGGTAGCGAGGCCAAGGCCAAGGAGTTCGTGACGCAGCTGTACCGCAATGTGCCGGTGCTCGATTCCGGCGCACGCGGGGCGACCACCACCTTCGTCCAGCGCGGGCAGGGCGACGTGCTGCTGGCCTGGGAGAACGAGGCGTTTTTGGCGGTGAACGAGCTGGGCAAGAACCGCTTCGAGATCGTGGTCCCCTCGCTGAGCATCCTGGCCGAACCTCCGGTGGCCGTGGTGGACAAGGTGGCCGATCGCAAGGGCAATAGGAAAGTCGCCGACGAATACGTCAAGTACCTCTACTCTCCGGAAGCGCAGGAGATCGCCGCCCGGCACTACTACCGCCCTTACGACAAGAAGGTAGCAGCCAAATACGCGCGGCAGTTTCCCAACCTGAAGCTGGTCACTGTCGACGGCGCTTTCGGCGGCTGGGCCCGCGCCCAGAAGACCCACTTCTCCGACGGGGGGATGTTCGACCGGATCTACGGGGCGAAGTAGCAAGGGCCGCGGAGACATCCTCACCCTGACCCTCCCCTTGATGGGGAGGGGACTTTGGGCGAGCCATTGTAAGAGATCATTTTTATGCTGTTCGGCTGATTTAGGTGCATTGGCAGTACCCCAGGAGGTTCCATGGCTTCACCCTTTCAGAGAAAATCGGTACTTCCCGGGTTCGGCCCGACGCTCGGCTATACCGTCTTCTACCTGAGTATCATCGTCCTGATTCCTCTCTCCGCGCTCTTTTTCAAGACCGCCTCCCTTTCCTGGGGCGATTTTGTCGCTGCGGTCAGCTCACCCAGGGTGCTCGCCTCCTACCGGGTCACCTTCGGCTCTGCACTGCTGGCCGCCGCCGTCAACGCGGTCTTTGGCGTGCTGGTCGCCTGGGTGCTGGTGCGCTACCGCTTCCCGGGAAGGAAGCTGATCGACGCCCTGGTCGACCTGCCGTTCGCGCTGCCGACCGCCGTGGCCGGTATCACCCTGGCCAGCGTCTATTCCCCCAACGGCTGGATGGGGCAGCTGCTCGAGCCCCGCGGTATCAAGATCGCCTTCACCCCGCTGGGAATCGTGGTTGCCATGATCTTCATCGGGCTGCCGTTCGTGGTGCGGACCGTTCAGCCCGTGCTCGAGGAACTGGACCGGGAGGTGGAGGAGGCGGCTTCCTGCCTGGGGGCAAACCGCCTGCAAACCTTCACGCGGGTGATCTTTCCCATCATGCTGCCGGCGGTGCTCACCGGCTTCGCCCTGGCCTTCGCCCGCGCCGTCGGCGAGTACGGCTCCATCATCTTCATCGCCGGCAACATGCCGATGGTGTCGGAGATCACGCCGCTGTTGATCATCACCAAGCTCGAGCAGTACGATTACGCCGGAGCCACCGCCATCGCCACCGTCATGCTGGCGGCCTCCTTCCTGCTGCTCCTCTCCATCAACCTGCTGCAGAAGTGGAGCCGTCGCTACTCGGGTTGACAGATCGCACCCTCCACCTTTTCCAACTCTCCCTCCCCTTCAAGGGAAGGGCCGGGGTGATGATGGGGGCGAAAGTGCCCGTCGTGCTTTTTTGAAATCAAAAGAAAAGCCTGCTTCTTGCAATAAAAGGGAGGAAAATCGTGCAGATCGGCAAAGGATTTAACAAGGCGGGCCGGGCCAGGACATCCAACGTTTCGGAGCCTGCGGCCGTGCGGATAGTGCTCATCCTGGTGGCGCTGGGATTTCTGGCGCTTTTCCTGGTGCTGCCGCTCGCCGCGGTCTTCAGCGAGGCGCTGGACAAGGGGTGGCAGGCCTACCTGGAGGCCTTGCGGGAGCCGGATACCATCTCCGCCATCAGGCTCACCCTGCTCACCGCCGCCTTTTGCGTGCCGCTCAACCTCTTCTTCGGCATCGTGGCCGCCTGGGCCATCGCCAAGTTTTCCTTCCCCGGCAAGAGCCTGCTGGTCACCCTGATCGACCTGCCGTTCTCGGTGTCGCCGGTGGTATCCGGTCTCATCTACGTGCTGATCTTCGGCCTGCAGGGCTGGCTCGGCCCCTGGCTGCAGGAGCACGACATCAAGATCATCTTCGCCATCCCGGGGATCGTGCTGGCCACCATCTTCGTCACCTTCCCCTTCGTCGCCCGGGAACTGATCCCGCTCATGGAATCGCAAGGGCGCGACGAGGAGGAGGCCGCGCTCACCCTGGGCGCCAGCGGGCTGCAGACCTTCCTCCGGGTCACCTTCCCCAATATCAAGTGGGGCGTCATCTACGGGGTCATCCTCTGTAACGCCAGGGCGATGGGGGAATTCGGTGCGGTCTCCGTGGTATCCGGCCACATCCGCGGGGCCACCAATACCATCCCGCTCCAGGTGGAGATCCTTTACAACGAGTACAACTATGCCGCCGCCTTTGCGGTCGCCTCCCTGCTCGCCCTGCTGGCCCTGGTCACCCTGGCCATCAAGACCGTGAGCGAATGGAAGATGCGGCAGGTGCTGGCGACCACGGAAACGGAGAGATAAGCAATGAGCATCGAGATTGCAGGCATCAGCAAGAACTTCGGCGCCTTTCACGCCTTAAACGACATCAACCTGAACATCCCCTCCGGCGAACTGGTGGCGCTGCTCGGCCCCTCGGGGTGCGGCAAGACCACGCTGCTGCGGATCGTGGCCGGCCTGGAGACCCCCGACCAGGGGAAGATCCTCTTCAACGGCGTGGAGGCGACCCAGCGCGACGTCCGGGAGCGCCACGTAGGCTTCGTCTTCCAGCATTACGCCCTTTTCCGGCACATGACCGTCTTCGACAACATCGCCTTCGGGCTGACGGTGAAGCCCAAGAAGAGCCGTCCAGGCAAGGCCGAGATCAGGGACAAGGTCTTCTCCCTCTTGAAGCTGATCCAGGTCGAGCACCTGGCCTACCACTATCCTGCCCAGTTGTCGGGGGGGCAGCGCCAGCGGGTCGCGCTCGCCCGCGCGCTGGCGGTCGAGCCGGAAGTCCTGCTGCTGGACGAGCCCTTCGGCGCCCTGGATGCCAAGGTCCGCATCGAGCTGCGGCGCTGGCTCAGGCGTTTGCACGACGAGATCCATGTCACCAGCGTCTTCGTGACCCACGACCAGGAGGAGGCGCTGGAAGTAGCGGACCGCATCGTGGTGATGAACGAGGGGAAGATCGAGCAGCAGGGGACTCCTTCCGAGGTCTATGACCATCCCGCCACCCCCTTCGTCTTCGACTTCCTCGGCAACGTCAACCTGTTCCGCTGCAGGGTTCACGAGGGGATGGCCGAGATGGGAGGTGTCGACCTCCCGGCCCCGGGACATTCGGCCAGCCAGCACCTGCCCGCCGTCGGCTACGTGCGCTCCCACGACATCGAGATCGAGCGCACCCCGGGCAGCGAAGGGGCCATCGCGGCGGAGGTCCGTTACATCCTGTCGGTGGGGCCCCTGGTCAGGGTCGATCTCTCCCTTTCCGGCAACAACGATTCCATCGAGGTCGATCTGCCGCGCGACGTGGCGGACCGGCTCCGCCTGCAAGTAGGTGAGCACGTGTTCGCCCGGCCGAGGAAGATGCGCTTTTTCAGCGAGGATTACCAGATCTGAGGAAGCCTGGCTGGCTCGCGCGCCCTTGTCCGGCACACGTGGCGGGAGGGTATTAGCGGTTGCACAGTCATATGGTCAAGAAAGTCCGATAAAATTACTTGACAATGGCACAGGATAATTATAAACATACAGTACAATAAAGCCCGATAGAGCAAAGTAGGTATAATTGCCGTGGCGGACTTGTTACACTTTTTCACATTGTCACCGGCCGCCACCCCGGGCGGTGACCCAGATATCCAGGCAACTAAACGATCGGTTAGGTTAATCGATTAATTCAAACTGAAAGGAGCTCGCCATGTCTCGCATCTACCTCGATAATTCTCAATCTATCGGCAACACCCCGCTGGTGCGGCTGAATCACGTGACCAAGGGGGCCAAGGCAACCGTTCTCGCCAAGGTCGAGGGGCGCAACGCAGCCTATTCGGTGAAAGACCGCATCGGCGCCAACATGATCTGGGACGCCGAGGAGCGCGGCGTGCTGAAGCCGGGGATGGAAATCGTCGAGCCGACCAGCGGCAACACCGGTATCGCGCTGGCCTACGTGGCGGCAGCCCGCGGTTACAAGCTGACCCTGACCATGCCGGAGACCATGAGCATCGAGCGGCGCCGCGTGCTGGCCGCCCTGGGTGCCAACCTGATCCTGACCCCCGGCTCCGCCGGCATGAAGGGCGCGGTCTCCAAGGCAGAGGAAATGGCGGCTTCCGATCCGTCGCATTACTTCCTGCCGCAGCAGTTCAAGAACGCGGCCAACCCCGCCGTCCACGAAAGGACTACCGGTCCGGAGATCTGGAACGACACCGATGGCGGCGTCGACGTGGTGGTATCCGGGGTAGGGACCGGCGGGACCATCACCGGCATCTCCCGCTACATCAAGCAGACCAAAGGGAAGCAGATCATTTCCGTGGCCGTTGAGCCGAAGGAGAGCCCGGTGATCACCCAGAAGCTGGCCGGCCAGGAACTCAAGCCCGGCCCGCACAAGATCCAGGGGATCGGTGCCGGTTTCATCCCGGAGACTCTCGACCTTTCCCTCATCGACCGCGTCGAGCAGATCGATTCCAATGAAGCTCTGGAGTTCGCCCGCCGCCTGACCAAGGAAGAAGGGCTGCTGGTCGGCATTTCCAGCGGCGCAGCGGTGGCCGCCGCCGTTCGGCTGGCAAACCTCCCCGAGTTCGCCGGCAAGAACATCGTGGTCATCCTCCCCGACCTGGCCGAGCGCTACCTTTCCACGGCCCTCTTCGAAGAAGCGTAACGAGAAGCGAAGAAAGCATGAAAAGCCCCGGCCTTCCGGGGCTTTTTGCGTTGGTACATCGGAAAATCCCGGGGCCGGCGGATGAAGAAGATTTATCGCCGGCAGCCGTTCGTGCTGAGCTTTTCGAAGTACCATCTCCGGACTTTTTCAACCGCCCCTTCGGGGGAGGGCTGGGGTGCGGACAGCCTCGCCTCTTCGTGGTACTTTCCCTCACCCCGACCCTCTCCCGGAGGGAGAGGGGGAACTGCAGGGGAGCTGCAGTGGAACTGGAAGAGCTGCAGGGGAGCTGGATGGGCGCTGGATGGGAGCTGCAGGGGAGTTGGAAGAGGTGGATTGGGTATCCCTGTCCTTGACGAAAAGGTGGAGAAGATGTCGCACTGCAGAGATAAATTGCATTGGTTGTTCGCTTTTGGTACGATACCAACGTTTTCCGAACTCACCGTCATCAAGGGGCGCATGTTGAGACCCGATCGCCGCATCTTTTTTCTGCTTTCGTGCATCTGCCTGCTGCTACTTCCTCACTCCGTATTTGCCACCCCCGACGTCTCCTGGCAATCCATGGACGGGCTGGTGGTCGGTGTGTCCGAAGGGGACCGCCTCACCATCAACTCCTTCGGCACCGAGATCCGGGTCAAACTCTACGGGATGATCGCCCCGCAAGCCCCCAAAATCGACAAGACCACCGGCTGGTACAAGCCTGGCCAGCCCTACGCCGAGGAGGCCTTCCGGGCCCTCTCCAGCAAGGTTCTGCACCAGCAGGTGCGGGTCGAGATCCGCAGGACCCTGATCAACAAGGACGAACAGATCGCCCTGGCGGTGGTCTACGTGGACGGGCGCAATATCAACATGGAGATGATCGCCGAAGGGTGGGCCTGGGTCGACAGGAAGTTCATGACCAGGATGGACTATGCCCATTACATGGCCGCCGAAAGGCTGGCCCGGGCGAGGAAGGACGGCCTCTGGGTCCAGGAACATCCCCAGCCCCCCTGGGAGTTCAAGCCGGAGTTCAGGATCAGGAACCGGCACGGTTGACCTGATCCCGACTCCCCGACCGGTCTCCTCCCGTCTGCTCCTTTCTTACCTTGGCCCCCTTCCGGCCGGGACCTCTACCCTCTTCCCCCGTTCCCCGCAGTTCCGGCTCAGCCATTTGGCTGCCTCTGTTCCATTTTGGAACAGGTTGATTGTTCCATTTTGGAGCAGTGAAACCTTCGCCACTTCCCCGGGGTACCAGGGCATCGCCGCCGGCCTCAGCTTGCGGCCTTTCCTGCCCCCTTTAGAAACCCGTCTCATTCCAGTGTATTCAGCATATTGTCCTGGCGAACAGGGGGCGAGCCTTTCATGAGAGCGGCCGTCCAGCCGGATATTGGTATCGATCTTGCCATAGTGTGAGCGGCCGCGCAGGCCGAACCTTTTTCCCAGGAGTCGTCATGGATATCAGCAAATTCGTCGCCCCAGAAATCATCTTCGGCAGGGGGTCGCTCAGCCAGATCGGCGAGAGCGTAATCCGCCTCGGTGTCTCCAAGGTCTTCCTGGTCAGCGATCGCGACGTCATCTCCTCGGGATGGGTGGACTGCGCCGTACGGTACCTGGACGCCGCCGGAGTGGACACGGTCATCTTCTCCAGCCTGACCACCAATCCCAAGGATCGCGAAGTCTCCGAAGGGACCCTGAAGTACCTCGCCTCCGGGTGCGACGGCATAGTTTCGGTAGGTGGCGGCAGCCCCACCGACGTGGCCAAGGCGATTGCCATCCTGGCCTCCAACGGCGGGCGCCTGCAGGACTACGAGGGGATCAACAAGATCGTGACTCCGTTGCCCCCCATGGCCATCATCCCCACCACCGCCGGGGCCGGCTCCGAGGTGAGCCAGTTCGCCATCATCGTCGATACCCAGCGCAAGCTGAAGATGTCCATCATCTCCCGCTCGCTGATCCCGGACATCGCCATCGTCGACCCGGAGCTGTTGAAGACCAAGAACAGCAAGCTGGCCGCCGCCACCGCGGTGGACGCCCTTACCCACGGCATCGAATCCTACGTGTCGCTGGCGGCCACACCGCTCACCGAGATCCACTCCCTGAAGGCCATCCAGCTCATCTCGCGCAACCTGAGGCGGGCAGTGGCCGACCGCGAGGACATGGAGGCGAACACCAACATGGCCATGGCCAGCCTGACCGCCGGGCTTGCCTTCTCCAACGCCATCCTGGGGGCCGCCCACGCCATGACCCACCAGGTGGACGGGCTGCTCGACCAGCACCACGGCGAGACCAACGCCTCGATCCTCCCCCACGTGATGAGGTACAACCTGTCGGCCTGCCCGGAGCGGTTCCGTGACATCGCGGTGGCCATGGGTGAGGAGGTGGCCGGGCTGGGGCTGATGGCCGCCGCCGAGCGCTCCATCGACGCCGTCAACCGGCTGATCCAGGACGTGGGGCTCGCCGAGGGGCTTTCGCAGCGCGGGCTCAAGGAGGAGTTCATCCCCATCCTGAGCGAGAACGCCACCAAGGACGCCTGCCTGGTTACCAATCCGCGCAGCGCGAGCCGCGAAGATATCGAGGCCATCTTCAGAAACGCCATGTAGCGGTCGCAAAGGGGCAATCGTGAAACAACGGGGCAAACTGCTCGAGCAGTTGACGGGGGTGGATTCCTCCAAGCTCAATTACTACGTGGAGCTGAAGAAGCGCAACCAGGAGGTGCTGACCCAGAACAGCCGCCTGGAGCTCCTGCAGCAGCTTACCCGCGACATCAACATCGACATGTCGATCGGGGACATCATCGCCCGTGCCTTCCGAAAGCTCCCCGAGGCGCTCCCCTGCGACTTCCTGGGGCTGGCCAAGCTGCAGGAAGGCGAGCTGAGGCTGTTCGCCATGGTGCCAAACACCTTTTTCAGCGCCGGCACCATCCCCACCGATTCCATGCTGTACGAGGTGCTGGTCAGGAAATCAGCCACCAGCTACTCCCCCACCAAGGACACCTTCTCCTATGCGCGGGCAGCCGGCGAGGAGCGCCATACCCTGCGCTCGCTGGCGGTCGCACCCATGTTCGAACGCGCCTCGGCGACCGGCCTGTTGATCCTGGGAAGCACCCTGGGGTCAGCGTACGCAGGCGCCGAGCTGAACTTCGTGCAGCACCTCGCTGACCAGCTCGCCATCAGCATGCAGAACGCCCGGCTCTACAAGCAGGTCTCCCGCGCCAAGAAGGAGTGGGAGGCGACCTTCCAGGCGGTAACCGATCCCATCCTGCTGGTGGACACCGACTACAACGTCCTGGTCCATAACGACCGGCTTCCCGCCTCCATGGCCAGCGCCTGGAACCGGGCCATCAGCAGCAAGTGCTACGCCAAGCTCAGGGGACTGGACGAGCCCTGCGAGAACTGCCCGATCCAGGAGATCAAGAACAACGGCAAGCCGGTCTTCCAGCGCTGGCAGACGGAAGAAGGGAACTTCATCGATCTTTCCTATTACCCGGTCCTGAACGAGGAAAAGCAGCTGGCCGCGGTCACCATCATCATGAAGGACGTGACCACCAAGCTGAAGATGGAAGCCCAGCTGGTCCAGTCGGCCAAGATGGTGGCCCTGGGGGTGATGGCGGCCGGGGTGGCCCATGAGCTGAACAGCCCGATGACGGTGATCATCGGCACCGCCCAGATGCTGGCCAGGGAGCGCCGGGCCGAAGAGGACCCGGAGAGCGCCGAGGCGCTGGATGACATCATCAACTGTGGTCTGCGCTGCAAGCGGATCATCCAGAACCTTTTGACTTTCTCGCGGCAGGACCAGGCGCCGGTGGCCGCCATCGACCTCAACGCCGAGGCCAGGCGGGTCTTGGACATGATCAAGTACCAGATCAACCGCAACCAGATCGACATCCAGGAGCGCTTCGACCCGGAACTGCCGCGCCTGAACGCCAACGGCCCCCAGATCCAGCAGGTGCTGACCAACTTCCTGATCAACGCGCGCGACGCCCTGGCGGTCGTGGAGCGCAAGGATAAGACCATCGAGGTGGCGAGTTCGGTGCTGAGCGAGGGTGGGCGGCGCTGGGCGGTGCTGAGTGTGTGCGACAACGGGGTGGGCATAGCCCCCGAGAACCTTTCCAAGATCTTCACCCCCTTCTACACCAGCAAGGAGGCGACCAAGGGGACCGGTCTCGGCCTGTCGGTCAGCCTGGGCATCGCCGAGTCGCACCACGGCCGCATCGAGGTGGAGAGCAGGCTGGGGGAGGGGAGCTGCTTCAAGCTGATCCTCCCGGTAGAGTACGACGACGGGCTGGCCGGCGGAGCACACCCCGGCCTCGCCGGCTATCCAGGAGACAAGCGTGACTGATTCCCCCGTTAAGGTACTGGTCATCGACGACGAAACCGACGTCTGCACCTTCTTCAAGCGTCTTCTGACCCGCAAGGGGTACGGGGTGGTAACCGCGGCCAACAAGCCGCAGGCGCTGGCGGCGCTTTCCTCGGGAAATTTCAACGTCGCCCTGGTCGATCTCAAGCTGCCGGATACCGACGGCCTCGCGCTCCTGGAACTGATCAAGTCCCGCCAGCCTGCCTGCGAAGTCGTGATCATGACCGGTTACTCCACGGTGAAGACGGCCGTCACCGCCATGCAGCTGGGGGCCTACGAGTACCTGGAAAAGCCGTTCGACGACATCGACGAGATCGAGCGGCTGGTGGAAAGGGCGGCGGGCGCCGGCGCCCGGCTCATGAAAGGTGACGGCGCGGGCGAGGAGTGGGCCGAGGTCGCCCAGGGGGTCGGTTTCCGGGTCGGGGTCTCCGCGGAGATGCGGCGCATGGTGTCGCTCGCCTACAAGGTGGCCGGCAAGGACATCAGCGTGCTCATCCAGGGGAAGACCGGCACCGGCAAAGAGGTGCTGGCCCGCTTCATCCACGCCGCTTCAGCCCGTGCCGGCCAGCCCTTCATCCCGGTCAACTGCGGGGCGCTGCCGGAAAACCTCCTGGAGAGCGAGCTGTTCGGCCACGAGCGTGGGGCCTTCACCGGGGCCAACCAGACCCGGCGCGGCATCTTCGAGCTGGCCAACAACGGCACCCTGCTTCTGGACGAGATCGGCGACGCCACCCCGCAGATCCAGGTCAAGCTGTTGCGCGTGCTGGAGACCGGGGAGTTCATGAGGGTAGGGGGGGAGCGCCCCATCAAGACCGACGTCAGGGTGATCGCCGCCACCAACGTGAACCTGGAGGAGGCGATCCGCGAGAAGAGCTTCCGGGAGGACCTCTACTACCGGCTGAACGTGGTCAGGCTGGAGATCCCTTCGCTGGAGGCCCGCAGCCAGGACATTCCGCTCCTGGCCGAGCACTTCGTCAGGCAGTTAAACCGCGACTTAAGGCTGTCCCCTGCCACCCTGCGCCTGATGCAGGAGTACCGCTGGCCCGGCAACATCCGCGAACTCGCCAACGTGATGAGGCGGGCGGTGGTGATCTGCAACGGCGACACCATCCTCCCCGAGCACCTGGGAGGGACTTTTCTCTCCGGCCCTTCCTCGCGGCGGACCGCCTGCCTGCAGGAGTCATGCGGGGCCGCCCCGACCTCGGCGGCGGAGCTTGCGTCGCGCTGCAGCGATGCCGATCTGCTTGGCCGGATGGAGCCCGGGGAGCTCGCCCGGCTGCTGGACTCCCTGCACGAGGCCGAGGCCGGTGTCCTCGCCGTGATGCGGGGCAAAGGGGTGGCGCCTCCCCCGGCCGCCATCAGGGATGCCGAGGCCGAAACCATCCGCCAGGCCCTGGCACGGCACAAGGGGAACATCACCGAGGCCTCCAGGACCCTGGGCATCGCCAGGAACACCCTCTACAGAAAGATCAAGGAGTTCGACCTCTCCCCACGCTAGGGTACCTGCGTGTGGCTCTGCGTCCTTCTCCGGAGGCACCGCACCTTCGTGCAGAGCTCTTTCACTCTGCCCCTCACCCTGAGGGAGAGGGGATACCACCCCCTCAGGGCGAAGGTATATACCTCCCCCCTTTTCGAGGGGGGGGCCGGGGGAGATTTACAGTTGGCAGCTGACAGCTGAAGGCAAATCCCCCTAAATCCCCCTTCGCAAAGGGGGACTTTAACATCACAACCAACGTATGCCTCCCGCACCGGTCCGCCGTATCCTAACCCTGCCTGCCTTGGCTAACCTGCCGACTTTGCTGCTCCTTTACTCCCATCCCCCTCATGAGTTCGTCATGCTATAATTAGTTATCGCGCCCGGCGCTTCTCATACGGGACGGCGTGACTGGTTTGGAGGCGATGAACGATTGGTATGAGCAGAGAATCGCAGCGGATGAATCCTCCCGGCAACATCCTGATCGTCGAGGATAGCCCCACCCAGGCGGAGCTTCTGGAGCAACTGCTTCTTAACGAGGGATACCAGGTTACCTGGGCCAGAAACGGCAGGGAAGGGCTGCTGAAGGCACGGGAGCTGCTGCCGGACCTGGTGGTGAGCGACATCGTGATGCCGGAGATGACCGGCTTTCAGCTCTGCCAGGAGATGAAGAACGACCCCCGCCTGAGTTCCATCCCGGTCATCCTGCTGACCTCCCTCAACGACCCCGAAGACGTGATCCGCGGTCTGGAGTGCCGGGCAGATAACTTCCTCACCAAACCCTACGACGAGCAGTACCTCCTGATGCGGATCAGGCAGATCCTTTCGACCCGCAACCTCCCCGACAACGACAACGCCCAGGCAGGCACCCTGGTCTTCTTCGCCGGCACCCAGTACCGCATCAGGGCCGACCGCAAGCAGATCCTCAGCCTGCTCCTCTCCACCTATGAAACGGCCGTCAACAAGAACAGCGAGCTGCTTGCCATCCAGCGGTCGCTGAGCGAGCTGAACGAGCAGCTCGAGGAACGGGTCCAGGCCCGGACCGCTTCGCTGATGCAGGAGGTGGAGGAGCGCAAGCGGGCCGAGGCGGACCTTGGCGAGGTGACCCGCCGCCTGCAGCTGGCCACCGCCTCGGCGCACCTGGGGATTTTCGACTGGGACATCGGCAAGAACCTGATGATCTGGGACGACCGGATGCTCGAACTGTACGGCCTCCCCAAAGACGGTAACCTCGGCTACCAGCGCTGGCTGGAGCTGGTGCATCCGGATGACCGGGAGCGTGCGAAGGCCACCGTGGATGCGGCCAGGGAAAGCCAGCGGGAGTTCGAGATGGAGCACCGCATCCTCCGCCCCGACGGCAGCGTGCGGCATGTCCAGGCCAGCGGCCTGGTGATCAGGGACGCCGGGGGGCGCGCGACCCGGATGATCGGCATCAACCAGGACGTTTCGACCCAGAAGCTCCTGGAGGAGCAGCTGCGCCAGGCCCAGAAGATGGAGGCCATCGGCCAGTTTGCCGGGGGCATCGCCCACGACTTCAACAACATCCTGACCGCCATCGTCGGCTTCGCCAGCATGACCCAGCTCAAGATGCGCGAGGACGACCCGCTGCGGGCCAACGTCGAGCAGGTGCTCTCCGCCGCGGACCGGGCCGCCGGACTCACCCAGAGCCTGCTCACCTTCAGCCGCAAGCAGGTGCTGAACCTTCGGCCGGTGAGCCTGAACGACATCATCAGGAAGGTGGAGAAATTCCTGGGAAGAATCATCGGCGAGGACATCAAGCTGGAGATGGTCTTCAAGCAGGACGAGATCGTGGTCTACGCCGACAGCGGGCAGGTCGAGCAGATCCTTTTGAACCTCGCCACCAACGTGCGCGACGCCATGCCGCAGGGGGGTGTGTTCTCCATCGTGACCGAACAGGTCGAGATCGACCAGGAGTACATCGACTTCTACGGCAACGGTGTCCCCGGCTCCTACGCCCGTATGGCGGTCTCCGACAACGGCATCGGCATGGACGCCGAGACCAAGAAGAGGATCTTCGAGCCCTTCTTCACCACCAAGGAGGTTGGCAAGGGGACCGGGCTCGGCCTTTCCATCGTGTACGGCATCGTCAAGCAGCATAACGGCTTCATCAACGTCTACAGCGAGCCGGGGAGGGGCACCACCTTCAGCATCTACCTGCCGCTGGCCAAGGGGGAACAGCTGGCCAAGGCCGAGCAGCCGGCGGCTGAGTACCCGGTAGGAGGGACCGAGACCATCCTGCTTGCCGAGGACGATGCCGTGGTGCGGGAACTATCCCGGAGTGTGCTGACCGAGTTCGGCTACCGGGTCATCCAGGCCGGCAACGGCGAGGAGGCGGTGCAGAGGTTCCTGGAGAACCAGGATGACATCCAGCTGCTGCTTTTGGACATCGTGATGCCCAGGATGAACGGCAAGGAGGCCTACGACGAGATCAGGAAGCTCCGTCCCGGCGTGAAAGCGCTCTTTTTAAGCGGCTATCCCGCCGAGGTGATCGGCAACACGGGACTGGTCGAGGAGGGGGCCAACCTGATCATGAAACCGGTCCACCCGCAGGACCTGCTGAGGAGGATCCGCAAGGAGCTGGATAGCCGGCGGGAAGGGGAGTAGCCAAGCATGGATCGCAGCATTTCCGACAGCAGCTTGTCCACCGTGAGCGCCTTTCTCGCCAGGGAGATGGGATTGCTGTTTCCCCGGGAGCGCTGGGACGATCTGGAGAGGGGGCTGATCGCGGCCGCCCGGCAGCTGGGCTTCATGGACCTGCACGAGTTCCTGCGCTGGCTGATGTCGGCTCCGCTGACCCGCCGGCAGGTCGAGGCGCTGGCCGGTTACCTGACCATAGGGGAAACCTACTTCTTCCGCGATGCCCGTTCCCTGGAGGCGACCGAGACCACCATCCTCCCCGCCCTGCTCAGGGCCCGCCGGGGGAAGGACCAGCGCCTGAGGATCTGGAGCGCGGGGTGCTCCACCGGCGAGGAAGCGTATACCCTGGCCATCCTGCTGCACCGGCTGCTTCCCGACCTCAAGGATTGGAACATCAGCATCCTCGCCACCGACATCAACGCCGCCGCCCTTAAGAAGGGGATGTCAGGCGTCTATGGCAAGTGGTCCTTCCGGGCCACCCCTTCCTGGTTCAAGACCCTCTATTTCATCCCGCAGGCGGAAGGCTCGCTGCGCGTGGTCGACAACGTGAAGCGGATGGTCAACTTCGAGTACCTGAACCTCGCCGAAGACAGCTACCCCTCCCTCCCCACCAATACCAACGCCATGGACCTGGTTTTTTGCCGCAACGTGCTTATGTACTTCGCGCCGGAGATGGCGCGCACGGTGGTGGCCAAGCTCAACAGGTGCCTGGTCGACCTGGGGTGGCTGGTGCTGGGGGCGGCCGAGACGCTGCCGCGCAGCTTCATGCCCTTTGAGCAGCTGAACCTGGACGGCTCCATCTGTTACCGCAAAAGGCCTCGCGACTACGCCCCCCCCGCCGAACGGGAGACGGGGGGGCAGCCAGCCCAACCCCGCTCCGGCGACGAGCGGGGTGTGCTGCTTACCCATGAGCTGGTCTTCCTGTGGCAGGGAAAGCCTGAACAGGAGCGGGAAGCGGCCGAGCGCGCCCGGGCGGCCAGGGGAGCACAGGCTGGCAGCGAACGGGGCGGGCCGGATGATTCCCAAGGGACAGCGGAAAAAGCACCCCCGGCTGCCGATGCGGGAGCAGGCGGCCGGCAAGGAGCTGCTGCTTTTTGGCAGGCGGCCGCCGGGGCGGGGGAGGGCACATCCGGGCAGGCGGCAGCGCTCTTTCGCCAGGGGCTGTACCCGCAGGCGGCGGCCCTGCTGAGCGATCTGGGGAGCGCCGGCCCGCTTCCCGGCGAGGCGCTGACCCTCTTGATCAGGTCGCAGGCCAACCAGGGGAAGCTTCCAGAGGCCCTGGCCATCTGCGAGGAGGCCCTGCTGGAGCGCAAGCTCGACCCTGCCCTGCACCTGTTGCGGGCCGAGATCCTCCAGGAGCAGGGGAGGGCCAGCGAGGCCAGCCACTCCCTGAGGCACGCCCTGTACCTCGATCCCAAGCTGGTGCTGGCCCATTTCGCCCTGGGCAATCTCACCCTGTGGAGCGGCCGGGCCGAACTCGCCTGCCGCCATTTCCACAACGCCCTGGCGCTCCTTGACTCCCTCGACCCGGACGCCGTGGTCCCCGGCTCCGAAGGGATGACCGCCGGCAGGCTCCGGGAGATCATCGGCTCCATGGAGGTCTGCGCCGGCCGGGACCGGGGGGAAAAGCCATGAAAGCCTTCTCCCACCTGTTCGTGCTGCGGCTGGACCAGCAGCGTTACGCGCTGCAGCTTGCCGCCGTCTCCAGGGTGGTGCGCATGGTGGAGATCACGCCCCTACCCAGGGCGCGCAAGGCCCTGCTGGGGCTGGTCAACGTGCAGGGGGAAATCCTGCCGGTGGTCGACCTGCGCAGCTGCCTGAACCACCAGCGGCGCCCGGTAACGCCCGAGGACGTCCTGGTGATCGTGCAGGCGGAGGGTGGCAAGGTGGCGCTGCCGGCGGACGCGGTGGGAGGCGTGCTGGATCCCGCCGGCCACCTGCTCCTGTGGGAGACGGAGCGGCCGGGACAGTCCGAATTCCTGGCGGGGTTGGTAAAGCTCCCCGGAGGCATGGTGATGCTTTTCGACCTGGAAAAGATCGCCTCCCTGTGCGGCGAGTTCGGTTCCGCAGCCCTGCTGGCCCCACCCCAGCAGGGTGAGCCCCCGGGGGGGGAGAGTTGGGCAGAGCTTGCGGAGGTTGAGGCAGGAGCGGGGCGTAAGCCGCCAGTGGTGCCGGGCGACTCCTCCGCGGCAGAGGAGGGAGACAGCAAGACGCTCCGCGAGCGGGCCCGGAAACTCGCGCGCGAGCCGGTGCCTGCGAGCCACGGGCAGCGCCTGGAAGTCGTTGAGTTCGCCCTCTCGGACGAGCGGTACGCCGTGGAGTCCGCCTTCATCCGGGAGGTCTACCCTCTCAAGGAGCTGACCCCGCTCCCCTGCACGCCACCCTTCGTGCTGGGCATCGTCAACCTGAGGGGGAAGATCCTCTCGGTGGTCGACCTGCGCACCTTCTTCGAGCTTGCCGGCCGAGGGCTCTCCGATCTCAACAAGGTGATCGTTTTGGCCTCGGCCTCCATGGAATTCGGACTCCTGGCCGACCATATCGTCGGGGTGCGCACCATCGACCGCAGCGAGCTGCAGCCGGCGCTCCCCACCCTGACCGATCTCAGAGCCGATTACCTGAAGGGGGTAACCAGGGAGCGCCTGGTGGTGCTGGATGGCGGCCGGATGCTGGCCGACGGCAGGATCGTGGTGCACGAGGAGGCTTAGGAAGGCTCCGGGAGAGGAGCGCTGCCGGCGCTGGCCGGGTGCAGAGGATGGCCGGCCTGCCGCAGTCACGGACAAGCCAAGGAGGACGGCATGAAGTGGTTTGAGCATATGGTCCTGCGGACCATGCAGGGATCGCACTTCGTAAAAAGCCTGATCGACATGAGCATGGACCCGCTGGTCATCATAAACCCCGAGGGGAAACTCGCCGAGGTGAACGAAGCGACGGTGCGGGTGACCGGTGCCCTCAGGGAATGGCTGATCGGCTCGGACTTCAGCGATTTCTTCACCGAGCCGGAAAAGGCGCGCGAGGGTTACCGGCAGGTGCTGGAGCAGGGGGTGCTCACCGATCTGCCCCTCGCCATCCGGCACCGGGATGGCCGCGTTACCGAGGTCCTCTATAACGCCAGCGTCTACCGCGATCCCGAGGGCAAGCTTTTGGGAGTGTTCGCAGCCGCGCGCGACGTGACCATGGGGAAGAAGGCCGAGGAAAAGTTCCGCGGGCTTCTGGAGAACGCGCCGGACGGCATCGTGATCGTCAATACCGGCGGGGAGATCGTGATGGTCAATGCCCAGGCCGAGAAACTCTTCGGCTATCGGCGGGACGAACTGGTCGGCAAGCAGGTGGAGATGCTGGTGCCGCAGCGTTTCCGCGACAAGCATCCGCAGCACCGCAGCGGCTTCTTCGCCAATCCCAAGACGCGGCCGATGGGGGTGGGGCTGGAACTGTTCGGCCTGCGCAAGGGAGATGTGGAGTTTCCCGTCGAGATCAGCCTGAGCCCGCTGCAGACCGAGGAAGGGCTCTGGGTGAGCGCCTCCATCCGTGACATCACCGAGCGCAAGAAGGCGGAGGACAAGTTCCGGGGGCTCCTGGAGAGCTTTCCGGACGCCGTGGTGATCGTCAACGCACAGGGGGAGATCGTGATCGTGAACGCGCAGGCCGAGCGGCTTTTGGGCTACGACCGGAGCGAGCTTTTGGGGAGGAAGGTGGAGATGCTGGTCCCCGAGCGCTTCCGTCAGCGCCATCCGCAGCACCGCGCCTCCTACTTCGCCGATCCCAAGGTCCGTCCCATGGGGGCGGGGCTGGAGCTCTACAGCGTCACCAAGGACAACGTCGAGTTCCCGGTGGAGATCAGCCTCAGTCCTCTGCAGACCGGGGAGGGGCTATTGGTAACCGCCGCCATCCGCGACATCACCAAGCAGAAGGAGGCCTCCCAGTACGTGCGCAGCCTGATCGAGGCGAGCCTGGACCCGCTGCTCACCATCAGCGCCGAAGGCAAAGTCACCGACGTCAACGAGGCGACCGTCCGGGCCACCGGGGTGCCGCGCCAGGAGCTGATCGGCACCGATTTCACCAACTACTTCACCGATCCTGAGAAGGCGCGGCAAGGCTATCAGCAGGTCTTCGAGGTAGGTACCATCGTGGATTATCCCCTGACCCTCCGGCACCGGGACGGCTCGCTGGTGGACGTGCTCTACAACGCCTCGGTGTACCGCGACGGCAAGGGGAACGTGCGCGGTGTGTTCGCGGCTGCCCGCGACATAACGCAACGAAAGCGGATCGACCAGGAGCTGAAGGATCTCAACCGGACCCTGGAGCAACGGGTGGCCGAAAGGACGGCGAACCTGGTGCGGCAAAACTCCGAGATCCTGGAGGCGGCGGAGATCCTGGCGGCCTCTTCCAGCCAGATCATGACCTCCATGAGCCAGATTGCCTCCAGTGCCGCGGAAACCTCGGCTACCGTCAACGAGACCACCGCCATCGTGGAGGAAGTGAAGCTGACCGCCCAGGTCTCCAGCCAGAAGTCGCGCAAGGTGTCGGAGACGGCGCAGAAGGCGGTCAACGTGGCGCAGGGGGGGAGAAAGTCGGTGGAGGAGACCGTGGCGGGCATGGGCCGCATCCAGGAGCAGGTCGCCTTCATCGCAGACAGTATCGTGAAGCTATCCGAGCAGAGCCAGGCGATCGGCGAGATCATAGCCACCGTCAACGACCTTGCCGAACAGTCCAATCTGCTCTCGGTTAACGCGGCCATCGAGGCCGCCAAGGCGGGCGATCAGGGCAAGGGGTTCAGCGTGGTGGCCCAGGAGGTGAAGAGCCTGGCCGAGCAGTCCAAGGAAGCCACCGCCCAGGTGCGCACCATCCTGAACGACATCCAGAAAGCGACCAATACCGCGGTGATGGCCGCCGAGCAGGGGAACAAGGCGGTCGAGGAAGGGGTGCGGCAGTCGAGGGAAGCCGGCGAGGCGATCGGGCAGATGGGGATGAGCATCGAGGAATCGGCGCAGGCCGCCGTGCAGATCTCAGCCTCCAGCCAGGAGCAGCTGACCGGCATGGACCAGGTGGCGCAGGCCATGGGGGACATCAAGCTGGCCAGCGAGCAGAACGCCTCCGGCATGAGGCAGGTGGAAGCCGCGGTGCAGAACCTCCACGAGCTGGGGCAGAAGCTGAAACAGCTGGTAGAGCAGTACAAGGAATAGGAGAGAGTCGTCCGACCAGTCTGACCGTCAGACCTGTCAGACGTCCGACCACCATGGAACGGGACGAGGCATTCCAGAAACATCTGCTGGAGACCTTCAAGCTGGAGGCTGCGGAGCACCTGCAGGGAATCACCTCCGGTCTCATCGAGCTGGAGAGAAGCGGTTCTGCGGAGCAGCGGGCCGAGCGGGTGGAGGTGGTGTTCCGGGAGTCGCACAGCCTGAAGGGGGCGGCACGCTCGGTCGGGCGCGGCGATGTGGAATCGATCTGCCAGGCGATGGAAGGGATCTTCTCGGCCATGAAGCGCGGGGAGGTGACGCCGGCTCCTGACCTGTATGACCTGCTGCAGCGGGGGGCCGACCTGCTGGGCCGGCTCCTGGAGAGTGTCGGCAGGGATGCCTCGGAAGATGAGAAGTCGTCGCTTCGCGAGCTGGTGAGGGCGCTGGTGGCGGCCAGGACGGAAAAATCTGCGGCAGCCCGCCAGCCTGCCAGCTCCGCCCCCCCGGAGCCCTCCTCTCAGGCTGTTGCTGCCGAAGTACCGCCACAGGCCACGCAGGAGCCTGCAGCGCAGGCTGCGCCTGCGCCATCTCCTGGGCCGGCTCCCCAACCGGGGCCGGCTGCCGCTTCAGTACGGCAGGAGGGGGAACCCGCCCTTCCCACGCCGCCGAAACGGCCAACCGCGACGCGCGAGCCCGCATCGGCCGCCTCCGGGCCACGTCCGCTCCCTCCAGCCGGCGCCGAAACGGTGAGAGTCTCCTGGTCCAAGCTGTCGGCGGTGCTGCTTCTCTCCGAAGAGATGCTTTCCGCCAAGCTCTCCGCCCGGCAGCGCGCCCTGCAGATGCGCGACCTCCGCACCTCCTTTGCTGCCTGGAAGAAGCAGTGGAACAAGGTCTCGCCGGATCTTCAGAAACTGGCGGTCTCGCCCCACGAGGTCAAGGAGCCCGCTCCGGAAAAAAGCTACGACTTGCGCAGGATGGCCGATTTCCTTTCCTGGAACAGTGCCTTCGTCACCACCCTGGAGTCGCGCCTTGCCGGCCAGGCCAAGGCCGCCGAACACGACAGCCGCTGGCTGGGAGGGATGGTGGATAACCTGCTGGCGGAGGTGAAGAAGGCGATGATGTTCCCCTTCTCCTCTCTCCTGGAGGCTTTCCCGAAGATCGTGCGTGACCTGTCGCGGGACAGCGGCAAGGAAGTCTCCCTGGAGATCCGCGGCGAGGAGATCGAGATCGACCGGCGCATCCTGGACGAGATGAAGGACCCGCTTATCCACCTGGTCAGAAACAGCATCGATCACGGCATCGAGAATCCGCAGGAGAGGGAGGTCAAGGGGAAGCCTCGGCGCGGGCGCATCACGATACAGATCGCACCCCGCGACGACAAGGCCGAGATCGTGGTCAGTGACGATGGGGCAGGGATCAGCCCCAGCCAGCTGAGGTCGGCCCTGCTCAAGCTGGGAACCCTGCCGCCGGAGAAGGTGCACAGCCTGAGTGACGGTGAACTGCTTCCTTTCGTCTTCCAGTCCGGCCTCTCCACGAGCCCCATCATCACCGACGTATCCGGGCACGGGCTGGGGCTTGCCATCGTGAAGGAAAAAGTGGAGAAAATGGGAGGGACGGTTTCCCTGGAAAGCGGCCCGCAGCGCGGCACGCTTTTCCGGCTGGTGCTGCCGCTCAGCGTCGCCACTTTCCGGGGCATCCTGGTCCGGGTGGCCGACCGGACCTTCGTGCTGCCGGCCACCCACGTCGAGCGGGCGGTGAGGCTTAAGCGCGAAGAGATAAAGACCGTGCAGAACCGGGAGACGGTCACCCTGGGAGATACCGTGGTCTCCCTGGAGAGGCTGGGAGCCGTCCTGGAGCTGCCGGCACCGGTCACTGAGCTGCCCGAGCAGTTGCAGGCCGTGGTGGTGAGTGCGGCGGAGCAAATCATCGCCTTCCAGGTGGACGAGGTGCTGGGCGAACAGGAGGTACTCCTGAAGAGCCTGGGACCCCAGCTGGCGAGGGTGCGCAACATCGCGGGCGCCACCGTGCTCGGCTCCGGCAAGGTCGCCCCCATCCTCAACATCCCCGACCTGATGAAGTCGGCCTCCGGCGAGGGGAAAGGGCGGGTGACTGCCGCTCCTCCTGGCGGAGCGGCAGCGGCTCCCCGGCGGAGGGTGCTGGTGGTGGAGGATTCCATCACCTCGCGCACTCTGCTGAAGAACATCCTGGAGTCCGCAGGCTACGGGGTGACCACCGCGGTGGACGGCATCGATGCCTTCACGCAGCTAAAGAGCGGCCAGTTCGACGTGGTGGTCTCCGACGTGGACATGCCCAGGATGAACGGCTTCGATCTCACCGCCCGCATCAGGAAGGACCCGGGGCTGGCTGAACTCCCGGTCGTGCTGGTCACGGCGCTGGGGAGCCGGGAGGACCGCGAACGCGGCATCGACGCAGGCGCCAACGCCTACATCGTGAAGAGCAGTTTCGACCAGAGCAATCTGCTGGAGGTGGTGAAACGGCTCTGCTAGGGAAGAAAGGTCGAGGTTGAGGTCAAGATTGAGATTACGAGTCAGGGTGAGGGGAGGGGGGGCGCGGGGCGCTCTGAGAGCCGGTCTTCTACAGGGGAAGCCGGGAGGGTGTCATGATCAAGGTGCTGATAGTCGACGATTCGCCCGTGGCACGGGAACTCATCGAACATATCCTGTCGGCCGACCCGGAGATCCGGGTAATCGGCAGCGCCAGAAACGGCCTGGAGGCGCTGGCCGCCCTGGAGCACAAGCATCCGGACGTGGTCACCATGGATGTGCACATGCCCGGAATGGACGGCTTCGAGACCACCCGCCAGATCATGATGCAGCATCCGGTCCCGGTGGTGATCGTCACCTCCACCCTGGACCCCAAAACCGATTCGGCCGTCTTCCGGACGCTGGAGGCCGGTGCGCTGGCCATCCTGCTGAAGCCACCGGGTTTTGGCCATCCAGACCACGCCCGGGCGGCAGCCGACCTGCTGCAGACCGTCAGGCTGATGTCCGAGGTCAAGGTGGTGCGCAGGTCCAGCCGCAGGAGAGGTTTCCCGGCCGCGGCTGCCAGGGTGCAGGAGGGCCCCGTCCGCATCAAGGTGGTGGGCATCGGCGCCTCTACCGGCGGGCCGGTGGTTGTCCAGAGTATCCTCTCCGCCCTGCCGGCAGATTTCCCGGCGCCGCTCCTGGTAGTGCAGCACATGGCGGCAGAGTTCATCGAAGGCTTCGCCGAGTGGCTGTCCGGCTACAGCGCACTGCGGGTCAAGGTCGGCAAAGACGGGGAGCAGATCGGGCCGGGAACGGCCTACATAGCCCCCGGCGGCCTGCAGATGGGGGTGGACGGGCTGGGACGGATCGCCCTGTCACCAGGCCGGCCCGGGCAGTTTCTCTGCCCGTCGGTCACCCACCTGTTCCTCAGCCTGGCGGAGAGCTACGGCAGCCGGGCGGTCGGCATCCTGTTGACCGGCATGGGAGCCGACGGGGCCGCCGGGCTCAAGGAGATGCAGGCGCGTGGCGCACTCACCCTCGCCCAGGACGAGGAAAGCTCCGTGGTGTACGGCATGCCGGGGGAGGCTGTCAAACTCAAGGCAGCTCAGCACGTGCTTTCTCCCGACGGCATCATCGAGATGCTGCGAACCGTGGTGCAAAAGCGCTGACAGCTAAAACCGGAGGGGGTGGGCGAAATGCCCCACCTCCGGTTGGTCACCTTCCCGCGGCAAACTCCCCTGCCAAAACTGCCAGATCATGATCGCCTCCGGCACCGTGCCTATGCCGCTCCGCAGGGAGCCGGTAACCCTGGCAAGGCTCCCTTCGCTCATCCCATGCAGCGAAACGGTTTCCTCCTCCCGACTCCAGCCAGGAGTTTCCGATGAGGAGGCAAGACTGCCCGCCACAGCCCTTCTCTCCCGTCCTTTCAATGGCTTAGCAGGCCGATTTCCGTTGAAAGTGGACAAAGCGCCATGCTATGCTCCGCACACGGCGACCGGTGTCCGAGGTCCGCTGAGACTGCCACTGGAGGTTGGGATGGAAAGCGATATCGCGCAAGCCTTGAGGCTGGAGACCGAGCCGGTCGCCTTGCTGTTGGTCGATGAGAAGCCGGAAGGTGCGGCGCAGTTCTCGGCAGGAAGCCGCTCCTGCGTCATGTTCATGCTGAGCTCCGCCGCCCGCGGCAAGACCGCTGTCTTTGACCGCTGCAGCTACGGCTGCCCGGGAGGCGGCGTGGGGCTTGGCTTTGGCCATATCTACGAGAAGTTCCCGGGGGGAGTTCCCGGCTTTTGCCATTTCCTGTCCCAGGGCAACGAGCAGGACCCTGCCGGCAAGGCGATCGGGGAGGGGATGCAGGCGGCCGGTGCTCCCGCCGACTTCGTCGACCACTTCCTGCACGGCGAACGCTACAAGAAGTCGCCCAAGGAAGCGGAGCAGTTCGTCGACGCCCTTCCCATCCAGGACGTGCCGACCAAGTTCGTGGTACTGAAGCCGTTGTCGCAGGTCGACCCGGAGAAGGAGGCACCGGTTTCGGTGACCCTGCTGGTGAACGCCGATCAGCTCTCCGCGCTGGTCATCCTTGCCAACTACGACCGTCCCGGGCTGGAAAGCGTGGCCGTCCCCTATGCCGCCGCCTGCCAGGTGATGGGGATCCTCTCCTATCGGGAGGCAGAAGCGGAGCACCCGCGCGCCCTGATCGGCCTCACCGACATCTCCGCGCGCAAGTACCTGAAGGCGCAGGGGATGGGGGACAAGCTCACCTTCACCGTCCCCTTCGGCCGTTTCCTCGAAATGGAGGAGAACGTCCCCGGCAGCTTCCTGACCGGCAGCACCTGGGCCGCGGTCATCGAGTAAGGAATCGGCGAGCTGCCGGCTGGCTGCCGGCTGGGGCTGGCATCTTGATGCGGAGGGGGCCGACGGCTCAGAAGGTAGAATTCAGATAGGAGTCCGATGAAAAGGCGGAGCCGCCGCCGCGCTGGAGATCAGCCGGTGCCGGCTCTTCTTCTTTGGCACCTTCACCAAGCCCGAACTTCTTCATGCGGTAGCGCAGCGTGTCCCGGCTGGTCTTGAGAAACTTGGCGGCGCGGGTCTGGTTGCCGCCGGATTTCTTGAGGGCGAACTTGATCAGCAGCTTTTCCAGCTCCTCCAGCGAGATGCCGGAGGCCGGCAGCACGATGTGTTCCGCGCCGAACTCGCTCCTCACCACCTCGCCCGGGTCATCGCGAAGCTGCGGCACGTTCTGCCTGATCTCGGGGCTCAGGTACTCGGGGGAGAGGATCTTCTCCTGCTCCAGCATCATCAGACGTTCGATGCAGTTTCTCAGTTCCCGGACATTGCCGGGCCAGTCGTAGCGGGTGAGATAGCCCAGGGTCTCCGGGGACGCCCCCTCCACGTTTCTGCCGTACTCCTCGTTGAGCACCTTTATGAAGTACTGGACCAGCGCCTCGATATCC
Source organism: Geomonas sp. (assembly GCA_035255025.1). Classification (GTDB taxonomy): domain Bacteria; phylum Desulfobacterota; class Desulfuromonadia; order Geobacterales; family Geobacteraceae; genus Geomonas. Next base: position 26,507 of record DATFAB010000006.1, read on the forward strand.
TCCACCCGCTCGCGAAGTGGCGGCAGGGTGATGTTGACCACGTTGAGCCGGAAGAACAGGTCGCCGCGGAACTTCTGCTCCTTGACCATCTTGGGAAGGTTCTGGTGGGTGGCGGCTATGATGCGGACGTTTGCCTCCACATCCTCCTGCCCGCCCAGGCGCCTGAAGCGCTTGGTCTCGATCGCCTTCAGGATCTTGGCCTGCATGGCGAACGGCATGTCGCCGATCTCGTCGAGGAATACCGATCCCCCCTCCGCCATTTCGAAGACACCTTTGTGCCGCTTGCCGGCATCGGTATAGGCCCCTTTCTCGTGGCCGAACAGCTCGTTCTCCAGCAGGTTCTCCGGTATGGATGCGCAGTTTATCTCGATGAAGGGCGCATCGGCCCTGGCGCTGTGGTAGTGCACCGCCTTGGCGACCAGTTCCTTGCCGGTGCCGCTTTCTCCGGTGATCAGCACGGTCTTGGCGTCGGCGTCGGCGCAGACCTTGATCATCTTGAAGACCTCGATCATCCTGTGGCTGTTGCCCACCAGCTTGTCCTGGTCCGATTTCCTGCGCATTTCGTTGCGGAAGTAGTCCACCTCTTTTTTAAGCCGCCTCTTTTCGAAGGCCCGGTGCACCACGTGCTTCACCGCGTCCAGGTTGAAGGGCTTGCCGAAGAAATCCTCGGCGCCATCCTGCAGCGCCTGTACAGCCGAATCCGCGTTGGCGTAGGCCGTGATCATGATCACGTAGAGGTCTTCGTTTTTCGCCTTGAAGTTCTTCAGCAACTCCAGCCCGTTGGTGTCGGGGAGGCAGATGTCGAGCATCACCAGTTCCGGCTTGAAAATCCCCAGCTTGGCCAGGGCCTCTTTGCCCGAAGCGGCGGTTTCCACCTCATAGCCTTCCTTCTTGAGCATCGCTGCCAAGGACCAGGAGATCAGCTTTTCGTCGTCAACGACCAGGATGCGGTTTTTGCTCATCGGTGATGTCCTTCGCAGCGGTTTTGGAGGTGCAAGCTGTGCCCTGACTGATTGCGGTATACGAATAATGCGATTTAGTCGGCGGCAAAACCCCGTCAACAGGCGTCCTGCCCCACGGCTTCACTGCGCGATGGGGCAAATGCCCCTGGTGGTCCTGCCAAAGTGGGGCATTTGCCCCAATCTTGCCGCACTCCCTGGTATCGTCGACCCGGGCGAGCAGGGTTTCTCACCCGGTGCTGGGCGATTTCAGCCATATCGTTACTTTTAGGAAGCGGCTGTCGCTAAATGGCGAGAATGTCATGTTCGGCAGCCGGGAAGCCGCCACCAGCCTGCAGCGAGCAAAGTCCCTGTAAAATGGCGCAGCTGTCGTCGGACCAGTGAGGGGGCATCCATGGCTGCGGGATGCCCCGGGCAGGCGGCTTGACCAGCCGCGATTAATTAAGCACGATGTATGCCCGTTTACGGTATCTTCACAGCTTCGCCCTGCAGGGTGCGTCAAATGAAAAGGGGAGGGGCGCTGCTGGCAGGAAATGTGCAGGGGATAAGCGGTGTCATTTTGCCGAAGGAGCCGGGGCACCGGCGAGGGTGTAAGGTGAGAGGTGTACCACAAATGAATATGACCACGAACGTGAAATTGGCCGAACAGGTGCTCCCCTTGACCCTGATAGCAGGGAAACCTGAGGAGAACCTGCAACTGCTGGCCACCGTCTTCGCCAACATCCAGGTTGGCATCATGATCATCGACGCCGAGAGCCATCTCATCGTGGAGGTGAACCCCATGGCGGCGACGCTGATCGGCAGCAGCCGCCAGGAGATCGTCGGCATGCCCTGCCACCGCTTCGTCTGCCCGGCGCAAGCCGGGGAGTGCCCGATCACCGATTGCGGGCAGCTGGTGGACAATGCCGAGCGTACCCTGTTCACCGCGGCCGGCGAATGCCTCCCGGTCATGAAGACGGTGGCTCGCATCACCCTGGACGGGCGACCGCACCTGGTGGAAAGCTTCGTCGACATCTCCGCCCGCAAACGGGCCGAGGCCGCCCAGGTGCAGAGCGAAGACCGCTACCGTGACCTGCTGGAAAACGCCAACGACCTGGTGCAGAGCGTCGACCCCAGCGGCTCCTTCCTGTATGTGAACCGTGCCTGGAAAGAGCGGCTAGGCTACAGCGATGAAGAGATCGCCCGCATGAAGGTCTTCGACGTGATCAGCCCGGCCTGCCACAGCCACTGTGCGCTGCTGTTCCAGCAGATCCTGGGCGGCCAGGCGATCCCGCGGGTCGAGGTGCAGTTCCTCGCCAAGGACGGCAGCATCGTGGTGCTGGAAGGGAGCATCAACTGCAGCTTCGTGGAGGGCAAGCCGATGGTGACCAGGGGGATCTTCCGGGACATCACCGAGCGCAAGGCCATGGAGCTGGAACTGCAGCAGAGCGAGGAGCGCTACCGGCGCCTGGTCGAGGACGCGCCGGAGGCGATCTTCGTGCACAGCGCAGGAAACTTCCTGTACGCCAACATGGAGGCGGTGCGCCTTTTGGGGGCGAAAAGCTCCGAGGAGCTGATCGGCCAGCCGGTTCTCTCCTTTTTCCACCCGGACTGCCGTGAAGTGATCAGGAACCGGATGCGGCAGCTGGAGAGCCCGGAAGAGGTGGCGCCACGCATGGACCTCAAACTCGTGCGTCCGGACGGCACGGTGATCGACGTCGAGTCCGCGGGGTCCTCCATACGCTCGCAGGGGATGCCCGCCATCCAGGTGGTGCTGCGCGACATCACCAGCAGAAAAAAGCAGGAGAAGGACCGGGAGGATTGGAGCCGCAAGCTGGAGAGCATGGTCGAGGAGAAGACGCGACACCTCAAGGAGGCGCAGACCAAGCTGATCCAGTCGGAGAAGATGTCGTCGCTGGGGGAAGTCATCTCGGGAGCCGCCCACGAACTGAACAACCCGCTGGCCGGCATCCTGGGGGCCATCCAGATGCTCAGGAGATCGGCGCTCGCCTATCCCATCGTGCCGGAGCTGCTGGACGACATCGACGTCCTGGAGAGCATGGAGACCGCCGCGGCGCGCTGCCAGAGCATCGTGGACGACCTGATCCGCTTTTCCACCCAGGCGCACTGCTCGTTCAGCCGGATCAGCATCAACAGCGTCTTGCGGGATACCCTGGAGATGATGGGAGAGCAGTACGTGCAAGCCGGCATCAGGGTGAGCTGGCAAACCGACGAGGCGCTGCCGGATCTTGAGGGCGACTTCGTAAAGCTGCTGGAAGTTTTCGTCAACCTGCTGCACAACGCCAGGAACGCCCTGCCGGACGGCGGCAGCATCGAGATCGCCACCCGCCTGGTCAAAAAATACGGCGAGACCGCGCAGGTCGTGGTGGCCATCCGCGACAACGGTTGCGGCATTCCTGCCGCCAACCTCAGCAAGATCTTCGATCCCTTCTTCACCACCAAGCCGGCCGGCAAAGGGCCAGGCCTCGGGCTGACCATGTGTTACGGCATCATCAAGCGCCACCATGGCGATATCGATGTGCGCAGCACGCTCGGCAAAGGGACCGAAGTAACGGTGACCCTTCCGGTGAGGCAGCCGGCGGCCCCCACCAGCCATAGTGAGGAATGAACTGGCGCCGGGCCCCCGGCCGTCGTCGGCCAGCCGGCCGCTTTTGTAGGTGCGCCTGCTCAAGCAAGCTAAACTAGCGTCCCTATCTCGCAGCTTTCCCTCCTTGTTGCCGTCCCAGGCTCCGCAAGGCAACTGTTTTGCACATCTTCCTGCTCTCCCTCCCCTGCGGGGGAGGGCCGGGGTGAGGGAAGGTTCCCTTTCTGCCTGCAAAGGGCTGAATCATTCCCGGAGTCATTCTAGCAAGCGTTACCAATCACTGTATCGGCAACTCACATTTTCCCGCCCCACTGTCAGCAGCTTCCTGCAGATCTGGCACTGCCTGGCGCGAGTGCTTGTACTCTCTCATAACTGCCGTTCATCATCGTCCGTTTACGAGTCAATGGCTGGTCATCTTGGTCCGTGCTGGTTGATATCCCGGGCCTTTGTCCCTGTGTGGGTTTTTTATGATTGAAAAAAATTTAGTAATAGCTTTTATAATTTTACAAAATTTGGTATCATCCAAAAATCCTGCGCCAAAAACTCGCTGAACGGTGGCCTAAGAGGGAAACCTCATGACCAGTAACGTCGAACTGCAGACAAAACCTGCTACTGCTGTTACCGCCAGCGAGCCTGTGGAAGGGTCCTTCGAGACGCTTTCCGCCATCCTGGAAGCGGTGAAAGCCGGCACCGGTCACGATTTCAGCTCCTACAAGATGAACACGGTAATGCGCCGTATCGAGCGGCGCATGGCGGTTCGTCAAGCCAAGGGGCTCGAGGAGTACCTCTCGCTGCTGGTCAATGACACCCCTCAGGAGTCGCACGCCCTGTGCCAGGACATCCTGATCGGCGTCACCGGATTTTTCCGTGACCCCGAGGCTTTCGCCGTCATCGAACGCGACATCATTCCCCCCCTTTTTGCCGACCGCTGCCCCGACGATCCCGTGCGCATCTGGCACCCATGCTGCGCCACCGGCGAGGAGGCCTATTCCCTGGCCATGCTGGTCCGGGAATTTCTGGACGAGCGCGGCCTCGACGCCAAAGTACAGATCTTTGCCAGCGACCTCGATGAGAACGCCATCGCCCAGGCCCGCAGCGGTCTCTTCTCCAGCCAGTCGGTCGCCGCGCTGGGGGAAAAGCGGCTGAACCGCTTCTTCAGCAAAAGCGAACAGGGCTGGCTGGTGCACAAGTCGCTCAGGGAGATGATCGTCTTCGCCCATCACAGCCTCATCAAGGACCCTCCTTTTTCCCGCCTCGACCTGCTGGTCTGCCGCAATTTCCTGATCTACCTGACCGCCGACATGCAGAAGCGGCTGCTCGCCCTGTTTAGCCAGATCCTCAAACCTGGCGGTTTCCTGTTCCTGGGCTCCACCGAGACCGTCGGGGGGCATGCCGACCTGTTTACCCCCGTGAACAAGAAATGGAGGGTCTACCGTACTCTGTCCGGCGTCCGTCGCCCGGCCGCCTGGTTTCCGTTCGGGGCCTTCCGCCCGGTTGCTCTTCCCGCTGTGGAAAGCCCTGCCGGGCAGGGAGCGGAGCCTGACCCCGCCGCTGTTGCCGAAAGGTTGCTGACCGCCCGCTATCTCCCCCCCTGGGTGGTGGTCAACGACCGCTACCAGGTGTTGTACGTCTCCCAGGGGGCGGACCGCTACCTGTCGCTCCCGGTCGGCGAACCGAGCCGCGACCTGCTCAGGATGGCCCGAGAGGAGCTCCGCCCGGCCCTGCGCGCCGCCGTACACCGGGCGCTGGCAAAAGAGGAGGCGGTGGTGTTCGCTGCCAGCGCTCCGGAAGCTGACCCCGCAGGGGGTGCCGGCGAGACCGTCAAAGTGGTGGCCGAGCGCTTGCCGGTCGCTACCGGTGAACGTCTCTTCGTGGTCGTTTTCGAATCGGGCCCATCCCTGCCGTCCCCGCCCGTCGCTTACGGCATGGAGTCTGCCGCCACCGTCGGAGAGGAGGGGGAAGGGGGAGCCCTGCGCAGCCTGGAAGAGGAGATGCGCGTCGTCCACCAGCAGCTGCAGGCAACCATGGAGCAGCTGGAGACCTCCCAGGAAAGCTTTCTGTCCGCCAACGAAGAGCTCATCTCCATAAACGAGGAATTCGAGTCGGCCAACCAGGATCTGCAGGCGGTCAACGAAGAGCTGGAAACGTCCAAGGAGGAACTGCAGGCCCTCAACGAGGAGCTCGCCACCATCAACTCCGAACTGCAGGCCAAGGTGGAAGCGCTCCACCGGGCCGGCAATGACATGGACAACCTGCTGACCAGTTCGCAGATCGCCACCCTGTTCCTCGACCTGGATCTCAGGATCAAGCGCTATACCCCGGCCATGGCGGCCATCTTCGACCTGGTTCCCGCCGACATCGGCCGCTCCTTCAGGCACCTGGCCGGCTTTCTCGACTGCAACGAGCTGGCCGAGGGGAGGGGGAGGCTGGAGGAACTGCTCCCCCTGGAGCGGGAGTTGCAACTTTTCGAGGAGCAGCGCCATTTCCTGCTGCGCGTCCTTCCCTACCGGACCTCCGAAGGGAAGATCGACGGCACGGTGCTCACCCTGATTGACATCACGCAGCGCAAACAGGCCGAGGGCGAACTTCAGCAGAGCAACCTGCGCCTGGACCTGCTGGCCCGCTCGGCAGGCGAACTGTTGGCGAGCGGTTCCCCGGAAGCGGCGGTGGACGCCATCTGCCGCAGGGTGATGAAGTATCTCGATTGCCAGCTCTTCCTGAACTTTCTGGCCGACGAAAAGGACGAGAGGCTGCATCTCAACGCCTGGGCTGGCATCCCCGAGGAGGAGGCGCGCAGGATCGAGCGGCTCGACTACGGGACAACGATCTGCGGCAGCGTTGCCGAGGCTGGGACTCCGGTGGCGGTTGACGACGTAACGCACTCCGCCGACCCGCGCCTCGAGCTGATCAGATCCCGCGGGATGCGTGCCTATGCCGTTCATCCCCTGATGGCCCAGGGGCGCGTGCTGGGTACCGTTTCCTTCGGGACCCGCACCAGGACGAGCTTCTCCGCGGACGATCTCGCCCTCATGAAGACGGTGGCGGACCAGGTGGCCATCGCCATGGAACAGAAGCGGCTTAGCGAGGCGATGCGGCGCGGCAACGACGAACTGGAGCGCCGTGTGCGGGAGCGGACCGAACAGCTTGCCTCCACCATCGACGTCCTGATGGGAGAGATCGCCGAAAGACAGCGGGTGGAGGACAACCTGCTCAGCATCAACCGCCTGTACGGGGTGCTGAACGAGATCGACCAGGCCATCGTGCGTGCCAGCGACCGCAGTTCCCTGTTCCGCGACTTCTGCCGGATCGCCACCGAGCAGGGAAGCTTCCTGCTGGCCTGGGTTGGGCTTCTCGATGCCGACAGGCGCGTCTACGTCGCCGCCTCCAGCGGCCTCACCGGTTACCTGGAGGACTTCCAGCTGGCGGTGGACGATACCCCGGCAGGGTCCGGCCCCACCTGCATCGCCATCCGCAACGGCAGTTACTATGTCTGCAACGACTTCCAGAACGACCCTTGCACCACCCCCTGGCAGGAGCGGGGCGCCGCCTACGGTTTCCGCTCCTCGGCCTCCATCGTGCTGAAAGAGGACGGCCGGGTGATCGGCACCCTGACCCTGTACGCGGGGGAGCCGGATTTCTTCGACAAGCAGCAGGTCGCCCTGCTCAGGCAGATGGGTGCCGATCTCTCCTTTGCCCTGGAGAACCTGCGCCGCGAGGAACGCTGGCGGGACGCCGAGCTTGCCCTGCAGGAGGAGGCGGTGGAACGGCTCCTGGCCGTGGAGGAACTGAGGGAAAAGGAGCGGCTGCTGATCCAGCAGAGCAGGCAGGCCGCCCTCGGGGAGATGATCCACAACATCGCCCACCAGTGGCGCCAGCCTCTCAACACCCTGGGGCTCATGGTCCAGGAACTTTCCATGTCCTACGAGACGGCGGCCTTCGACCGCGATCACCTGGAGAGCGCGGTGGACGGCGTCATGCAGATCATCAGCCACATGTCCCGTACCATCGACGACTTCCGGAACTTCTTCCGTCCGGAAAAGGAGAAGGTCGATTTCCGGGTCCGGCAGGTGATGGACAATGTCACCTCCATCCTGGAAGCGAGCCTGAAGACCCACCAGATCGAGCTGGAGCTCTCCTCGTCGGGAGACCCCGTCATCCACGGCTATCCCAACGAGTTCTCGCAGGTGCTTTTGAACATCCTCCTCAATGCCCGGGACGCGCTGGTGGAGCGGATGATCGAAGAGCCGCGCATCCTGATGCAGCTCGACCAGGAAGGGGAGCGGGTGGTGGTGACCATCCGCGACAACGCAGGGGGCATCTCCGACCAGATCCTGGACAAGATCTTCGATCCCTACTTCACCACCAAAGGGCCCGACCGCGGCACCGGCATCGGGCTTTACATGTCGAAGGCGATCATCGAAAAGAACATGAACGGCAAGGTAACCGCAGCAAACCATGGCCACGGCGCTGAATTCAGGATCGAGGTGTCTTATGCACAGGGTATCTGACGACAGCGGGATCAGGATGTTGCTGGTAGAGGACGAGGAAGTTGCCAGGGTGACCTTGGGAAGGATGCTCTCCATGAAGTACCCAAACGCCCGGATTTTCACCGCCGAGAACGGCCGGCGGGGGCTTGAGCTGTACCGGCTGCATCTCCCCGACCTGGTGATATCGGACATCAACATGCCGCATCTGACCGGCATCGAGATGGCCCGGGACATCCGGCGCGAGGACAACCTGGCCCAGGTGATTTTCCTCACCGCCCATTCCGAGGCGCGGCAGCTGATGGAGGCGAAGTCCATCGGGGTGCCGCATTACGTGTTGAAGCCGGTGGACAGAAACGAGCTGTTCGCCGCCATAAGCCGCTGCCTGGCGTCGAGGTATGCCGGCGCTGGCCACCCGGAGACGGCCTTTCGCGACGGAGGACTCTGCAAGCTGTAACCGGCGCCGGCTTGCCGGCCGGCAATTGCAGGGCGGGGACTTGCGCGACTGGTCGCGGGGTCCTCTTTCTTTTTCTGCTTTCTGCCATCTCCTCTCCCGCTGCCGCCTGCTCTCCCTCTCCTTAAAGGGAGCGATGGGGTGAGGATGCGGATCCTTCTTCAGGCTAACGGCGGGGAATGGCAACCCATTTCCGCGGGCAACTGCGGCCATCCAGCTCTTCCTTTTTCTTGTCGGCCAGACAATCCGTTGTAGTATTTGATGGTCGATCTGCATCCATAACAGCACAGGCCCTGCAAGGAGGAAGTCATGGAACGGAAAAAACTGCTGTATTGCGCGCGTGTCGCAGTGGTTGCCGGTATCTTCGGCGCGGGATTTCTCTGCGGTACGGTGACCCAGCGAAACGCCGATGCCCAGATGGAAGAGTTGGGAAGCGAACTGCTGAAAAAGGCTGCCGGCAGCGGTGGGATGATCGGCACGGTGGCCGAACTCGGTACCGCCATCACCGACATGCAGAAGCAGGTGGACGGCCTGCAGAAAAACCTCGGAATCCTGAAGAAGGTGAAGAGCTCTCTGGGAGGGAGCAAGTAGTCCCGCACCCCTTCATCGAGACTGCCGGATGATGGACACGGTACGGAAGGGGAGGGTGGCCGCCCGGTGCTCCCTCCCCCCCTTGCCAGGAGCTGAACCATTGCATTCTTGCCGACAGCGTGATACTTGTAGCCCTCCAAATTCCCGCTCAACGGAACCGATTTGACAACAGCACGTAACCACTCCGCTCCGCGGCTTTTGCTGACCGTCTGCACCATCAGCTTCGTCTGCTTCTTCGGCTCTTACATGCGCATCCCGATCGTCCCCTTGCTGGCGACCTCACTGGGTGCGGACACCGCCGAGGTCGGCATGATCAATGGCGCCTTCATGCTGGTGGCCGGCGCACTTTCCATCCCTTCCGGGCTGATCTCGGACCGGCTGGGGCGCAGGTTCCCGCTGTTGGGAGGGCTGGCTCTTCTCTCCTGCTCGTCCTTTCTCCTTTACTGGAGCAGCACCCCTTTGCAGATGGGACTCATCTACCTGCTGTTCGGCATGGGGCTCTCCGCCTTTTCCCCCACCCTCATGTCCTATGTTGCAGATTTCACCCCGCCCGAGGTGCTTGGCAGGGCCTACGGTCTTTACACCATGGCGTTGTACGGCGGCATGACCCTGGGCCCTGCGGCCGGCGGCTTCGTCAGCACGGCTTTGGGGATGCGTTCGGTCTTCCTGGTGGCGGGGGGGCTCATCATGGTCATGTTCTTCGTGGCCATGATTTTCCTGCCGGCCCACGCCCCGGCGCACCATGAAGGGGGCCGTCCTCCGCTCATTCCGGAACTGCTCGGCCTGATGAAGAACGGACGGCTGCTCGCCTGTCTGGCTGCCACCGGCGGTGGGTGCATCGGCTTCGGCATGTTCGTCACCTTCATGCCCCTTTACATCCGGAGCCAGGGGATGGGCACCTGGCAAGTCGGCACGGTCTTCGCAACCCAGGCGCTGGCCAACGCGCTATCCCGCCTCCCCTCCGGGCGTCTGTACGACCGGATCAAGGACAAGAGCGTGCTGGTGGTGTGCGGGCTGGCCATCTTCGCCGCCGCCCTCATCATCTTCCAGTTCTGCGGCAGCCTGGCTCCGCTGGTGGCGGTGGCCGCCGTCATGGGGGTCAGCATGGGCGTTGCCTTTACCGTCATCGGAGCGCTGATTGCCGATGTTGTGCCCCGTTCCCTGCGCGGACTCGCCATGGGGTGCTACAACACCAGCGTCTACGCAGGGATGATGATGAGTTCCATCGGGCTCGGGCACGTGATCAGGCAATGGGGATTCAAGACCGGCTTCCTGGTGAGCGGCACGGCGGTAGCAGCCGTGCTGGTACTGTTTCGTGGGCTCTATCACAGGGGGCAGGAAGTAGGGTAAAGCTCCGCCCTTTCCCTGCCTCTGTCGCCGGTCTCTTGAGCCATACTCCCTTCAGGCTATCGTAGCCTCCCCCTCTCCTGCGGGAGAGGGCCGGGGTGAGGGAAGCCGGCGGCCAGGACATGGCATCCCTGCTCGGTGACTGCGCTCACCCTAACCCTCTCCCGCAGGGAGAGGGGACATTCGGACCGGTCTGCTGAAAGCCTCTTGAGAACTGGAAAATGACCTGCTACCCATGGCACTGAAACCTTCCACATACCGGGATATCTACGCGGTGGTAGCCCGCATTCCGCGGGGACGCGTTGCCACCTACGGGCAGATCGCCCGGCTGGCGGGTCTTCCCCGCAGCGCCCGCTTCGTTGGCTACGCCTTGAGCGCCCTCACCGACAAGTCGATCCCCTGGCACCGGGTGGTCAACGCTCAAGGTGAGATTAGCCTGCGCTCCGACGGCGACGAGGGTGGCGAACTGCAGCGCCTGCGCCTGGAAGGGGAGGGGGTGCTTTTCGACCGCCACGGCCGCATCGACCTCAAACGGTATCTCTGGGATCCCTCGCTTCCCAGCGAACCGGAGACTGAAGATGAATGAAGGCGTCCCGAACTTCGACTTAACTCGCAGCGCTTTTGATCGGCGTGGTGCTTGCCACCGTCGATTCCGGCGCCCTCAACCTCGCGCTCCCTCTCTGGCCGACTATTCTCACCATTGGGCACGGCAGGCTGAAGGAAGCACAGGCGAAGTTTAAGTTTTTTACCGGGGCACCGGTTTCAATCCCGCATAAAAGGAGGGGGAAATGGTTGTGGTCGTGGCATCAATTCGTGTGAAAAGCGGCCAGCAGGCCGAGTTTTTGGAGATCTTCCGGAGCAATGTACCAAAAGTAGTGGCGGAGAAGGGATGCCTCGAATATTTCCCCACCGTTGACTGCGACGCCGGTTTGCCGGTGCAGAAACTCGACGCCCAGGTCGTCACCATCATCGAAAAATGGGAAAGCATCGCCGCGCTCCATGATCATCTCGCCTCGGCACACATGCTCGACTACCGAGAGAATGTAAAGGACCTGGTTGAGGATGTCTCGCTGAAGGTGCTCACCGGGGCGTAGCGGCATCCGGAGAAAAGGGTGGGCCTCCCTCCCCCCGGTATGATAAGGTCGCAAGATGGCAGGACCTCTGCGGTAAAGGAATTCGACGACAGATTCGAGATTGTCTTCAATCGAGAGGCAGTTCATGGCTAAGAGGATTTTCGTAGCAGCCACCGGGCAAAACGTCGGTAAAACCACCACCAGCATTTCCCTTCTTCACCTCGCCCAGAAGAAGTACCGGCGCATCGGCTTCATGAAGCCGATGGGACCCAAGCCGGGCATGTACAATGGCCGCTGCCTCGACAAGGACGCGGTGCTGATGGCGCGAGTCTTCGGCCTGCAGAAGCAACTGCCGTTCATGTCCCCGGTGGTGGTCCATCCCGATACCACGCGCAAAGTAGTGGATGGCGAGATCGACCTGCAGGAGCTCCCCGAGCGGATCGTCCGCTGCTACCAGGAACTGGAAAAGCAGTGCGATTTCATCATCATCGAGGGCTCCGGCCATCCCGGGGTCGGTTCCATCATGAAGCTCTCCAACGCCCGCATCGCGCGGCTGTTGGACGCCCCGGTGGTGATGGTGACCGGCGGCGGACTGGGCAACGTGGTGGACAACATACAGATGAACCTCGCCCTTTTCCGGCAGGAGCAGGCCGAGGTGAGGGCCGTGCTGGTCAACAAGATCATCGAGGCAAAGCGGGATACCACTCTCGACTACCTGACCCGCGCCTTTGCGGAGGAACCTTTTACCGTGCTGCCCGGTTTCACCTACCAGCCGATACTGGCCAACCCGACCCTGCGCCGGATCGGGGCTCTGCTGGATCTCCCGCTGCACGGCAACCGGCGAGATGGCGACCGCATCATCCACCACGTCCAGATAGGGGCTGCCTCCACGCAGCGGGTGACCGAACTCCTCAAGGATTCGTCGCTGTTGATCGTCACCAGCAGTCGCGACGAACTCCTGGTTACCCTGGCCAACCTCTACCAGATGAAGGAGTACCGGGAGCAGATCGTCGGGCTGATCATCCCCGGTATCGCCCCCATCAGCACCATCACCCAGCGGATCCTCGACTGCAGCAGGATCCCTTACCTGCGGACCTTCAGGCACACCACCGCCGAACTCCACCAGATCATCGCCGAGGACGTCTCCAAGCTGACCGCCGAGGACACCGAGAAGCTTCAGCTCATCAGGAGCCTGGCGGAAAAAAGTATCGACTTCGACACCCTGGACCAGCTTTTCTCCAGCGCTGGTTGAGGTGTCCCTGGCACGAGTCCAGTGCCAAGCATAGCCAGCCCATCGCGCACTTCGCCGATTCCCCCCTGCTTTCCGTGAGAGCCGCCATGTTTCATTGCCGTCGAAGTCCCCCTTTGCAAAGGGGGATTTAGGGGGATTTGCCTTCAGCTGTTGCCATTGCGAACCGCAAATCCCGCCCAGCCCCCGCGTGGTGCGAATGGGGGGGCACTGCCTGGAACCACGTTGGGGCGGCATCCTCGAACGGAGCTGAGCCCCCCTCCCTAGCCCTCCCCCGTTCGGGGGAGGGACCCTAGAGGTTCTTTCCCGGCGGCTGCAGCTTTTGCGTGGTCACACCGTCGCCTGTGTGATATAAACCGCAAATTGATGGAAAGTTGCCTGTGGAAGTTGCCACAATTTGGCTTGCATGGAGAAGATAACAAGATGAACCTGGTGTTGATCGGATACCGCGGTACCGGAAAAAGCCACGTGGGGAAGCTTTTGGCCGAACGGCTAGGCATGACGCGGGTGGTCATGGACGATGAAATCGAAAGGCGGGCCGGCATGTCGACCAACGAGATCGTCGCCAAATGGGGGTGGCCGAAGTTTCGGGAAATCGAGACGGAAATCGCGCGCGAATTATCGGGGCGGGACAATCTGGTGATCGACACCGGCGGCGGAGTGATCGAGCGGCCGGAGAATGTGGCATCCTTGCGCACAAACGCCCGCCTTTTCTGGCTGAAGGCCTCGGTGGAGACCATCGTTTCGCGCATCCAATCGGGTACTCACCGCCCCGCCCTGGTGGCAGGAAAGACCTTTACCGAGGAAGTCGCCGAAGTTCTGGAGCGCAGGACGCCGCTTTACCAGGAGGCCGCTGACTACGTGGTGGAGACCGATGCCCTTACCCCTCACCAGGTCGTGGAGGCCGTGATCGGCTTGTGGCAGCGCAAGGATTAACCGGCACACCTGCGGATTGGGTGACTGTGGGGAGTGCCGCCTTTGGCTCGTTTCACGACAGGCTCAACGAGGGGAGGGCGGACAGGATACTGGGAGCTTGCTGGGCAAAGGCGGTGCTAGACCGAAGAGGTTACCATCCTTGGGCAAATATTTCTGCGGACTCTGCGTCTGTGCGGTTAAAGTAGATTCCCGGAAACGAACTGACCGGCTTATTTCCTGGTGAACCGGTAGCCGACGCCGCGCACGGTCTGGAAGAACATCGGCTTCGACGGTTCCGGCTCGAAATACTTCCGTAGCCGCACGATGAAATTGTCGAGGGTCCTGGTTTCCGCATCGGTGGCGTAGCCCCAGACGCTTTCCAGAATAGTTGCACGCGGGATAGCCTCCCCCTCGCGCTGGAAAAACAGCGAAAGCATGCGCACCTCGAGATCGGTGAGGTCGATCTCCCCCTGCCGGGTCTTGGCACGATAGGAGAGGAGGAAGACCTCGTTGTCGCCGAAAGTGTACCCTTCCTCCACCGGTTCCGGCCGGTACCAGGCTGAGCGCCTCAGCATGCCGGAGACCCGCAGCAAAAACTCCTTCAGGTTGAACGGCTTGATCAGGTAATCGTCGGCACCTTCAGCGAGCCCCGCAATCCGGTCACGCTCGTCTGAGCGCGCCGTCAGCATGAGCACAGGAACCCGGGAATCAAGCTCGCGCACCTTACGGCAGACTTCGAAACCGTTGATTCCCGGCAGCATGACGTCAAGGATGATCAGCTCGAAGCGCTCGACCTTTACCTTGTCGAGAGCCTCCTCACCGCTTTCCACGTGGCTCACCAGGTACCCTTCCTGTTCCAGGTTGAAGCAGATACCACGGGCGAGATGAATCTCGTCCTCCACCAGCAAAATGTGCGGTTTCTCGTCGGACATCGCTATCCTTTCTGTTGTATCCCGGTCGGCAGCGGCAGCACGATCCTGAAGGTGGCTCCCAAGCCGGGGCCGGGGCTCTCCACGGAAACCTTCCCCCCGTGCGCCTCCACCACCGACTTGACTATATAGAGCCCGAGACCGGTTCCCCTGATGTTCTCACCGGGCGTGCGTACCCGGTAGAAGATCTCGAAAATCTTTTCCTGTTCACTTCTCCTGAGCCCCTTGCCGTTGTCCTGGAACTCGAGCTGGCAGTTCTTGCCGGCGCGTTCCAGGGTGACTCTGACCTCGGGCGAGGCGGGGGAGTAGAGAAGGGCATTTTCCAGCAGGTTGCGCAGGACCATCTCCATGGCTTCGGCATCGATCACCGCCTGCAGCCCCGGCTCCACTTCCACGGTCAGCCGGGCTCCTTCGGGAAGTTCCGCACGTTTGCCTTCCAGGTAGTCGGTGACGAATTTCGAGAAGTCGAGCCGTTTGGCCTTTTCCCCCAGCTGGCGGAATTCGATCCTGGTAGCCATCAGCAGGTTGCTGGTCAGCACGTTGAGCCGCTCGGTGTCGGAGAGCATGGTGTCGATGAAGGCATCCAGCTTGTCCTTGGGGAGCGATCTCAGCTTGACCGTCTCCAGGTGGAGCTGGATGGATGCCAGCGGAGATTTGAGTTCGTGGGTGAGCTGCGAGATATAGCTGCGCTGCTGGAGGTAGAGCTTCGCCTGGCGCCGCCAGTAGAGGAAGATGATGTAGACCCCCGCCAGGATGGCGAGCAGCATCAGCAGGCCTTCCACCAGGACGACCCACTCGACCCCCTGCGTGACCAGCTCCGGCTTGTAGCGCATGGCGAGCTGGCGGAACTCGTGGTTTCTGCCGATGAACCAGTAAACCCAGAACACCACCACCAGGACCCACATCAGCTGAATGCCGATCAGGGCGAGGAGCGGGTTTGACATCTTCCTGTGTAATTTCATGTACCTTCTCTAGCATTGAGTATTTTATTTTGCAAGGGGTATGTCGGCAACAGGAGACGTAAATATAGGCCTTATCTCGTTCTGCCACTTTGCCGGTTCCCCCTCCCAGCGGGAGAGCAACCGCGTGAGTCGTCACCTTTAAGTCCCCCTTTGACAAAGGGGTATTTAGGGGGATTTGCTTTCCTGTGCCGGCGTTGCGAACCGCAAATCCCCTCTCGCTCCACATTGACAGGTGGGTACTCCCCTCGCCCTCCGGGAGAGGGGCAGGGGTGAGGGATAATCCCGCGAAGATGCGCCTTTCCCATCCACGGAGATCGTCAAAAGGAAGATGCCGGCATGGTTTGAGCCGTGCCGAGCGCGGCTGAAGCCGCTCCTGGCGGGACGCTACCTCCCCAAAATCGGAACTGGTTTTACATTACTATTACATTCGTTGTGCACAGTTCTCTGCTACTGTCTAGTATCCGCAGTTCGGCTCGTTCCTTCAGGAGGAAGTAATGGTAAAAACGTTACGGATTGGAAAACATGAGGCACGCTACCCGCTGATCCAGGGTGGCATGGGGGTCAGGGTCTCCGCCGGTTCCCTCGCCGGGCACGTCGCCAAGTGCGGCGGCATCGGGCTGGTCGCCTCGCCAGGCATTTCCCTCAACAGCAAGCACTTCAACGGGAAAAACTACCTGCAGACGAGTTCCCTTGCCCTGAAGGACGAACTGAAAAAAGCCTACGAAATTGCTCCGGACGGCATCATCGGTGTCAACGTGATGGTGGCTCTGTCCGATTTTGAAGAACTGGTGCATGCTGCGGTAGAAGGCGGCGCCAAGGTGCTGGTTTGCGGAGCCGGTCTTCCCATGACACTGCCGGGCCTCACCGCCCATGCCCCGGACGTCGCCCTGGTCCCCATCGTCTCATCGGTACGGGCCGCGCAGCTGGTCGCCAAGAAGTGGGACAAGGCCTACAACCGTCTGCCGGATGCCGTGGTGGTAGAAGATCCCGAGACCGCAGGGGGCCACCTCGGCGAGAAGATGGAGAACATCGGCAACGGCCAGTACGACCAGTATGAAACCGTGCGCGGCGTGAAGGAGTTCTTCCGCAACGAGTACGGCCTCGATATCCCCATCATCGCAGCGGGAGGCATCTGGGACCGGGCGGATCTCCTGCATGCCCTGGCCGAGGGTGCCGACGGTGTGCAGATGGCGAGCCGCTTCGTGCCGACCGTCGAGTGCGACGCGGACGACGCTTTCAAGCAGGCATATCTCGACTGCACCAAAGAAGACATCGGACTGATCATGAGCCCGGCCGGCCTCCCCGGACGCGCCATTCTCTCAAATCAGGAGTCGATCGTCCAGTACGATAAGGAGCGGGCCTCGGTGTGCGCGATGGGCTGCCTCAAGAAGTGCTCCTACAAGGAGAGCCGCGAGCGCTTTTGCATCGTCAGGTCGCTGGACCGCGCTCAGCGCGGCGATGTGGAGACCGGCCTGATCTTCTGCGGCACCAACGCCTGGAAAGCCGACCGGATCACCACCGTTCAGGAGATCTTCGACGAGCTGTTCGCCGAGGAAGCTGCGCAGGAAAGTACAGAATGTGCGAGTAGCACAGTGAGCGAGGACGCCGTCGAGAGCAAGGCGGCATAATCGAGAAGCAGAGAGCAATTGTGGTATCCCCTTACTGCCGGAAACGGCAGAAGGGGATTTTTTTTATCTACAGATTGATCGTCTCCCCTGCGGAAGAGTCCCTGCCTGCAACAAGAGTCCCCTGCCTGCTCCTTTATCCTCCGGGAGAGTATGTGACGCTACCACGCCTCTGAATAGGAGTACGTTCATGCTCCTCCCTCCGAACGGGGGGAGGTAGGGAGGGGGGAGCAAAGCTCTCCCAAAGCCGCATTTCCACTCTTGCAGCCGAAGTCGATCCATGCTATATCAAGAAAACCTGATTTAATAGACCTATCAAGGTTGATCTCTATGCTCGATGTCCTGAAAGCCTTGGCTGATCCCTGCCGCCTGCGACTGGTGGCGGTGTTGTTGCGCGGTGAATTTACCGTGCAGGAGCTGACCCGCATGTTGGCCATGGGGCAGTCGCGCATCTCCCGGCATCTCAAGATCCTTACTGAGGCGGGGGTGCTGTCGGTGAAGCGGCAGGGCACCTGGAGCTATTACCGCGCCGGTGACGACAACAGGTTCTTCGCTGCCATACGTCCCGCTTTCGAGGAGGAGTTGGAGCATCTGCCTGAACGGCGCGATGATATGGCGGCTCTCGCCTCGGTCCTCGAGGAAAGGCGCCGGCGCAGCCAGGAATTCTTCGACACCCATGCCCGCCAGTGGGACAGCCTGTCCCGCACCATGCTGCCGGTGCCGGAGTACCTGGACCGGCTGGTTGCCCTGGTGCCTGCTGTCTCCACGCTGGTTGAGATCGGGGTCGGCACCGGCTCCCTTTTGCAGGACCTGGCCGGCCGTGCGCACGAGGTGATCGGCGTCGATCATTCCCCCGCCATGCTGGACCAGGCGCGCCGCCGTCTCTCCGCCGTCGGCCTTCCCGGGGTCGACCTGCGCCTCGGCGAGATGACCCACCTTCCTTTCGGCGATGGCGGGGCGGCTTGCGTGGTGGCCAATATGGTGCTCCACCATGCCGCCGATCCGCAGTCGGTCCTGCGCGAGATCGCGCGGGTACTTCAGCCGGGCGGCAACCTGGTGATCGCCGATCTGTCGCGCCACGAACGGGAATGGGTAAGGGAGCAACTGGCCGACCAGTGGCTGGGATTCGAAGAAGAGGAATTGCAGGCCTGGATGAAAGGTGCCGGTCTGGAAGTTGCCGAATGTCAGCGGGTGCCAGCCGCGGCCGGCCAGGAGGATGTGCTGCTGGTCAGGGCTCACAAAAGATAGAGCAGTCGGAAAGTTCCTTCTCCCTGCGGGAGAGGGCTGGGGTGAGGGAACCCTCGACGAAGATGGCTGCTGATTTTTGAATGAACTGAGCGGAAAGGTATTCAGCACAACCGTCTCACTAAAAGCAAATCCCCCCTCGCCCCCCCTTTGCCAAAGGGGGGAAAGGCCAGGCAGAGCCTGTTGAGGGGACGAGTTGGCACAATTACTACCGGAAAAAGGAGAAAGACCTATGGCAGGAAAAGATTACATCGTGAAGGACATGTCGCTGGCCGATTGGGGACGCAAGGAGATGGTCATCGCCGAAACCGAGATGCCGGGACTGATGGCGATCCGCGAGGAGTACGCCAAGGCCCAGCCGCTGAAAGGGGCCCGCATCGCCGGCTCGCTGCACATGACCATCCAGACGGCCATGCTGATCGAGACACTCACCGCCCTGGGCGCCGAGGTCCGCTGGGCTTCCTGCAACATCTTCTCGACCCAGGACCACGCCGCTGCCGCTATTGCTGCCGCCGGCATCCCGGTCTTCGCCCACAAGGGCGAGTCCCTCACCGAGTACTGGGATTACACCCACAAGATCTTCGAATGGCACGACGGCGGCTCCCCGAACATGATCCTCGATGACGGCGGCGACGCCACGCTGCTGCTGCACCTGGGCTCCAAGGCGGAACAGGATCCTTCCGTGGTGGAAAATCCCACCTGCGAGGAAGAGCAGGTCCTGTTCGCTGCCATCAAGAAGCGGCTGGCCGAGAAGCCTGGGTGGTATTCCAAAACCGCCGGCAACATCAAAGGGGTCACCGAAGAGACCACCACCGGTGTGCACCGCCTGTACCAGATGCACGAGAAGGGCGAGCTCAAATTCCCGGCCATCAACGTGAACGACTCGGTGACCAAGTCCAAGTTCGACAACATCTACGGCTGCCGCGAGTCCCTGATGGACGGCATCAAACGCGCCACCGACGTCATGGTGGCCGGCAAGGTCGCCGTGGTCTGTGGTTACGGCGACGTCGGCAAGGGATGCGCCCAGGCCATGCGCGGCCTCCAGGCACAGGTCTGGGTGACCGAGGTCGACCCGATCTGCGCGCTGCAGGCGGCCATGGAAGGGTACAAGGTCGTCACCATGGAGTGGGCCGCCGACAAGGCCGACATCTTCGTGACCACCACCGGCAACATCGACGTCATCACCCACGACCACATGAAGGCCATGAAGCACAACGCCATCGTCTGCAACATCGGTCACTTCGACAACGAGATCGAGGTCGCCAAGCTGAAGGGCTATCAGTGGGAGAACATCAAGCCCCAGGTGGATCACATCATCTTCCCGGATGGCAAGCGGATCATCCTGCTCGCCGAAGGGCGCCTGGTCAACCTCGGTTGCGCGACCGGCCATCCCTCCTTCGTGATGTCCTCCTCCTTCGCCAACCAGACCCTGGCGCAGATCGAGATCTTCTGCAACCCCGCCAAGTACCCGGTCGGCGTCTACACCCTCCCCAAAGAGCTGGACGAGAAGGTGGCCCGTCTGCAGCTTAAGAACCTGGGGGCCATGCTGACAGAGCTGACCGACGCGCAGGCCGCCTACATCGGCGTCAAGAAGGAAGGCCCCTACAAGTCCGCTCACTACCGCTACTAACAGCTTCACAACCCCACGATGTCCACCTCAAGCAGGCTCTCCCTCCCCTTCAAGGGGAGGGCAGGGGTGAGGATGGGGGGCTAAAAGAAAAGGGCGCCGGTTTAAAACCGGTGCCCTTTTCAATTTCGTCGACAAATTCTTCAGTTATTCCTGCCCTTCACTCTTTTCTTTCTCTCCTCCGTCCCGGGAGGAGCAAGCCGGGGACATTCAGGTCTGCACTCCCAGCCGCGGCAGAATGTAGCGCTGCAGCACCACCCAGAATACCGGAAAAGCTATCAGGAACAGCCATCCTTTCATATCGTCCTCCCCGCTGTGTTCAGCATGCATCCATATACCACATATGCAGGAAGATGTATATATCGAAAGTGGCAGCAATCGCTCAGCTGCCCATGCTCCTTTGCGGGATGCCGGCCGCGCTGATCTCGATCACGATGTCCTCCAGGTGGAGAAAGGATTCCGAAACGGCTCCGGAAGGCTTGGAAATCTCCACAATCCACAGCCCCCCTGGCGTCGGCTGCCCGATGGGACTGGCATTGAGCAGCGAGTTGCCACCGCACAACTCCACGGGATGGATCGAGCGGCGGTTCTCGACGCGCCCCAAGAGGACGGAGGGGCGCCCCGTTTGATCGACATCCACGCTTTGGCCCCACCTTTCGTAGAGCGCTTCCTCGGGGAACCGCACGGTGATCGACCACGGCACCGCTCCTACCTCTCCGACCAGCCAGGCCCCCAGTCCCTTTAACAGGCAGTTGTCGTGGGTCTGGAAGAAGTCCGGCGGGATGCGCAGCTTCGCCGTGTAGCTGTCTCGGGACTGCTTCAGCACCTGCCAGGCCGTACGCCCCAGCAGGGAGCGGACCGACACCGTCCGGGTGAAAATCTGCTCGTGCTGCTGGTAGCGGACCAGCCACTCCTGTGCGTCCCGGATCCAGATGGCGAGGTTGGTGATCGACTCGCTGAGGGTTTCCGCTTCGGTCGGCAGGGGAGAGGTGAGGTCGACATGATCGTAGATCTTTTTGAGCCCCTGCTCGGCCACCCAGGCGCGGTTCACCGCCTCTTCGTAATCTCGGCAGACGCGCTTTAAGGTGAGGTCGCGCAACTCGTTCAGGGCGAAGGGCTGGCCCGGAGCTGCCAGTTCACGCTTCCGGATAACCTCCTCCGCGCCCAGGTCCAGGGCCGGTGGCGGTGGGGCGGATGTCGGCGGCGTTTCAAATACCGCCTCGACCGGTGCCGGCTCCTCTTCGCTCATCTCTACCGCTGGAGCCGCTGCCGACGCTTCCTCCTCGGGCGGCGTTTCCTCCGGGTGGGGCACTTCCTCTTCAGGAGCCCTCTCCGGTTCCCGCTGCCCGTCAACATCGAAACGCTTCTCCTGCATGGTCAGGTGCAGCTTGAACTGGTTCCAGGCATAGTCGAGAGAGGAATATTCCCGGTAATCGGCAAGACATCTATCTATCAGAAGTGATGCGTCATTGAGTAAAGTTTCCACGTGCCAGAAACGGTAGCGAGCCGACAGCACTCTCAGGTCGGGATGATACATTGCGATGTTGCATGGCAGTTTACCCATTGGTACCTCCTGATCACCAGCATCATCGGTGAAGCATAGATTGATCCCGATGTGTCAGTGCCTGTGAGAAATTGGGGCTGCTACCAGTGACAAAAGCACAACTAACTAAATTATCATAGCACAACGGTTGTTCAAGAAGGGAGGGATCAGGAGAGGGGGGAGGGTGAGGATATCGTCCTTTCAGTCAGCAGGTCCTACTGTACCCTCCCCCGAACGGGGGAGGGCTAGGGAGGGGGAACTGAGGCCACCAACTTGGTTGCAGCTCTCAACGCGGTGCATTGGAAGGCGAATGTGAGGAAGCCGTTACGCCGCCTCGATCAGTTCCAGAGCAGGCTGGTACGGGATTTCGTGCACTTCCATCTCCAAAAGGTCGATGTTCAGCTTGCGGCAGCGTAAAAGCTCGCCCTTGCCAAGCAGCAGTTTGCAGACCTCGGCGACCTCCAGGCTTGCCACCACCGCCGGGGTGAAGGCGGGGTTCCCCAGCTGCTGTTCGATCCCTTTGCCGTCCACCCAGTTGCGGTAGATCTGCTGGACGGTGGTGTCGCCGGGTAGCTGGGTGGCCACGTTGCCGTACCAGCCGCCGATGGCGCCGTGCACCATGGGAATCCCGGCGGTGCCGCAGATGGCGGCCATCTCCAGGCGGTAGGGGATGCTGTCCAGCGCGTCCACCGCCACGTTGGCCCCTTTCAGGAGCCGAAACCCGTTGGCCGTGCAGAAAGCGTCCCGGATCGCCGTCACCGTTACGGCCGGGTTGATCTCGGCGACCCGGTCGGCGGCCGCATCCACCTTGGCCTTGCCGAGCGTTGCCGGTGTGGAGAGGATCTGCCGGTTCAGGTTGTGCTCCTCGAAGATGTCCGGGTCGATGGCGACGATATGCCCCACTCCCATGCGGGCCAGTTCCTCGATGACGTAGCCGCCCAGCCCGCCGCAGCCGACCACGGCGACCTTGCTGTTGAAAAGGTGGAGCTGGTCGGCGAGCGAGATAAGGTTCCGGTTGCGCTGATAGCGGGCCGGAAAGAGACCCTGTTCCAGGGCAAGCCTCTCCACGTCGCCCATCGACATCCGGTACTGGTCAGCAGCGGCGCACTGCGCGCCCCAGGGCAGCAGTCCGTCCCGGCCTTGCCTCCTCAGGAAATCGGCCACGTTTTGCATATCACCCTCCTCCAACCAGCGGAAATAGCGACAGAGTCTCCTTCTCCTTCAGGACCTGATCCAGGTTGCCGTGGCGGCCGTTGACCATGATGATGCCGATCTCCTCCTCGGTCAGCCCCAGTCCCAGCACGATGCTGCGGATGTCGGTCCCTTCCGGTAGTTCCCTCTCTTCGATTTTGAACCTGCCGTTTCTGAATGTCGCGAAAAGCTTGATGGTGACGCGCATGATGGTACCCGTGAGAGAAAAACCCGGCGTGACTTTCGCCACGCCGGGATCCGGTGCTTTTTTAGAAGTTCCAGAACTCGTCGAGTTCCTCGTCGGTGAAGTCCCATACCGCGTTGTGCGGTGCCACCGGCTCGGTCTTGAAGAAGTCCGGCAGGCGGTCGTCCTTGCTGGTAAGGCCTGCGTTCAGGTTGAACTGGCGCTCGAGCTTGAGGACATGCTTGCCCAGGTTGGTCACGTCGTCGCCGGTCAGGGCGATGCCGAAGCGCGCGTTGATCATGTCGATCAGGGCCGGCAGGCACTCCGGAATGTCCAGCGCCGGGAAGGCTACGAAGATGCACATGCCGGTGGAGTCCACCGCGGCGGTGGCGATCTGCAGGTTTCTGGAGAGCTCGACCTGGCCCTCCTTCTTGAGCGGGTCAACGTAGCCGCCGACGTTGAGGATGTTGGTGGCGATGGTGTAGCCCGAGGTGTGATCGGCGCCCATGGTGCTGGTCGCGTAGGTGACGCCGATCCCCTTGACGGAGCGCGGGTCGTAGGCCGGGATGGCCTGGTTTTTCACCACCGGCACGCGGACCACGCCGTAGGTGCGGCCGACCGAGCCGGCGCCGCCGCCCAGGATGCGGCCCAGCGGAGTGCCCTTGGCGATCTCGTCGGTCAAAAGGCGCAGCATCCCTTTGGAGTCGCCGAAGGGGAGGATGCCCGCTTCCATGGCCACCCCGAACATGACGGCGGTCTCGATGGAGTCGATGCCGATGTCGTCCATCAGGTTGTCGGCGCGGGCGATGTCGTCCAGGTTGTCGATGCAGCAGTCGGCGCCCAGGCCCCAGATGGTCTCGTACTCGAAGCCGGAGGTGAGGTACTTGCCCTGCTCGTCGGTGTAGACCTGCGAGCACTGGATGATGCAGCCGGCGTGGCAGCCATGCTTGGTCTTGCCGCCGCGGGCCTTGATGGTGTCATGCATGGTCTCGCCGGAGATCTTGTCGTGCCCTTCGAACTGGCCGGTGGTGAAGTTCCTGGTCGGCAGGCCGCCTGCCTCGTTGAGGATGTTCACCAGCACGTTGGTGCCGTAGGTGGGGAGACCTTCGCCGGAAACCGGGTGGTCGAGCAGCGCCTTGGCGAACACGCGGGCGGCCGACTTGAATTTGTCGGGGTCGGCGACCTTGACGCCCGGAGCGCCCTTGTCGTCGATGGAGATGTACTTGATCTTCTTGGAACCCATCACGGCGCCCAGGCCGCCGCGGCCGTGGCTGCGGATCTTGGAGTCGGGGTCTTTCACCGAGATGTTGGCGGCGGTCATCTTGAACTCGCCGGCCGGGCCGATGCTCAATATTCCGGTCTTCTTGCCCAGCCTGGCCTCGAGCGCCTCGATGATGGCGAAGTTGCCCAGGCCCAGAAGCTCACTCTCCTCGGAGATGGTGACGCCGTCCACGGTCACGTGCAGGTTGTACCAGACGTCGGCCTTCGGCGCGCCTTCGATGATGAGCGCCTTGATCCCCATCTTGGCGAACATCTGGGCGGCGGTGCCGCCGGCGTTGCTCTCCTTGATGCCGCCGGTCAGCGGGCTCTTGGCCCCGGCGGAAAGGCGGCCGGAGTTGGCAGCGGCGGTGCCGGTGAGCAGACCGGGCGCGAAGCAGAGGACGTTGGCGGCGGAAAGCGCGTGGCAGGTGGGGGGGACTTCGGCGGCAACGATGGTGGAGGTCAGCGCGCGGCCGCCCAGGCCGGCCCAAGCTTCCGGTACTTCTTCAATCTTGACCGTGAGGT
>DATFAB010000007.1:0-16618 GCA_035255025.1 Geomonas sp.
AAAGGGGGAGTTAAACCGTTTCCCCCTCGCCCTCCGGGTGAGGGGCAGGGGTGAGGGAATCCTGCCTCACAGACCGGCCCGGATGCGGGCAGAAAAGGAGGTGCCGATCACCCTCACCCGCCTTCGGGCACCCTCTCCCGAAGGGCGAGGGATGAAGCGGGGGGCATCAGTAGGGCACGGGATGAAGGGGCGCATCAGTGCGCGGCGACGCCGCCTTCCTGTTCCAGCGTATAGCTGATCCGGAAGGCGCCCCAGTGCCTGCCGCCGAGGTAGACCGGTGCGGAGATGTCCCAGATCTTTTCACCGGTGTCGCGGTAGTAGATCTGCACCAGCACGTCCCCGTCGTGGTAACGGGCCGCCGCGAGGCCCACGGCGTCGTTGAAAATCCTCTTGGTCCGGTTCCAGGTCCTGTCCTTTTGCCGGTCGCCGGTCAGCGGCTGGGAGTAGCGGGTATTGTGGGTGGGAACGTAGCCGTTGCGGTCTGCCAGAATGGCGTAGACGACCTTGTCGTCGCAGGCCAGGAAGTCGTCCAGGTAGACCTGGATCTCCTGGTCCAGCGTCTGGTCGTAGCAGGTGTGGTACTTCTGCGGATCGGTGCCGGAGATCGGCTGGTAGTTTTCGTCAAAGAGATCCTCGACGCTGAAGCGCTGGCAGCTCACCAGGTCGCCCAGCACCTTCTCCATCAAGCGCGCCCCCGCCTTCGCCTGCTCTTTCCCGTTTGCCTGCAGTTCCGACTCGATCAGCTGGGTCAGCCGGTCGGTGAGCTCCACCACCTCGGTGATCGCCTGCTCGGTTTCCCGGGCACCCTGCGCAACCTGCTGTGCCACGTCGCGCACCTCGTTCATGCTCTCGGCCATCTGCTCGCAGGCGGAGGTCTGCTGCTGTGTGGAAAGGGCGATCTCCTTGGCGGAGCGGGCGGTCTCCTCCACCATGGAGATGATGCCGACGAAGGAATTCTTCACGCTGTCGACCAGGGCAACGGCCTCGTCCACCCCCTTGGCACCCTCCTCGGTGGCCATGATGGTGGAATTGGTCGCCTTCTGGATCTCCTCGATCAGCGCCTTGATCTGGTTGGTCGCCTCGACGGTACGCTCGGCCAGCCGGCGCACCTCGCGCGCCACCACACTGAAGCGCTTGCCGGACTCGCCGGCGCCTGCAGCCTCGATGGCGGCGTTCAGGGAGAGAAGGTTGGTCCGGTCACTGATCTCGTCGATGATCTCGACGATGCCGCCGATCTTCTGGCTGTTGTCGCCCAGCTTGACCATGCTCTGCGCGATGCTCTGCACCTGGTTCCTGAGCCGCTCCATCCCCACGGTGGCGTTGTGTACGTCGCCCGAGCCGACCACGCACAAAGACGCCGTCTGCTCCGCCGATGATTCCACCTTTTTCGCATTGTGGGTGATCTGCTTGGCGGTGGCGGCTATCTCCGCCGAAGTCACCGTGATCTGCTGGACCGCTGCCGCCTGCTCGGTGGCGCCACTTGCCTGCTGGGTGGTGATCACCGTGATGTGGTTGGTCGTCCCGGAGAGCTGGCCGATGGCCTCCCTGATGGAGGCGAACAGCCGGTTCCCCTTCTCGACTTCACCTTTCAGGCTGTCCACGATGCCGGTGGTCATCCTTTTCATGGCCTCGGCGAGGGTGCCTACTTCACCCCGCCAGCCATCGGTGGAGAGCTCCTCCGGATGCCCGTCGGCGATCCGGGTTGCCGCGGCGGTCAAGGATGCCAGAGGTCGCATGAACTTCCAGACGAGGAAGCCCGCCACCAAGGAGACGACCACGATCAGGAAGGCCCCCATGCCGAGGAGCTTCCCCTGGGTCTCTCGGTAGCCGGTAAGGAGTTCGCTTTTCCTGGTTCCCAGCCAGAGAGCGCCGATGACCTCTCCCCGGTCGTTTTTAATCGCCTCGCAGGTTGCGACATAGGGCACACCGAGGACGGTCTGATCGCCCTGGAAGGTGCTCCCTTGCTTGATGGCGTCGAACACCGCCTGGTCCAGCTGCACCCCTTGCGCCCGGGTGCCGTTTTCGTTCAGCAGGCTGGTGGAGACGCCGGAGTCCCCGCAGAAGACAGCCGCCGAGTTCCCCGTCCACTCCTGCATCTTGTCCGGCACCTCGGGGTTGCCATTGATGACATAGCTTCCCGCTGCCAGCTTGCCGCCGACGGCCTCAAAGCTGCCCCCTTTTTGCTTCAGCAATTCCCGGAAAGTTTTGATGCGGCTTTGCTGTTCCACCAGGGCCCGGTGCAGCGCCTCGTTTTTGAGCTGGACCATGGCGAAGACGGAGATGGCAAGCACAGCTGTGGTGACCGACAAGGTACAGAGCGCGACGAACCTGGTGGAAATCTTCACTACGATACTCCAGACAACGAGGTGAGATGGCAGGACGACCGGTCACGGCAGCCGGCGGCAACACGACCGCCGGCCTGGAAACGGCGCTGGCGGGATCAACACCCCCGTCAGCGTAGGGCCAATATAAAAACATTGGTTTAAAATTACAAGAAAGTTCTGACTGGAATGGTGAAAAGTTGAACAGCAGAGAGGAAATTCATTCTTCCACAACCCGCATCTCTTAGCAACAGCGCGAGAGGGAAGGAAGCCGGGAAGCGACGCATCGCTTCCAAAACATCGTCACAACTGATACCGGACCACCCCAGGCTTACCAGCCGTCAGTTGTAGCGAACCTCCACACCGTGGAGATTTTCCCATCCATCAGCGCCGCAGACCGCTCTTCGCAGCTCGCAACGGTCGTCAACGGCCATGGTGTCCCCGAAACTCATCCAGGCCCGGCCCAGGCAACCGCCTGCGCAGTTGAGCCGCTGCGAGCACCCTCTGCAGCTGCTAATATCGTGAGCCCGGCGGTTGCTGGTTTCGCGCAATTCGCGCCACAGCGGGGCTCCTTCCGTGAAAGCCTCGGCAAGGGATTTGTCGGTAAGTCCCGTTATCGAGTACGGGTCCGCATGGCAAAGGACGCAGGGGTACATCCTGCCGTCGGAGGTGATGTAGGGATTCTCCACAAAAGTGCACCCTTCGCCGCGCGGGCTGTCGCAGCAGCGCCACTCCAAGGCCGCCATGGTGCCGAATTTCCCGTACCGCCGCCGGAATTCGGGATCGGCATCGAAAGATTCCAAAAGGCGCAGGTACTGGGAAGGTTCAGGCGGAACCACCAGTTGTTCGGCAGCGCGTCCGCAGGCAACGAGGGTGCCGGTCGCCACCGAGCCGACGCCAAGCTGCTCGGCCAGCTTCAAAACTGCCGGTATTTCCTCCACGTTATGGCGCATCTCGGAGAAGAAAAAAGAGACGTGCTGGCCAAGCCCCGCCTTAACCAGGATCTCGACGGCCAGCATCAAGGCGTCGAAGACGCCAGTTCCCCTGACCAGATCGTGACTTGCCGCGCTGGCTCCGTCCAGGCTGATCTGGACGGTAAAGCCGGGAAAGGCCAGTTCGCGCAGGGCCGCCACCTTGTCATGATCGAGCAACATGCCATTGGTCTGCAGGATGACGGTGTGAAAACCGGCGGCAACGGAGAGACGCAGCAGGTCGAGCCAGTCGGGGTGACAGAGGGGCTCGCCCCCGGTCAGGCGCACACCCTCTCCGCCCAACTCTGCGAATTCCATGATCAAGCCGGCGGCCTTGTCCCGCGGGAAGTGGCGCGAAGAACCTTTGTCCTCGGCATCGACCCAGCAGTGGGAGCAGCTCAAATTGCAAGCCCCGGTGAGCGCCAGGGTCAGCGTCCTGGGCGTGCGCAGCCCCGCCTGCTGCAGGATCTTCCGCAGGCGCATCCTCTTCAACTGCACCGCACCTTCCCTGTCTGAATTCATCTCGTCACCTCGCTTTCCCCATCGTCCTGCCTTTCAAACGGTGCCGCGTCCTGCCACGCCCATCCTCAGCACCGATCTCCTCACCGCAAAAGAAGAAGCACGCACCGTGCCAGCACAAGCGATGTAAGGAGGGTCCCAGACAACACCGCCATGGCCACTTCCTTGTGCTGTTACACGCGGGAAGGGATAGAAAATAGATTGGTGATTATCTCTTTTTTGCTATAGTAGATGATTGCCCGAGCAATGGTCCGTCGAATTTTTCAATGCCACTGTCGAGAGGGAATTCTTTGCCATTCCCAAAGGCCTTCAGGCCAGATTGGTGCGCATCACCGATCTGATCGAACTCTACGGTCTGGAGCATCTTGGCATGCCTTACCTGCGCCATCTCCAGGGAAAACTGTGGGAGATACGAGGGAAGGGACAATCCGGAATTGCAAGGGCTCTGTATGTGGCGAAGATTGGGAATAAGGTGATCATTCTACGGGTCTTCGTGAAGAAAACGCAGAAGACACCACCCGGAGAAATTGCTCTGGCTATGTCACGAATGAAGGAGACTGAAAATGGGCAGAACGATGTCCGAGGTTAAAGAGGAACTTCTTAAGGATGATGAATTCCGGGCAGCTTTCGTCGCGCTCGATGACGAGTTTGCGATTGCTTCGCAACTTATCGAGGCCAGAAAGAAAGCGCAGCTGACCCAGGAAGAAGTCGCCATACGCATGGGAACCACACAGTCGGCGGTGGCACGTCTTGAGTCTGGTCGCCCTCTTCCCAGTCTGCGGTCACTCAAGAGGTACGCTCAGGCAGTTAACGGCAAGATTGAGATCAGAGTCGTTTGAAGTGCTATCCATACCACTCTTCCATCTCCGCCTCCGAAGATTTTCCAGAGGTAATAAAAGAAAAAGGGATAAATGCATGCGCACCATCCCTCTTCCTTAATCCAGTTTTTCAGTCCTAAGAATTGGCACAATCACCTGGCTCTCTTCATAAGACCTTCAACGAGTTACCTAAAGCCGCTACCCAGAAAGCTACCAGTCCCAGACCGATTGCATTCCCATTACTGATTGGGATGTGCGGCCCTCCACTGCCTGGAATTGGGGGAGAATAAGGAGGTGCCGTACTTTTCCTTGCCAAACTCGGCGATGATCTTCTGGCCCTTGTCGGGCGCGGTCAGCCAGTCGATGAACCGCAAGGTATCGGCCGCGTTGACGCTGGGGAACCTCTTCTGGTTGATGGGGATAACTGACAAGTAGTTGATCAGGTCATCGTCCTTTTCCACCAGCACCACCAGCTTGATGGAGTCCTTGAGGGTCAGATAGGTGGCGCGGTCCATGAAGGTATAGGCGCCGCGCTGGTCGGTGTACTTGAGGGTAGGGCCGTTACCGGTGTTGCCTTTCTCATAGATCACGTACCAGGAACCTTCCGGCTTCACTCCCGTCTTGTTCCACAGTTCCTGCTCGGCCACGTGGGTGCCGGATTTGTCCCCGCGGCTGATGAAGGTTGCGCCGGTCGCACGGATCTTCTTCAGCGCCTGCGCAGCACTGGCGCTTCCCTTGATCCCCGCCGGATCGGAGGCCGGCCCGACGATGACAAAGTCATTGTACATGAGCGGAATGCGCTCCGTGCCGTAGCCCTTGGCCACGAATTTCTCCTCCAGCGACCGGGCGTGGACGAGCACCATATCGAAGGGGCCCCCCTCGGCCATCTTGAGGGCTTCGCCGGTGCCGGCCGCCACGTGGCGAACCCGGATGCCGGTCTCCTGCTCGAAGCGGTCCTCCAGCAGCGGCACGATGCCGGCATCCACCGGGCCGATGGAGCTGGCGATCAGGATGAATTTTTCAGTTTCCTTGGCCATGGCTAGCGACGGCAGTGAGAGCGCGATCAGCAACAGCGTGGTGAACCAGATTCCCCTTGCCATACCTTCCTCCTCTGCATGTGGTTTTCACCGAATGTCCACCATTAGATCACAGAACAAGAGCCCGCGTTCCCCGGGAATCAGATCCCGCAACCTCCGCTGCTCTTTTCTCCTTCCGCCTCCAGCCTGCTCTCCCCTCGCCCTCCGGGAGAGGGGCGGGGGTGAGGGAAGCCCGTTACCTGCGAAGAGGCCTTAGGCCGTGGAACTTCCGGCATCAGCCGCTGGCCTACCCCTCGCTGACGATCTCCCCCATGTGACTGGTGTCGTATCCCGGCAACCCGTCGATCGCCCGGCGCAGTTCCTTCCCCTTGATCAGATCGAGCAGCGGTCGCAGCAGTTCGCTCTCGAAGTGAACGCGGGGGATCACCAGGTCGTAGCGCTCCTTCTCCAGCGGGATGAAGTCGAGGTTGAGAGCCCGGGCCGCCGCCGCGATGCCGAGCCCGCAGTCGGCCACGCCGGACTGCACCGCCACGGCCACCGCCATGTGGGTGAATTCCTCCCGCCGGTAGCCCTTGATCGACTCCGGCTTGATTCCCAGCTTGTCCAAGTGGTAGTCGAGCAGCACCCTGGTGCCGGCACCGCGCTGCCGGTTGACCATCCGCACGTCGTCCCGCACCAGGTCGTCCAACTCCCGGATTCCCTTGGGGTTGCCAGGCGCCACTATCAGCCCCTGCTCGCGGTGCATCAGGGTCAGCAGCACCACCGGCACGCCCGGCAGGTACTGTCTGATGTAGGAGAGGTTGTACTCCCCGGTGACCGGATCGAGCAGATGGGAGCCCGCCAGGTGGGCGTCACCACGCCTGAGCGCCATCAATCCCCCCAGGCTCCCGGCGTTGGCGCTGGTGAAACGCCTGCCGGTAGTGGCCAAAAACTGCGCGAGCAGATCGAGGCAGAGATCGTGGCTGCCGATGTGGACCAGGGTGCGCTCGATGTCGGAGGGCTTTCGGTACAGTTCCACCTCGACCTTTTGGCCGGCATCCACCCCTTCCGAGAAGCGCGGTATGCGCACGATGCCGTCCGCACGGACCAGCGAGGTGATCACGGCGGCTCCCCGGGAAAGCGGCGCCGCCACCACCCGCTCCCCTACCCGCCCGACCGTCACCCGCACCATCTCGTCCTCGCCGATCGGGGAGAGGAGTTTCTTGGAGATGGTCGCCTGCAGCCGCGGCTTTTCCACCCGCTGCAGGCCGAGCCAGCGGGAGAGCAGAGGCTCGAGGAAGGTCTCCCCGGTCAGCGCGCAGGAAACGGGATAGCCGGGGGTGCCGATCACCGGGGTCTTGCCGCCGATCATGCCGAGGATGACCGGATGCCCCGGGCGTACGGCCACCCCGTGCACCAGCAGGGAGCCGACCTCCTCGACGATGCTGGAGGTGAAGTCCTCGCTGCCGGCCGACGATCCGGCATTCATCACCACCAGGTCATGGTCGGCCGCAGCCTCCAGCACCCTCGCCTTGATCAGCT
Source organism: Geomonas sp. (assembly GCA_035255025.1). Lineage (GTDB taxonomy): Bacteria > Desulfobacterota > Desulfuromonadia > Geobacterales > Geobacteraceae > Geomonas. The sequence goes on from DATFAB010000007.1 coordinate 7,188, forward strand.
CATAATCGTCGATCACGATGGGATAGCGGGTGGGCACCCCTCCCCATTCGCGCACCTGCGAGGAGAGCACCAGCGAGTTGTACTCGATGATGTCGCCGGACTTGATCCCTTCGCTGGTCGCCTGCTGCACGGTGATCAACTCGGTGCCGGTCGGTATCACCGCCACCCGCGGCCTGCGCCTGACGTTGACGGTAGGATGGCCGCAGCCGGCCAGCGCCCCCAGGTCCACCGGCTTCAGCTGGTGGTTGGCGGGAAGCACCAGTTCGGTGGCCACCATGTCCTCCCCCATCGGCCGGATCGCCGTCCAGGGTGCCACGCTGGCACGGATCTCAATGCTCTCGACGCCCTCGGTCCCGGCTGGATGCTGGATGTCCTCGATCCTGATCACCGCATCGGCCCAGGAAGGGATGGGATCGCCGGTGTCGACGTACTTGGCCTGCCCGTTGGGGCCCACGGTCAGCCTCCTGGGAGCGCCCTCCGTTGCCCCGATGGTTTCGGCGGAGCGGACCGCATAGCCGTCCATGGCGCTGGCATGATAGCCGGGGGAAGAGAGCGCGGCCCAGACCGGCCTCGCGGTCACGCGGCCGAGCGCCTCGTCCAGCGGCACGTCCTCGCCAGGAAGCTCCGCCCAGACACCGGCCTCTTCCATCGCCGAGATGAACCGGCTCCACGCCTCGTCGAGCGGTATGTTCTCAAGGTAAAAAGTCTTCTTCTTGCTCATCATCGTCTCCGGCCACCTGCATAAAGGTCTGCGCTATCCGCTTGCCACGGAAAGGCCTTCGTTTTAAACATCACAGCCTGGGCTAGAACAGCTCCACCCAGACGGTCTCCCCCTGGTAGAGCCCGCTGGAATCGAGCGGTACGCAGACCATGCCGTCGGAGTTGACCAGGGTGTAGATCAGGTTGGACTTGCCGAAGACCGGCTCCGCCCAGAGCGCTCCCTCCTTCTCCACCAGCCTGACTTGCACGTAGTCCTCGCGCCCCGGCACCGAGGGGAGGTTGTGAGTCAGGGTGGCGGTCACCCGCCGCCGGGCCGCCGGCCCGGCAAGCCCCAGCAACCGCCCCAGGACAGCGGGGAGGAACAACCCTGCCACCACCATGGCGCTTACCGGGTTGCCGGGAAGCCCGATGACCGGCTTGCCGTCACAGACACCGACGATGGCAGGCTTCCCCGGCTTGACGGCAAGGCCGTGCACGATACGCCCCGGCTTCCCCAGGTCGTCGACAACCCTGGCCGACATGTCCCGGGTTGACACCGAGGATCCCGCCGAGATGACCAGCAGGTCCGCTTCCTCCAGTGCCGCCCTGGTCGCGCTCAGCAGGGAGTGGTAATCGTCGCCCACGATCCCTTGCGGCAAGGGAATACCGCCCGCCCGGGCCACCAGCCCGGCAATGGTGTAGGTGTTGATGTCGCGGATCTGGCCGGGTCGCGGGGTCGCATCGGGCGGCACCACCTCGTCGCCGGTCGAGACGATGGCCACCCGCGGCCTGGCGGCGACCCTGACCCGGGTGATCCCCAGCGCCATCAGCCCGCCCAGGTCCTGGGGGCGCAACAGGTGTCCCGCCTCGAAAAGGACGCTCCCCTCCATGACATCCTCGCCGATGCCGATGATGTTCTCGCCCGGCGCAACTGCGCGCAGCACTTCGATGGTGGTCTCATCGAGCTTCTGGGTCCGCTCGACCATCACCACGGCATCGGCCCCCTCGGGGATCATGCCGCCGGTATAGACCACGGCCGCCAGGGTCCCGCTGACCGTCAAGTCCGGTGCGCGTCCCATGGGAGCCTCGCCGATCATGTTCAGGTAGGCAGGGAGGGATTCGGTGGCGCCGTAGGTGTCCTCGGCGCGGACGGCATAGCCATCCATGGTGCTGCGGCGAAAGGCGGGGAGCGAGGAAGGGGCGCACAGTTTCTCCGCCAGCACGCGGTCGAGCGCCTCGCTGGTGGGAATTTCTTCGGTTCGGACGCGGCGGGGGAGTTGGTCAAACAGGGCTTTCAAGGCATCCGCAGGCGGAAGCACGGTAAACATCTCGGGCATCGTTGCTCCTATCGTCGCGCCAGGCGCTGCGCAATCGTTGCTCATTTCCCATCCCCTGTGCACCTGCCCCTCAGCGGCTGTCAAGCACCGCAGAGGAGGCAGGAGGGGGGATTAATGAACGGGCGGCACCAGTATGCTTCATTTTATGCGCATTGTCAGCGTATACTTTTTTTGCCTGGCCACCCTCACCCCATCCGGCGGAAGGCGGAGGCCTTGATGGCGGCGTACACTTCGCTGCCAGCCGTCAGGCCCAGTTCATCTATGGCCGGCTCAACCACTTCCGCAACCAGCCGCCCTTCCCCGCAGGAAAGTACGATGCCCACCCGGCTGCCGGAGCCGAAGGTGCTGAGCACCGTGCACTTTAACAGGTTCCTGGCGCTGGTCGCTTCGGGGTGTTTCTTGAAGAGGATGATGTCCTTGGAGGAAAGCTCGAAGAGCGCTTCCGGCTGGTCGTTTCCGGCCGAGAGGACGAACTCGCCATCTCCCCAAGGATACGCGTAGAGATGTCCCACCCGGCGAGGATTGGCCAGCCTGAGGAGGTTGATGTAGCCGACCGGGCTGATGCCCATGCGCGAGCGGGCGAGTTCCTCGGCATCGGTCTGCTCGACCACCTTCCCACCGGCCACCACCAGCACCTGTTCGGCCATCAGCCGCATCTCGACCAGCGAGTGGGAGATGAACAGGTAGGGGATGCCGAACTGTTCGCTGACGCTCTTCAGGTAGGGGATGATCTGGAAGCGCAGGCGGTCGTCGAGGGCAGACAGGGGCTCGTCCATCAGCAAAAGACGGGGATTGGCCAGGACCGCGCGCCCCAGGGCGACCCGCTGCTTCTCCCCCCCCGAGAGGTTGTTGACGCCACGGATGAGCAGATCGCCAAGACCGAGCACCTCGATCAAGTGGTGGTAGTCGATCTTGCGGTGCTCGGGCTTGCACCGCCGGGCACCGTAGAGCAGGTTATTTTTCACGCTCAGGTGAGGAAACAGGCAGGGCTGCTGGAAAACCACCGCGATCCGCCGCCGCTGGGGCGACACGTCGATCCTTTTGCTGCTGCTGTAAAGGCATTCGCCGTCCAGGACGATCTCCCCGCGGTCCGGGTGCTGCAACCCGGCCAGCAGGGTGACCAGGGTGGACTTGCCGCTCCCCGAGGTGCCGAAGATGCCCACCCGCTCGCCGGAGATGGCGAGATCGGCGTGCAGCGAGAAGGCCCCCAGCCGCTTTTCCACCTTCATGGTAAGTTCCATCAGCTCCTCCTCGCCAGTTTCCCGCTCAGCCCCTCGTGCAGGAAAAGAACCACCACCGTGATGAAAACGGAGATCAGGCAAAGCGACAGGGCGAGCGGCTCGCCCCCCGGGGAACTGACATAGTCATAGATGGCCAGGGGAATGGTCTGGGTGACACCAGGGATGTTGCCGGCCACGATGATGGTGGCGCCGAACTCGCCGAGGCTCCTGGCGAACATCAGGGAAGAGCCGGCCAGGATGCTGCGGGCCGAGAGCGGCAGGATGACGGTGCACAGGGTGTCGAAGCGGGAGGCCCCCAGCGAACGGGCGGCCTGGATCAACTGCTGGTCGATGGTCTCCATGCCGATCCGGATGGACCGGACCAGGAGGGGAAAGCCGACCACCGCCGAGGCGATCACGGCAGCCTTCCAGGTGAAGATGACCTGGATGCCTGCCGACTCCAGCAGCTGCCCCAGCCACCCTTTCCTGCCAAGCAAAAGAAGAAGAAGGTAGCCGATCACCACCGGCGGCAGGGTGAGCGGGAGGTTGAAGATGACCTCGTAGAGCGCCTTGCCGCGGAACTCCCGGAAGGAGAGGAGGTAAGCGGCTGCAATTCCGAAGGGAAGCGAGACGACCAGGGCCGTCAGGGCGACTTTCAGGGAGAGCCGGATTGCATCGTAGTCGGAGGGTGTCAGTGAGGGCATCCTTGGTCCTTAAGCGGGAAGAGAGGCGGTCGCCTCTCTTCACATACTATAAAATCCTCATGATTACCAGCATTTGATACACCGGAAAGCGGAGCCTCTGCCGTTACCCCCTTGAGACAATTGAAAGCTCCCGGCACGCATGGCCCGTCACTTGAGAGCAAACCCGTACTTCTTGAGGACAGCTTTCGCTTCGCGGCTACGAAGGTAGCTGAAGAAAGCGACGGCCTCCCTGCTTTTGGCTCCGGAGGCGGTGAGAGCCATTGGATAAACAACTTCCGGGTAAAGCTTCTGCGGAACGTTAAAAAGGATCCTGGCCGACCGTGCCTCCAGGGCATCGGTGCGGTAGACGAAGGCGCCGTCGACCTCTCCCCGCTCGGCGTACATCAGGCAATCCCGAACATCCTTGGCCATCACCAGCTTCTTCTCCAGTTGCCTTTCAAGACCGGAGTTCCTGATCGCCTGCATGGCGTACTCGCCCGCCGGCACGCTTTTCGGGCTGCCGATGGCGATCCGGTCCAGCCTGATAAGATCAGCCATGCCTGCCACCTTCCTGGCAGGATTGCCGGCGAAGACCAGGGTATTGTAGGCGAAGACCGCGATGCCGGCATTGTCGACCAGTTGCCTGTCCCGCAGATAGGAGACCCATTCGTGGTTGGCGGAGATGAAAATATCAGCAGGCGCGCCGTTCTCGATCTGCTTGGCGAGGGCGCCGGAACCGCCGAAATTCCTGATGAACTTGACCCCGGGGTTTCTTCGGGCAAAACCGTCGGAGAGTTCGTTGATGACCTCCTTGAGGCTGGCGGCAACGGAGAGATGGACCTCTGCCGCTACGGCAGGCGAGGCAGCAAACGAGCCCAGGCAGGCGATCGATAGCAGCAGCACAAGGTATTTCTTTATCATTTCATGTCTCCCGGGCCGGCCTTTGCCGACATCACAAGGTCTTGCACGCTCTGAACAGGATTTGGGGAGGAGGGAAAAGCGGAGACGGGAGCAGCGGCCAGCGACCGCTGCTCCCGCTGCAACCTTAGCTGACCCCGAGTATGACGCTGGAAGCCTTGAACAGGGCGCAGGCGTGTCCTCCCACCTTCAGCCCGAGGTTCTTGGCGCTGCCCAGGGTGATCACCGCGCTGATCACGTTGCCGCCGCCGATTTCGACGTCGACCTCGGTGCTGACCGGCCCTTCGATGATGGAAGAGATGGTGCCGCAGTAGACGTTGCGGGCGCTGACCTTGGCGTCGTGTAGGTCGGTGCCGATGATGATGGAACTGGCCTTGATGATGGCGCAGGCGTCCATCCCCTCCCTGAGCCCGAGGTTGTCAATGGCTCCATTGGTTACGGTAGCCGTCAATGGGGAGCCCCCCTTCAGTGTCAGGGTGACCTCGGCGTTGACTGCCCCTTTGACGATCTTGGCAACGGTACCTGCAAATACGTTTCGTGCGCTGACCTTCATAGACATCCTCCTGTAAAAATGTTGAAGACTGTCCGTACCCCCCAGTCTTTGCCCCAAGTTTATCAAAAACTTCCGGTGCTCCTCCTGAACGATCAGAAACTGTTCGACGACCTTCTTACCTGCCTCAGTGAGTGAGGTCCCGCCGCCGCCCCTGCCGCCGGTTACCCGCTCCACGAGCGGCGCCTCCGCCAGGTTGTTGATCTGGTTCAGCGTGTCCCAAGCCGACTTGTAACTGATCCCAGCCGCCTTGGCAGCCTTGGCGATAGATCCCAACTCGTCGATCTTCTCCAGAAGAGCGATGCGCTCCTCACCGAGGTATCTCTGCTGCGATTTTTGTAACCAGAGGCTCGCCTGTAGTTCAGCTGGAACCTCTCTTTTCCTGGTCATGGTCACATCCTGGAAGGTGCGTGATATCTTCCCACTTACATAAGGCATGCCACCCACAGGCGCCAGTTAACCGAAGCCGGCAAGTGATCGATCTCAGGTTGTTTATCTGAAATGAGGACCGGATCGTTATTTAGAGGGCAACATAGCGGGTGCTGCAAAAAAGTGCAATTGCAAATCGAATGGTCAGCGGGCGTTGCAGAAGGAAGCAGGTGATGGCGAGTGAAAGGTTGCGCCGCCTCGCCACCCGTTTTTGTTAAGGAGGTTGTTATACTCGGGGACCAGCTTGCCCTTTTCCTCTTTGCTGCACGGGTAACTGCCTCTCTTGTGGGGAGGGCTAAGGAGAGGGAATCTTCGCGGCAACCGCCACCCTGCCTGCCAGTTGGTAACCCTGGGCGGGGGCAGCAACCGTGTGGCCGGTGCCCGTCTGGGCACTCCTCGCGCCCGGTTTAACCGACAGACAGTGCGGGCAGACCAGGCAGTAGACCAGCACCGCGGTGGCAATCAGTACCCCGCCACGCATCCAGCCGGTGCTGACGGTCAGCTCGGCCCGGCAGCCGGAGGTCACCGGCTTGAAGAGGAGGAAAACCATCCGCAGGTAATAGAAGACCCCCAGGTAGCTTCCGAACAGCGCCGCCAGCGAGGCAAGGAGGTGTCCGGAAGCAATCGCCGCCCTGAAGACGAAGAGCTTGGCGAAAAAGCCGGGCAAGGGGGGAATGCCGGCCAACGAGAGGAGCGCCAGCGCAAGGATAGTCGCAGGAACCGGGCGCGCATGAAAGGCCCCTTCCACGGCCGTGAGCTGATCGGAAGCACTCCCCGCCAGCATCGCGAAACAGGCGCAGGCAAGCACGGTGGTCACCGCATAGAGAGAGGCGTAGTAAAGAAGGGTCTCCAGCGCGGAGCCGCTGCTGTCGGCCAGGGCGAAAACCATGTAGCCGGCATGCGCGATCGAGGAATAGGCGAGCAGCCTTTTAAACGAGGTCTGCCGGATGGCGGCCAGGTTTCCGTAGCAGACCGAGGCGACTCCGAGAACGGCGACCACTTCCGCGAACAGCGCATTGGAACCGGCCGCGCAGAAGAGCCTTGCCACGGTGAGGATAACGGCGGCCTTGATCACGGAGGCCAAAAAGGCGGTCACCGGCAGATCTGCACTGCCGTAGGCATCTGGTGCCCAGCCGTGGAAGGGAAAGACGGCAGCTTTCAGCAAGAGGCCTGCCAGCACCAGCACGGCGCCGGCAAGTAGGGGCGGGGCAGCTAAAGGGTGGGATCCGGCCAAAGTGGCAAGGGCCAGCGAGCCGGTGGCGTGGTAGCAAAGCGAGGCGCCGAACAAAAGGCAGGCTGTTGCCACCGAGGAGAGCACCAGGTACTTGAAGGCCCCTTCACTGGCGGACGAGGTGCCGCCTTCCTGCACCATCAACGCGAAGGCCGGCAAGGAGAGCATCTCTATGCCGATGAAGAGGGTGATGAAACCGGTGGCCGACATCATGAGGAGCCCTCCCAGCAGCGAGGAGGCGAGCAGGAGGCGGGCCTTGAAGGAACCGAAGCGCTCGTGAAAGCAAAGCCCCAGGATCACTCCGCACCCCAAAAGCGCAAGCCTGGCGAGCAGCGCCGGCCGGTCGACGGCGATCTCCCCTTCCGCCAACCGGAAGGCGTAACCTTCCGCGAGCTGGCGGCATAGCACAAGGCAACCCGCCGCCAGGCAAAAGGTGGACAACGGTCCGGCCAGACGCCGGTCGGCGCGCAAGCATTCCAGCACCATCAGGGCGAGGATCAGCGCCAGCAGGATGTGCTCGGGCAACAGCCCGTAGATCAGGTCAATGCCCATAGCTTGCTCCTTGAACATGCGCCGACAGCAGCAGCCGGGGAGGCTGCTGCCCGGAGCGTGCGGTCAGCGAGGAAATGGCCGGCTTGGTCTTCTCCATCAGCGAGCCGGGGTAGATGCCGACCCACAGGATCAGCACGAGAAGCGGCGCGAAGGAGATCATCTCCAGCAGATTCAGGTCGGCGATCGGCGAGGACTCGGTAGAACCGAAGAGGAGCGAGCGGCCGAAACGGAGCATGTAGCCCGCCCCCAGGACCATCCCCGAGCAGGCAACCACTGAGCAGACGAGGAGCACGGGCGACGTCCCGGCCCGCCAGGCTGCCATCCCCTGCTGGAAGGTTCCGAACAGGATCAGGAACTCCGAGGTAAAGCCGCTGGTGAAGGGGAGCGCGATGCTGGTCAGGATGAACAGCATGGTCACCACGGCCAGTCGCGGCGCCAGGGTGGAGAGAGCGTTCAGCCGCGGGTACTGCTCCCCTACCCTCTGCTCCAAAAGGCTCAGCACCAGGAAGAGCCCGGCCACCGCCAGGCCGTGGCTGAGCACCTGGAAGAGCGAGCCGTGCAGCGAGCTCTCCTGGCAGGCGAAGATTCCCAGCACGATGTACCCCATGTGGCTGAGCGACGACCAGGCGACCAGCCGCTTGAAATCCTGCTGCCGGAGGGCAAGCACGGCGCCGTAGAGGATGCTGGCCACGGCAAGGGATACGGCGTAGGGGGCGGCAGCCCGGGCGACGTCCGGACAGAGCGGCAGCGCCAGCTTGAGCAGGCCGAACACCCCCATCTTGGAGAGCACCCCCGCCATCAGGGCGGTCCCGGAGAAGGGGGCCTCGAAGTAGACCAGCGGCAGCCAGCTGTGAAAAGGAAAGAGCGGGCACTTGATGGCACAGGCCAGCGCAATGGAGACGAAGATGAAGAGCTGGCTGTGCCAGGAGAGCTTCAGGCCCGCCAGGTTGGCAAGCTCCAGGCTCCAGTGCCCGGTTTGCTGCTGGCTCTCCACCCCGAGCAGGATGATGGCTGCCAAAAGGAGCACGCTCCCCCCCAGCGTGTAGAGGAAGAAGGTGGTGGCCGCCTTCCTGCTCTGCTCCCCGCCAAAGACCAGGATCATCAGGCTCCCCGGGATCAGCACCGCCTCCCAGAAGATGAAGAAAAGCATCAGGTTCTGGGAAAGGAATGTCCCCAGCAGGGAGACCTCCAGGAGCAAAAGCAGCGCCAGGAACAGACGATCCTGCACCTGTCTGCTCGACCACGCGCAGGCGAGCACTACCGGAAAGACCACCACGGTCAGCAGCAGGAAATAGGCGTTCAGGCCGTCGACCGCCAGGTGCAGGTTCACGCCCAGGGAGTCTATCCAGGCGAGCTTCACTTCACCAATGGCCGCCTGTCCGTTACAGCAGGCAAAGAGGACAACCCCGGCAGCCAGTGATCCGTGCATGGCCAGCATGGCAAGCAGCCGCCAGGAAAGCGGAGAGTTTTTTGGCAATATCGGCAGCAGCGCGAGTCCCACCAGCGGGGAGGCGAACAGCATCAACATGAGCAAGCTATCAGGCATGGAATACCCCCACCCAGAGAATGACTACCAGCCCGGCCACGGCGTAGAGGAGGTAAGCCTGCAGGTTGCCGCTTTGCAGACGGGAAAAGAGACGGGAGCCCACCTGGACACTTTCGCTGGTTGCGGCCAGGGTTACCCCGCTGATGACCGGTTCCACCCTGCGGGCCAGCACAGCTTCCGACAGGTAATCGAGCGGACGTACCACAAGTCTGCGATAGGCGGAGTCGAAGTAGTAGCCGCGGGAGACCGTCTTGTACAGGACGCCG
>DATFAB010000008.1:0-53053 GCA_035255025.1 Geomonas sp.
GCCATGGGCGGACTTTCCTCACCCGGCCTTCGGCCACCCTCTCCCGGAGGGCGAGGGGATCTATAGTTAAGCGCCCCCTTTGACAAAGGGGGCAGGGGGGATTTGCCTTTTACGGTTCGACCGGTTCCGGATCTGCTGACCTCTTTGCCATGGGCCGACTTCCCTCACCCGGCCTTCGGCCACCCTCTCCCGGAGGGCGAGGGGATCTATAGTTACCCCCCCCTTAGGCAAAGGGGGGCGGGGGGATTTGCCTTTTCCGGTTCGGCTGGTTTCGGATCTGCTTATCTCTTTGACTTGGGCGGACTTCCCTCACCCGGCCTTTCGGCCACCCTCTCCCGGAGGGCGAGGGGAGAAATGAAGGCGAGGACGGAAAATGGCGTAATTGTTGAAATCCGCTACAATTGCCGGATGCGCGGAATGCGTTAAATCGTCTGCGGATCGCTTCTTTCCGGGAGGAACCATGCTCTTTAGAACTCTTGGCAGGACCAACGAGAAGGTCTCGGCAGTTGGGGTAGGGGGGTGGCACCTCGGGCTCCCCAAGGTCACCGAGGAGACCGCCATCGCCATCGTGCGGGAGGCCCTCGATCGCGGTGTCAATTTCCTCGACAACAGCTGGGATTACAATGAAGGATCCAGCGAGATCAGGATGGGGAAGGCGCTCAAAGGGGGCTTCCGGGACAAGGCCTTCCTGATGACCAAGATCGATGGCCGCTCCAAAAAGGAAGCGACACGGCAACTCGAGGAATCGCTGCGCAGGCTGCAGGTCGACACGATCGACCTGGTCCAGCACCACGAGATCCTGCGGTTCGAAGATCCCCACCGCGTCTTCGACGAGGACGGCGCCAACGCGGCGCTCCTGGAGGCCAAGGCTGCCGGCAAGATCCGCTTTATCGGTTTTACCGGCCACAAAGATCCGCATGTTCACCTGCACATGCTGGAGGTTGCAGCCCAGTACGGCTTCACCTTTGACACAGTGCAGATGCCGCTCAACGTCATGGACGCGCACTACCGGAGCTTTCAGCACTTGGTGCTTCCCGAACTGGTCAAGCACAATATCGGCGTGCTGGGGATGAAGTCGATGGCCAACGGCATCATCCTGAAGTCGGCCACGGTCACCCCGGTGGAGTGCCTGCATTATGCGCTGAACCTGCCGACCTCGGTGGTGATCACCGGGATGGACAGCATGGAGACGCTGGACCAGGCCTGCGAGGCGGTGGATACCTTCGTGCCGATGGGGCCGGACGAAGTCGCCTCCCTGCTGGAAAGGACCGCCAAAGCGGCATCGAGAGGGGCATTCGAGCCCTTCAAGACCTCGTCGATCTTCGACGCCACCGCCCAAAACCCAGACTGGCTGGGCGAGGAACCCCAGCGGGTACGGCAGATGATGCCGTCCTGAAGGAGATGACCCCATCCTCACCCCGGCCCTCCCCTTGAAGGGGAGGGGGCGTTTCCGGCAGAGACGGGGAGTCGCTGGTGGAGGAGTGAGTCTCTGGTGGGGGAGGGGGACTCTGGTGAGGGATAGTCTCTGGTGAGGGATAGTCTCTGGTGGGGGAGAGGCTCTCGTGGGGAGAGGGCGATCCCGCTCCCGGCGTTCCCTCCCCTTCAAGGGGAGGGTCAGGGTGAGGATGGGGTTGATGATGGGCCAAACGGCAGCTAGCGATGACCTGCAGTTATTGAATGAAATGGAGGGTGTATGACCAGACGATCCTTATTTACCGCGTTGTTACTGGTTCTGCTGGCCGCCAGTTCCGCCCCGGCTGAGGAGGGGAGGGGGTACGCGGGTGGGCAGATCGGCATGTTCCTTCCCATCAAGAGCTCGGTTACCGGCAACTTTCCCGATCAAAGCGGCACCCTTACCTACGACCCCGGCCTGGTCGTGCTGGCCGCCGGCGGCTACCGCTTCGCCAGCGGCCTGCGTGGCGAAGGTGAGCTCAACTTCCGCCGCGTCAACACGGATAAACTCAGTTCCGGCACCGGCCGGGTGCAGGCTGACGGCGACGTCACCTGTTACGGGTTCATGACCAATCTATATTACGACATCTCGACCCCCACCGCGGTTACCCTTTACCTTGGGGCAGGGATAGGTGTGGTTGCTACCAGGTTCAGCAAAGCAACTTCCAACGCCACCGTGCTCTGGACGGAGGGGCATGACGTCGACTTCGCCTACCAGGCCATTGCCGGCCTGGCCACCCGTTTGAGCGACACTACCTCTTTGGACTTTACCTATCATCACTACGCAGTTCCCAGGTTGCACTTCCAGCCGCTGTCTGCTGAGTTCCGGGGGCTCAATCTCTCCGTGGGTGTCCGGCACTGGTTCTGATTCCCGCAGCAATCCGGGATAACAACACAAAAAAAGGGATAACTCATTTTAGGGCTTTTGCCGCGCCCTAAATGTCTGTATAGTTGTGCGAAATTTGTGATGCGGGTCACCGAATTTTCGTCGTTGCTTCTGTATGCTACTGGAAGCTCGGCGGAGAGCTCGAGCTGCAGTTGTGCTAGAAGCCGAATGTTCCAAAAGTTCTGCCGGTTTCTGCTGGTATCCCCGCTCTGTCGCTCACTGTCAATGTAGGTGTCCCGTGCGTTTTATCTTCACCATTGTTTTGCTGAGTGCTTTATCAGTCCCAACCCTGCTGTTCGCCGAGGAGCAGCCCAAGGTTGCACAGCCGTCCCCGGCGGTAACTCCCGCAAATTCTTCCGTTTCAGCCTGCACCTCTTCCATTGATAACATCCTTGACCGGGCCATCGCGCACAACCTCATTGCCGGCGGGGTAGCCGTGATCGGCAACCGGGACGGCATCATCGCCACCGCCGCCCGCGGCCAGCTCAACCCCGCTGCCGGCGGCAAGGCCCTTGACGACCGCTCGATCTTCGATCTCGCCTCGCTCACCAAGGTGATCGCCACCACACCTGCCGTCATGAAACTGCTCGACCAGGGGGTGATCAGCCTATCCGACCCGATCTCGCGGTGGTTCCCGGAATTCGCCGAGGCCGGCCATGGTGACATCACTGTCCTCAACCTGCTGACCCATACTTCGGGGCTGGACGACTTCAGCATCGGCTCCGACCAACCGATCCAGTACGCCATCAGGAAGGCCGCGACCGAAAGAAGCCGGGCCGGCAGCCGTTTCCACTACGCCGATATCAATTTCATCCTGCTGGGCGAGTTGGTGCACCGGGTGTCGGGAGAGACCCTGGATGCTTTCTGCCAGTCGCAGATCTTCAGGCCGCTGGGCGCCGGGGAGACCATGTTTCTGCCCCCCAAGGAACTCGCCGCCTCTATCGCCCCGACCTCCGGCTATGTTCCCGGCGTGGTGCAGGATCCCAACGCCCGCAGGCTGGGGGGCGTCGCGGGACATGCCGGTCTTTTTTCCTCTGCGTATGACCTTTCTCTCTATGCCCGTATGATCCTTGGCGGCGGGGTGCTGGGCGACAAGCGCATCCTTTCCGAGCAGGTGATCGCCCAGATGACCACCCCTTATGCCTGCAGCAACGGCTCGGTGAAGCGGGGACTCGGCTGGGACATTAAATCCCCGTTCTCCGCGCCCAAAGGAAGCTATTTCTCCGACGCGTCCTTCGGTCACACCGGATACAGCGGCTCCTCCATCTGGATCGATCCGAAACAGGACCTGTTCGTGATCCTCTTGACCCGGCGCCTCAACTACCACGACACCCACAACTTCAACCAGTTGCGCAGGGACATTTCCACGGTCGCTGCCGCCGACCTGAAGGGCATCGCCCTTCCTCGTGCGCTGGCGCCCGCCCTGGAAGCTGACAGGGTGCCGGCAGAACTTGCCGAGGCCGTCTCTCACGACATCCAGGTTTACGAGGAAGACGGTATCCTGGTTGCCACCAACATCAAGAAGGAATCCCCACACTCGGAGAACGGTGTCCTGGTTGCCAATAACATCAAAAAGGAATCCCAACACTCCGAGTCCCAGCCGCACTTCCAGCGGCTTTCCAAGGTGGAGCGGCATTGCGCGAAAAGTGTCAGCGTCCGCCGGGGTGCACGGGTACTGCGGGTCGCCAGAGCCGACATCCGTAAACCCTCGCACCATAAGAAAAGACGTATCGTCAAAAGCTGACCTCCCTCCCCGTTAACCGTTCACTCTTGCGAGCCACCTGCTAAGCCGGGCCGGCAGTCTCCTTTTTTTAAAATTAAAAAAAGTTGGTGATATTTTTTATTGCTTCCGCGATTCCGTTATGTTAGCTTCCGCATTAGGCTGTACTTATATGTTGTAATAGAGGGAGCAATGCCATGAACGAGAGTGATCTCAGTCTCAATCTCGGAATGCTATGCCGCTACTGTAATTACGACTCTTACCGGCTGCCGGAAATCGACGAGCTGACTGCCAAGCAGCGCAAGCAGATCGAGGAACTCTGCAAGATTTGCATCGATAACTTCAACAAACGCAATGCCGTGAACAGCTAACCCCCATGAACATCCTGTCCCGTTCCCTCCTTACCCTGCTGCTGGTAACAATTTTCGCCAACATCTGCTGCGCCGACACACTGTATCAGCGGTCAATGTCGATTTTCCTGGCCAAAGAGGCGAAGGCCAAGCGGCAGGATTATTGTTTTGTGGTAATGGGAGACAGCCGCGGCGGCGATGTCACCTTCAAAAAAGCGCTCAAGCTGGCCAAATCATTCCAGCCGCTCTTCATTCTCCATGGTGGTGACTACTCTTCTCGAGGAGGGGAGGCCGAAACGGCGCACTTTCTCTCCATGGTGAGGGAAACGGTGCCCGAGCTTCCTTTCTTCGTGGTGATCGGAAATCATGAAAACCGCTCCGTATTTACCAGGGAAGTCGGCCCTGTAGATTTCACCGTGCAAAGTAGCAGGCTGGGACTCGCCGTGGTCGCCGTCGATAATGCGGAGTACGCACTGAAGGCTCCGGAACTTGCCTACCTCCGCTCCCGTTTGGCAACCGCCCCTGCCACCCGCTTTGTCGCCATGCACGTGCCGCCCGCAACCAGGAGCTGGAACTGGCACGTCTTCACCGAAGGTGCCGAAGAGCTGAAAGGAATTCTCGCAAGCGACAAGGTTCAGGGGGCCTTTTTTTCCCATGTCCATCTGTTCGCCCGTGCAGATTACGGTGGTGTCCCCGCCATCATCACCGGCGGGGCCGGCGGTTCACTGGTCACCGCCGGCTTTCCCGGTGAACCGATCCATCACATCGTGCTTGTGCATGTGAAAAACGGTAAAGTGACTATGGAAAAGGTGCGCCTTCCTGAGTGAGGTCGATCTTTTCAGGCGCCTCCTTGCTTCGCAGTGGTAATCAAGCTCCCGTTAGGGGGCTTTTTTTGTCGGTAACCCCATCCTCACCCCGGCCCTCCCCTTGAAGGGGAGGGGGCGTGTGCTTGAAGTGTGCTGAGAACTGTATTGAGACCAGTGCTGAGGACAGTGCCGGGACTTGCCGCGACCGTGTCGGGACGGACTGTGCCGGGACTGTGGCGGGACTGTGTCGGATACGAACGTAGTGGGGGAAGTGTAAAAACGGCCGGGCCCCGTTTGACAAGAGGTGCCACGGGCGAGGAGCAGAGTAACCGGGAAAAAAGAGCAGAAGCGTTCCCTCCCCTTCAAGGGGAGGGACAGGGTGAGGATGGGGTGAGGCTGACAGCTACCCTCTCAGCGCCCCACGCTGGAGGCATTCAGGCAGTTGATGATTGCTTCGCAGCACTCCTCGGGGGAGAGCTTCCCGGTGTCCAGCCGCAGCTGGGGAGCCTCGGGCGCTTCATAGGGAGCATTGATGCCGGTGAAGTTAGGGATCAGCCCCTGGCGGGCTTTCTGGTAGAGACCTTTGGGGTCGCGGCTTTCGCAGACCTCCAGCGCCGTGGAGAGATGGACCTCGATGAACTCGCCTTCCGGCAGTAACTGGCGCACCATTTCGCGCTCGGCCCGGAAGGGGGAAATGAAGGCGGTGATCACGATCAGGCCGGCATCGGTCATCAGCTTGGCCACCTCGCCGATGCGGCGGATGTTCTCGATCCGCGCCGCCTCGGTAAAGCCCAGGTCCTTGTTGAGGCCGTGACGGACGTTGTCGCCGTCCAGCAGCATGGTGTGCCGCCCCTGGCCGACCAGGGCACGTTCCAGCAGGTTGGCGATGGTCGATTTGCCGGAGCCTGACAGGCCGGTCAGCCAGACCACGCAGGGGCGTTGCCCCTTGAGGGCCGCCCGTTCCACGCGGCCGACTTCCTCGTGGTGCCAGTGCACGTTTTCCGAACGCCGCAGCCGGTGCAGGATCATCCCGCAGGCCACGGTGGCGTTGGTGACGCGGTCGACCAGGATGAAGGCTCCGGTTTCCCGGTTGTCCTGGTAGGGGTCGAAGGGAAGCGAGCGCGCCAGCGAGATATCGGCCTCGCCGATGTCGTTCAACTCCAGCCGGTCCGCCGACAGCCGGAGGCAGGATTCCAGGTCGATGCGGCTGCGGATGCTGGTCACCTGGGCGGATGCCTGGCCGAAGACGCTCCTGAACACGTAGCTGCGCCCGGAGAAGAGGGCTTCCTCGTGCATCCAGACCAGGCGCACCTTGAAGAGGTTGGCTATCTCGGGGCGGCCGCCGGCAAAGGCGATGCAGTCGCCGCGCACCACGTCGTGTTCACCTTTCAGGGTCAGCGAGACCGCCATCCCCGCGGAAGCCCGCTCGACCGGATGATCCCCGATCCGGATACCGGTAACCTCGGTGGTGAAGCCGGCCGGCAGCACCGCGACCTGGTCGCCCCGCTGCACGCTGCCGGAGGAGATGGTGCCGGCGTAAGCGCGGAAGGTGCCGCCTGCGCCATGCTTTACCTTGTCGCTTACCCCCTGCTGCCATCCCGCGCCGGAACGGGCGACCTTGATGACGTACTGGACCGGCAGCCTGAACTCCTGGTGGGGGAGACCGGCAGCCGGTTCCAGGCCGTGCAGCCAGTCAAGGACCGTTACCCCCTGGTACCAGGGCATGCGGTCGGAAAGGGTGACCAGGTTGTCGCCGTCGAGGGCCGAGATGGGCGTCACCGTGGAACCGCCGGACGGCAAGCCGAAGGTTTCCAGGGCGGTTGCCAGCTGGCCGCACTGCGCCTCCACCCGGCGGAACTCCTTTTGGTCCCAATCGAGGCGGTCCATCTTGTTGACGGCGAACAGGAGGTTCTTGATACCCATCAGCACGCAGATCAGGGCGTGGCGGCGGGTTTGGGGGAGAACGCCGAGGGTGGCGTCAACCAGGATGAGGGCGGCCGAGCAGTTGGAAGCGCCGGTCGCCATGTTGCGGGTGTAGCTTTCATGTCCCGGGGTGTCCGCCACGATGAACTTGCGGCGCCCGGTCTCGAAGTAGCGGTGGGCCACGTCGATGGTGATCCCCTGCTCGCGTTCAGCCATCAGGCCGTCCATGAGCAGCGAGAAGTCGAGCTTGCCGCCGGCGGTGCCGATGCGGGAGCTCTCCTCCTCGAGTGTGCGCCGCTGGTCATCCGGCAGGTTGCCGGTCAGTTCGATAAGGTGTCCGATCAGGGTCGACTTTCCATCATCCACGCTACCGCAGGCCAGGAAGCGGAGCAGGTCGCTTGCAGCAGCCATCAGAAGTATCCCTCCTGCTTTTTTTTCTCCATGCTGCCCGCCTGGTCGAAGTCGATCAGGCGTCCGCAGCGCTCCGAACTTCTCGCCTCTTCCAGTTCCTTGACGATGTCGGCCACGGTCCTTGCCGAGGAATCCACCCCGGCGGTGAGCGGATAGCAGCCCAGCGTGCGGAAGCGTACCTGGCGCAGCTGCGGCTTTTCGCCGGCGGCGAGCGGGAAACGGTCGTCATCCACCATGATCAGCTGCCCCTCGCGTTCCACCACCGGTCGCTCGGCGGCGAAGTAGAGGGGAACCACCGGGATGTTCTCCCTTTCGATGTAGCGCCAGACGTCGAGTTCGGTCCAGTTGGAAAGGGGAAAGACCCTGAAGCTTTCGCTGCGGTGCCGGTGCAGGTTGGGGATGTTCCACAGCTCCGGTCGCTGCCCCCTGGGCTCCCAGCGGTGGTGGGCATCCCGGAAGGAGAAAACCCTCTCCTTGGCCCGGCTTTTCTCCTCATCGCGGCGCGCACCGCCGAACACCATGTCGAACCGGTGCCGGTTCAGCACCTGCTTGAGCCCCTCGGTCTTCATGATGTCGGTGTAGAGGCGGCTGCCGTGGGTGAAGGGGGTGATGCCGTCCCGGACGCCGTCGGCATTGGTGTGCACGATCAGCTCCAGACCGAGACGGTCTGCGGTCTGGTCGCGGAAGCTGATCATCTCTTTGAATTTCCAGGTGGTATCGACGTGCACCAGGGGAAAGGGGGGCTTCAGAGGATAGAAGGCTTTCAGTGCCAGGTGAAGCATGACCGAGGAATCTTTGCCGATGGAGTACAGCATGGCCGGCCTTTCGGCCTCGGCAACCGCCTCGCGGAGGATGTAGATGGACTCTTGTTCCAGCTGCGACAACGCACTCATACTCTGCATATCGATAGAGTCACCGCCTTTTGATAATTAGGCAGCAGTATAACCGAAAATGAAGAAAGATGAAAATCTTTTTCAATTGTCGGCCGCGCCGGCAGTCATCTGTCTGGCCAAAGGAAGAGAGGGGCGTCGTTACTTTTGGGTAGGGGATGCGAGAAGGGGGAGGGAGCCTTGCTGAAAAAGGCGGGGTGCGCCCTCACTTTCCAGAGGGGGGCGCTTCATCGGCCATGCCGGCCAACCGGAGTTCCCCTTGGGTTGCAGGCTTGCCGAGGTCCGCTCCCTTTCCGGTGATGACCAGGGCGATCCCTCCTAGGATGGCGGCCGAGGCTGCCAGCAGGCGGGCGGTCACCGGTTCGCCGAGAAAGACCACCGCGCCGATGGCGGCCAGAGGCGGCGCGCTCAACTGTACCGTTGCGGCGCTGGTCGCCTTCAGCCCGCGCAGCGCCATGTACCAGACTGCGTAGCCGAGACCGGATGCCGCCGCGCCTGAGCAGACGGCGTACCAGATGCCGGCCTGGTTAAGGGAATGCTGGGTGAGGCTGACCGCGCTCAGTACTGCCGCCATCGGTACTGCACGCAGGAAATTGCCGGCGGTGACACTGGTCGGGTCGCTGGCGCCCTTGCCGCGCAGGGAATAGCCCCCCCAGGCGACGCCGGCCGCCGCCATCAGGAGGGAGCCTGCCAAGGGGGGCGCGGAAAAGCCAGGAAGCAGCAGGACGGCCAGCCCTGTGCAGGCGAGGATCAGCCCCGCCGATTGCCGGGCCTGCAGTCGCTCACCCCGCCATAAGCCGTGGCCGATCATGGTGCACTGCACCGCGCCGAAGAGGAGCAGCGCGCCGGAGGCGGCAGGCAGGCTGAGATAGGCGTAGGAGAAACCGGCGGCGTAGACGAAGAGCGCCAGGGCGGATGGCCAGCTCCCGGCCGAAAAATGCCTGCGGCCGCGCCTTTGCGTGATCAGCCAGAGGACCAGCGCCCCGGAGACGATCCGGATGGAGGTGAAACTTGCCGCATCGATGCCGGTATGCTTGAGGGCCTGCCGGCAGAGGAGCGAATTCCCCGCAAAGGCTATCATGGCCAGCAGCGTGAGCGAAAAGGTCCGGGTCGGTGACATGCAGAACTCCAGGAGATCTCAGTATCTAAAACGACGTTCCATAAAATAGCACAGCCAGCTGGTGCCGTCGACAGGAATCATCGGCGCGAGTGGCCAACCGGTACCGGCTGCCGCAGTTGAAGCCCCCCGAATCGTTTTCCTGGAGGGCGGAAACGGGAATGAATGAGGATCCGGCGCCAGATGCCAGTCTTTTCGACCACTTCGGTTGACGTTTGCCCTGCGGCGTTATATCCTTTCCCCCCAAATGAGCTGCCACCTGCTGCAGTGCTTTTCCGGGGGAACCATGATCGACAAAGCTGAGATACTGATAGTCGGAGCCGGCATCATCGGGCTTACCATCGCGCGCGAACTGATCCAAAAAGGCTTCGGCGACATCGTCATCATCGACAAGGAGCCGGAACTCGGCCGCCACGCCTCCGGACGCAACAGCGGCGTGCTGCACGCCGGCATCTACTACTCTCCCGACAGCCTGAAGGCCAAGTCCTGCCTGAACGGCAACTTCCTCATGCGCGCCTATTGCAAGGAGAAGGGGCTCCCCCTGCTGGAAAACGGCAAGGTCATCGTCACCCGCAGCGCGGCCGAACTCCCCGTGCTGGAGGAGCTGTACCACCGCGCCACCGCAAACGGCGCCAAGGTCGAGCTGATCGACGAGCAGCGGCTGGCCGCCATCGAGCCCAACGCCAGGACGGTGGAGCGCGCCCTCTACTCGCACTACACGGCGGTGGTCGATCCCAAGGCCGTGCTGAAGAGCCTGCTGCGGGACCTGGAGGCAAGCGGCCGGGTCAGCATCGTCCTCAATTGCCGGCTGACCGGGCTGAAGGGGAGTGGTATCGCGCTAACCAGCCAGGGAGAGATACGCTTCAACCGCTTCGTCAACGCGGCCGGCGCCTACTGCGACAAGGTGGCCCGGCTGTTCGGGGTAGGGGAGAAGTACCGGCTGATCCCCTTCAAGGGGGTCTACCGGCTGCTCAGCAAGGAGGCTCCCTTCACGGTCAATTCCAGCATCTACCCGGTCCCCGACATCCGCAATCCCTTCCTGGGCGTCCACTTCACCCGCAGCGTGCACGGCGACGTCTACCTGGGACCCACCGCCATCCCCGCTTTTGGGCGCGAGAATTACGGCATCCTGGCCGGTATCGATAAAGAGGGATTCGCCATCGCCTTCGAGGATCTGGTCCTGTTCCTGGCCAATGCCAAGTTCCGGTCGGTGGCCCTGAGCGAGCCGGTCAAGTACTTCCCCTCCTTCTTCTACCGTGATGCCGCCAGGCTGGTCAAACAGCTTGCTCCCGCTGACCTGGTTGCCGCCAGCAAGGTGGGGATCCGGCCACAGCTGGTGGATTGGGACACCAAGCAGATGGTGATGGACTTCATGCTGGTGGCGGACGGTCCGTCCCTCCATGTCCTTAACCCGATCTCGCCAGCTTTCACCTCCTCCATGGATCTCGCCCAGGATATGGTCGCCACCCATTTCACCAAAGGATAACTCTCTCAATAACTCTCTCAGAGCGTCAGATCGCCATTGTTTTCAGGCACAGTAACCGTTACCACAGGCAGAGTTAGCTCTGAACGGGTAAAATCTGCCAGCCCCTTCTCATAGTAACTGTTGCAAAATAATTTTAAGAGCTTTATGATTTGCCAGTCCTAATCATATTGCGGATCTGCAACCCTCTGGCATACTATTTCATAGCTTTCGCCATTGATGGAGCCTCCCCATGATCTGACAGAGTGATCGCACAGTGAGAGAGGAGCGCTACCTGTACTGTAATCGCCACTATTTCAGGAGATGCTAGTGAATCAACTACAGACACCGGTTTCTGCAAATGGACAAGAGGCGGGAGCTTTCGACGCCAAGAAGGTGCTTACCTCCGTCGGCTCGGGTATGATCAGGGGGCTCAACAAGGTGGGGCGCATTGCCCTGAACGACGGCCGCTCCCTGCTGCGGCTCGACCGGGACTGGCTTCTGGAGAAAAGCCGCCGGCTGACCGGGCTTAACGACTTCGGCGACTCGGATTTCCTGGAACCGCTGGAGATCTTGCTGCGCTCCTTTGAAAAGGATGCCGACCTTAACCTGCTGGGGCGCATAACGGTGCATTCCGAGATGCTGCGGATGCTGGGCAACAAGCTGACCATGCAGCATGACCGCACGGTGAACCCCGGCATCGCCCAGGAGAAGATCGTCAAGCCGATCTTCATCACCGGCCTTCCGCGAAGCGGCACAACCTTCCTGCACGCGCTGATGTCGCAAGACCCCGCCAGCCGGGCCCCGCTGGTCTGGGAGGTGATGCATCCCTCCCCGCCGCCGGAGAGGGCGACCTACCACAGCGATCCGCGCATCGAGAAGACCAGGCGCGAGCTGGCCTGGATCGACGTCCTGATGCCGGACTTCTACAAATGCCACAACATAGACGCGACCCTCCCCCAGGAATGCATATCGATCACCGATCACTCCTTCCTGAGCTACGTCTTCGAATCGATGTACTACGTCACTTCCTACCGCACCTGGCACGACCAGCAGGACAAGCGTCCCGCTTACGTCTGCCACCGCAAGTTCCTGCAGCATCTGCAGTGGCACTGTCCCGGCGGACACTGGGTGCTCAAGGCCCCCAGCCACCTGATGGCGCTGAACTCGCTGTTCGAGATCTACCCCGACGCCCAGATCGTTTTGACCCACCGGGACCCCCTGAAGGTGCTCCCCTCCTGCGCGAGCTTCGCTCAGGTGCTGCGGGCCCCCTTCACCAGCGCCATTGATCTCAAGGAGCTGGGAGCCGAGGTCAGCAAGCGGTGGGCCGACAGCGCGCGGCTTTTGACCCGGATGCGGGCGGCAAAAGAGCGCGAGGAGCAGTTCCTGGACGTAAGCTACCATGACCTGCTCAGGGACCCGATGGGGGTGGTGGAGGGGATCTACCGCTACTTCCAGCGCGACCTGACGGCCGAGGCGCGGGAGGCGATGCGGCAGTTCATCGCCGGCAACCCGAAGGACAAAAACGGCGCCCACCGCTACTCTTTGCAACAGTTCGGCATGGATCCGGCCACCGAGCGGCGCAATTTCCAGGAGTACACCGAATTCTTCCACGTCCCGTCGGAGGTTTGATATTTCAGCCGAAACGTCCACGTCCACTATGTCCATGCGTCGCCTCAACCTGCTGCTGATCGGGATAGCCTCCATCGCGCTCTTCTTGATGTTCAGGAGCATCGACTGGCTCTCCTTGCTGCATTCGGTGACGGTGGCCAAATGGTATTGGGCGCTGCTGGTGGTTCCCTACGGGGTGACCTGCTACTTCTGGACCCTTTCCTGGCGGCTCTTGGTGGTGGATCCCGCGGTGCCTGCCGTGCGCAGGATGTTCTTCCTGCGGCTCGCGGGCGAATCCCTCAACCAGCTGACCCCGACCGCCTCTTTGGGGGGCGAACCGTTCAAGGCGGTGCGCCTGCAGTCAGACGGGGTCCCCTGGCAAAAGGCCGCCGCCTCCCTCATCATCCACAAGGCCCTGATGGTCCTGAGCCTGGTCATGTACATCTTCATCGGCCTTGCTCTCATTCCCTTCACCTTACCCGGCATCTCGCCCCGGCTGGCGCTGTTCTGCTGCCTGGGCACCTGCGTGCTGGCGGCGGCGGGGCTGGCCTTTCTCACGCTGCAGCGCAGCAATCCCTGCCGGTCGTTTTTGAAATTGCTGAAGAAAATCGGGCACTGCCCCGCCGTGCTGAGCGCCAAGGAGAGCGAACTGGCCTCGCTTGACGAGGTGCTGGCGGCGTTCTACCGCGATCATGGGAGGAGGGGGGCGCTGGCGCTGGTCTGCTTTTTCCTGGGCTGGCTGATGCAAGCCGTGGAGGCCTGGCTTATCTTCACGCTGCTCGGCCACCGGATACCGCTCGATATGGCCCTCTGCCTGGATGCGCTGGCCCAGTTGGTGGCCGGGCTTGGTTTCATGATCCCCGCTTCCCTTGGCGTGCAGGATGGCGGCAACATCCTGCTCTCCCTGGGGTTCAAGCTGGGGGCCACCCTGGGCGCCGGCTTCAGCATCATGCGCCGCCTGCGGGAGGCTTTCTGGCTGTTGACCGGTCTGGTGGTGGCGGCACGTGAAAAGTGACAGGCACTGGTGTAGCTAACTGCATTTACAGGTTGCGGAGCCCCATGCGTCGACTGACCATCCCAATTTTCCTCATGATCTGTCTGGCCGGCTGCGCGTACGAAGTGCCGAGGAAGTACCTTCCGCCGCCGGCTTCCAACGACAGCTTCTCCGATCCGGTCAAGACGGTCGCCATCCCCTTGCCGGTAATCGGTTCCAGCCCCAATGAAGGTGTCACCGGCGGCGGCCTGGTGGCTTTTCTGATGCATAACGCCAAGGACGAAGTCAGCACCCTGATCGTCCCGCAGGAGAACTACAACAAGTATTTCGGCGTTTCCAGCATCCTGTACGGTGCCTTCTATCCCAGCCCCACCAAAAACCTCAAGATCAACCTCTCCAAAGCCACCACCATCAATGAAGAGTTCCGGATACGCTACAACGACCGGAGGCTCTATTCCGAGCGTTTTGAAGGTTCCCTGAACGTCTTCAACTACAAGGACGGTTCCGCACGCTTCTTCGGCTTCCAGTCGAGTTCGGTAAGGCAGAACGAGACCAACTACACCGACGCCGAGTTCGGCTTCTACGGCACCCTGGGCTACCGGTTGACCGCCCACTTCGAACTGCTTTTCGGGGAACGGTTGAAGAGGGTGAACGTCGAGGAGGGCGCGGTCACCACGCTTCCCTTCATAACGGAGGTCTTCCCCACCAGAACTGTCCCCGGGGTGCAAGGCTACGGTTTACATGCACAGCAGTTCTCCCTGGTATTCGATACCCTGGATTCCGACGACATGCCGACCACCGGCACCTACCTTCGTTTCTCCTTCGAGGAAAGCGCCAAGGCTTTGGGGAGCGGCGCCGACTTTCAGGCCTACGAACTGGAGGCGAAGTATTACTATCCCCTGGCCGATGCCCGTTTCGTCACGGTGCCACGTTTTACCTGCAAGCAGACGGTCGGTGACGACATCCCTTTCCTTGAGCAGGCAAGCCTGGGGGGAGAGACCACCCTGCGGGGGTACGGGGTGAACCGCTTTATCGACAAGAGCTACTTCCTTTTGAACCTCGAGGAGAGAATCAGGCTGTTTCGCTGGGAGATCTTCAAGGTGACCGCGGATTGGGAACTGGCACCCTTCATAGATTTCGGGTCCGTGATGCACTCGGTGGTGGAGGCGACCAACAAGACCTTCGAATTCAATCCCGGTATCGGTCTGAGGACGGTGGTGCGCCCGAACATCGTAGGGCGGATCGATGTCGGCATAGGTAAGGATGGTCCGGCGGTATTCGTGGGATTGAACTACCCGTTCTGATCCTGCTCTTTTTCCAGCAGGTGCCATGAACCGCTGTTGAGGTCTTGCCGCAGCAGGTAGAGTTGCCCGTCCTCGCCAACCACCTTGTAGCAGTTGTAGTCAGGATCGTACCAGCGGTCGGCGATCTCCCGGACCTGGACCTGCCGCCCTTCCAGCGTAAAGGAAACGGGCCTTTCCTCCCCCTTGTATCCGGCGTAGCACTGCACGATGACCGGCTTTTCCATGGATTCCCCCTTGTTTCCCATCCTGCCACGGCTGTCAGCTTCCTGGCTGACGTGGAACGCGCCCCCGCTCTCCCTCGTTCTCACTTCACAGCGTATCCTGGTTCACCATCAGGACACCGGCTCCTTTGATGTTTCCGGCTCTCAGATCGGAAAGCGCCCGGTTCGCCTCCTCCAGCGGATAGACCTGCACCTCGGTCCTTACCGGTACCTGGGGGGCGACTGCCAGGAACTCCTCGCCATCTTTGCGGGTGAGGTTGGCCACGGAACGGAGCACGCGTTCTCCCCACAGGAGTTCATAGGGGAAGGAAGGGATGTCGCTCATGTGGATGCCGGCGCAAATGACGCTCCCTCCTTTGCGTACCGCCTTGAGCGCGGCCGGAACCAGTTCGCCGGCAGGGGCAAAAATGATGGCCGCGTCCAGCGGGGAAGGGGGCAGCGTTTCGGCGTCGCCGGTCCAGACCGCGCCGAGTTCCCGGGCGAAGGCCTGTCCGGCCAAGTCTCCCCTGCGGGTGAAAGCGAATGTTTCGCGCCCCTGCCAGCGGGCGACCTGGGCGACGATGTGGGCGGCGGCACCGAACCCGTAGATGCCGAGGCGCCTGCCGTCGCCCGCCATGGAGAGCGAGCGGTAGCCGATCAGGCCCGCGCAGAGAAGGGGCGCTGCCTGCACATCGGGATACCCTTCCGGAATCGGAAAGCAGAAACGCTGGTCGGCCACGGCATAGTCGGCGAAGCCTCCGTTTAAGTGATAGCCGGTGAAGCGTGCCTGGTCACAGAGGTTCTCCCGGCCCGATCTGCACTCCGGACAGTTGCCGCAGGTGGAGCCTAACCAGGGAACTCCCACCCGGTCCCCTTCCCGAAACGGGGAACCGCCGCTGCCTGCCGCCACCACCCGGCCAACTATCTGGTGTCCAGGGATCAGCGGCAGCTTGGGGTCGGTGAGTTCGCCGTCCACGATGTGGAGATCGGTACGGCAGATGCCGCAGGCGGCTACCTTGAGCAAAAGCTGCCCCGGCCCCGGTTCGTGCACCGGCAGCTCTTCGAGTTCCAGCGGAATCCCTTTGCCTTTGAAAACCATGGCTCGCATACAATCGACCTCCCTGGAAAAACCCTCACCTGATTACAGATGATCTTCCGCACCCATGCTTTCCCCTTCAATTGGCAGGTCAAGGCTGAGGATGGGTTCACATCTTCAGCGGGGAACCCATCCTCGCCCGTACCCTCTCCTTGAAGGGGGGGAAGGTTCCCCGCGGGGTTAGATAGTGACTGGTCAGGAAACAATATGGGCCGGTTCGGTAACTGCCGGCCAAAGTCCAGATTGTACCAGAAAGCGGTAACCACTGGCAGTTATTCCTTTTAAAAGATGCCGGCAACTGGAACAATGAGAGGAAAGTGCAAGGTGAAAAGGGTGGCGAAATCAGGAGGCTGTATGAGCGGAGATAAGGAAGCACTTGAAGAGGTCGTCGCTGCGGCGCAGCGCATCATTATCAGGACGGGGGTGGGGTGGTTCACGAATTCCGGTCCGGCCGGGAACATCGTCACGGTCGAATCGCGAGTCGCCTTTTCCACGGTCGTGAACGAATTGTACCGGGAAGGGTGCCAGATGGTCACTCCGCAGGAATATGCGGAACAGTACGGCCTGGAAACCGACCTTGTCTACCGCAGGATCAGCGAAGAAGGCACGCTCTTTCTCCTGGTCTACCCCGACAGCGAGCCCCCATCGGAGGCGGTCCCGCTCGAAGAGAGAAACTACCTGGATGGTATCGGCCGTCAGCCGACCTGAGGGTGGTCCATTGCCGGTAGCGGCAGGCAGTGGCCTGCTCCCGGCCGACTCAAGGGAAGAGCGGCTCAGCTGAACTCGTCACGGTTGGGATGGCAGCAGTAGCAGAGGTTCTTGTAGCACAGGGAAAACGAGCAGGTGCCGTTCAGCCGGGCCAGGCACTGATAGAGGACGCGGTCCATCTGACGGGCTTGGCAGTTGCGGGTAGAGTGGCGGGCGGTCGTGAATTCCATGGTGTCATCTCCGTTTCTTTCTAGCGATCTCATCCTGCGCTCCTGTCCTTGCGCGATCATCAATCTGTCAGCGCTAGTGCATTCTGCGTGTTAAGGAAGTCGATAACCTCCAGCAGGTTGATCATCCTCCGATAGATGAGGTTCCTCTCTTCGATATCTTTGCAGCTCTTCAGCATTTCCTTCAGGTTCTGGTACTGGCTGTTCGCTATCTCGATCGACTTGAATCGCTTTTTCTTCATCTTTCCTGCCTGGACTCCTCTCATTCACCTTGTGCAGCCTGCCACTAAAGGGCCGTTTCGGCATGGTGACAGTACGGGTGCCTAATGCAGCTGGTGTGCCAATGTCCTCTTCCTTTAATTTCAGACGGTTACGCGGGGGGGGGGGGGGGGAGAGGAGCCACAGGAAATGGCTGCAGATCGGGTGGTTAAAAGATAAGTAGTCGAAAATATAGCGGTTTTGGCCGGTGCTAAAAATTGGACATGGAATCTTTTTTATACAGGGACGTCGCGGGGGAAGGGGGCTTGTGGAAGGGGACAGGTGCCCATGCGGACACCTGTCCCGGGTCGGGGAAATCAATCCTTGTTGTTGCAGGCTACGTCCAGCCCTTTCTCTATCTCCAGCACCTTCAGGGTGATCTTCATGACCGAGTCGGGGTTAAGCGACATGGAATCGATCTCTTTCAGAACCAGAAAGGCCGCAAACTCCGGATAGTCGCTGGGGGCCTGGCCGCAGATGCCGCTGTGGCGAACGTTTCGCTTGGCCCCCACGATGACCTGCGAGATAAGCTTCATGACGCCGGGGTCACGCTCGTCGAAAACGTGCGCAACCAGTGCGGAGTCGCGGTCCACGCCCAGGGTCAGCTGGGTCAGGTCGTTGGAACCGATGGAGAAGCCGTCGAAGAGCCGGCTGAACTCGTCGATCTGGAGGACGTTGTTGGGA
Organism: Geomonas sp.; assembly: GCA_035255025.1. Classification (GTDB taxonomy): domain Bacteria; phylum Desulfobacterota; class Desulfuromonadia; order Geobacterales; family Geobacteraceae; genus Geomonas. Next base: position 18,100 of record DATFAB010000008.1, read on the forward strand.
ATCTCGCACATCACGTAGACTTTCAGCTGGTTCTCGCCACGCTTCAGTCCGTTATGCTCCATTTCGGCCAGCACTTTCTCTCCCTCGCCCACGGTGCGGCAGAAGGGGATCATCGGTATCACGTTGATGAGCCCCATCTCGTCCCTCACCCGTTTCAAGGCGCGGCACTCGAGTGCGAAACCTTCGCGGTAGCGCTCGTCGTAGTAGCGCGAGGCGCCGCGGAAGCCGATCATCGGGTTCTCTTCCTGCGGCTCGAAGGCGCGGCCGCCCAGAAGGCTCGCATATTCGTTGGTCTTGAAGTCACTCATCCGCACCACCACCGGTCTCGGGAAAAAGGCTGCCGCGATGGTGGCGATACCGCCTGACAGCTGCTCGACGAAGTAGCTTTCCCGGTCGGGATAGCCGGCCACCAACCGCTCGATTTCCTGGCGCTCGTGGTTGTCGGCGATCCGGTCCGGGTGGATCAGCGCCATGGGGTGGACCTTGATGTAGTTGTTGATGATGAACTCCATGCGAGCCAATCCCACGCCGTCGTTGGGGATCTTGGAGAGGGCGAACGCCTCGTCGGGATTGCCCAGGTTCATCATGATCTTGGTGCGCGGCCGGGGCAGGCCGGAGAGAGGGATCCGGTCGACCCGGAAGGGGAGTACCGTGTCGTAGACCCTGCCGACCTCGCCTTCCGCGCAGCTCACCGTGATCTGTTGCCCCTCCCGGATCTTTTCGGTTCCGTCGCCGGTGCCGACGATGGAGGGGATGCCGAGTTCACGGCTGACGATGGCTGCGTGGCAGGTGCGGCCGCCACGGTTGGTGACCACCGCGGCTGCCTGCTTCATTATCGGCTCCCAGTCGGGGGTGGTGGTGTCGGCGACCAGGATCTCTCCCGGTTTGAACTCGGAAAGCCGGTGCACGTCGGTGATCACCCGGCAAGGTCCGGCGGCGATCTTCTCGCCGACGCTGGTTCCGGTGACCACCACTTCCCCCTTACCCTCCAGCCGGTACATCTCCAGGAAGTCCATGGCTTTTTGCGACTGGACCGTTTCCGGTCGCGCCTGCACGATGAAAAGTTCGCCGGTCACCCCGTCCTTGGCCCACTCAATGTCCATCGGCTGGTCGTGTCCCGCCTTCTTGGTGTAATGCTCCTCGATGGTCATGGCGAAGCGCGCCAGTTCCAGTACTTCGGCATCGGTGATGCAGAACAGCCGGCGCTGCTGCTCGGGGACCTCGACGTTGCGGGTCAGCACCTTGGAGCCGCCGCGGCCGTAGATCATCTTGAGCCCCTTGTCGCCCAGTTTCTTGCCGACGATGGGGCGGAAGCCGTTTTTGAGGGTCGGCTTGAAGACGTAGAACTCGTCCGGGTTGACCGCTCCCTGCACCACGTTTTCGCCAAGCCCGTAGGTGCCGTTGATCAGCACCACGTCGCGAAAGCCTGTCTCGGTGTCGATGGTGAACATAACCCCGCTGGCGGCCAGGTCGGAGCGCACCATCTTCATCACCCCCACCGACAGCGCCACTTTGAAATGGTCGAAGCCCTGGTCGATACGGTAGGAGATGGCGCGGTCGGTGAACAGCGAGGCGAAGCAGCGCCGGCAGGCGTCCAGCAGTTGCGCCTCGCCCCGGATGTTCAGATAGGTTTCCTGCTGGCCTGCGAAGGAGGCGGTCGGCAGGTCCTCGGCGGTGGCGCTGCTGCGGACGGCGACATCGACATCTTCTCCATACTCCCTGCACAGCTGTCGGTAGGCCTCAGTGATGCCATCGCGAATTTCCACCGGCAGCGGAGCTTCATACACGATCTCTCTCAGTCTGCGGGCATGGCGGGCGAAGGCATCGAGGTCGCTTTTGTCTATCTCCCTCAGGGTCTTTCGCATCTCCTGCATTTTGCCGCTTCCTTCGATCAGATGCCGGTAGGCGTGTGCTGTGACAGCGAAGCCATTGGGGATCCTTATGCCTTTGCCGCTCAATTCCCGATACATCTCTCCCAGAGATGCGTTCTTTCCACCTACCACCGGAACGTCGCTGATAGTGATCTCCTTAAACCATCTGACATAGCGAGAGAGTTCTTTTTCGGCCATGATCGACTCCTGTACCGGCTCCTTAGTGTAATCTTCGATAGATTGAACAATTACAGAGTATATCCTGATCTGCAGGATTAGCAGCTTCTGTGATTTAGCGGACAGACACAGAAGCCTCGAAGGGAAGGGGCGCAGGAATGGGCAATGGTGAACGAGTCTGTCTTAGGCTATCTGGGGAGAGGGGAGAAGATGATACGTGGAGAAGGGAAGAGGGGAAGGATGGACGTAGGGAAGTGATTCGGTCACAGGAGATGCCATCCTCGGCACTGGTGCAATCGTCTCTTGCTTTGTGAAGTCAGCGCGGCGGTTGCTGGTCGATGAATTCCTCTGCGAAGAGGCGGGCGGCAGCCAGGAATTCATGGAAATCTTCCCTGAGCCCATCATAGTTTCGCTCCAGTTCCTTTTCTCCCCCCGCCAGCGGATTGCTTCTTTTGATCCTTCTCGACATGCGTCCCAGCGCGCAGCCGACCCCCTCGGTATCCAGGTAGGAAGGGATCATCTCTTCGAAGATGACGGGGAGGATCTGGCGCAGTCGTTGCGGAAGGAGGCTTTCCCGGTCCTCCACCATCCGTCTGGCCCGCCGCAGGTAATCGTGCAGTTCCTCGCCGGACCAGGTGCTAAAGCTGCTGGCCAGGAAATGATCGTAAAAGAGGTCGACCAGGACGCCGCGGTAGAGACCGAAGGAGCGGTCGATGCGCAGGCGGCTGCGGTTGAAGTCGGGCTGGGTGTGGGCGAAGGAATCGATGGCGCGGTGCAGTTCGATACCCCGGCGCAGCTGGGGAGGCCACTGCTCGCCCAGGCGCCCCTTGACGAAGTCCCCCATGAAATTGCCGGTGAGGATGTCCGGATCGTTGCCGGAGAGATAGAGATGGAAGAGGTAGTTCATGCGAAGGCGTCGATCCCGGTCAGGTCCCTGCCCAGCACCAGGGTGTGGACCTCGTAGCTCCCCTCGTAGGTATCGACCGATTCGAGGTTGCACATGTGCCGCATGGTCTGGTACTCGTCGCTGATGCCGTTGGCGCCCAGCATCCCGCGGGCAGTTCGTGCCACCTCCAGCGCCATCCGGACGTTGTTCCTTTTGGCCAGGCTGACCTGCTGCGGCCGCAGGCGGCCGGACTCCTTGAGCTTTCCTAACTGCAGGGCCAAAAGCTGCGCCTGGGTGATGGCGGTGAGCATGTCGGCCAGCTTGGCCTGGGTCAGCTGGTAGCCGGCCACCGGCTTGCCGAAAACCTTGCGTTCCCCGCAGTAGGAAAGCGCCTCGTCGAAGCAGGCCATGGCCGCACCCACGGCACCCCAGGCTATGCCGTAGCGCGCCTGGTTGAGGCAGCTTAACGCGCTCTTCAGGCCGACGGCACCGGGCAGCAGGTTGTCGGCCGACACCCGCGCCTCGTCCAGCACCAGTTCCGCGGTGACCGATGCGCGCAGCGACAGCTTGCCGGTCAGTTCGTTGGCGCTGAACCCCTCTGTTCCGCGTTCCACCAGGAAGCCCCGCACCTCGCCGTCCAGTTTCGCCCACACCAGCGCCAGATCCGCGATGCTGCCGTTGGTGATCCACATCTTTACCCCGCTCAGGCGGTATTCATTCCCTTTCTTCACCGCGCGGGTGAGCATGCCGCCGGGGTCGGAGCCGAAGTCTGGCTCGGTAAGGCCGAAGCAGCCGATAACTTTCCCGCTCGCCAGCCTGGGCAGCCAGTACTCTTTCTGGCGGTCACTGCCGAACTTCCAGATCGGGTACATGACCAGCGCGCCCTGCACCGAGACGAAGCTCCTGAGCCCCGAGTCGCCGCGTTCCAGCTCCTGCATCATCAGGCCATAGGAGATCTGGTCGATCCCCGGCAGCCCATAGCCGGTGAGGTTGGCGCCGAAGAGCCCCATTTCCCCCATGCTGCCGGCCAACTCCACCGGAAAGGTGCCGGCGCGGTAGTGGTCCCTGACCAGTGGGAGGAAGTCTCGTTCCACGAAGTCGTGCACCGTGTCGCGGATGAGGCGGGAGTGATCGCTTAGTTCTGCGTCGATATCGTAGTAGTCGATCCTCTTGAACATGCCGTACTCTCCACTTCTGTACCGGTTGCCCCGCTCTTTACCCTGTCTATCATTTCTCATCTGGACAGCCTGCTGCGTTTGCCATTCCCTCTCGGCAAGCCGTCACATTTTCCCCCGAAAAGCTAGCCGCGTTCGCTCCCTTGTGCGGGAAAGGGCCACGAGGTTTTCCGGCGGCTGCTAGTCCGTTTTGTCGATCTGCGCCCTCTGCAGTTTCCCGCTGAAGTCGCGGTAGATTACCTTCACCTTGCTGAAGAAATCGATGGCCCCACCTCTGCCCCCCGCCTCCGGGTGGCCGGAACCGGAATGGCGCCAGCCTCCGAAGGGAAGCTGCACCTCGGCGCCAATGGTGGATGCGTTGATGTAGACTATGCCGGTCTCGAGGTCGCGTTCGGCCCGGGCGGTCACGTTGACGTCGCGGCTGTAGATGGCGGAAGAAAGACCGTACTGGGAACCGTTGACGATGCCTATGGCTTCATCAAGTCCGCCACAGGGGATGACGCTGACAACCGGTCCGAAGATCTCCTCCTGGGCGATCCTCATGGTGGGCTTGACGTCGGCGAAAACGGTAGGCGCCAGGTAGAACCCGCTGGCAAGGGGACCCTCCGCGATCCTTATCCCTCCTGTCACCAGGCGGGCGCCTTCCTCTTTGCCGACCTCGACATATCTCAGCACTCTTTCGAACTGCCGTTCGTTGACCAGGGGCCCGACCTGGGTTTCCGGGTCGATCCCGTATCCAAGCCTCAGGGCCGACGCGCGCTCCGCCAGCCTCGCTACGAACCGGTCATAGATGGCGGTATGGACGATGACCCGGCTGGTGGCGGTGCAGCGTTGACCCGTGGTGCCGAAAGCCCCCCACAGCACACCCTCCAGCGCCAGTTCCTGGTCGGCGTCGTCCATCACGATGATGGCGTTTTTGCCCCCCATCTCCAGCGCGACAGGACGGTGCAGGGCGGCGAGCTTGACCTCCAGGGCTTCCCCGGCGGCGCTCGACCCGGTAAAGGAGGCTGCGTTGACACCAGGATGGGTAAGCAGGTACTCCCCGACCTCGGCGCCGGGGCCGCAGACCATGTTCACTACGCCGGCGGGCAAGCCTGCCTGTTCCAGAATTTCAACGAAGGCGGCAGCGCAGACCGGGGTGTCGGAAGAAGGCTTGAGGATGGCGGTGTTGCCGCAGATCAGGGCGGCAAAGAGCTTCCAGGACGGAATGGCGATCGGGAAGTTCCAGGGAGTGACCAGTCCTACCACCCCGAGCGGGAACCGGAGGCTCTTGCAATCCTTGTCCGGCAGCTCGGAAGGGACCGTCTCTCCTTGCAGCCTGCGCCCTTCGCCTGCCATGTAGTAACCTATGTCGATCGCCTCCTGGACGTCGCCCAGCCCCTCGGCCAGCACTTTGCCCATTTCCCGGGAGACGAGGTTGCCCAGGCGGTCCTTGTTGGCTGCCAGGAGTTCGGCGGCACGAAAAAGGAACTCCCCCCGTCGGGGAGCGGGGAGCCGGCGCCAGGCGGGCAACGCCTCCCGGGCTGCCGCCACCGCGCGGTCCACATCGGTCCGCGCTGAAAGCGGTACCGACGCTACCAGTTCCTCTACGTCGGCAGGATTGCGGCTTTCGAAGCTCCTTCCGTCAGCGGCATCGCACCAGGTACCCGCGATGAAATTCCTCACTGTTTCCGACATGGTGCACCTCCCCGGAATTTTGTCGATCAAAGCATACCAAAACAGAAGAGAAGCAACAGGTGGGAGCAATCTGTGCTGCGGTGAGAAACGGCAGAGCTGTCCCGCCAGCTTTCGCCGGGAGTACCTCCGCTTCCCTGGAAGGTGCCATTGCCGGAGGTGACTCTCGCTTGCAAAGAAGGTTCGTGCCGGGAAGAGGGGAGGGGGATTACATGGAGAGCTCAGGATGGCTGACCCTTCATCCTTTCCCGGTACTTCTGCAGTTCTATCGAATATATTTCGTCCATCTCTTCATGTATCGAGGTAGGTTTTCCCGCCGGGGAGTCTTCGGACCGCTGGGAGGTAATCTGCCTGAGAGCCGATTCCGCTTTCGACTTGTCGAGCGATCCATTGTCGATGGCGCACGACAAAGACAGGAGGGCAATGATCTTGTCCAGCCGGTGCAGCAGCTCTTTTTTGAACTTGTCGTCGTCCATTGGGGGCCTTTGCCGATGGAGTGTTTGGGGGGGCGTTACAGTCGAAGCTGCCGGTTGGCACGCGGTAGGGAGTATACCGCAGATGTCCGAACAGAAAAGGCTGCAGCTCCGCTAGCCTCGCTGTGACAGGACCCGGCCGGCCGGAAGCGGTTAGTGCGGGGGGGAGCGGCCGGCCAGGTGCTGAGAGCTTTTATTTCATGAACTTCTTTCCTATGTCAAAACCCTTCCCAACCACCTCTCCTATGCCGTAATAGTTGCGGTCGGCAGGGCTGTAGATGAGGGGGCGCAGTTTTGCTGCATCCACGTTGCCGTCGGCGTTGAGGACGGCTTCCTCGGCCTTCACATCGACGATCTCGCCAATGAACTGGATGTGGATGCCGATTTCCACCGTCTGCAGCAGCCGGCATTCCAGGACCAGCGGGAACTCCGCAATATAGGGGGCGTCCACCAGCTCGCTCTTCACGGAGGTGAGGCCGGCGGCTGCGAACTTGTCGGCATTGCGGCCCGAGGCGATACCTGCGTAATCGGCAGCGGCGGCATAGGCTTCCGGTGCCACGTTGACGGTAAAAGCCTTGCGCTTGATGATGGCGTCGTAGGTGTAGCGGGATTTTCTCAGCGAGACCGCGACGGCCGGCGGCTCCGAGCAGCAGATGCCACCCCAGGCGATGGTGGCGATGTTCGCCTTCCCGTCACTGTCATAGGTTCCCACCAACCATGTCGGCGTCGGCAGGGCGATGGTTGCGGCTCCCAAACTCTTCTTCATAGCTTCCTCCTGGCAATCAAGTAGTCAGCCGGGGAATGTAACAGACAGTGCACGTTAATGCAAGGCGCGAGGTGTGCTGCCATACCTGCGCAAGCAGTCGCCTTGTTCCGGCTTTTACCCCGCTCGGAAGTGGAAAGCTGTGGGGCGTGGGGCAGCCTCTCTGCTCATGCGAGGGGAGGGGGAGGCGAAAAGCTGGCGGACGCCGCCTGTCTCTGTGCTATACTCGGCCAAGTTTGGAGGGACACGAAGGTGGAGATCAGGGAAACAGACTTGCGGATCGAATATTACCGCGCCTCCGGACCGGGGGGGCAGCACAGGAATACCACCGACTCGGCAGTCCGCATCCGCCATTTGCCGACCGGGATCGTAGCCCAGGCCAGCGAGAGCCGCTCGCAGCTTCAGAACCGGGAAAAGGCGCTGGAGCGTCTGGCTGCGCTGCTCAGGAAAAGGGAGCAGAAGGCAAAAAAGAGGATCGCCACCAAAGTGCCGCGCAAGGCCAAGGAGAAGCGCCTGGCCGCAAAGAAACTGGTATCGGAGAGAAAGAAGTTTCGTTCGTCCGTGGAGTGACACCCCCGCCGGACAGGGCCGATCAGGCGGTGGCACCTGGTTGCGCCTGGCCGTACAACTCCTTCATCACGCTGCAAAAGCCCGCCGCGGCGGGCGACAGCTCCCGTCCCCTCCTGCTTGCCAGGTAGAACTCCCGCCTGATCCGGACATCTTCCAGTGGCACCGCGATCAGCGCTCCCTGGGCAAGTTCCCTTTGCACCGACAAATGGGATATGAAGGATATGCCGATCCCGGCCATTACCGCGCGCTTGACGGCCTCGTTGCTCCCGAGATGCGCGGCCACCCTGATCCCGCTGGGATCTATGCCCGCCTTGCGCATGGCTTCAGCGGATGCCTTGCCGGTTCCCGATCCCGTTTCCCGCAAAACGAAGGATTCCCCAGAGAGTTCACCGGCAGCGACGGAGGCTGCTCCGCTCCAGCGGTGACCGCCCGGCGCGATCAGTACCAGTTCGTCGGTGGCAAAGGGGACCAGGTCAACGCCGTCCTCGGGAAAAGATCCTCCCACCACGCCGACTTCGACCTCTTCGGTCAGAAGTTTTTCCACCACTCCCTGGCTGTCCGCCTGCAAAAGCGTGATGCTGAGCCCCGGAAACCTGCTCCCCAGCAGGGGGAGGGCGGCGGGTATCATGTACTCGCCGGGGATGCTGCTGCCTGCCACCTTGAGCTTTACCTCTTCAAGACCTTTGAAACGCGCAATGGCCGCCGGTATCTCGTGGGCGTAGTCGACCAGGCGCTTGGCCCGCTCCAAAAGAAGCTTGCCGCCTTCGGTCAGCAGCGCGCCGCGGCCGGTCCGGTCCAGGAGCTTGAGGCCGAATTCCTCCTCCAGGGCTGAGATGTGCTGGCTGACGGTGGACTGGGTAATGAAGGTGGCTTCCGCCCCCTTGGAAAAGCTGCCGGTCTCGGCCACCTTGATGAAGACTTCCAGCTGCTTGAGATTCACGTGAGCTCCATTTGGTTAAACGATAGAAACCTGCGGAAACATTGAGATTATCAATTTGACTCCGGGCTGTCAATCTCTTATCAATGAAGGTCATTTCCGGCCCTCCGAAAAGGGAGGCCGCTCTCGAGGAGCTTTTATGAAAAGGTTGTTGTTTTTTGTGCTGGCGTTCACGATCTCCCTGGTTCCCGCCGCTTGGGCTACCAGCCGCGCCGGCGTGGTGACTGTCGAGGTGGATCTTTCTAAGCAGGAAGCGGGCAAGGAGACCAAACTGTGGATTCCCTATGCGGTTTCCGACAGGTACCAGTCCATCACCGACGTCAAGGTCTCCGGCGATTACGCCTCGTCGGCGGTCTATACGGACCCGGTCAGCGGCACTCCCATCCTGTACGCCCGGTGGGACAAGCAGGCCGCTACCCGCAAGCTGACCTACTCCTTTGCCGTGGTGAGGGAAGAGATCCGCATGTCTAACCTCCCCACCAGCGAGCCTGCCTGGAATCCCCGCGACTACGCAGAATTCCTCGAGTCGACCTCCATGGGGCCGACCGACGGTGAAGTGGCGCAACTGGCGCAGACCATCACCAAGGGGAAGAAAACGGTGCTGGAGAAGGCGAAGGCGATCTATGACTGGACCTGCGAGAACATGTACCGTGACCCCGCCACCCGCGGCTGCGGCAAGGGGGACGTCTGCGAACTGCTCAGAAAGCCCGGCGGCAAGTGCACCGACATCTCGTCGGTCTATATCGCGCTCGCCCGCGCGGCCGGAGTCCCGGCCAGGGAAGTCTTCGGCATCCGGCTCGGCAAAAAGGCACAGGAGGACATCACCACCTGGCAGCACTGCTGGGTTGAGTTCTTCCTCCCCGGCTACGGCTGGGTGCCGGTCGATCCGGCCGACGTGAGGAAAGCGATGCTTGTCGAGAAGCTTGAGCTAAACGATGCCAAGACCAGGAAGTACCGGGATTATTTCTGGGCGGGGATCGATGCCTATCGCGTGAAGATTGCCTCCGGCCGCGACATCGTCCTCAATCCGCCGCAGACCGGTCCCGCGCTGAACACCTTCGGCTATCCCTACGCCGAGGTGGGGGGCAAGGCGCTCGACTTCTACGAGCCCGCCACCTTCAACTACAAGATCACCTATCGCGAGAAATAGTCTCACCGCCCCCTCCCGGCCAGGCAACTGCGACGGCCGGGAGAGGGGGCACTCCCCCCAACCCCGTTTCCACCGGCATCCCCACTTTCTTCTCCCTCCATCGTGTGCCAATAGTTCCTCCCTCTTAACGGTCTCTTCCCTGTTCGCGGCCATCTCCCGTGACTCGCGCGGAAGCCAGTCTTACTGCGTATTTTGCCTTGTCTACGCCTATTGATTGCTGTATGTTGGGACCGTTTAGCTGCATTAATACTGGGAGGTAATGCGTTGAAAATACTCGCCACAATGGCCGCTTCAGCTTTGGTTGCGGCTTCCTTGACTTCTTTTGCCTTCGCCGATACGCCTACTCCGGTCTCCGCACCGGCACCTGCCACGGCAGTCGCTCCTCCAGCTGCGCCGGTGCCCGTCGCTGTTCCTGCCGCACCTGCAGACCAGCTTGCCGTGCTGACTACCGAAAACGCCCTGCTTAAAGAAAAGCTCAAGACCCTGCAGGCCGGCAGCGTGACCTCTGCCGATCTCACCGTGAGAAACTGCAGGCGACTGAAGGAGATCGCTGCCGACATCAGAACCCAGCGGCAGGGATTGGCCGACTTCGAGGGCTACGTGAAGTGGATGTCGACAAATGTGGCTGGCTACTCGAAATATCTCACGGCGGGCTCCGTCGCCGCCGGCTTCGCCAAGGCGCTTCCTATCCCCTATGCCGGCCAGGCCTCAAACTTCACCAAGTTCGTTGCCAATGCTGCCCTTTCCCTGAGCCAGGCCTCGGTCTCCATCAACAAGTACCTGGGTACCTCCCAGCAGTTCCTGCTCCGTACCGACAAGCTGGACCCGGCCAAGGAGGTTAATCCGCAGGAAGTCTCCGACCTTGTGCGCTTCGCGGACCAGGAACTCCTGAAAGGGATGATCGAGGTTCAAGAGCGGCTGTCGAGTACCTCAGACCTGACCGCCTCCTCGCTTTCCTACCTGGAGACACTCAACCACTACCTCGGCTCGTCAGACGAATACTGGGCCAAGACCAGGTCTTTGCTGAAAAGCGGGGACGATAAGAAGGAAAAAGGCTTCATCGCCGAAAGTACCGCGGCTCTCAGGGCCAAGGCGCAGGCATTCTCCGGGAAGTTCAGGTCATTCGACCTGGCGGTGAAGAAGGACGGTCCGCTGATCAAGTCGATGGTCACCTGCGACGACCTGATCCGGGAGATGTGCCAGCGCGGAGGGATCGACAAGAAGCTGTAGGGCGGCTGCCATCGGCGAATCAGGCCCTGCAGGCTGTGACCTTTGGACGAGGATCTTTGCGGGAATTGAAACGGGGAATATTTCTGAGTAAGGAGAGGTTTCGTGGAACTGGATGCCGAGCTTGTCAGTCAGTTGAAGAGGGTGCTCGAGGCTGCCGAGTACCTGCTCCCCAAGCCGATCGCCAAGATCGACTGGAGCGTGTGTCACGCGGCCAACTGGAAGCGCCATTCTTTCTCCGGCTCTCTTGAGGCGGTCGAAAGTGTGGATGGGATACGCCTGGAGGACCTGCTGGGGATCGAAAAGCAGAAGAAGATCCTCATGGACAATACCAAGCAGTTCCTGGCAGGGCTTCCTGCCAACAACGTCCTCTTGTGGGGTACCAGGGGAACCGGCAAGTCCTCGGTAGTGCGGGCGCTGCTGACGCGCTACGCGCAGGAAGGGCTGCGGGTCGTGCAGGTCGACAAGGATGATCTTATTCACCTGCCCGACATCGTGTTCCAGCTCAAGGGGGAGCCCTACAAGTTCATCATCTTCTCCGATGACGTCTCTTTCGAGATCGGGGAGTCGAGCTACAAGATGCTGAAAAGCGCCCTGGATGGCTCCGTGTACGCCCCGCCCGACAACATGCTGATCTACATCACCTCCAACAGGAGGCACCTGATCCCCGAGTACGAGAGCGACAACAAGGGCGCCATGATGGTGGAGGGGGAAATCCACCACGGGGAGGCGGTCGAAGAGAAGATCTCCCTTTCCGGTCGCTTCGGCATCTGGGTCTCCTTCCATCCTTTCAGCCAGGACCAGTACCTGGAGGTGGTGCGGCAGTGGATTGGCAAGCTGGCCGAGAAATGCGGCGCCGATGTGCCATGGGACGGAGACTGCCAGGAAGCCGCCATCCTCTGGTCGCAGAAGAAAGGTGACCGCAGCGGCCGCATCGCCTACCAGTTCGCCAGCAACTGGGTCGGGCAGTATCTGCTGCCTCGCTAACACCTGTTGCGTCTCTGCGGTTACCGGCTTTTTTTGTGTATTTTGTGCTTTTTTGCGGCTGAAAAAGATTTTAGAACTTGTACCCCAGGCTAAGTGCGACCAGGTGAGCGTCGCTTTTGTACTTGCCGTTGGCTATGCCGTCGATGGTGTTCTTGGTCCTGTCCAGGTAGAGCTGGTACGCGTAGGAGAGGGCCAGCTTCACCTGCTGGAAGGTAAGATCGGTCCCGATGCAGAAGATGTGGGTGTCGGAGTCGGGGATAGAGGGATCAAAGGTAGAGTCGGGCACCGCATCGGCCCCGAAGATGTAGCCGGCCATCACTGCCGTGGTTTCGTTCAGCCGGTATTTCCCGCCGACGTTCATGCCCCACGTGTCATGCCACCGCCTCTCGGTGGTGACGGCTATGCCGTTGTCCAGGGAGAGCTTCAATTCCCGGAACGCCGACCATCCTTCCCACCTCATGCCGGCCTCCACCACCAACGGATCGCCTATCTGCCAGGCGAGCCCGGCAGTGACCTGTCGGGGGAGCCTGATGCTGGTTCTTCCTTTGCTGTCCAGGGGAGTGAAGGTTCCTCCCTCCGGCATGGTAACCGCGAAAAACGGCGAGGTGCTGGAGGTGCCCTCGATGTCGACATCCATCTCGCTTCGGTAGGAAGCCCCCAGCGTCACCTTGTCCGTGATGTCCCACGCCAGCGCGACATTGTAGCCAACTCCCGTCCCGTCTCCCTTGAACTTCACGCCCGTTTCGCTGGCCGGTATCCCGCCGCCGACCGCGCCGGCAGGGATGCGCCGCTCAAGGGTCGCCTCCAGCAGCAGCACGTCCAGGCCGGCCGCAATCGAGAGGGAAGGGATGATCCGGTAGGCCACAACCGGGTTGAAGTTGTAGGTGGTCAGCTCGGAACTGGTGGCCAGCAGCCGTCCTTCCCAGTTGTTGTTCCACTTGGTCCCGAGCCCGAACGGATTGAAGACGCCGAGTCCCGCGCTGAACGAGTCGCTGAACGTGTGGGTTAGATAGAAAGTGCTCGGAAAAAAGGTCGTGTGATTGGTCGACCTTTGCCCCGTTATTCCCTCGCCGTCGAATTCATGCCAGGCGAAAACCCCGGTAGTGCCGATCTCGAGCTGGGTACCTTCGAGCTTGCCGATCAGTGCCGGGTTATAGAAGATGCTGCAGGGACCGTCGGTGTGAGCAGTAACCGCATTGCCCTGACCGAGCGCCGTGGCCCCTTGCGTGAAGAGCGCGTAGCCCGATCCGTATGCTGTCTGGCCACTCCCGCAGCCGAGAATGATCAGGAAGCTCAGCAGTAACCCGCGACCTTTTTTCCCGCCCATAAAGCCTCCTCTGTAAGTTCTTCCGCAAATCTCTCCCAGGCGCGCATGCCTCCTATTTCAATCTGACACAAGCGGTTGTTGCAGTGGGACGAGAGCTACCGGGGTAAGAGATCTGTACAAATTAAAAACAACCAATTTAATAGCATCTGTTTCTATGGCTGTAAAGGCAGGAATCCGGTTTCTGGCTTAAGCGGTGACTGGTCGGTTTGAGCGTGTTGCATACGGAGTGAGACCTGCTAGATTGGCGGATAACCAAATCCAGGGTAATGGAGCGACGCTATGTCTGAAGGTTATCTGATGGAGAGCGAAGAGGAATCACTGCGGCTGGACATGAAGATCTTCCATGAGGTAACCGTGCGACAGGCGCGCTGGGCTGGCTTGGCGGCCGGCATGCGGGTGGTGGATATCGGCTCTGGACCGGGGAAAACCACCGCCAAACTTGGCGAACTCGCCCAGCCCGGCGGCTCCGCGCTAGGGGTCGATCTTTCCGCGGAGCGGGTTGCTTTTGCCAGGGAACACTATGGAAACGAGAATACCGCCTTTGTCCAGCACGACCTCTTGCAACCGCTCGCCTCGCTTGGGCAGTTCGACTTCGCCTGGATCCGGTTCCTGCTGGAATATCACCGCTCAAAAAGTATGCAGATCGTCGAAAACGTATCGGAGATTGTGAAACCGGGCGGAATACTCTGCCTGATCGACCTCGACTACAACTGCCTGAGTCACTTCGGGCAGTCACCCCGTATGGGAAGGGCAATTCATTCGATCATGAACAGGCTCGAAGATGAGCGCGATTTCGATCCCTACGTGGGTAGAAAGCTGTACTCCTTTCTCTACGACCTCGGCTATCGCGATATCGACGTGAGGCTGGAGCCGCATCACCTGATCTTCGGGGAGCTGAAGAATACCGACGACTTCAACTGGACAAAGAAGGTGGAGGTGGCCGCCCGAAACAGCGGTTACGACTTCCCGGAATATGAGGGAGGCTACCAGGAATTCCTCTCGGAGTTCCGGACCTTCTTCGCCGATCCGCGCAGGTTCACCTACACCCCCATGATCTGCTGCCGGGGCAGCAAGCCGTAGCTCGCTGGAAGCGAAGTGCGAATGGTGGCCGGCTGCGGTCCCGGCCAGGCGGCGCGTTCAGTCGCCTAAGCCTACAGTTCGATTCAGGGATTGGCGTCGACGGTGGTGGCTAACTGGAGAGCACCAGTGAGGGGAGGGCGGCATCCTGGCCGATTGCTGCCTTTACTGGAGGTTTTGGTAGTCGACGGGGCCGGTAGGGGCAGGAAGCTGACACGGCTGGGCAGTGGCGGCCACGATGCGGTTGCGGCCGGCGGCTTTCGCCTGGTAAAGCGCCATGTCGGAGGCGTGCATGAGTGCGGTGTAGGTGCAGCCGTCCTCGGGGAAGGTGGCGACGCCGAGGCTCGCGGTCATACGCCGCAGCGGAAGGTCGCCGCTGACCGGAAAGGTCTCGTTTTCGATCTCCTTGCGGATCCGATCCGCGACCAGCATCGCCTCCGGTTTGGAGGTGCCGGGGAGCACTGCGCAGAATTCCTCTCCGCCGTAGCGGGCGACGATATCCATTTCCCTCACCGATGATTTTATGAGCTCCGCCGTTCGCTTGAGAGCCTCGTCTCCTGCCAGGTGCCCGCAGATATCGTTGTAGCTTTTGAACAGGTCGAGATCCATGAAAAGCACGGTCAGGTTGAGCCCCTGGCGCACGCTGCGGCTCAGTTCCTCCTCCAGCCGGCTCTTCAGGTAGCGCCGGTTGTAAAGGCCGGTCAGCGCGTCGGTAACCGCTAGTTGCTCGAAGCGGACCGATTCCTCCAGCACCAGGGTGCGCTCTATCATCAGAGAGGCCAGGTTGGCGAAGGAGGTCAGCGTGTGGAGGTCGGCAGCGCTGAAGGGGGCGAGGGTGCTCTTGTCGGACAGGTTGAGGACCCCGATCACCTTCTCCTTCAGCTTGAGCGGAACACAGACGAGCGACTTGGACGTGAAGGGAGGGCGGCCGGCGGCGCCCACCGAGAGTTCCTTCTCAATCTCGTTGATCAGCAGCGGCTCCCCGGTGTCGGCCACAGTGCCGGCGATTCCCTGGCCGAGCCTGACGGGAAGGGACTGGGCGAGGTCGGGCGAGGCGCCGCGACTGCAAACCATCTGCAGGTTCTTCCCTCCCTGGTCGATCAGCATGATCGAGCCATGGGCTGCCTGGATCAGGTCGGAGGCGATCCTGAGGATGGCCTCGTAGAGGTCGTCCTTGTTGTCCACCAGCAGCAGGGTGTTGGCGAGCGACATCAGCCTGCCGGACATCTCATTGGCCCTTGCCTGCTCGGCCTCCTTCAGAATGCGTGACAGTCTCCCCGCGCTGGCGTGCGCGACCATGGAGACCAGCATGCTCTCCCCCTTGCCGAGTTCGGTATCCACCACGGCCAGAAATCCCAGCAGATCGTCCTGCGAGCGAAGCGGGAAGAAGGTGCACCGGGCCGCCTGCAACTGCGGCAGAATACTGCGCATCCGGCCGTCGAAAGTGATGGTCCTCTTGACCCTGTTCCTCCCCAGGAACACGCCGATGCTATCGGCCGGGATGAAACCAACTTCTGCGGGTACTCCCCACAAGCCGGTGACCTGGTAGCCGCAACCGGTGGCTTCACGCAGCGCCAAGGCCAGCCCGGTGATCGGGAAATTACCGATCAGGGTCTCGGAGGCAAGGGCTACCGTCTCGGCCAGCGTTGCTGCCCGGTCCAGCTGTTCCAGCGCTTCGGCAACCGCGTGCAGGGAAGGATCGATCTGCTCGGCCTGTGCCGGCTCCTCGACAAGCTGTGGCGCCGGTTCGAGTGCGCGCCGCAAAGCCGCGGAGAATGCGGGCTCCTGCTCCCCCTTCAGCATCACCTCCAGCTGTTTGTGATCCGCTTCTTTCACCACAGGCAAAAAGCTCCAGAATATCGGCAAGTGTACTTCGTGGATGTCTTTCCGGTCTTTGTAGCAGGAACTTCTTTCGGCATCCCTGGGCAGGAAAATGGTGGGCGGACCGGATGAAGGCGCGGTCGATTCGTTTCCTGCGGCAGAACGTGAAACGGGAGGGCGTGTTGCCGTATGGGCAGAACCGCATCGTTTGCCGGTTACCGCTCCATCGTTCGGCGATGGGCTTCTTGTGAGACCCTCTTGGTTGGAGATTGAAACATTATAAAAAATTCATCATTTTTGTACTCTATTTTGCAGGCCAGGGCAAGAAAAAGTTTCGGGGTGGAAGTTGCCATCCACCCCGAAAGGTTTGCCCGGTCGTTGCTTGTTACGGTTGTTGCTTGTTATTTGACGTTGGCACCGAACTCGACCCTGCTGCCCGGTCCCCCTTTTTCGGTCGGCTTGTAAATGTCCGAGCTCTTCTCGAACAGTCTCTCCGCCGGCACTTTGCCATCCGCAACCAGGTAGGTCTTCACGGTCTCGACCCGGTCGCGTGCCAGGGCGCGCAGTTCGTTGTCTCCCACCAGTGTGTGGGTGACGATCAGTTTCTTCATCTCGGCATCCGGGAGGTCCTTGGCAAATCCCAGGGCGTTGCGCGGTTTGGGGAATTTCTCCTTCTGGTAAACCGCCTTCAGCACGCTCGAATAATCCTGGGGAGGGATCTCGGTCTTTTCCTGGGTCTGGCCCGGCTTGGTCTTGCCTGCCTTTACCAGCCTGCGGAACTCTTCCGCCTTCATCTTCTTGACCAGCATCTCGTTACGGTACCCCTCGGCGTCCGTTTCGCGGTCGACGAAGCCGGAGATCTCCAGGTTCAGTGCCGGCCTGTCGTGCAGGGCCTTGGATATCTTGGCCAGTTTCTCCTGCTCGCCTTTGCCGAGGCTGTCCGAGCCGGGGGCGAAGGCGATCACCGAGAAGTCCTCGCCGTGACCGAACATGGAGCCCAGAAGCGCCATCGGCGAGGTGGCCGCCTTCACCAGCAGGTTCTTCAGTATCTGGCCGATCACATGCCAGACGCTGAACTTGGGATCATCGGTGCGGCCGGCCACCGGCAGGTCGAGGTGGATCTCGCCGTTTCTGTCCTTCAGCAGTGCGACGGCGAGCCTGACCGGCAGCTTGGTCGCCTTGGGGCTCTCCACCGCCTTGCCGAAGGTGAACTGGTCGATGAAAACCTTGTTGCTGGACGAAAGCGCCTTCTTGTCGATCTTGTAGGCGAGGTCGAGCGAGAGTTTCCCCTTGTCGATTGTGTACCCCAGGAAGGTGTTGGAGTAGGGGGTGAAGGGGGAGAGCTCGATGTCGGTGAAGGCGATCTTCAGATCGAGGAAAAGGTCGCCCCTCAGGGGGTTGATGACCCCCTTGATGGAGAGCGGCGAGTGGTTCTCCAGGTTGCCCCTCAGGTCGACATCGGCCGCGCTGTTCCACTGTGAGGTGAGCCCGCTGACCCGGCCCCCCAGGTTGTAGAAGGTGGTGTCAAAGGGGTTGGCGAGATGGCGGTCGCTGAAGGCGAGGGTCCCCCCCTGCATGGTGACGGTGTCGATCCTGATCGGGTGCGGCTGGGCAGCTGCTTCCGCGGCCGGCGCCGGGGCTGCGGTGGTCGCGCCCGGGGCGGCAACTACCACGGTCCCCTTGCTGGTCTGGCCCACCGCCACTGCCGCCGGTGCGGCTGCTTTGGGCTGGGTGGGAGCCGGCGCCGTTTTGGCGGCCTTGGGCGGCTGGGCGGGCGCTTCCTCGTCCCCGGCTGCACCCTCTTTCTCTTCCAGATGCTGCAGGTTCAGCGTGCCGTCCCGCTCCACGATCACCCGCGAGTAGAAATTGGAAAGCGCGACCTCGTTGACGGCTAGGGAGAAGGGGGAGAGCGTGCCGCTGATACGGTCCATCTGCAGGCTCTCCCATTTCAGGAGATCCTCGTCGTAGACCGTTTCCACCGCGTAGAACGAGCGCACTCCCAGCGAACCGGAAAAGCCGCCGGTGAATCCGGAACTCCCTTTCTGAAGGTTCAGCGCCAGCGTGGTGTCCAGTGCCCCGTCGGCGACAAAGACCGTGGTGTCGGCCGGGAGGTAGGGGTTGAAGTCGGTGAGGGGAATGCCGAGCAACTGGACGGTCCCTTTGAAGGACAGCGGCTGCGGGTTGACCGTCCCCGAGGCGTGCAGGCGCCCCTTGTCGCCGTAGCCAGAGCTGAGGGTCAGGGGGATGGTCCCGAGCTTGGGGCCGGTGATGCCGGAAACCGCGAAGCTAAGACCCTTCAACTTGAAAACCGGGGCCTCCTCATTGGTCTGATCCGTGTACCTGACGCCGAAGTCGCTGCCGGTGACCTTTTCGATGCGGTAACTGAAGGGCGCGCCAGCCGCCGCCTTCTTGCGCTTGCCGGCGGCAGGCGGCGCATTTTGCGCGGTGACCTGCGGAGCCTTCAGGAGGTGCTGGTAGGAATAGCCTCCCCCCTTGTAGCCGGTGAGGGCAACTTTCCCGCCCCGCAGGTCGACGCGCTGGACGGTGGCCTTCATCTTGTTGAGGTCGAGGCCTATGCCGCTGATGACCGCCTCCCTGAGCTGCACCCCCTCATCGCCGCCAAAAGGCGCCGACAGCCGCTCCCCTTTCAGGGTGGTCTTGTCCAGGACCAGGTTGCCGTTTGCGTAGAGGAGGCTCGAGGAAAGCGACACGGTCCCGCTAACCGGGGCGGTCAGGGTTTGGCTGAGATAGGGGTAGTAATCCTTGAGCGGGATGCCGTTTAGATCCAGCGTGCCCCGGAACTCGACCGGCTCCACCGAGAATTCCCCCTTCAGCATGGCGCTTTCGCGCCGTGCGGTGCTGAATTTGAACTCCACCGGGGTCCGGTGGTCGCGGGCGAGCGAAAAGTCCTTGACGTCGAGGTTCACCCCGTGCAGTTCGCTGCGGAAACCGCCGCTCGGTACCAGGTCGGCGAGATGGACCTTCCCTTCGTGAAGGGCAAGTTTCGCCACCTTGAGTTGCAGGGGCTTGCCGCCCGACTCCTTCTTCTTGGCGGGCTCCGCTGCCGGCTCTTTTGCCGTTTCAGCCGGGCCCTTGCCGCCTTCCGCCTTGGTCTCCTCCTGCTCTTTCCCCTTTTTAACCGCGTGCCAAACGGGGTGAGCCTTCGATTGTTCGTCCTTGATGAAGACCCGCTGGAAGTTCCATTTCCCCGAGCGCTCTTTGGTCGCGGTCAGCTCCATGCCATCCAGTTCCAGTGCGGCGACGTCGATCACTTTGGAGATCAGGGCGGCATTGGCGATCTGCAGCCGGGCGGCCTCCAGCGAGACGAGCGGGGCATCGTTTGGTTCCTTCACCGCCGCCTTGTCCAGGGCCACCCGTCCCGAAACCCGGATCTCCGGTCCCGTTTTCTCATCTACCCGGTAGCCCACCTCCAGATCCGTGCCGAGCTTGCCGGAAGCGACCTTCACCGGCAGGGGGACCGGCACGTAGCCCAGGTAGAAAGGAAGGTCCACGTCCTTCACATTGACCGATACCGTGGTCTCCATGGCTCGGGTCAAGGGCTTCAGCCGTCCGTCGAACCTGAAGGGGGAGTCGTTGACCATGGCGCTGAAATGCGGGGTCACGTAGCGGTCGGCAAGGTAGGGAATGTCGCTGACGAAGGGGAGCGCAATTTCCATGTTCCGGACGCGGTGGTAGCGCTCGGACTTGAGCGCCTTGTCCTGGAAGTCGATGGCACCCTTGTGCACGACGATGTTGTTGAGCGAGAAGTAGGGGAGCCCCTGCTTCTTTTTCTCAGGCTCTTTCTTGGTAAGGAGGTCGGTGAAGTTGTAGTGGTTGGGGGCGTCCCGGACCACGTGCAGGTAGGGGGAGACGAAATGGACCTCCTTCACGATGAAGGACCGTTTCGGAAGCGACAGCGGGCTCAATGAAACGCGCGCCGAGCTCAAGGAGAAGAAGGTTGCGCTACTGCCCTTCTCGGCCAGCCGCACCCCGGAAACCTCGGCGGTGAGCTTGAACGGGTTGAGCGAGACCTTCTCGATCTGGCAGCTCCGTCCGGTGCTTTCGGTGATCTTGTTGATGGCGATGTGCCTGACGAGCGGCGGCAGGCCCAGCAGAAGCAGTGCGACGATAACCGCGACTGCCAGCGCTGTTATGCCGAGGATCTTCTTGTTGATGCGCATGAGACGTCCCCTCCGCAGGTAATGCATCACAGTTTCACAGGACTATTTTACCTCATGAGGAGGAAAAGCCCCGATAAGAACGAATAATATCATGCTGATACAAGGTGACAGCTTGCTAGCCGACTTCGGCGTATTCCCGTTCCCGGAACTCGACGCCCAGTTCCGCGGCCAGCTCCCTGACCTTTTCCACCTCCAGCCCCGGCACGGTAACGGCGCTTGCCACCACCTTCGGAATGTGTTGCTTTGCCTCTTTCAGGAATTCGCAAACGCCGTGGAAGCCCTGGTCGCCGAACGGGGTGTTGCAAAGCCTCTGGTAGGTTTCCGGGTCGGCGGCGTTCAGGCTGACCGAGATGACGTCCACCAGCCCGGCAAGTTCCGGCAGGATGTTGCGGCCGTGCAGCAGGTTGGCCTGTCCATCCGTGTTCACCCTCACCTGGACCCCGCGCCGTTTCAACTCGGCTGCCACCTCTTTTACCAGCTCCAGCCGGACCAGCGGCTCACCATAGCCGCAGAACACCACCTCGGAGTAATGCTCCTTGGCGTCGATAGCCGTCATCACTTCCGCGAAATCCGGCTCGTGGGGGAGTTTCAGCTCGTGCCCTTTCACGATGAAATCGTCGAACTTGGGGCAGAAGGTGCAGCGGTTGGAGCAGCGGTTGGTGATGTTGAGGTAGAGGGAGTTGCGGATCATGTAGGCGATGGTGGCCGCTTCCTCGGGCTGCGGGATCCGGAAGATGGCCCTGGTGTTGAGCGAGGTGATACGTCCGACATCCTCGAGCGAAAGCCCTTTCAGTTCGGCCACCCGCTCGGCGGTCAGCCTGACGAAGGCCGGCTCATTGCGCTTGCCGCGGTGGGGAACCGGCGTCAGGTAAGGGCAATCGGTCTCCACCAGCAGGTGCTCGATCTTCACGCCGCGCACCACCTCCCTGAGCGCCTCGTTGGAAGGGTAGGTGACCGTGCCGGGAATGGAGATGACGAATCCCATCTCGATGCATTCCCTGGCCATGGCCAGGTCGCCGGAGAAGCAGTGCAGCACGCCCCCCACCTCGTGGGCACGTTCCTCCTTCAGAATCGCCATGATCCGCTCGTGCGCGTCGCGGTCGTGGATGACGAGCGGCAGGGAGAGTTCCCGCGCGAGCCGGATGAAGCGGCGGAAGACTTCCTCCTGGGCCGGGCGCGGCGAGCGGTCCCGGTAGAAGTCGAGCCCGATCTCGCCGATGGCGACCACCTTGCTGGACTGCATGGCCATCTCGCGGATGGTCTGGTAGCACTTCTCAGTCACCCGTTCCGCGTCGTGCGGATGAATCCCTACCGTGCAGTAGATATGCGGATAAGCCTCAGCGAGTTCCAGGGCCTCGCGGCTGGACTCCAGGTCCGCGCCGACCGCCACCATGGTGGTGACACCCGCTTCCTTCGCACGTTCCAGCACCTGCGGAAGATCCTGGGCGAATTCCTTTCCATAGACATGAGCGTGGCTATCTATCAGTTCCATACCGCGTTCTCCTGAACAAAATCATTGTCGAACTATCTTACTGCATTCTCGCGCCAGGCTGCCATAACGAACACTCTTCGCCTGCGAGAGAGAGGGCAAGGGAATCCTGGCGGGCCGGGCAAAGGCGAAGAGTCGAGGTGCTCCAAAAGAAGACGCGCCTCCATAGAATCAGCCATTCTAATGGAAGCGCGTCCACTAATCCAGCGCAAATTGTCCTACCCCGTCCTCACTCTGAACCTACCCTTGAAGGAGGGGAGATATCGGGGGGGGTACCATCAATAATAATCCCGGGGCCTCAGCCTGAGGACGACATCGGCAGCTTCCTCTACCCCTAGGTGGTCACCGCCCGGATAGAGGCCTCGATGCCGTCCATCAAGATGACCAGCTCGTCGAGGGAAACGGCCAGCGGCGGGAAGATCACGATGATGTTGCCGAGCGGGCGCAGGAACAGCCCATGCTTGCGCGCCTCCAGGCAGACCCGGACGCCGACCCGTTCTTCCCACGGATACGGCTGGCGCGTGGTTTTGTCGAGCACCAGTTCGATGCCGCCGATCATCCCTTCCTGGCGGACGTCACCGACATGGGGAAGAGCGGCTAACTTCTGCAGGCGCTCCTTCAGGTAGGCGATCTTGGGGACCAGCGATTCCAGGAGCCTGTCCTTTTCAAAGAGTTCCAAGCTCGCCAGGGCAGCGGCGCAGGCGATCGGGTTGCCGGTGAAGGTGTGCCCGTGGAAGAAGGTCTTCAGTTCCGCGTAGGTGCCAAGGAAGGCGTCGTAAACCTTCCTGGTGGTGAGTGTGGCCGCCAGGGGCAGGTAGCCTGCCGAGATCCCCTTGGAAAGGGCCATGATGTCCGGTGTGATTCCCGCTTTCTCGCAGGCGAACATGGCGCCGGTCCGCCCGAAGCCAACGGCGACCTCGTCGGCGATCATCAGCACGTCGAAACGGTCGCAAAGCTCCCGCACACCCTTGAGGAAACCTTCGGGGTGGACGATCATGCCGCCCGCTCCCTGCACGGCCGGCTCGATGACCAGGCCGGCCAGTTCGCGGGCGTGCTGCTCCATCAGCCGCTCCAGTTCCCTCAGGCAGAGCATGCCGCAGCGCGTGCAGTCTCCTTCAGGGTCGAGCGTGCAGCGGTAGCAGTAAGGGGAGGGGGCCTTGATGGTCGGGAAGAGCAGCGGAGCGTAGACCTCGTGGTAGATGTCGATCCCCCCCACGCTCATTGAGCCGACCGTGTCGCCGTGGTAGGCGTTGGTGAAGGAAATGAACTTGGTCTTCTCCGGATGGCCGGTCTGGTTCTGGTACTGGAAGGCCATCTTGACGCCGATCTCGACCGCCGTGGAGCCGTTGTCCGAATAGAAGACCTTGCAAAGGCCCGGCGGCGTGATATCCACCAGGCGCTTGGCGAGCAGGGCGGCGCGGTCGTTGGTGAGTCCCAAAAGGGTGGAGTGCTCCAGCCGGTCTACCTGCTCCTTGATCGCCTCGTTGATCTCACGGCGGCAGTGGCCGTGCACGTTGGTCCAGATAGCGGCAACGCCGTCGAGGTAGCGGTTGCCCTCCGAGTCGATGAGGTAGGAACCTTCGCCGTGGGTGATGACGAGGTTGTCCGCTTTCTCCCATTCGCTCATCTGGGTGAAGGGATGCCACAGGTAATCGCTGTCGTATTTTCTGAGTGTTTCGGTGTCGAGCTCTTCCATAAAAGACTCCTTTCAAGTCAAAGGCACGGAATACTGGATGACGCGGCTAGAAGGGAAGATCTCCGGTCAGGCAGCTGCCGGAAACCGGCGCTTGTTGCCGACTGTCGTCATCTTCATCCGGTTCTGTTTCAGGCAAACAACTCGCGCAACATGATGGGGGTGGCCGGATCCTTCTCGAGGGCTGCCGCCACCTTCTCCACCACGCTTCGATCATCTTCCGCCTTGAATTCCGGGAAGACTCCCAGGAGCAGCGCTCCCGACAGCGACGAGATCATGTGCGGTGCATACCCCTCCGCCTGGTCCGGCTGGTCGGGATAGCGGTTGACGATCACCCCCTTCACCTCCAGGCCGAGGGTGCGCGCGCAGAACGTGGTGAGCAGCGAATGGTTGACGGTGCCCAGGTTCGGCCTGGCAACCACGGCGACCGGCAGCTTGAGGTGCAGGGCCAGATCAGCCATCAGCAGGCCGCCCGCCAGGGGAACCATCAGGCCGCCGGCTCCCTCGACGATGACGTAGTCGAATTGCTCCGCCAGCCGCTGGTAGGCCTTGGCGATTACCTGGAAGTCGATCTTCACCCCGTCCAGCGAGGCGGAGACCGAGGGCGCCAGCGGGGCCTTCAGCAGATAAGGTGCGGAGTCCGGGGTAACCTCGGTGCCGGCACCGAAAGCCAGCAGTTCGGCGTCCTCCGAGATGAGCTTTCCGTCGCGTTCCAGACAGCCGCTGGTGACCGGTTTCATGACCCCGACCGAAAACCCCCTGTTTTTCAGCAACCTTGCTATGACGGCCGAGGCGATGGTCTTGCCAACCCCGGTGTCCGTCCCCGTAATGAAAATTCCTTTGCCGGCCATTTCAATACCCTCCCAAAAGAAAGGGACCAGGGGCCCGGGACCGGGGGCAGGGCAAACATGTCGTTTGCCCGTCCTCCCCGATCTCCGGCCTCCAGTCCCAGTTACCTGCCGCTGGTGTGATGGAATAAAGACCCTAGCCCCTGCTTCTCAATGACCGCATACCACCGTGGTCAGGCCCAGGTCGGAGAACATCTTCATGTCCACCTCGATATTTCTTCCCAAGGTGGTGAGATAGTTGCCGATCATGGTCCCGTCGGCACCGGCGAAGAAGATCCAGGACTGCAGGTCGCCCAGGTTTTTCTCCCTGCCGCCGCAGACGGTGATCCGCTTGTCCGGCAGGATGAAGCGGTACAGGGCGATGGTCTTCAGGCACTCCATGGCGGTGATGTTGGCGGCGCCTTCCAGCCTGGTTCCCTCGATCGGGTTGAGGAAGTTCAGAGGCACCGAGTCGACGTCCAGATCCTTCAGGGTGAAGGCCATTTCGATGCGCTGCGCCGGAGTTTCGCCCAGGCCGAAGATGCCGCCGGAGCAGATCTTGAGGCCGGCCTTCTTGACGGCGCGCACGGTGTTGACGTCGTCCTCATACGGGTGAGTCGTGCAGATGTTCGGGAAAAAGCTCTCCGCCGTTTCCAGGTTGTGGTGGTAGGTGTCCATGCCGGCCTCTTTGAGCTTGAGCGCCGTTTCCTCGTCGATGATGCCCAGCGAGCAGGAAGGGAGCACCGTGGTCTCTTTCCTGATGCGGCGCAGTGCGTCGAGGATGGTGTCCAGTTCCGCACCCTTCACCGTGGTGCCGCTGGTGATGATGCCGAAGCAGGCGGAACCGTTTTCCTCGGCAGCGCGGGCCGATTCCAGCATGCGCTCTTCCTGGACCAAGCCGTACACCGGCGCGTCCGTCTTGTGGTGCGAAGACTGGGCGCAGAAGGCGCAGTTCTCGGCGCAGCGGCCGGATTTGGCGTTGATGATGGAACAGAGGTGGACTTCGCTACCTACGAACTGCTCCTTTATCCTGGACGCTCCCCGGAACAGATCGAAAACGGCCAGGCCCTGAGCCTCCGAGAGGCGCAGCGCCTCTTCGGGTGTGGGAGCCCCGCCGGCTAAAACCTTGTCGACAATGCTGGTGATAAATGTTTCCATGACTTCCTCCCACGGGTCATTTAGCATGCCGGGGAATCATTGTCAACCATATCGAGTTGACGGGTTGACGATAGGCGGAGAACGGGAGTCAGTTGGCGACCAAAAGGAGGAGAGGTGCCAGGAAGGCCGGCCTCGAAGTTCCCCCCCCCTTTGTCAACGGGGGATTTCTTTCGGTAGCGGTAAGGGAAGCCTCGCATCTGCGTGGCAGGCTCCCTCACCCCGACCCTCTCCCGAAGGGCGAGGGGGAGTTGGCAGAGTGGGAATTGAGTGGTGACAGCGGGGTTGCTGGCAATCTATTAAGGGGGAAGGGGGACGCCTTTTAAAGTTCTTCCTGGGTGAACGCCACCACCTCGTCGATGGCATCCTTGTCCAGGAGCACCATCACCAGCCGGTCCAGTCCCAGGGCGATGCCCGCAGAATCCGGCATGGTGGCCAGCGAGGCGAGAAACTTTTCGGCGACCGGGTAGGCGGCTTTGCCCAGGGCGGCACGCTCGAGCGCCTCGGCCTGGAACCGCGTTCTCTGCTCCACCGGGTCGGTCAGTTCCGAGAAGGCATTGGCGATCTCCAGCCCTCCCATGTACAGCTCGAAGCGTTCGGCCACGGCCGGGTTGTCCTGTTTCAGCCTGGACAGTGCGCCGCAGCTGGCCGGGTAGTCGTGAATGAAGGTGGGGCGCCCCATCCCCAGCCGCGGTTCGATCCGCTCCACCATCACCTCGTCGAAGACCCCGCTTTCCAGCGCCCCCTCCATGGAGATCCCGCCGTACAGGCGGAAGGCCTCGGCCACGGTGATGCGCTCCCAGGGGACGGCCAAGTCGATCTCCCCGCCGCGGTAGCTGATCCTCTCTCTTCGGGCAGCCGCCCTGACCAGTTCTTCGGTCTCTTCCATCAGCGCGAAATAGTCCGCCCCCGCGCGGTACCACTCCAGCATGCTGAATTCGCTCAGGTGCCGCACGCCGCGCTCTCCCTCCCGCCAGCAGCGGCAGATCTGGAAGATCCGGGGATAGCCCGCCGACAAAAGCCGCTTCATGCACAGCTCGGGCGAGGTCTGCAGGAACCATCCCGCCGAGGGGATGGCCTCGATCTGGGCCTCGGGGGCGGGGGCAGGAATGCGAAAAGGGGTCTCGACCTCGAGATACCCCTTTTCCTGGAAATGATTCCGTATCCTGCTGAAGATGGCACCCCTCTCCAAAAGCGCGCTGCGGCGCCTGGAGAGGGTCCAGTTCAGGTCCATCCTTACCCCTTGACCCTGGTGGAGTACTCGCCGGTGCGGGTGTCGATCACGATCAGCTCGCCTTCTTCGATGAAGGGGGGGACGCGCAGCACGTAGCCGGTTTCCACGGTGGCCGGCTTGGAGTCGGAACCGGAGGTGTCACCCTTGACCCACGGGCTGGTCTCGGTGACCCGCAGGTTCACGAAGTTGGGGACGTCCACGCCGATCGCCTTTTCCCTGAACAGCAGCACGTCGACCGGAAGGTTGTCGATCAGGTAGTTCTTGGCGTCGCCGATGGCGTCTTCGCTGACGTGAACCTGCTCGTAGGTCTCGTTGTCCATGAAGCAGTAGTGATCGCCTTCCTTGTAGAGGTACTGCATCTTGCGGTCCTCGAGGTGGGCGGGCTCGAAGGTCTCGCCGGAACGGTAGGTGCGGTCGAGGGTGGAGCCGGTGATCATGTTCTTCATCTTCGTGCGGTAAAGCGCCTGGCCTTTGCCCGGCTTGGCGAAGTCGAAGTGGGTGATGATGTACGGCTCGTTGTCGATGGTGATCTTGAGTCCTTTTCTCAGGTCAGCTGAGGTGTACATGGCTTTTCCTTGTCTGGTGAAATGTTAAATTTATTGAATGCTTAGCGCAGTCCGGCCCCGGCTGGAGGTATGCCTGTTCTTGTCCATGCGGTCCATTTGAGAGTGCTGACAAGCGGAACTTGGAGGAGGGCTTGAATTTACGCCGGTGACATATCTGGAGGGCTACTTGGCGCGATAGGTGATGCGGCCGCGGCTCAGGTCGTAGGGGGACAGCTCCACGGTCACCTTGTCGCCGGGCAGGATCTTGATGAAGAACTTCCGCATCTTGCCGGAGATGTGCGCCAGCACCATGTGGTCGTTTTCCAGCTTCACCTTGAACATCGCGTTAGGAAGCGGCTCGATGACCGTTCCTTCTACCTCAATTGCTTCTTCCTTGCTCATTTTTTCTCCTGGCCGTTATTGTGGCTGCTTTTTCAACAATCTGTGAGTTTACAAATTTACGATGAAAAAAGCAAGCCGCTTTTGCAATGGTAGCCCGATTTGCACTCCGACATCAACGCTATTTACACAAACTGCACAACATGCTAAAAATACCCTGATTTTCTAAGGAGTACCGCCCTACATGAAAAAGCCGATCAGGGAGGTCCCGCTGTCAAACGGGCTCACCCTTCGTTTCTTCGATCACACCCGCCGCTACTTCGGTGATTACCATCAGGTCCGGATCGAGATAAGCTGCGAGCTGCCGCTTACCCCCGATCTCTTCGACGACCAGGCCGCCTGTGCGGCCGCCCTCAAGGTGCTGGGCCCCTCGGTCCGCTACCTGAAGCAGGTCGAACACCAGGGTGTCGCCACCGCTGCCGTCCAGGAGGCGGTGGAGAGGGTGATCGGCGACTTCCTCAGCCATTCCCTGGGCTATTTCCAGTCCCCCGCCTTCCCGAAAAAGCTCGTCCACTCCGAACTCAACCGGGTCCGGGGGAGGAGAAAGGCTTTTTCACCGCTGCCTGCCAATGGGTGAGGCCATCGTCTCCATAGATAAGCTCTGTTACGGCGGCGCAGGCCTCGGGCGGCTGGACGGCAAGGCATGCTTCGTCCCCTTTACCGCTCCCGGCGACCGTGCCCGCATCCGCATCGTCAAGGACAAGCGCTCCTTCCTGGAAGGCGCACTGCTCGGGCTGGAGGTCAGCTCGCCCTTGCGGGTCGCCCCCAGCTGCCCGGCCTTCGGGGCCTGCGGGGGGTGCCAGTGGCAGCATCTTCCCTACCAGGAACAGCTGCAAGCCAAGGGGGCCATCTTTTCCGACTCGCTTCGCCGTATCGGCAGGCTCGAAGCCGGCAGCATCCTTCCCGTTGCCGGTTCCGTCCAGAGTTTCGGCTACCGCTCCCGGATCCAGCTAAAGCATGCCCGCAAAAACGGGGTCACCCTGCTCGGCTTCTTCAAGTCCGCTTCCCACGACATCATCGATATCCCTTACGGCTGCGCGATCGCCTCGCCTTTGCTGAACCGGATCGCCGGGGAGCTGCGGCCGCTTCTGGCCCGCCTCCCTGAGCCTGAGGCCATCCCCCAGATCGACCTCTCCCTGGGCGACGACGGCGAGAGTATTGCCGTCCTGCACTTCAACGGGCGCAGCCCACTTAGACTTTCGGAGCGCCTGCGGGGGGCGCGAGGCGACCTTCCCTCCCTTTCCGGGCTGTTCGTGCTGTCCGCCGCAGCGCCGGCCCCCGCCAAGTCCGCCGGCAAAGGCCGGCCGGTACCTCGACTGGCGGGCAAGCGCCACCTCGAGCATGTCTTCGGCATCGACGCACTGGGGTATACCGTTCCCGCCGGACTCTTCCCCGGCTCCCGGCAGATCAGGCTCCGCTTCAGCAAGGGAGGCTTCTCCCAGGTCAACTACCCGCAGAACCTGGAGCTGATCAGGACCGTCTGGGAGTGGGGCGGCTTCACGAAAAGGGAGCGGGTGCTGGATCTTTACTGCGGCAACGGCAATATCTCGGTGCCGCTGGCAGACTCCGTGGCCGAGGTGGTCGGCATCGAGGGGTACGCTCCCTCCATCGAGGATGCCGCCTTCAACGCCGCGGCCAACGGGGTGGAGAACGCCTCCTTCCAGGTAAGCGACGCCTCGCTTGCGCTTGGGCGGCTGGCGAAACGGGGGGAGCTTTTCGACGTGGTTATTCTCGACCCTCCGCGCGGCGGCGCCGAGGCAGCCGCCGGCATCGCTGCCCTGTCGCCGGAGAAGATCCTCTACATCTCCTGCGATCCGGCGACCCTGGCCCGCGACCTTAGCGGACTTTGCCAAAACGGGTACCGGGTTACCCGCTGCCGTCCGGTCGACATGTTTCCGCAGACCTACCATCTGGAAAGCGTGACCGAGCTGGTCAGGATATAAAAGTTAGCAATGGGGCGCATGGAAAGCGGGTCCCCAGGATTGAACGGCTCCATCGCGGGTCACGACGGGGGAGCCCGGCAGACTTCGGCAGTTGTCCGTCCAAATCCGCAAGATCCGCTTGAACCGCGTGCTGTCACATTTACTGTTTTTGTTCACCCTTCACATTCACTGCAATAAACGGAGACGCGCACATGTTTGGACTGTTCAAGAAGGCTAAGGACCACCGGCATTATCTGACCAAGGGGGAGAAGTTTCTGGCGGCGGAGCGCTTCGCCGACGCGCGCGTGGAATTCATGGAGGCTCTCAACTGCTGTCCCGCCGAGGCGGGTCAGGACCAGGAAGCGATCCGCGCCGGACTCGGCAATGCCTGCAACCGGCTGGCGGAGCTGAACCTGGCCGAGGGGGAGCACTGCGTGCGGATCGGGGACCAGGAGAAGGCCTTCGACCACTTCACCCTGGCGTGCGACCTCGCCGTTGACGACTCCCTGAAGGCGAAAGCCCGGGAACTGCTGAGAACCCAGCAGCAAGCCCCCAAGGCAGCGGCCAAGTCGGCAGGTCACCAGCATGACCACGGCCATGGCCACGGCGGGGGATGCGGTGGTTGCGGCGGCGGCCATCACCACGATCAAGAGGAGGAGGTTCCCCACATGAACCTCGCCGACGAGGAGCGTTTCCATCTGCTGGTCCAGCCGCTCCCCGGTGACCTCCCGGAACGCTACGCAGCAATGGGCGATCAGTTCGCCGAGGCGTACCTTCTCATCCACGACGGAAACGACGCCGCGGCCTTCGAAATTCTCAAGCAGCTGCTGGCAAATAACGAGAATGACATTGTAATTTACGAGTTGGCGCTTATAATGTACAGGAACGGACAGTTTCAGGAATGCGACAGGCTTCTCGCCCGCGCCCTGCAGCTTAGCCCCGGGAACCCCGCCGTCCATCTTGGCAAGGTACATCTGCTCTCTGAAACCGGCAGGATCGCCGAGGCCATCGCCGCCGTCAACCGCATGATGGAGCTCGATGTCCTGACCGAAACCGCGCAGCTGATGCTGGGCGATCTCCAGCAGGCGGCAGGCGATCTCCCGGCGGCCATGGACAGCTGGTCGAAGATGCTCAACAACCCGGCCACCGCCAAAGCCGCTGCCGAGCGGCTGGTTCCGGTTCTCAACAGTCAGGGACGCACGGAAGAGGCGAAATTTCTCGCCAAGCAGCACCTGAAAGGATGCTGCTAGCGTAACACGGAGCTCTGGAGGTTAGCGATGAACAAGTCGGAACTCATTGAATCTCTCGCCACCAAGAAGACCCTCTCCTTCAAGAAAGCCGAAGAGGTGGTGAACACGGTCTTCAACTCAATGACGGAAGCCCTTCTGTCGGGTGACAGGATAGAAATCAGGGGTTTCGGCAGCTTCGTCGTGAAAGAGTACGACGCCTACACCGGCAGAAATCCCAAGACCGGCGAGTCCATATCGGTGAAGGCCAAGAAACTCCCCTTCTTCAAGGTCGGCAAGGAGCTCAAGGAGAAGGTTTCCGGCTCCGAGACCGAAGAGTAGTTCGAACAGGATCGAGATACGCCAGCGAGGCGGGAAGGGGAGTCTTCCCTTCCCGCCGCACCTCTGGCAGGTTCCGGGCCCGAGAATAAATCGTCCTGATCCACCCGATGGTACCTGTTCCGTGAAGCCCGGCCCAACTCTTAATCTTAATCTTAATCTGGTTTTTTCCACCTCCTTCCGTCGGCACATGGAGACCTACCGGTCTTGACGCCACTCAATCTCGACCTCATCCTGAATCCAATCATCACCGGCCTCGGCGGCCTGGCCCTCTTCATCTATGGCATGAGGACCATGTCGGAGGGGCTGCAGAAGGTGACCGGCGAACGCCTGCGGCGCCTGCTGGAAAAGGGGACCGCCAACCGGCTCACGGCGCCCCTTATCGGCAGCTGCCTGTCGTCGCTTTTGCAATCGGGGAGCGCCGCCTCGGTGCTGGTGGTGGGGTTTGTGAACGCCGGCCTGCTTTCGCTGTACCAGGCTTTGGGGGTGCTGCTGGGTACCGGTATCGGCACCACCATCGCCATCCAGTTCATCGCCTTCCGTGTCACCGCCCTGGCCCTGCCGGCCATCACCATCGGCGTCTTCCTCTCCTTTTTCTCCCGCAGCAGGAAACTTACCAACCTGGGGGGCGTGCTGCTCGGGGTCGGCCTGGTCTTCTTCGGCCTTTTCATCCTGGAGGAGGCCTGCCAGCCGCTGCGGCAGAGCGCCCTGCTGGCGGGTTTCCATCCTGAGCTCCTCTCCTTGCGGCTGACGGCGGTGCTGGTTGGCGCGGTGCTTACCTTCCTGGTGCAGTCAGGAAGCGCCACCCTCGGTATTGTGATCGCCTTCGCCTCGGCAGGCATCTTTCCCTACGATGCCTCCATCGCCATGGTTATCGGTGAGGTGGCCGGGGCGACCCTGATACCGCTGATCGCCTCCATCGGCGGCAGCCAGACGGCAAAGCGCTCGGTCCTTATCTACCTTGCCATCAACGGAGCCGCCATCGCGCTGGCCCTGGTGTTCTTCCCGCTCTTTTTGCGGGCCATCGACTTCGTCTCCCCCGGGCATCTCACGCCGCCGGCCGCGCACCTGGCCGTCTCGGATGCCATGCGCCCCTTCGTTGCGCGGCGGCTGGCCAATGCACATACCATTTTCACGGTTTCCACCGCCCTGATCTTTTTGCCGCTGATCGGCTTCCTGGCCCGTTCCGCCGAGACCCTGCTTCCCACCCGCCGCTCGGAAAGCGAGCCCAGGCCCCGCTTCATCGACGCCAGGGTGATCAAGACCCCCACCATCGCACTGGCCCAGGCCTGGATCGAGCTTGGGCGCATGGGGAACATCGCCCGCGCCATGTTCGAAGAGCTGCTTTCCCAGTTCGACGGCTTCGATCCCAAGGTGGCCGCCGAGATGAGGGACAAGGAGGTGGTGCTCGATGTGCTGCACCGCGACATGTCGCAGTTCCTGATCGCCCTGTCGCGGGAGACCCTTTCCGTGGAGCGCGCCGTCGAGATTCCCACCATGTTGCAGATGGTGAACGAGATCGAGATGGTGGGGGACCAGGTGGAAGCCGTGCTCCGCTACCTGTTGCGCAAGAAGGAGGAACGGTTACGCTTCTCCAGTACCGCCATGGAGGAACTCAAGCGCTTCGGCACCAAGGTGGGGGAGGCCGTCGCGCTTTGTGCGGGGGGGCTGCAGGGGGAGGAAGCAGGGGACCTGGAGCGCCTCAAGAAAGAGATCGCCGCTTTGCACGAGGAACTCGAGCAAAGCCACCTGAAAAGGCTGAAAAGCGGGAAGTGCGGCATCTCGGCGGGGCTTCTTTACAACGACATGATAGCGAGCTTTGCCAAGATCGCAGAGCTCAACTTCTCGATCATCCAACAGAAAAGGGGAACCACCCATGAATCGACCGGTAGCCGCCATTGATCTGGGCACCAACACCGCCAGGCTGCTGATCGCCACCCAAAAACCCTACCATCAAATCCTCCTGTACCGCATCATCACCCGGCTGGGCGGTGGCTTTACCCGCGAGCGCGGCCTCTCCCCGGAGGCACGGGAGCGCACCATCGCAGCTTTGCGCAAATTTGCCCACGAGATGGAAAATCACCAGGTGGCCAGGGTGCGGGCGGTTGCCACCAGCGCCGTACGCGACGCCGTGAACGGGGAGGAGTTCTGCAGGAAGGTTCAGGCCGAGACCGGCATCGGGCTCGAGATAACCGACGGCAACGAGGAGGCCTTACTCACCCTGCGAGGGGTCGCCTCCATCCTGGACGACAAGAGCGGCGACCTGGCCGTCTTCGACGTGGGGGGAGGGAGCACCGAGTACACCCTGTCGCAGGGGACCCAGCCGCTCTTCTCCCGCAGCCTGCCGATCGGCGTGGTTCGGTTGACGGAAGGGAAGGCCGGCAAGGCGGAGATGGAGGACAAGATCCGCCGCGAGCTGGAGATCTTCCGGAAGGAACTGGACGGGGAGGGCCTTTTGCAGCGCTTCTGCCAGGGGACCCTGATCGGCACGGCCGGCACCGCCACCACCCTGGCGGCAATCCAGCTGGAGATGACCGACTACGACTACCGGCAGGTGAACAACCACGTGATGTCGCTGGCCGAGGTCGAGCGGATCTTCAACCTGCTGGAACCGCTTTCCGCCAAGGAGCGGCTGGAGGTGCCGGGGCTGGAGCCCGGCCGCGAGGACCTGATCATCGCCGGCACCCTGGTGGTGCTCACCACCATGCGTCTGTTCGGCTTTGAGAGCTTCAAGATCAGCGATTCGGGTCTTTTAGAGGGGCTGATCCTCGGGGTCTGAGTTCCGTTCCTGAGGCTTCAGGGCGCCTTTTAACCCCCTGCACACCAGTTGACATCCGATTGAATTAATATACGCTAACCTCTGTGCTTGAGATGCACCTTGCCGCTTCGCGGCAAGGTAGTCCACTACCTTACACGGAGGCGCCTATGTCACCCAAAGGGTACACCCCGGGGAAACTGTACGTGCTGAACCTGTGCGACCTGATGCGGGACCCTCTGCAGCCGCAGAGGTCGACGGACGAGGAGTCGCTGGCCGAGTTGACCGCGTCGGTGAAGAAACACGACGTGCTGGAGCCCATCCTGGTGAGGCGGGGCGAGGAGGAGAAGTTCGTCATCGTGGCAGGGGAGAGGCGGTACCAGGCTTCGGTGGCGGCCGGGCGCACCACTATCCCGGCCATAGTCACTACCGGGGATCCGCTGGAGGTCGGCATCGTCGAGAACCTGCTGCGGCAGGGGTATACCGCCATCGAGGAGGCGGAGGTCATCGAGAGGCTGCGCAGCACCAAGAACTACCAGCTCTGCGACCTCGCCGGCATCGTCGGCAAGGCCGAGTCGACCCTCTGCGAGATCCTCTCCCTGAACAGACTCCCCAAGGCAGTGAAGGACGACTGCCGTGGCGACCACAAGGCCCCGGTCCGTATTCTCGCCGAGATAGCCAAGCAGCGCAGTGAGGACAAAATGGCCGCCCTCTACGAGAAGTACAAGTCGAAGGGGCTCACCCGCGGAGAAATCCGCAGCAGGCGGACGACCCTGAAAGAGGAGGCGCTGGTCACTGCCGCGGTCCAGGCGGCCGCCAGAACGGTCGAGGAAGAGGCGACCGATGTGAGCTTCGTCTCCAAATTCGCCAAAAGGCTGGCCAAGCTGGATGCCGCCCAGCTGGAAGGGGGGCAAATCGACGGGCTGCTGGTCGATCTCGTTTCTTTGCGTGTGGCGATCAACGCGGCCGTGAAACAGCTAAAAGCCCGTCAGCTGCCGGCAGCCCCGCCCCCTTCCGCCGATTGACCGGCAGACCGGCAGGAGAGGGGAAGTAATCATTAAAAAACGGCCAAAT
>DATFAB010000009.1:0-73986 GCA_035255025.1 Geomonas sp.
GAGGGACGGGGTGAGGATGGGGTCCGCAGGCATCGACTTGAAGCAGCAATCCCCCCTGTCCCCCCTTTATCAAGGGGGGGACCTGATGGAAGGTCATCGCCCGGTTGGCTCTTGCAAGCCATCAACCACCAGCCGCACTCAACGCCCCCTCCCCTTCAAGGGGAGGGCCCGGGGTGAGGATGGGGTCCGCCAAAACGAGCACAGAGGGCGTTCCCAAACGAACAAAGGCACCCGGAGGAAACCGGGTGCCTTTGCCTTTGCTGGGCGGAGTGCAGCGCCCCTTACCGGTAAACTTCGGCGCTGTTCAGGAAGGTGCCCCCGTTGTTGCCGCCGATGATGACCACCTGGCCGTTGGCCAGTGCCGTGGCCGTGTGGTTCGCGCGGGCGAAGTTCATGACCGTGGAGGTGACGGCGAAGCTTCCGGCACCGGCCGGGGTGTACAGCTCGGCCGTAAGGAGAAAATCGCTCAGGTTGCTGGACGGGCCGCCCAGGCCGCCGGTCAGCAGCACGTCCCCGGTGGCCAGCAGCGCCGCGGCGTGGTTGCTGCGGGCATCGGTCAGCTGGTTGGTGGTGGCCGTACTGGAGGTGAAGGTCGCCGCCAGCGGATCGAAGGTCTGGGCGCTGAACAGGTGGTTCGCCCCCGGTCCGGCTATGGTTCCCGCATTGCCGCCGATCATGACCACCGAGCCGCCGGCGTCGTTGAGCATGGTCGCCGTCTGCTGCCAGCGGCCGGTATCGGAGGCCGGGTCGACCAGCATGCTGCCGGCGGCGGCAAAGCTCTTGCCGGCCGGATCGTACAGCTCGCTCAAGGGGAGGATCTGCCCGCCGGTCCCCTGCCCGCCCGCCAGAAGGACCTTGCCGTCGCGCAAAAGAGTGGCGGTGTGGAAATAGCGGGGGGTGATCATACCCGGGGACACCGGCGAAAAGGTGCCGGTCGCCGGGTCGTACAGTTCCGCGCTGGCCAGGGCGGTATCCCCCTCGGTGCCGGGGCCCGGATCGGCGGTGCCGCCGGCGATGAGAACCTTGCCGTTACCGAGCAGCGTGGCGCTGTGCATCCAGCGGCCGGTCGCCATGCTGCCGGTCGCGGTGAATGACTTGCGCGCCGGGTCGTAGATCTCGGCAGTCGCCAGCGGGGCGTTGGTATCGTCGATGCCGCCGGCGATCAGGATCAGGCCGTTTTGCAGCCGGGTCGCCGTGTGGTAGGCGCGCGGCGCCTTCATGCTGGCGGTGATCGAGGTGAAATGGCCGAAGGCGCGGGCAGCGGGGTTGAAGAGTTCCGCCTTGCCGGTGGGAAGCCCGCTGGCGCCGAAGCCGCCCGCCACCAGGATGTAGCCGGTCGGGACGGCGGAGCTTGCCGTGATGGGCAAGAGCACCGCCGTATGATTGCTGCGGGCATTTTTCATGCTGCTCAGGTTCTGGAAGATCCCGGCATAGCCGGCGAACTGGACCACCGTCGCCTTGGCCGTGCCCAGCACCGCCTGGTCCGACTTCCTTACCGCGCTGATGGTCACCGCCGCCGGCGTCGGTACCGCGGCGGGCGCGGTATAGACCCCGGTCGGATCGATCAGGCCGTTGGTGGCATCCCCGCCGGTTACCCCGTTTACCTTCCAGACCACCTCGTCGTTGCTGTTGATGGTGAAGGGAAAGGAAGCGCCGGTCGCCACCGTTGCCGTCGCCGGCGAGACGGCGACCGGCGTCGTGAAGAAGATGGCGCCACCGCCGCCACCGCCGCTGCTGCCGCAGGCCGCCAGCACGAGACAGAGGATGGCGAGCGTGCAGAGCGCTCTAAACTTCGGACCAAAAACGGATTTGATAGCAGAGGTTCGCATCATTTTGGCTCCTTTGTTCGCACCTTTTGTCCCTGTTCGCCGGCGATGTAGTTGGCGGTGAAGATGTAGTCATCGAGGTAATCCCGGACCCCGTCGCCGTTCAGGTCGTAGCGGGGGGCGGCGCCTGTGCCGCGCTCGCTGAGGAACCGCCTGAAATCGGCCTCGCTAAGGGTCCTCCCGCTGCCAAGCTTGATCTCCTTGGGCAAAGGAGGCGCCACCGTGAGCGGAATTTCGGTCATGGCGCCCTCGTTGAGCATGACCACGGTGGCCGAACTGGCCCCCTTGGCCGGCAGCGCCTCCAGCACCCAGCGGGAAGCTCCCACCTTGTTCACCGAGATCAGCTGCGCGTTCTCCAGGGCGAAGCTCGGCGCGGCCTTCCCCGGCGCGGCAAGGTCGACAAAGACCTTTGCCCTGGCCGCGCCGTCCGAGAGGACCACTGCAGGCTCCTGCCTGACCTCCTTGTGCGCGGACAGGTCGAAGAGGGCGATCAGAGAGCCGGGTGTCTTCGCCCCCTGGTAGGAGCGGAAGCGCTCCAGCACCCCCTGGTAAGTGACCGCGGGCGCAGGCGCGCTGGCGGCAGCACTGCTCTGCCCCGCCGCTTTGGCGGCTGCTTCCCGCACCGGCTGAGTGGTTTCCGCGCCGGTGGCCGCGACAGATTCCGCCCCCGCTTTGGCTGGCGTGCCGCTCTCCGCGGCCGGTTGCTCCTGCGGCTTCTCTTCGCCGCTCCTCACGGCTGCCGCTTCTTCGGGGACCACCAAGCCCCCGCCCAGCACCCTGGCACCGCTCCCGCCGGCCGTGGAGGCGACCACCGCTGAGCCTTGCGCCGCAGCAGCCATTTGCGTCACCGGCACGCTGCCGGTGGTTTCCTGCGCTACCGGTGCCTGCACCACGGCTGCAGGCGGGGCCGTGGCCGAAGCGGAATCACTGGTCGTGTCGGCCGTCGCATTGACGACTTCGCTGGCGGCAGCGATCCTGGTTCCGCTGGCGTTGACCAGGTCGACGCTCTGGGACTGGATGACGCCGGGCGAACTGCCGCGCTGGTCGAAGGCGATGGTCGCCACCTCGCCGCTACCGGAGATCCCCTTCGTCCCGCCATAGACGAGCGCCAGCGTCACCGTGCCGGGAGTGGCGGTATTGGAGGCCATCAGCGCATCCGACACCAGCCCCCCTTGCGTAACCCGCGGGTTGCCGAGCGTGGCCGCATCATAGGCGATGGTGATCTTGGCGCCGGCCACCCCGCTGAAGTCGGCCCCCTTCACGGTATAGATCCCCTTGCCGTTGGAAGAGATGGACACTTTCGCGGCAGCAAGGGCCGCGGTGGCCTGGCAGATCAGCAGGCCTGCCACCACGGCAATGATAAACGTCATGTTCTTCATGATTCGCAAGATGCCTCCCACTGCTACCTATTACTGGAACAGGACTTTGCCGTTAGCGTCGTAGTACTTCACCTTCAGGGTGTTGAAGTCCCCCTGGATGACGGGCGGGGCCACATT
Organism: Geomonas sp.; assembly: GCA_035255025.1. Classification (GTDB taxonomy): domain Bacteria; phylum Desulfobacterota; class Desulfuromonadia; order Geobacterales; family Geobacteraceae; genus Geomonas. The sequence goes on from DATFAB010000009.1 coordinate 3,323, forward strand.
GCGGCCGCTCGTGTAGCTGGCGAATATGTTGTTGGGGCCGATGGCGAAAGCGGGCAGACCGGCACCGGTGGTGGTCCCAGGGGTCGGGGCATTGACGGTGAAATTCAGCCGGAACAGCTGGGTGAGCGAGGTGATGTCGACCTTGGCCCAGCCGGTCGACGGCACGTTCAGGTCCAGGAAATCCACCCAGAAGGCGTGCCTCCCTTCCGGGATCGGGTTGGTCCCGGTGAAGCCGCCGCCGGTATGGGGAAGCAGGCTGCTGAAGTTGTTGAAGACCGCCTGCGCCGAGTTCTGGAAGTCGAACTCGCAGCCGCCGAAGCCGTTGATAGTCCGGTTCAGGGAGACGAAGACATCCGCCCTGGCCGGCTGGTCGATGAAGGAGACACTGGTGCTGCCGGCGTAAAGGCCGGAACTAGCCGAAACGGTGTAGGTGCCTGCCGTGTCGCTCTTGACCTTGACCGTGGCGATCCCTCCCGCTCCGGTGACCGCCGTCGGGGTGATGCTGGCCCCCGCCGAAGCCGAGAAGTTCACCGTGCTGCCGAACTTGACCTTGCCGGCGCTGGTGTAAGGGGCGAAGTTGGCGATCACCGTGGTCGAATACCCCTTGAGGACCGGGTTTTGGGCGACCTTCACCGAGATCGGGGTAATGAAAAACCCGATGGCAGACCCGCCACCGCCACCGCCGCTGCCGCATGCCGTCAGCAGTGCGCCCAGAGCCAACATCATCACATAAACGATCGATCTCGCTTTCATCAGCATTCCTCCTCGTAATGGGTCAATCGGGTAACTTCTCCGTTATCGTTGTATTGCCGTGCACTGGCCCCTAATTCGGATGGCAGGGGTTTAATTGCAGATGACCGGGTCTTGCTGTCCCTTATGTACTTTCTCCACGCTCCCTCTCCCTGCGGGAGAGGGCTGGGGTGAGGGAAGCCTCCCACAAGGAGGAGGCTTCCCTGATCCGTTAAGCAGCCAGCGGCAATCCCCCCTGTCCCCCCTTTATCAAGGGGGGGACGTGCTGCCGAACATTTCTCAGCCCGCCCCCTGGCCGGCGCCCCCTACAGCATCCCCGGCGCCCCCTACAGCGTCCCCGGCGCCCCCCCTTCAAGGTGGAAGACAGCATCCCCGGCGCCTCCTCTTCAAGTTGGGAGACAGCGTCCCCGGCGTCCCCTCCCCTTCAAGGGGAGGGACAGGGCGAGGATGGGGTCCGAGGTCAGCGTGCCAAAGCCTTTTGCAGGACCAGCAGAGCATCCTCGATGCTCAGCACCCCGTCCGGCTGTCCGGGCGGGAAAAGGTCCCCGTTCTTCAGGGTCAGGCCCACCGCCAGCTCAGGATTCACCACCGCCCGCAGCACCGTGACGGCATCGGCGACGCTGACCCTGCCGTCGCCGGTCACATCTCCCGGCAGGGCCAGGTAGGCATAGGCCTTTCCCGCGTCCAGCCGCCCGTATCCGGAACTGTTGTCCGGCAGCTGGCCGGCGATGGATCCTTCCAGGGCGGCCTCGATCTGCTGGGGTGTGGCATCCGGCAGGGCGGATTTCAAAAGAGCGTAGACACCGGCCACGTGCGGCGCTGCGAAGGAAGTGCCGCTTAGGACCTGGGTGGCGTCCGGAATCTGGCCGTTATAGGTGAGGCCAAAGGTCCGGATACCGTCACCGGGAGCGACCAGGGAGGGGTAGATGGAGCTGCCGTCGTAGGCCGAAGGCCCCCTGCCGCTGTACGGCGCCACCTGGTCGAGCTGGTCGCTCGCCCCCACGGCCAGCGATCCCGGATAGTTGGCCGGGCTGACCGACGTGTTGGCATTGGGACCGGAGTTCCCCGCCGCGAATACCACCTCGATGCCCGCGTTTTTCAGCTGCGTCACGTCGTCCTGGAAGACCGGATCCACCGTGCCGGGGCTGTCCAGGTCCCAGGAGCCGTTCACCACGTCGGGAGCGGCAGCTCCCAGGCCGAGCAACCACTGGAAGCCCGCGTGGATCTTGCTCACCTCGGCCACCGATTCCATCCTGCCGGTGGCGGGATTGAGCGCGTTGTGAAAGACCTTGGCCGCGATCCAGGTCGCCTGGGGTGCCACGCCGAGCTGGATGCCGTTGGCACTCCCCCCGGCGATGACCCCCAGGACGCCGGTACCATGCCCGTTCTCGTCGAAGGGGGTGCTGCTGCCGTCGTAGGGATCGAACCAGCCGCCGCTGCCGCCGCGCCATCTCGCCATCAGCCCGGACTGGCCGCCGTCGACGCCGCTGTCCAGGGTGGCGACCACCGTCCCCGCCCCCTGCAGCCCCCGCTCCCACAGCGGGGTGAGGTTGATCCTGTCCAGGTTCCATCCGGCGGTAACCGCGGCCGCCTGCGCGGGTTGCGCCATGGCCAGCACCCGGTCGGCTTCCACCTCGTCCACCTCCGGCTGCTGGGCAATTTCCCTGATCGCCTCGGCGGTTGCGGTGAGCGCCAGTCCGTTGAAGATCCAGAAGGGGGTTACCCCCTGCACCTTCCCTTCCCGCTCTCTCTCCTTAAGCCGCCTGCGGAGCTCCTGCTGGGACGCTTCCGCCCTCTGCCTGAGCGCGGCGGCCACCCGGCTTCGGCGCGCGCGCCTCGACTCTGCTCTCGCTCCGGCCGCGACCGGCTCCAGCCCTCCCCCGGCCGCCAGCGCGCCGGCACCGGGCTCTTGCTCGACCATCTTCACGATCACCGGGTACCTTTTGCCCGGCTGACCGGCAGCCAGTTTTTCAAGGAGCTCCCTGCCGATGGTTCCGCACCAGGCAGGCGAGGCCAGCGCCAGGCAAAGGAGGGTGACCAGGACCCCGCCTCCCCACCTCAACCGCAATGCCACCTGCCCGGTCTCGCTCTTCATGTCACTCCACGACGATGTCTTCGATGGCCACCCCGTCCACCTTCCAGGTCACCTTGTCGCCCCGCTTCACCCTCAGGTCCGAGTTGTTGAAGAAGGCCCAGAACAGACGATCCTTGGTGGCCTCGTTGGGGATCTGGCGGAGTTTGCCCACCTTGGCGGTGTTGGGAACCGCCAGCACCCTGCCGCTTTGCTGGTCGATCAGCACCATGTTGGCCTGCCGGGTCAGCACCTTTTGCGCCTGGGCGAGATCGGTGATCCGGTAGCGCAGGTCGAGCATCATGCCGTTCATGGCCCGGCCGACCCGCACTACCCTGATGCCGTTGGATTCCCACCCCTTGGCGGCCTCCTTCGGCGCGGCAGCCAGCTCCCCGCCGGCTTTTGCGACGACCGACTGGGTGCTCCCGGCGCAGCCGCAGATGGCAAGAAAGACCGCCGCCGGCAGCAGCATCCTTTGTATGATCGGTAACTTCGTCAAACTCTATCCCCTCTGCCAGCTCTCCCTCGCCCCCCGGGAGAGGGCCGGGGTGAGGGAAGCCTCGATATTAGTAGAAAGCCCCCCTCACCCTGACCATCTGCAGTAGGAGGGCACCGTCCTTCACTCCCGGTTAGTACGGCTGCGGTGCCGTGCCGACCGCCTTCTGCAGGATGAACAGCGAGTCGGTGATGTCCAGCGCGGTTTTGGTGCCGGTAGTCGGGCCGGTGCTCGACCCGCAGGGGAGACCGTTCACCACCGGAGAGACGTCGCCGTTTGCGTCGTACTGGTTCCCCACCACCTTGCGCAGGGCCAGGACGGCGTCGCTGATGGTGATGATGCCGTCGCCGTTCAAATCCCCCTTGAAGGGACTGCAGTTGCGGGTGTTGGGGTCCCAGCTGGCCAGAAAGCTCAGCATGCCGCCGGGGAAATGTCCCGCGTTGGTGACCCCCAGGGTGCGGTCGTAGAGGGTGTAGTAGCCTGGGTGCCCGGCGCCGGTCAGGTTCAGCATGACGTCCATGGTCTTGCCGGCCGGCAGGATGGGTGCGAACTCCTGCTTCGGGTATGGGTAGAGGTTGCCGTCCTCGGCGATCGGCTGCGGATAGATGGCGCGCGGCAGCGCCAGGGCCGGGTCGGTGCTGGAGTTGTCCCGGTAGCTCCCCTGGATGGTCGGCACGCGGCTCTGGCCGCCGGCGTTGATCATCCTGAGCAGCGTGCGGCCTGCCGTGCCGTAGGGGGCGTAGATGCCCGGGACGGTCGGTGCGCCGGGTGCCGTCGAGATCGGCTGCGCCGCGACGGTGTCGGGATAGCTCTTGCCGTTGATCAGGTAGTAAAGCGGCTGGTAGTCCAGGGTCGACTTGATGCTGTTGTCCGTGGTGATGGTGAGCGGATAGGGAAGCGGCGTCTTCCACTGGCTGCAGCTGCCGGTATCGGTAGCGGCGGTCACGCAGCTGTTGCGGTCGACGTCCTCGTTCATGGTGAAGAAGCGGTTCAGGGTGAAATCGTAGCGGGCCAGGATCTCGCCGAACAGGAGCACCTGGTCGCGGTCGTAGCTGGTGGCGGAATTGGTCGCCGTCGGGGTGTAGGCCGCCCCGGAGGCGCCCGGCCCGACCACCAGCGCGCCGTGCAGCCCCATAGGTATCTGCAGGGCCGGGTTGGTGCCGCTTTCGTAGAGGAAGGTGCCGGTCTTGGCCACGCCGAAGTTGTAGACGGCGCTGCCGCCGTTGGGAGCTGCCTCGGTGGTGAAGGATCGCACCCGCTGCGTGGGCGCGATCGGCTGCACGGGGACCGGGAAGTTCGGGTTCTGGGAGATGTTGGCGGCCGGCACCGAGGCATCGTAGTTGGCGGCGCCCGGCGGGTTGGCGTTGGGGACGATGCGCTGCCCCGGGATCACCAGGGAAACCGGCACCGGCAGCCGGTTGACCAGGTTGATGGTCAGGGTGTCCCCCGCCGTGACGCTCAGCTTGGGACCGGGCACGGTCACCGTGCCGCTGCCGGGAGTGTTCCCGTCGTCGGCAAAACCCCAGACCGGCACGGTGACCGGCACCCCGTCCGGGCCGGGCAGGGTGATGGTGGTGCGGTCCGCCCTCAGGTTATAGGTGACCGCCATGGCCGGAGCCGCCGCGGCCAGGGCAGCCGTCTGCACGAGGAGGGCCAGGCAGAGTTTTTTCAGGTGTTGGCATTCCATTATCATGACCTCCTCTTTATTCCGCAGGCAGCGCTACCGACCAGGGGATCACTCCCGCCATGCTCAGCATGCCGCCGGGGAAGGTGTTGAAATTGACGATCTCCCGCTCGGCATGGCTGTGCCACATGAAGTAGTAGCTCACCCCCCCGAGGTTCAGGCTGACGTCGGCCGGCGGCAGCGGTTCGTTGCTCCCCAGGTAGGGGCTGCCGCTGAACCACTGGCCGAAGGTGAAGACCAGCTGGTCCGGCGAGAAGAGGATGGGGAGTGCCTGGGCAAGGGTGGTGTCCGCCGCGGCGTTGGGGGCCGGGGGCACGTACTGGTTGGTCGGGTACTTGCCGTAGACCGGCTCGGGGACCATGGGCGCCGCCGAAGCCACCACGTGGTCGCCGATGTACTCGTAGGGTGCCAGCGGGTCGCCCGGCTTGTGGCCGTAGCCGTCCCAGCCAAGCCCCTTGCCGGTCCACCAGAACAGCGAGTCGAAGGTGTTGCCGGCCGACATGGTCAGGGTGAACTCCTCGGTGGAGAGGTCGGCGCCGACCGCCGAGGTCTGCGTCTGGTCGAGCGCGTTGCCGGCCGAGGTCATCAGGAGGCCGTCCTCGGCCACGATCCGCTGGTGGTTGCCGTGGGTGTGCAGCGGGTGGAAGTCGCGCCCCAGGTTCAGGAAGCGGGTGAGCGCCATCTCGCCGGGATGGAAGGCGACCATGCCGGCATAGGGCTGGTTGGGGAGGTTCGGGTCGAAGGAGGTCCCCATGTCGTCGGGAGCGCTGCGGCCGTTGATGAACCAGTAGTTCGCCTTCCAGGTGGTGAAGTCCTGCTTCTGGCTCGAGTTGTTGACGATCCAGTCGCCGAAGTTGGCCGGGTGCCTGCTTCTGTCCCTGCCGAGGTCCATCCAGGTCTGGAAGTTGGGGTCCATCTCGCTCAAGAGGAAGAGGAACTCGCGGTCATAGCCGGTGGAGGCGGCGAGGTTGCTGATGGTGGTAGCCCCCACCGGGACCGTGGCCGGCACCCCCGCCTCGTTGTAGGCGAACTTGCTGAAGGTCTTGTTGGCCAGCGGGGTCGGCACGCTGGGCGGTGCGGCGGGATCCTGCAGGTTCAGGTCCGCCACCGGGTACGACTTGCTGGTGGTCTGGGTCGGCCGCACCACGATGGCGCCGAACAGCCCCATGCGGAGCTGGACCGCCTGGTTGGAGCCGCTCTGGTAGTAGAAGGTGCCGGGGCGGCTGGCCGTGAAGACGTAGCGCTGGCTGCCGCCGGGGGCCGCCTCGGGGGCGATGGAGGAGAGCAGCGCCTTGGAGCCGCGGGCGAAGACCGGGGCCGTGGAGCTTGCCACGTCCAGCCCGGGGAACACCAGCGAGACCGGTTCGCTGAGGTTGTTGGTCAGGTTGATGGTGACCGTGTCGCCCTCGTTGACGATCAGCGTCGGGCCGGGGTACTGCACCTTCCCCTGGATCGGGTTGTTGGGGTTGTCCAGGTCGGCGAAGCCCCAGACCGGCAGGTTGTTGCCGTCGCCGGTGATCACCCGTCCCTCCCCCGCCGCCAGGTTGAAGACCGGGGTGGAAGAAGAGCCGGTAAGGCCGTCGATCATGGCCAGGGAAACCGCCGCGGGAAGCCAGGCCAAAAGGACGCCGGCCAGGGCGATACCCACTATTTTCGTAGCCGCACTCATGCGATACCTCCGTATCATGCAAACCTCAAAATCGAACAATTGATGCTCCGGCAAATTCGATTCCGCCTCATTTCCAGCGGCCCCTCCCCTTGCAGAGAGTTCCCACCCTTCCACCCTTTCAGCGACTCCCCCTCTCCTGCCAGAGAGCTCCCCCCCTTCCACCCTTTCAGCAACTCCCCCTCTCCTGCCAGAGAGCTCCCTCCCTTCCACCCTTTCAGCGACTCCCCCTCTCCTGCCCAGAGAGCTCCCTCCCTTCCACCCTTTCGGCAACCCCGGCCCTCCCCTTCAAGGGGAGGGCCGGGGTGAGGATGGGGTTAGGGACTAAGCCGTATCTCCGTCATCGCCCCGCTTCTGTCCATCAGGTCCGAGTTCAGCTGCTGCAGGTTCCTCGAGTACAGGTAATAGGTGCCGGGAGCGCTGCCGGTGGTGTCGATCAGCATGTCCGCCGACTCGCCCGGCCCGATGAACACCGAGTTGGCGAAGTACCTGAGGTCCTTGCCGTTGGGGCGGCGCAGGAACTTGGCGTCCTTGGCGACCACCTGCACCGGCAGGCCGAGCACCTCGATGGTGGCGAAGTTCGCGATGGAGAGATTGGAGAGCCTGACCAGGATGCGCTGCCCGACGGTGGCCGTCACCAGCGAACTCAGCTTCTGCGAAGCGTAGCCGTGGTCGTTCATGAGCGGCGCGGCGCTGGCCGTGTCGGGGTATCCCCGGCCGTTCAGCACGTAGTAGCGGGCGTACAGCTCGGCAAACGGGAGCGGCTGCGCGAAGGAGTCGGCGTCGTGGAAGTTGGTGTCGATCTCCGCGAACTGCATGACCAGCTCCCGGTCGTAGCCGGTAGAGCAGTCGCCGTCGTCGAACAAAAAGCCGGTGAAGGAGCCCGGTGCCCGGCCGGAGCCGTCGCTGCAGGCGGCCGGCCGGTTCAGGTCCTGCGCCGGCCTCACCACCAGGTTGGCGAGCATCCCCATCTCCATGTGCTCGGGCGCCTCCACGTGGCAGTGGTACATGTAGGTGCCGGGGTCGTTCAGCTGGTAGAAGTAGGTGAAGTCGTTCCCCTGGTTGGTGGCCAGGCTCGCCATCGGCTCGCCGTCGAAGAACGACGATGCGTTCGGGTAGCCGTGGAAGTGCACCGTGTGCGGATCGAACAGGTCGGGGCGCAGCGCCATCCCCAGCGTGGAAAGGGTCAGGTAGTGGTGGTCACCTTCCCGCATGTCCAGGGTCGGTCCCGGCCACTCCGAGCGGTTCTTGGCCAGGATCACCTTGCCGGTCGAATGGTTGTTGAAGTGCACCAGCGATGAGACGTTGGCGAAGCCGAACATGTAGACGTCCCTGCCGTCCGCCATCTTCGAGAAGCCGTCGGTGGCGGCAAAGTGGTCCCGGGTGACGTTAGTGCCGGTGCCCACCTGCACGAAGCCCAGGGCCGGTACCGCGCAGGCGACTGCCAGCAGGCAGAGGCAGATCACGCATTTTCTGAAATCTGTCTTCATCTCGTTTCTCCCCTTACCAGAAGATCAGCCCGGTTGCCCGCTGCAGGATCAGCAGGGCATCCGCCACGGTGACGGTATCGACCGAGGGTGGGTTGTAGGATGCGCTGCCGGCAGCCGGCCTGCCGGTCGGGCCAAGCGGCGCCACGTGCACGTTGGCGAGCATCTGCGGCGTCGCCTGCGCGGCCGGGATCTGCCCCGCCACCAGCCGGAGCGCGATCATGGCGTCGCTCATGGTGACCAGGCCGTCGCCGTTCAGATCCCCCTTGGCGTTCACCTGGTCGGCGCCGATGTCGACCGGCACGCTCCGGGAGTCACCGTCGAAGTCGAGGTCGAGGAAGGCGGCATCCCAGTTGAAGACCGGGGCGCCCACGCTGCCCATGCCGCGGGCGGGGGAACTCCCCTTCAGGTGGTAGTTGCCGGTCAGGTTGAGCGGCGAGTAGGTGAAGGAGACGAAGTTGCCCAGCGCCGCGCCCCCCTGGGTGGCCGAGATGGCGTTCCGGTAGGTGGAGACCAGCTGCGGGTCGCCGATCAGGTTGTGCAGGGAGGGATCCGCCATCTGCGGGCGGTTGAAGGCCGCCGGCGTGGTGTTGATGCCGGTGATCACCGAATACTGGGGATTCAAGAGCCCCGCCGTCCCTGCGGGATCGGTGAAGACCCCCAGGTCCCAGATGCCGAAGGAGGCGATGATGTTCACGCCGGCGTTCACGTTCTGGTCGAAGCCTGGCCAGTAGTAGGACTTGTTGCCGTAGACGACGTCGTTCACGATCACCGGGTTGACCTTGTAGCTGTTCAGGTAGCTATCCTGCAGGGCCGGCGCGATCTGGGCCAAAAGCGTGTTGCTCAGGGGCTGCACCCCGATGCCGGCCGGCATCGGCGTGGTCTGCCGGTTGGAGGGGAGGGTGAAGGCCTGGTCGGCCCCGTCGACGGTGATGGTCGAGTTGCCGAAGGCGAGTTCGCCGGTGGCGGTGGAGTCGTTGTTGGCCACCGTGTTGTGGGCGATCACCACGTTCAGGGCGTCCGAGATGGCGATACCGCCGCCGAAGCCGGCGCTTATGTTGTTGACCAGCATGTTGTTGTAGATCTTGGCGCTGTACCAGTCGGCCGCCGTGTTGGCCGGGGTGACGTCCTGGCCGTTGTAGCGGACCAGGGCGATGCCGCCCCCCAGGTTCCCCGCCTTGTTCCCCTGGATCAGGTTGGCGTCGACCACCACGTTGCCCGCCCCTTCGGAGACCGCGTTGGCCGGCGCTGCGGCTGCCGCGATGGGAAGCTCGCCGGAGAGGAAGATGCCGGCCCCCTCGTCGAAGGACTCGTTGAAGATGACCGAGTTGTTCTTGATCAGGCCGTTGTTGGAGACCCCCTGCTGGGCGATGCCGGCCCCCGCCAAAAGGGCGTAGTTTCCGCACACCCAGTTGCCGGTCACCTGGTAGTTGTCGCTCCCCTTGAAGAGGCCGATGCCGCCGCCCGAGCCGATGGCGAAGCCGGTGGCGCCGTTGAAGCTGATCTCGTTATGGCTGATGGCCAGGTTGTCGTTGAAGGACGATTCGTAGCTGTTGGGGGCATTGTTGGAAACCGCCGTGGGGGTACCCACCCGGATGCCGCCGCCGAAGGTGCCGTTGTTGGAGTACAGCTTGTTGTTGGTGATGCGCAGGTTGTGGGCGTGGGCGTTCACGAAGATGCCCCCCCCGAGGTTTGCGCCGCTCATGGCGAAGCCGTCGATCAGCGCCTGGTTGGCAGCGCCGTCGAACACGTTGATGGTGGCCGGGGTGTTGTTCACCAGGTTGGGGGTAGCCACGCTGGGGGCCAGGACCAGCACCGCGGAGCCGGACTCCAGGAAGAAGTCGGGCTGCTGGGCGTCGATCAGGAAGGGTCCTCCCTCCGCCTGGTTGGCGGTGATGGCGTTCAGCTTCGCGGTCCAGGCCGCCTGCTTGTTGGGGGTGAAGTAGCCGGCGTTGATCATGGTGGAGCCGGCGCCGTACCCCTGCAGCTTGACCGGTTTCCACATGATCACGTTCTCCGGGCAGGAAGCGCCCTGCACCAGGATCAGGTCGCCGTTGTTGGCGGCATCGATGGCGTCCTGGATGGGGGTGCCGGCGCCGGTCGGGTCGCAGGTGACCTTGCGCACGCTGGTGGAGGGTACCCCCACGTGCAGGGTGATGCCGGTCACGGTCTCCTTGTGGTTGTCGCCGCGCACGATGGTCAGCTGGTACATGCCGGCGGCAAGGAGCGCTCCGTCGCTGCCGTCGGCGTTGAGGGTGACCGGCAGCGCGGTGATGGAGGTGCTGGTCCAGCCGCCGGCGGGGACCTTCAGCTTCACGGTGCCGCTCCCTCCGAACTCGGCGCCGGCCGGAGAGACGTAAAGGTCCCCCCCGGTCCCGAAGCCGTAATCCCTGGTGATGGTGCCACCCACCGACTGGTTGGGGTTCGCCACCTGCACGTTCCCCGGCGAGGTGATGGTGATCAGGCTGGAAGTGCTCGGCGTCTCGATCCAGGGACCGCCGGCCGGGCCGTTCACCGAGGCGATCACCGGGGTGCCCTCATTGAAGTTGCAGTCGATCGGCGTGGAGTCGATGGCCGGGCGGATCGGCACGATCGGGGTGTCCGCGTAGGTGATCTTGCCGGGCCACATGTCCATGTTGAAGGAGGCCGTCGGGTAGCCGGGCTTGAAGTAGGGGTCCTTCCGGGCCGGGTCCGGCTGCTTGGTGACCGGATCGGCCAGAAACTGCGGGTTGAGCACTATGGTCACCACGTGCGGGCTCACACCGGTGGGGTTGGGGGTGTTGGTCCAGAAGCCCGAGGGGACCAGGGTGTTGTACTGCCCCCACTCGTCGGTATAGGTCCTGACCAGCTCGTTGCCGGCGAAATCCTGTATGGAGACGGGCATGAAGGAGGGGCCCAGCTTGTCGCCCAGGCGGGGGTTGCCTGCCCGGAACTCCAGGGTGAGGTCGTCGGTGACCAGGCCTATCATGCGGCCGGCCGGCTCCACCTGGGTAAAGAAGCGGAAATCCATGGCGAGGTTCTGGCCGGTCTGCACCTTGGCGAGCTTCATGTTGCAAAGCGGCCTGGTCTGCCCGGCGAAGGGTGCCGGGGTCACCCCGTCGTAGGTGAGGAAGGCCGGCACCACGTGGTCCGGCCCCACACAGGGAGGGGGCACCACGGCCGGTTGCGGCACCGATGGCGTTATGCCACCTCCTACCGGGCCGGAGACGATGAAGTTCTGGTCCTCCTCCTTGATCACCTCGTAGCCCGGCGGGGTGACCGCCTCCACCACGTAGTCGCCCGCCTGCAGCGGCTTGCCGTCGGAGTCGCCGGTGAAGATGTAGCTGCCGTCGTAGACGCCGGGCTTCACCTGGTTCCAGATCGGCATGGTTTCCGAGCAGTCGATGTACTTGTCGAGCGGGATGCCTCCCTGGTTGATGTCGATCCCCGCCGCGCTCATGGCCGCCCGGCAGCCGGTGAGCGTCTTCTCCTGGAAGACGGAGCGGTCCCAGCTGTCGGTGAGCACCGTGTTGACCGGCTTGCTGCGGTCGAAGACGGGCTTGCCGTTGGAGTCGTAGCCGGTCACCTTGTAGAGCTTCATGGTCACGTTGGGAATGCCAGGCTCCCAGGGGCTCTGCTTGGCGAGCGCCGGGTCGCCCGGGGTGCGGGTGAAGGCGTAGGTGACCATGCCGGCGATGTAACCGGTCTCGCCCGCCGCGTAGGGGGACTTGAACCAGTTGATCACGTTGGTGTTGTCCATGTAGAGCATGTTGGCGACCGTCAGGGTGCCGGCCGGGAAGCTCGGCTGGTCCTGGAGCGGGATGCTGTTGTTGCCGGTGGCAGACCAGGCGCCCACGAAGGGTCCCCCCTTGTCCACCTTGGCGGCGGCCCCCATCGGCTTGCCGACCGTCGGATCAACCCCGGCCACCAGGTACTTGAAGAAGGGGAATACCTCCGGGAAGGAATAGGTGCCGTCCACGTTGGTGGTGGTCTGCTGGTAGATGGAGCCGTCGCGGTAGCGCAGGTCCATCACCAGGCTGGGGAAGCCGGGCTTGGCCGCCGAGCAGTCGTTGCCCGGCTGGGCCAGGCACCCTTCCAGCTGGCCGAACCACTGGAAGATCGGGCTGGGACAGAACGGGTAGAGCGGATCGGTGGTCGCGCAGCTCTCGACCGGCACCGTGTCGCCGGTCCCCGCGGTCAGGTTGGATGGGATGGTAACCGTCCGGAAGTCGATGATCTGGTCGAGCGGCTTGTCCCACATGGTCAAGGTGTAGGTGCCGGGAGGGACCCCCTTGATGGTGAATTTCGAGTTGGCGTCGCAGGTCGAGCCGTTGGCGGTGGAGCCCGGGCAGGCCATCACGAAGACCGACTGGTTGCCGGCGTTCACGTCCGAGAGGCCGAGGTAGGCGTTGGGGACCGGGTCGCCCGGGTTGAGCCCCATCTGCAGCGGCGGGCGGTTTATGCGGTTTTGCACCACCTGCCCGGTCAGGTTGCCGGGGACCTCGCCGGTGGCTAAGGGGCGGAACACCGGCGCCTTGGCATCCGGATAGTCGGTGGGGAGCACGAAGCCCAGGAAGGAGTGCACACCGAAGAAGCCGACCTCGGTGAAGTAGTTGGGCTCGCCGGCCACCACCCAGTTGTCGATGCCGGGTGTCCCCTCGATGGTGGAGGTCTGGATCCACGGCTTGCCGTCCGCGGGCTGCACCCAGATGCCGTACTTGCCGGGGGCGAGGTTGGGGACCACCGCGTTGTAGTTGAAGTTGGCGTTCATGGTGTCCGAGGAGAGCACGTAGCCCGGCCCCTTGCTGAGCAAGGTGGCGTTGCCGTTGGCGTCCAGGATCGGGTTGCCGGCCGCGTCGCTTTGGTAGGTGGAGCCGATCGGGTTGCCGAAGGCATCCTGCGACTGCTGCCCGAGCTGGTCGTAGAGGAAGACCTTCATGCCGCCCAGCGGGACCTCGTTGGGAAGGTCGGGGGCGCCGTTGATGGGTGCGTTGTCGTGGAAGACCAGCACGGTGACCTGGGCGAGCGGCACCGGGAACTTGTTCACCACGATGTTCACCTCGCTCTGCCCCGGCCGGACGGAGCCGCCGCCGATCGAGTAGTGGTTGGGGGCGAGCACCGATACGAAATAGCGGCCGGTGGCGGGGAGGTTCACCACCGGGTTGGCACTGGTGCCGCTGGCCACTACCTTGGCGTGGCTCGTGTGGATGGAGACCGACAGGCTTGAGTAGTTGTTGAACTGCCCGACGTGGCCCACGGCGTCCCAGGTGTTGTCCTCCTGGACCATCCACTTGAAATCGTTGACCGGCGCCGAGCTGGTCGTGATGACTTTGCCGGAGGCCGCGTCCTTTTTAACCGTGTTGCCGGTGACCTTGATGGTGAAGGTCGCCTGGGCGGTTAAAGGGACGAAAACACTCAGCAAAAAGGCCAAGGAAATGAACAGGGACAGAGGATGCTTTTGTGCATTGGCTTGCTTTTTCATCACGAGACCCCACCCGTTGCTTCAGTTTGTGTTTTTCAGGGATTATGGTGCGGACAATCGGGCGCGACGAGAGCTGCGCTCCGAAAGTTGTTAAAGAATGCCTTTTTTGTTTGGAGAATTTGCCTTTACTGGGCCGTGTTTGGCAAGGCCGCCTGCTCCTCTGGCAAAGCCTCTCGCTGTTCCCCCTGATAACAACTCTTTTGCCCTGCCTGGTGGGCAAAAGAGTCGTCACGCCCCCCTTTTGGCAAAGGGGGAGGAGAATATTTCGCAGCTCGAAGCGGCCAGTTACACACCGCTTCCCGATTCCCCCTGCGGGGAAGGACCTTGCCCGGGAAGCAGCGTCAAAACTTCGGAACCAAGTGTAGAAGAAGATTTTGACGTTTCAACTGGCCAAGTAGCTGAATTGTCGAAATATGAGATTTTTTTTCGTTGTTAAAAGGGAAACAATTAACAATTGGCAATATGACAATAAATTGTGGAGAGAAGGAATGGCAGGTGGGGAAGTTGGTTCAACACTCAGGGCAGGCAGTGTGGAAAGGGTACCGGACGATGGTTGTTAACGCTGATTTCTTAGCCGGGCAGGCGGCGATTCGGGGGCATTCGTGGAGGGTGAAAAGTGGGGCAATAAGCACGACGGCCACCACTGCCGCTGGTGGGACAAGCTGATCCGCGTGCCGGGCAGGAAGCGGCTGTTACACCGCTTCCTTCAGTTTCCCGGTCCGTCCCCGGACCGGCCCGGCAAGGGAGGCTCCGCGCTCCACGGAAGCCTTCAGCACCGGGCAGCCGGAAATGATCTGTGCGCGCTGCTGGCCGAGGTCAAGCGGCTCCAGCAGCAGGCCGATCTGCTCGTGGAAGGTCATCGCCCCCACCAGCGCTGCCGCCACACCCTCCTCGTCCGAGGGCTGCGTTTCCGGTACGTAGACGCTGATCTTTCCGCTCTTGGTGCCGTACACGGCGGCGTATACCCGGGCCCCGCCGTCGTCCTTCAAGGCGCAGACGTACCCCTCGCAGGGCTCGGTCGCCCTCCCGTCCAGGGCGACCTGGGCCACGTTGAAGGATTTCCGCAGTTCCAGCACATCCTCCGGGGAAGAGTACTCTACAGCGGCCAGTTCGGTCGCCGGCACGAAGATCGCGCACGCACCGCTTCCCTCCGAAAAGCCGCCGAAAAAGCGGTCGTCCGCCGAGCCGAACCCGGCAAAGGGATCGGAATCGACCGGCGCGGCCATCATGGCAGCGACGGCGTCCATTGTTCCGGGAAAGGGCGCCCCGGCGGCGGTGGCTGGCGCAGACGGCGGCTCTGGGGACGTGGCCGTTGTGTCGCCCCTCCCCTCTTCCGCGTGTCCGGCGAATTCGCGGTCAAGGGCCTGCTCGATTTCGGCGAAGCCCTCCTCAGCTTCTTGGGACCAGGGGGGAAAGTCGTGGTCGGTGAAGTCGGCATTGACCGGTGTATCATCAGCAGCAGGCTCCGGTTCCTTTATGGCAGTCGCTGCAGCTTCTGTCGCCACTACCAAAAGCTGGTCAGCCTGCCACCCGGCGGGTTCGGCAGCAACCTCCAGCTCGGTCTGCGAACGGGTAACGTCCGCCTCTACCCTGACGGTCTGCTCCTTGGTCCTGGCCGATTCTTCCCTGGCCCTGGCCGAATCTTCCCTGGCCCTGGCCGATTCTTCCTTGGCCCTGGCCGATTCTTCCTTCGCCCTGGCCGACTCTTCCTTGGCCCTGGCCGACTCTTCCTTGGCCTTGGCCGACTCTTCCTTGGCCCTGGCCGACTCTTCCTTGGCCCTGGCCGACTCTTCCTTGGTCTTGGCCGATTCTTCCTTTACCCTGGCCGACTCTTCCTTGGTCTTGGCCGATTCTTCCTTTACCCTGGCCAATTCTTCCTTCGCCTTGGCGGATGCTTCCTTTATCCTGGTCAATTCTTCCTTCGCCTTGGCCGATGCTTCCTTCTCGCTGGCGACGTCTGTCTTCGCCCTGGCAGCGAGCTCCTGAGCCTTGACTATTTCCTGTTGTGCCCTGGCAGCCTCTTCTTGTGAGCTTGCCACCGCCTCGTGTGCCTTGGCCAGGGCCACCTGGTAGCGGACGATGTCCTCTTGAGCCCTCACCAGCACCTGCTGTGCGCCGACCTTCCACTTTTTCGCTGCCGCCGCTTCCTCTTTGGCGCTGGCCGTTTCCTGCTGCGCCTTGGCGGCCGCCTGCTGCGCTCTGGCCAATTCCTCTTTCGCCCTGCCGGCCGCCTCGGTCAATTCCTTCTGCCGGGCGGTCAGCTCTTCCTGCTTCCGCAACGCCTCGTCGCGCTCCTTGGCCAGAAGGGTCAGCTCTTTTCGTGCACCAGCAAGCTCAGCGGAGGTAGTTTTGAGGGCGGCCGCAGCCTGGGCCAGGGAATCCCGTTCGGCTGCCAGCCTGGCGTTGTCGCCTTGGGCCTTTTTCAGCTCGACTGCCGCGCCCTCGAGCTTTACCGACAGGGTGTCCCTTTCCATCCGCAACTCGGCCATCTCGCTGGCGAACCCCACGAGGAGATCGGAAATGGAGTACAGCTCATGCCTGGCAGCTTCAGCAGGGGATGCCTCGCCTCCCTTGGCGGCAGCACGAGGTGAAGCGGCCGGGGCCGGGGCCGCGGCCTGGGCAAGCGGGACCGCTGCGGCTGGAGGCGTAGAGGCAACAGGTGGCAGTACGGGGAGGGGTTCTTCCATGGCAAGCTGGAAGGCGAGGCGGGGAGAAGGGGCGGCGGTTACATCGCACTGACCGGGGAATTTGAAGATCTTGTAGTTCCTGACGACAACCGCCCTCATGGCGGCTCCGTAGGAAAGGTTCACCCGTTCCGGTGCGAACCCCATCGACTTGACCAGTTTCAGGGCCTCATCCAGGGTGGCCCGGTAACTGCTGTCGTTGTCGCGGGAGCCGGCGTCGGTATAGACGAAATTGCGGCCGTGCTCTGCCGCCAGGACGGCGTAAACCTGCACCAGGGCCTCTCTCTTCACCGCGCAGACGTAGGCGGTGCGAGGCTCCAGGCGGGTGCCGGTCAGGTTAATGGCGATGGGGGGGGAACTGAAAAGCTCGACAACCTCCGACTCCGCGCATTCGATGCGGCTTAACGAACCGTCCAGAGCAAGCATGACGCCTCCCGATCAACATCTGGAGAAGGCTTCGGCACCGCTTCAAAATAAAAAACGGGATGCCGAAGAAAAGATACTTCGGCATCCCGGCTGTCTGCGTGAGACCCAATGGGCTTTCCGTCCCACCCTCGCGGATGGTTTAGTCTTATCGTGTACCACTATTCCCAATTTTCGCGAAGAATACCGTAACAACGGCAAACAATCAAGAATTTCCCGCACATGGCCCCCTCATCCCGGTCTTCTCACACCTGAAACGGGCGGTGACGCCCGGCGAAGCGTGCGCGTGGTGCGGAAATACGCTGGAAGTCGCGCTGGTTGCAGGCTGGTTTTGCAGATGAGCGTGGCAAACTTGCGGCAGGTTAGCTGGCGCTGCCGCTTACCGGGATGCTTTTCACATTATCCTCTCCGGGTTCTGCTATTAACGTGCTATAGTTTCGAAGACTTACCGTCTGGAGTGATGTCATGGGCAAATTCTTCATCCGGTTTATGGTTGTTGTCCTCTGCGCGCTGGCAGCGACCGCCGGCGTTGCGCGCGCCGCCGACAGTTCGCCTCCCGGTGTCCAGCGGGAAATCGTGGTCGGCGGCGACCGCGACTATCCCCCTTACGAATTCATCGACCAAAACGGCAAGCCGGCCGGCTTCAACGTCGAACTCACCCGGGCCATCGCCGAGGTGATGGGGATGCGGGTCACCTTCCGGCTGGGAAGCTGGTCCGAGATGCGCAGCAACCTGCAAAACGGCAGGGTCGACGTGCTGGAGGGGATGTCGTTTTCGGACGAGCGGACCAAGGAAGTCGATTTCTCCGTCCCGTCCGCCATCGTGAACCAGGCGATCTTCGCACGCCGTGATTCGCCGCCGGTCGCTTCACTGGGAGAACTGGCAGGCAAGACGGTGGCGGTGCACCGCGCCGGCATCATGCATGATTACCTCGTGCGCACCGGTTTCAAGGGAAAACTGGAACTCACCCCCACTCCCGCCGACGCCCTGCGCATGGTAGCCTCCGGCCGGGCCGACTACGCCATCGTCGCCATCGTCCCCGGCATGTACCTGATCCGCGGGCTGAAGCTCACCAACCTGGTGCCGGTGGCGCGCAGCGTGGCGAGCAACCGCTACGGCTACGCGGTGAAACGGGGCAACGCCGAACTTCTCTCCCGCTTCAACGAGGGGCTGGCCATCCTCCACAAGACGGGCCAGTACGACATGCTGTACAACAAGTGGCTGGGGGTCCTGGAACCGGAGCGGATCAACTGGCTGACCTTCGCCAAGTACGCGGCCATCGTGGTGATCCCCCTGGTGCTCCTGTTGGGGACCTTCGCCCTCTGGTCGAGGACGCTGCATCGCCAGGTGGCGCTGCGCACCGCCGACCTCACCCGCGAGATCGCGGAACGAAAAAACGCCGAGGCCGAACTGAGGCTCAACCAGCAGCAACTGGTGCAGGCGGACAAGATGGCGGCGCTCGGCGTACTGGTGTCGGGGGTGGCGCACGAGATCAACAACCCGACCGGCCTGATCCTGCTCGACCTGCCGCTTTTGAAAAAGGCCCAGCGTGACATCCAGCCCATCCTGGACGAGCACTGCCGGCAGGAGGGGGATTTCCCGGTGGCAGGGGTCCCCTACTCGGAGATGAGCGGCGAGATCACCCGCATGCTCGACGAGATGCAGGACGGTGCCCAGCGCATCAAGCGGATCGTCAACGACCTGAAGGACTTCGCCCGCCGCGACGATAGCGGCGACAAGACGCTGATCGACCTGAACGAGACGGTGCGCACCGCGCTGCGGCTGGTGGAACCGACCATCCGCCGCTCCACCAGCCGCTGCCGCATCGACCTCGAGGAGGATGTTCCCAGCGTCCTGGGCAATGTCCAGCGCATCGAACAGGTGGTGGTGAACCTGGTGCTGAACGCCTGCCAGGCGCTCCCCGACCTGGAGCACGGCATCACGGTGACCACCCGCTACAACCGGACCACCTCCAACGCCATCCTGGTGGTGCGCGACGAAGGGATCGGCATTGCGCCCGAGCACCTCTCCCGGCTCACCGACCCCTTCTTCACCACCAAGCGCGACAGCGGGGGCACCGGCCTCGGCCTCTCGGTGTCGGCCGGCATCGTCAAGGAGCATAACGGCACCCTCACCTTCGATTCCACACCAGGGAGCGGCACCACGGTCACCCTGTCACTGCCGGCAGCCAGCAAGGAGTCCAGCGCATGAGCCAGCAATTCTACCCCGAGTTTTCCGTCCTCCTGGTCGATGACGAGCCCGCCTGGCTCAAGTCGCTCGCCCTGACCTTGAGGAGCAGCGCGGGACTCACCAACGTGGTCACCTGCCAGGACAGCCGCGAGGTGCTGGGCATGCTGGACGGCGGCGGCATCGGCCTGGTCATTCTGGACCTGACCATGCCCCATCTCTCCGGCGAGGAGCTCCTCAAGCGGATCGGCGAATCCCACCCCGAGGTCAGCTGCATCGTGATCAGCGGTTTGAACCAGCTGGAGACCGCGGTCCGCTGCATGAAGCTCGGCGCCTTCGACTACTTCATCAAGACCGACGAGGAGGAGCGCATCGTGGGGGGCGTGCTGCGCGCGGTCCGCATGCGCGAGATGCAGCGCGACTACTCGGAACTCTCCAGCCGCATCCTCTCCTCCACACTGCGCCATCCCGAGGTCTTCTCCGGCATCGTCACCGCCGACCGCGGCATGCTGGCGGTGTTTTCCTACGTCGAGGCCGTCGCCAAGAGCCCCCAGCCGCTTTTGATCACCGGGGAGAGCGGCGTCGGCAAGGAACTGATCGCCCAGGCGGCGCACGTGCTCTCCGGCTGCCGGGGCAAGCTGGTCACCGTGAACGTGGCGGGACTCGATGACACCGTCTTCGCCGACACCCTGTTCGGCCATGTGCGCGGCGCCTACACCGGCGCGGAGACCGTGCGGCGCGGCATGGTGGAGGAGGCGGTGGACGGCACCCTCTTCCTCGACGAGATCGGGGACCTGAGCATGGCCTCCCAGGTCAAGCTGCTCAGGCTCCTGCAGGAGGGCGAATTCTTCCCACTGGGGAGCGACCAGCCCAGGCGGGTCAAGGCGCGCATCATCTTCGCCACCCATCAGGAGCTGGCCGCCAAGGAAGCCGCCGGCAGCTTCCGGCGCGACCTCTTCTACCGGCTGCGCACGCACCAGGTGCAGATCCCTCCCCTCAGGGAGCGCTCCGGCGACATCGGCCTGCTGCTCGACCATTTCCTGAGCGAGGCAGCACAGGCGCTGGGCAAGCCCAAACCGGCCCCGCCCCGGGAGCTGGCGGCCTTCCTGGCCACCTACAGCTTCCCCGGAAACGTCCGGGAACTGCGCGCCATGGTCTTCGACGCGGTGAGCCTCAACCACGACAAAGTGCTCGGCATGGAGAGTTTCCTGAAGGCCGTCGGCCGGGTGCAGAGCGCCGCGCCTCCTGTCCGGCACGACGCACGCAGGAACCCTTTCTCCGGCTTCCCCGAGCTGCCGAGTTTCAGCGACGCGGCAGGCTTTCTGGTCATGGAGGCCATGGACCGCGCCGGCGGCAACCAGACCATGGCCGCGCGTCTGCTAGGGATCTCCCAGCCGGCCCTCTCCAAACGGCTGAAGATGCTGAAAGGCCGCTCCGGCTAGTCAGTTGATTTGCCTCCTCCCACTCATCCCCCCTTCCCTCTCCCCGCGGGAGAGGGTTAGGGTGAGGGAAGTTGCCACGGAGATAGCAGCTTCCTTTCCATGAGAGGACCGGAGCTGTCATCTTTTTAACAATGTAATTTTTGAGGGGAAAGTGCTAGTTTTCAGGTGGGTAGCTACAGGTGTCCGATGCACGGGCTCTATCAACTACGCTCCCTGGAGTTCCTACTGTCACCCTTCCCTTGAGGTCCAACGTCTGCCTCCTCTTCCCGTGCTCCTTTCGAACGGCTCCGAATCAACAGCGCCTCTTCCTCGGGTAACCCAAGTGAACGCAGGAACTGATGGTGGGCCTCCGGGGCCCGCGTTTCGAATTCGGCGTGCCACTTCATCATGGCGGCCTCGTCCATGCCTGCAGCGCTCAGCATCTCGACCCAGGCCCGCTTATCGACCGGCAATTCTCCCAGCGCCTGAACCTTCAACATCCTGGCGATGATATGTTGCTGGCTCTGCAAGGTCCGAATTTCCTCACCGATTTCCTGCAGGCGCTTTCGTAACACGAGGCCGCTGGCATCCTCGTCCTCCGTCACCGAAAGTACCCGCCGAATGTCCTCGATCGTCAATCCGGTATCGCGGAAACTGCAGATGCTCGCCAGCCGGTCACGGTCTCTCCGGGAATACTGCCGATAGCCGGATTCACTCCGCCCTGAAGGCGACAAAAGGCCTATCCGGTCATAGTAGAGCAACGTGCTGCGAGAGAGACCAAACTGTCGGGCCAGCTCCGTAATGCGGTACACTGAGACCTCCCGAAGAAAGAAGTAAAGCGCCCCCGGTAAAGAACCGGGGGCGCTTGTGGTGTTCTATGCGTGCCGGTGCCGGATGTCGGCTATCCTCTCGGCCGGCAGGCCCAGCCACTCCAGAAAACTCTGATGGCCTTCGGGGTTCTCCTGCTCGAACAACCGGTGCCATTTCTCCATTGCAGCATCATCGAGTCCCACTGCCCGAAAACGATTTACCCATTCTTCGACCGTCACATGTTGCTTCATCTCGTTTCTCCTTTTCACCTCGTTGGATTGGTCATGGCCGTGACAAAAACAAGGCTAGAGTGTGAAGCGATAGACGGGTCAAGACCATTTTCTCCCCGACCATTTTTTATCCGCAGGCCCAAATGTTCTTCCCGGCCTTGACCGGCGGTGTCAGCCGTCCGGGACCAGCAGGAGGGCTGCCCTTTGATAACTTAATAACCCAGGTTGGGTCAGCACGTAAGAGGATGAAGTTGTCAAGATATCAAGGTGCGGCGCCATTGCCGGTTGGCCCCATTGCCGGCCCCCTGGCCCTGACAGTTAAACATTTCACCTGCTGCTTCGTTCTGGGAATAAAGCGTTTACTATTACCCTGTTGAGATTTGTTCCATAGAAAACGCAAATAGATAAGGTTGCCGTCCAGTGCCAAAGAAGAAAGTGGCGAGTGACAATAAATGCGAAACTTATAATCAAGGCGCTTAACGCTACTTCTCGTAATCGCACATTATTATCGTCAATGCACTCCTCCTCAAGAACTCGATCACGAGTTATTGAAAAAATCAGGTAGCTGGAAATGATGTTGAAAACTGGAAAAATCGCAATCCACGTCAAAGTTTCTGCCTTGCTAAGAAGATAGGTGCCCCCCCATATGCCACTAAAGCCGTTCATAAGAGCCGCAAATAAAAACATCACCTGCTTCTCAAATCGTCCTTTTTTTCTTTTAGATAGGGCATGAAATAGCGAAAGGCAGACGCCACCGGCAATTATCAACATGAGGACAATTGGACCAATGCCGTTGCATGCGAGAACAAAGTTGCCAGATCCGAAAGTCGAACGGAATCCGGTTACGAAGAACAGGACACAAGTGAAGCTTAGTGAGAACAGCACCAGCTCGTTGTAGGTCGGAGCGAAGATTCGCCGAACTCTGTCTATGAACCTTGATGCCATCAAAAAAGAGCCTTCATCTTTAATCTGCCTAACCCGGTACTGAAGGGAAATCGACACCAACGCACCGCTAATGAGAGTTACTGAAGCGGGCTTTAAATTAGACGGGACTATATAGATATCCTTTATCCTTGTCAAAGGTGAACTCATGGATTCCATCCCGCTAAAATTTCATCCTATATTCTCTGCGCCATCTTCAAGGTGCAGGGCTGTCCGGAGCCCTGTCATGCTGATTACCTGCAATGGCTTCGGCTCCATCTCCACCTCTTCAAAATTCAGTTAAAGGTAAAGATGGCTGGGGCCGGCTACCGCCATAACCAAAGGTTATAATGATAACCTCAGGATATGGACGCATGTAACATGCTAAGATTACATGCATTTTACCGATGAAGATGACGTACTCATAACATTTCGTTATAAAAACCTTTTTCGCCGCCCGCACACTTTTCCCACTCAAAGCAACCAAATTTCAGCCACTTAGCTAAAAACTCCAGTCTGGCATCCTCCTTGCCATAGCAAAGGTAACGATTTTGGGCTCACGCCCACACTCTCACCAATGGCTTGGAGGTTTCCCGTGGCAGCAATGTTCTGGATTCAATTCGTTCTCGTTCTCGGTGCGGTGCTGATCGGCATCCGCAGGGGCGGCGTGGCGCTCGGTCTGATCGGCGGCCTCGGCGTCACTTTGCTCACCCTCGTTTTCCGCGACTCCCCTTCGGAGCCCCCCATCGCCGTCATGCTGATCATCCTGGCAGTGGTGACCGCCTCGGCGACCCTGCAGGTGGCCGGCGGCCTCGACTACCTGGTGCAGTTGACCGAGCGGATGCTGCGCGCCCATCCCAAGTACGTCACCATCCTGGCGCCGCTCTCCACCTTCTTCCTGACCGTCTGCGTCGGGACCGGCCACGCGGTCTACGCCCTTTTGCCGGTCATCTCCGACGTCGCCATCAAGACCGGGACCCGGCCGGAGCGCCCGATGGCGATCGCCAGCGTCGCCTCCCAGATGGGCATCACCGCGAGCCCGGTGGCCGCAGCGGTCACCTTCTTCCTCGGCTTCGCCGCCAAGGCAGGGCACCCCGTGACGCTCATGCAGATCCTTTCCATCACGCTGCCGGCCGGGGTGGTCGGGGTGATGGCCGCCGCCAGCTGGAGCTTCAACCGCGGCAAGGACCTCGACCAGGACACCGAATTCCAGAAACGCCTCCAGGACCCCGAGTTCCGCAAAGCCCTCGATGCCGACGTCACCACTCTCGACAAGCAGGTCACCGGGACCGCTAAACTCTCCGTCGCCCTCTTCTTCGCCGGTGTGGCCACCATCATCCTCTTCGCGGTGTTTCCGAAGCTCCTGCCGATGGCGGCCGACGGCAAGGCCCTGCAGATGACCACCGTCGTACAGTTCATCATGCTGGCCTACGGCGCCCTCATCATGTTCGCCGGCAACGTCAAGGCCAAGGAAATAGCCCACTCCAGCGTCTTCATCTCCGGCATGATCGCCGTAGTCTCCATCTTCGGCATCGCCTGGATGAGCGATACCTTCATCACCGCCAACAAGAAGTTCCTGGTCGACAACATAGGCGTCATGGTGAGAATGGCCCCCTGGACCTTCGCCATCGCAACCTTCTGCATCTCGGCCTTCGTGAAGAGCCAGGCCGCCACCCTTGCCATCACGCTGCCCCTGGGTATCGCCCTCAACCTGCCGATCACCCTGCTGCTCGGGCTGATTCCGGCAAGCTACGCCTACTTCTTCTTCGCCTTCTACCCGAGCGACCTGGCCGCCATCAACTTCGACCGCACCGGCACCACCAGGATCGGCAAGTACCTGCTCAACCACAGCTTCATGATGCCAGGCCTGATCGGGGTCAGCACCTCCACGGTGGTCGCCTACCTGATCTCCAGCGCGATCCTCTAACAGTCCCTCCCCCGCCATGGAAAAGGCCCCGGGTAACAAGCCCGGGGCCTTTCTGCTTTCTACACCGCGGATTTTAAACAAAGTCAAAAGCCTCTCCCACGGATGACGCGGATGCGGCGGATTCACGCCGATCAAAAGCAGAAAGCAGGTTGGGTCCACCCCAAAAGATTTTTCTCGGTGGAAATCAGTTTCAATCCGTGCAATCCGTGGTCAATGGTGTTGACTTGCCATAATCCGCGAGCATCCGATCACTAGTATCCGCGTGGAAACGGCCCTCACCCTACCCCTCTCCCGGCGGGAGAGGGGACAGTGGCCCACCCTTTTTCGCCTTGCGCGCCTTCTTCGTTTAATGTTAAGTATTTTCGATGAGGCATCCGACGACCACCTCGTAGCCCGGTACGTTCCATGTTCGATAAACTCCACCTTAATACCCGCCGTACGCTGGCAGCTCTCCTGCTGCTGGCCTTCTGCGTCCTCGTCCCTCCCCCCGGCGGCGCCGCTACCGAAAAGCCGACCATCGTGGTGGGTGGCGACCATAACTATCCCCCCTACGAGTTCCTGGACAAGTCCGGCCATCCCGCCGGCTTCAACGTCGACCTGACCCGCGCCATCGCCGAGGTGATGGGGCTGAAGGTCAAGATCCGCCTGGGGAGCTGGGACGACATCCGCAAGGAGCTGCAAACGGGCGAGGTGGACATCGTCGAGGGGATCGTCGAGGCCCAGGTCAGGAGCAAGGATTATGATTTTTCCCCTCCGCACTCCATCATCAACCAGTCGGTGTTCGCGCGCCGCGGCACCCCGCCGGTCAAGAGCCTGAGCGACCTGAAGGGGAAAGAGGTGGTCGTGCAGCGAGGAGGGGTCATGCACGACTACCTCCTAAGGAATAACCCCGGGGTCAAGCTCTTCCTCGCCGAGACCCACGTGGACGCGCTCAGGCAACTCGCCTCCGGCAAGCGCGACTACGCCCTGGTCGCCAACCTCCCTGCGCTCTACTTAAGCCGCGAGTTCGGCCTCTCCAACATCGTCCCGGTCGGCAGGCTCTTCGCCGGCCAGCCCTACGGCTACGCCACCAAGAAGGGAAACACCGAGGTTCTGTCGGAATTCACCGAGGGGCTGGCCATCCTGAAAAACACCGGCCGCTACCAGCAGATCTACGACACCTGGCTCGGCAAGCTGGAGCCTACCCCCGTCTCCTGGACCAAGGTCGCCAAGTACGCCGCCATCACGGGGCTTCCGCTCTTGCTGATCCTGATCGGCATCGCCTACCTGAACCGGCTGCTCAAGAAGGAGATCGCCCACCGCACCAAGGAGATGCAGCTCCAGCAGCAGCAGCTGATCCAGGCGGACAAGATGAAGTCGCTCGGGATCCTGGTCTCCGGCATCGCCCACGAGATCAACAACCCGACCGGCCTGCTCCTCTACGACCTGCCGGTGCTCAAGAAGGTCTTCCGGGCCGTCGAGGAGCAGCTCGAAGAGCGCTTCCAGCAGGAGGGGGATTTCCTGGTGAGCGGAGTGCGCTACTCGCAGCTGCGCGAGGAGATACCGCTTTTGATCGACGAGATGCAGGACGGGGCGACCAGGATCAAGCGGATCGTGGAGGACCTGAAGGACTTCGCCCGCAAGGACAGCTCGGAGATGAACCAGTCGGTTGCCATCAACGAGGTGGTGCGCGCAGCCCTCAGGCTGGTGGACAATTCCACCCGCAAGGCCACCAGCCGCCTGGTCACCGAGCTGGCCGAAGGGGTCCCGGCCGTGAGGGGCAACGCCCAGCGGATCGAGCAGGTGGTGGTAAATCTCATCCTCAACGCCTGCCAGGCGCTCCCCGATCCGGAAAAGGGGATCTTCCTCACCACCGGGTACGATGCGGAACGAAACGAGGTCCTCTTGCAGGTAACCGACCAAGGGGTGGGGATCGCGGCAGAGGATCTCTCCCATATCGCCGACCCCTTCTTCACCACCAAGCGCGACGCCGGCGGCACCGGTCTGGGGCTTTCGGTCTCTTCCTCCATCATCAAGGAACACGGCGGGAGCATGACCTTCGACTCCCGGCCGGGAGAGGGAACCACGGTGCGGGTGACGCTGCCGGCGCTGCAAGGAGCATGACCATGATCGAACGATTGAACCCCTCCTACGAGATCCTGCTGGTGGACGACGAGGAGGCGTGGCTTAGGAGCATCGGCATGACGCTCGCCATGTCCGGCGGCATCACCAACGTGACGCGCTGCAGCGACAGCCGCAAGGTGATGGAGATGCTCTCCTCGCGACCGGTGGGGCTCGTGCTCCTTGACCTGAACATGCCGCACCTTTCCGGGCAGGAGCTTTTGCCGCTCATCATCGAGCAGCACCCCGAGGTGCCGGTCATCGTGCTGAGCGGGCTGAACCAGGTCTCGGTGGCGGTGGAATGCATGAAGAAGGGGGCCTTCGATTTCTTCGTGAAGACCGTGGAGGAGGAGCGCCTGATCCAGGGGATCCACCGGGCCATGCGGATGATCGACCTGCAGCGGGAAAACCGGGAGATGGGTTCCCGGGTCCTAAGCGACCGCCTGCAGCACCCGGAGGCCTTTGCCGACATCCTGACCGTGGACCGCTCCATGTTCTCCATCTTCCGCTACCTGGAGGCGGTGGCCGGCAGCAACCAGCCGATCCTGATCACCGGCGAAAGCGGCGTCGGCAAGGAGCTGGTCGCCCGCGCCGTGCACACCCTGAGCCGGCGGCCGGGAAGGCTCGTGTCGGTGAACGTGGCAGGCCTCGACGACCAGATGTTCAGCGACACCCTGTTCGGCCACACCAAGGGGGCCTTCACCGGGGCCGACCTGCCCAGAAACGGCATGATCGAGCAGGCAAACGACGGCACCCTCTTCCTGGACGAGATCGGCGACCTGAGCAATGCCGCGCAGGTGAAGCTGTTACGGCTGCTGCAGGAGGGAGAATACTTCTCGCTGGGGAGCGATTTCCCCAAGCGGATGAACGCCCGGGTGGTGGTGGCGACCCACCACGACCTGGCCGCCCGGCAGGCCTCCGGCGAGTTCCGCAAGGACTTCTACTACCGGCTTTGCGGGCACCACGTCCACATCCCGGCCCTGCGCGAGCGGCAAGAGGACATCCCGCTTCTGTTCGACCATTTCCTGGGCGAGGCGGCCCGCGACCTGCAGAAGAAGAAACCGACCGTCCCCAAGGAGCTCCCGGTCCTTTTGACGAACTACCCCTTCCCCGGCAACGTCCGCGAGCTGCGGGCGCTGGTCTACGATGCCATGAGCCGGCACCAGGCGCACATGCTCTCCATGGACAGCTTTAGGCAGCTGTTCGGCAAAGGGCAGGGAGCGCCGGCCCGGGCGGAGGGAGAGCTGCAGCACGGCAGCGTCTTCGTGCCCACCGAGCCCCTGCCGCAGCTGCACGAAGTGGATGACCTGCTGGTAGCCGAGGCGATGCGCCGGGCGGAAGGGAACCAGTCCATCGCCTGCCGGCTGCTCGGCATCTCCCAGCCCGCTCTCAGCAAGCGGCTCAAGAAAGCGGCCCAGAGCGAACCAGCCTGACCCTGACCCTGACCCTGACCCTGCCCCTGCCCCTGACCCTGACCTTGACCCTGACCTTGACCCTGCCCCCTTCACCTCGATGAGCGAGTCAGGTCCCCCCCTTGATAAAGGGGGGACAGGGGGGATTGCTTCGCCAGTTTCAGCGCAGCCGGCGCGGGGAGCTAAACGTGGTTTATTCCCCTTCTGCCAGCCCTGCGGCGCTGGAACGCCTCCCTTCCCCCTCCCCCCGCAAGGCCCTATAACCTTCACACCCCCTATAACTTATGAAAAAGCCGCCTCCTCCCAGGATATCAGCACGTTAGCAGGCCGGGCCTCCTCGGCCGCCCCGCAGGTTATACCCCCCTGTTTCTCCTCAGCTGCCGAGACCGGACCAAAGACCCAGCAGCTCCGGCCATTTACCGCCGGACCACCAAGTTGGCAGCGCTCTTGCTATCCATACGGTACACACTGCCTTAAAAAGGCATTTTATCCCGAAGGAGAGCGAGACATGAAAAAGAACAAAGCGACGCTGTACATCCTGGTGGCGATGATTCTCGGAATCGTCGTTGGCTACTTCTGCAACATTTCGGCCCCCAACGCGAAAGCCGCCAAGGAGATCGCGGGCTACTTCGACATCATCACCTCGGTCTTTCTCCGCCTGATCAAGATGATCATCGCGCCGCTCGTCTTCGGGACCATCGTCTCCGGCATCGCCGGGACCGGCGACGCCAAGACCATCGGCCGCATCGGCGTAAGGGCCATGGTCTGGTTCCTGGCCGCCTCCCTCATCTCGCTGGTGCTCGGCATGGCCTTCGTCAACCTGTTCCAGCCCGGCGTCGGCACCTCGCTCCCCCTGCCCGCGGCCGGTGCCACCACCAACCTGAACGTCGCCGCCCTAAACTTCAAGGACTTCGTGGTCAACATCTTCCCTACCAGCTTCCTCGATGCCATGGCCAAGAACTCCATCCTGCAGATCCTGATCTTCTCCGTCTTCTTCGGGTTCGCCATCGCCTCCTTGAAGGGTGAGCACACCAAGACCGTGGTCAAATTCGTCCAGGAACTCGTGCACATCATGCTGAAGGTGACCGACTACGTGATGCGTTTCGCACCGCTGGGGGTCTTCGCCGCCATGGCTTCCTGCATCACGGTCCAGGGTCTGGGCGTGCTCACCACCTACGGCAAGTTCATCGGCAGCTTCTACATCGGCCTCGCCGTCCTCTGGATGGTGCTGATCGGCGCCAGCTACCTGTTCCTCGGCAAGTCGACCACCTCTCTCATGAAGCTGATCCGTGAACCGATGATGATCGCCTTCTCCACCGCGAGCAGCGAGGCAGCCTATCCCAAGACCCTGGAATCCCTGGAGCGCTTCGGCGTGAAGGAGAGCGTCTCCGGCTTCGTGCTGCCGCTGGGCTATTCCTTCAACCTGGACGGTTCCATGATGTACCAGACCTTTGCCGTCATCTTCATCGCCCAGGTCTACAACATCGAACTCTCCCTCACCAAGCAGATCATGCTCCTTTTGGTAATGATGCTGACCAGCAAAGGGATGGCCGGCGTGGCGCGCGCCTCCCTGGTGGTGGTGGCTGCCACCCTCCCCATGTTCAACCTCCCCGAGGCAGGCCTGCTGCTGATCATGGGCATCGACCAGTTCCTCGACATGGGGCGCACCGCGACCAACGTGATCGGCAACTCGATCGCCACCGCCGTCGTCGCCAAATGGGAGACGAAAAGGGAAGAGGAGGCCGAGGCCGAAGAGGAAGCCGGCTACCTCGGCGCCGCCCTCCCGGAAGGGGAGGCGTAGGAAATCACGACTCGGGAGTGGATGGAGCACCGTCTTCCGGGACAGTGCTCCCCCTCCCGCTCCTCCTCCGTTCGGGAGAAGGAGCGGTCAACTAAGCGCAATCGGGGAAGGCAACCCGGTAACTGGACAACGCTGATCTGCATCCCAAAAGGAGACGACCACATGGCAACCACATCGAGGATGGAACACGATTTTCTGGGGGACAGGGAGATCGCCGGCGACTGCTACTACGGAGTGCAGACCCTGCGGGCGCTGGAGAACTTCCCGATCACCGGCATCCAGATCGGCTCGGTACCGGAGCTCGTCTGGGCGCTCGCCCAGGTGAAAAAGGCGGCGGCGCTGACCAACATGGAACTGGGGGTGCTGCCGGCTGACATCGGGCGCGCCATCGCGGCCGCCTGCGACGAGCTCATCGCGGGCAAGCTGGCGGACCAGTTCCCGGTGGACGTGATCCAGGGGGGAGCCGGCACCTCCACTAACATGAACGCCAACGAGGTGATCGCCAACCGCGCGCTGGAACTTTTGGGCCACGACAAGGGGGAGTACCGGTACTGCCATCCAAACAACCACGTGAACTGCTCCCAGTCCACCAACGACGCCTACCCGACCGCCTTCCGGCTCGCGCTGTACCGAAAACTCACCCTCCTGATGGGCTCGCTCGAGTACCTGCAGAAGTCCTTCGCCGTGAAGGGGGTCGAGTTCGCCGACGTGCTGAAGATGGGGCGCACCCAGCTGCAGGACGCGGTCCCCATGAGCCTCGGCCAGGAATTCTCCGCCTACGCCACCACCATCGGCGAGGACATCGAGCGGGTGCGCGAGGCCCGGCAGCTGATCCTGGAGATCAACCTGGGCGCCACCGCCATCGGCACCGGCATCAACGCGCCTCCCGACTACACCCGCGTGGTAACCGACCACCTGCGCACCCTGACCGGCATCCCGGTGGTCACCTCGGCGAACCTGATCGAGGCGACCTGGGACACCGGCGCCTACGTGCAGATCTCCGCGGTCCTGAAGCGGGTCGCGGTAAAGGTGGGCAAGATCTGCAACGACCTGCGGTTACTCTCCTCGGGGCCGCGCTGCGGGCTGAACGAGATCAACCTGCCGCCGCTGCAGCCCGGCTCCTCCATCATGCCGGGCAAGGTGAACCCGGTGATCCCCGAGGTGGTCAACCAGATCGCCTACCAGGTGATCGGCGCGGACCTCTCGGTCACCCTTGCCGCCGAAAACGGCCAGCTGGAGCTGAACGTCATGGAGCCGGTGATCGCCTACAGCCTGTTCAACTCGATAACCATGCTCTGCAACGGGTTCAAGGTGCTGGCCGACCGCTGCGTGGAAGGCATCACCGCCAACCGGGAGCGCTGCCGCGAGATGGTGCTGAACAGCATCGGCATCGTCACCGCGCTGAACCCGATCATAGGCTATGAAAACTCCGCCGCGGTAGCCCGGGAGGCCCTTGCCACCGGCCGCTCCGTGTACGAGCTGGTGCTGGAGAAGAACCTGATCGGCCAGGCGCTCCTCGACGAGGTCCTCTCCACCGAGAACCTCCTGCATCCCCGCTTCATCAACACCAACTCCCTCGCAGCCTGAACCGCCAGAGGTAGTGGCGCCCCGCTCCCTTTTTGCTAAAGGTCCCCCCCTGATAAAGGGGGGACAGGGGGATTGCTTTCGCCGTCCGATACAGCCACTGCCGTCCCCCATCCTCACCCCGGCCCTCCCCTTGAAGGGGAGGGAGCGTTGCCCGTGGAGGGCTACCAGGATCATAGGTAGTCCTCTCCATTTTTTCGCAGCCCCGCGGCCTTACTCCGGCCCTACTCCCGCAAGTGCCCGGTAATTGTTCCCTATCCTTGGAAATAATCCTCAATTCCGGCACTTCTACCCACCCATTGATGCCGCGCCGGCCGAAGAATGCTGCCACACTTGCCTACTCTACCGAAACTAGTACAATTTTACCGGGTTAACCTGGTAACCGCCGACACCTTGCTCCGAGGAAATCCATCCTGTGCCTCCAGCTTTCCCAACCAATGAGCAGCTCTGCCAGGAGATGGCGCCTCGATCCTCGGTATTTCGCGGCGACTGACGGAAAAGTCGTCACCGGCAGCCTGCCTACCATCCCCCAGCCAGTACCGCCAATACCACTGTTGCCGCCGAGGTGAACGATGCCAAGCGAGAAGATAAAACTCCTGCTGATCGATGATGACCTGGCGGAAGCCGGGCGGATCACGGGGATGCTCGCGGAGTGCAAACGGCACCGGTACCTCGTCCGGCACGCCGAGTCCCTGGCACAGGGGCTCGAGCTGTTGAGAAAGGGGAGCTTCCATTGCATCCTGACCGATCTAAGCCTGCCGGACAGCCAGGGTCTTGAAACCGCGCAGGCGGTGCGTAATCATGCGAAACAGACGCCGATCATCATCGTTACCAGCCTCGACGATGAAGAGACCGCTCTCAAAGCCCTGCAGATGGACATCCAGGATTACCTGGTCAGCGAGGAGATAACCGGCAGCGTTTTGGGCCGCTCGATCTGCCACGCCAGGCAGCGCAAACGGGCGGAGGACGCCCTGCGTCTGAGCGAAGCCCGCTACCGGGCGCTGTACTGCGACAACCCCACCATGATCGTCACCCTGGATGCCGGCCTGACCGTGCTCTCGGTAAACCCTTTTTGTGCAAGTCAGCTCGGCTATTCGGTCGAAGAGCTGGAAGGAAAGCCGGTGCTCCCCATCTTCCATCAGGAGGACCGCCCTTTGGTGGCCGAGCAGCTGCAGCGCTGCCTGCAGAACCCCAAGCTGAGGCATCGCTGGCAGTTTCGCAAGCTCCGCAAGGATGGCAGCGTGCTCTGGGTAGAAGAGATGGCCCAGGCGGTCTACGACCTGAACGGTGCCTTGAACGTGCTGGTGGTGTGCCAGGATATCTCCGACCGCAAACGGGCAGAAGAGGCGCTCAGGAAATCGGAGAGGAAATTCTCCAGGATTTTCCATGCCGCCCCCGCGCTGATCGGCATCTCCACCCTGAAGGACGGACGGTTCGTCGACGTCAACGAGATGGCGCTGGAAACACTGGGATACCGGCGGGAGGAGATGATCGGGCGGACGGCGCGCGAACTCGGCCTGTGGGGCGATGATGCCGATCAGGCCAGGCTCTTGAAATCTTTGCAAAAACGGAAATCCGTGCAGAACCTGGAGATCAGGTTCAAGGGCAAGGACGGCCGGACCTTTATCGGGCTGCTCTCCGCGGATGTGGTCGATCTGAACGGTGACCGCTACCTCTTGAGCCTGATGAGGGACATCACCGACCGCAGGCACGCCGAGGAAGAGATCGAGCGGCTCAATACCGACCTGGCGGCACGGGCCTTCGAGCTGGAATGCGCCAACGAGGAGCTGGAAGCCTTCAATTACACGGTCGCCCACGACCTGCGCAAGCCGCTTACCGTGGTCAACGCCTACTGCCAGGCAATCAGGGAATTCTGCGGCAGCACCCTCGACGAACTGTGCAGCGATTACCTCCAGCAGGCCTACGAGGGGACCCTGCGCATGAACCAGCTGATCGATGCCCTGCTCAATTTCTCGCGCATGGCCCGCGTCGAGCTGCACCGGGAGACGGTCGACCTCAGCAAAGTGGCGCAGGAGGCGGCCGAGGAGCTGAAGGTAGCCGAGCCGGGGCGCCGGGTAACCTTCCGGCTCGCCGCCGGGGTAACGGCCGAGGGGGACGCCAGCCTGCTGCGGGTGGTGCTGGACAACCTGCTCGCCAACGCCTGGAAGTTCACGGCCTGCCGGCAACAGGCGCTGGTCGAGTTCGGCAGGAGCGAGGCCGACGGCCGGCAGGTCTTTTTCGTCCGCGATAACGGCTCGGGATTCGAGATGGCAGACGCGGACAAGCTGTTTCTCCCCTTCCAGCGCCTCAGCACTCCCCAGGAGGTCAAAGGGTTCGGCATCGGCCTCGCCACCGTGGCCCGCATCGTCCGGCGCCACGGCGGCAAGATCTGGGCGGAGGGAGCTCCCGGCCAGGGGGCGACCTTCTACTTCACCCTGTCATAAGCAGCTCCCCTTGGGGCCATGGGAGCCGCGCTCCCTTCCTGCCGAGCGCCCCCCGTCTCCAGCCTGATCGACGCCCCGCCTCTCTTCCCTGCCGGTCACGTCAAGCCCCCTCCCCTGCCTGACCTCGACAGCCTTTCCTGGCGAACCGCATGATTTTCTGTTGACCTCGCATACCCCTGCGGGGTATTTTAATCCCATCAACATACCCTGCGGGGGTATTTTTTCAGGGAGAGCGACATGGAGAGCGCAGCGCAGAAAAAGATATCGGCGCGGGTAAAACGTATCGCGGGGCAGGTGGCGGGGATAGAACGGATGCTGGACGAGAAGCGCTACTGCGTGGACATCCTGAACCAGATCGCGGCCGTGCGTTCCGCGCTGGACGCCCTGGGGGTGGAGATCCTCACCAGGCACCTGGAAACCTGCGTACTGGGACACGGCGGGGAGTCGGAGCACGAGAGCGCCAGGCGGATGACCCAGCAGGAACTGCTGGAAGAAGTGAAGACCACCGTATCGCGTTTTCTGAAGTAAGAGGAGCAAAGCCCATGCAAAAAGCCACCTTTCACATCAGCGGCATGTCCTGCGTCAACTGTGCCGGCCGCATCGAGAAGGCAGTCGCCGAAACCGCGGGCATCAGCAAGGCCGCCGTCAATTTCCCCATGGAGGAGTTGCTGGTGGAGTTCGAGGAGAACACCATCAGCCGCGAGGAGATCGGCGAAAAGATCACCAAGCTGGGCTACGGTGCGAGCCTCAAAGCCGCGGCCGGGGAGCTCCGTTTCGGGGTCAAGGGGCTGCACTGCGCATCCTGCGTCAACAACCTGGAGAAAAAGCTGCATGCCGCGCCGGGGGTGAGCGCGGCGGTGGTGAACCTGGCCCAGGAATCCGCCTTCGTCCGTTTCGACGCCTCCGCCATAGATCCGGCCGGCATCTACCAGGTGGTGACCGCGGCGGGCTACCAGCCGGTCCCCGAGGGAGAGTCGCGCGAGGACCAGGGGAAGAGCTACCGCAGCCAGCGCGACTGGTTCATCTTCAGCCTGGCGCTCTCGCTCCCCATCATGCTGACCATGGGGATGCACCACAACCGGAGCGTGCTCTGGATGAACCTGCTCCTGGCCACCGCCGTCCAGTTCAGCGCCGGCCTCACCTTCTACCGGGGCTCCTTTTTCGCACTGAAGAGCGGCAGCGCCAACATGGACGTCCTGGTGGCCCTGGGGACCTCGGCAGCCTACTTCTACTCCCTGTTCGCCTTCTTCGGCGCCTTCGGAGAGCAGGGCGGAGACGTCTTCTTCGAGACCTCCGCCATGCTGATCGCCTTCATCAGGTTCGGCAAATACCTGGAAGCCCGCACGCGCGGCAAGGCGGGCGAGGCGCTCAGGAAGCTTTTGAGGCTGCAGGCCGACAAGGCGCGGCTGGTGACGGCCGAGGGGGAAAGGGAGGTGCCGGCCTCCCTGGTGGGAGTCGGAGACCTGGTGCTGGTGAGGGCCGGGGAAACCATACCCGCCGACGGCGAAATCGTGGAAGGGACCAGCACGGTCGACGAATCGATGGTGACCGGGGAATCGGTGCCGGCGGAAAAAGGCCCGGGCGACGGCGTGACCGGAGCCACCATCAACCGCAGCGCCCTTTTGAAGGTGCGGGTGACCCGGGTTGGCGAGGAGACCCTGCTCTCCCAGATCGTGCGCATGGTGCAGGAGGCTCAGGCGGACAAGGCGCCCATCCAGCGCTTTGCCGACCGCATCTCCGGCATCTTCGTGCCGGTGGTGGTCACCCTGGCGCTGGCCACCTTCCTCGTCTGGTACCTGGCGCTGCACGAGCCGTTTCTGTTCGCCTTCAAGCTCGCCATCGCGGTGGTGGTGATCGCCTGCCCCTGCGCCATGGGGCTCGCCACGCCGACCGCCATCATGGTGGGAAGCGGCGTCGGGCTCTCCCGCGGCATCCTGATCAAGCGGGGCTCCGTGCTGGAGAACATCTCCAGGCTCCGCCTGATCCTGTTGGACAAGACCGGCACCCTCACCGAAGGGCACCCGACCCTCACCGACCTGGTTCCCGCGGCCGGCGCCGGGGAGAAGCAGCTTTTGGAATACCTCGCCTCGGCGGAAGCGCACTCCTCCCATCCGCTGGCCCAGGCCGCGGTGCAGGGTGCCGCCGAGCGGGGCGTGGTTCCCGCCCGGGTCTCGGCCTACCGGGAAAAGGGAGGATTCGGCGTCTCCTGCAGTTATGCCGGCAGCGAACTGGTAGCCGGCAACGCTCGGCACCTGGCAGAAGCGGGCATAGAGGTGGCGCCGCTGCAAGCGGATGCGGCACGGCTGGCAGGGGAAGGAAAATCCCTCATCTACCTGGCGGCCGATGGCAAGCTGGTCGGCATCGCGGCGCTGGCAGACCGGCTCAAGGCAAGCTCCGCGGCAGCGGTGGCGCAGCTGCGGGCCCTGGGGATCAGGACCTTCATGATCACCGGCGACCAGCAGAAGGTGGCCGCGGCCATCGCGGCTTCCGCCGGGGTGGACGGTTTCGAGGCCGAGGTGCTCCCGGAACGGAAGCAGCAGGTGGTCAGGGAGTACCAGGAAAAAGGGGAATCGGTCGGCATGGTGGGAGACGGCATCAATGACGCCCCCGCCCTCGCCCGCGCCGATATCGGCATCGCCATCGGGGGGGGGACCGACGTCGCCAAGGAGACCGGAGACCTGATCCTGGTAAGGGACGACCTGATGGACGTGGTGCGGGCGGTGAAACTGGGGCGGGCGACCTTGGCAAAGATCAAGCAGAACCTGTTCTGGGCGCTTTTCTACAACATCCTCGGCATCCCCATTGCCGCGGGAATCCTCTACTACCCCTTCGGCATCACCTTGAAGCCGGAGTTTGCCGGGCTGGCCATGGCCTTTTCCTCTGTGTCCGTGGTGGCCAACTCGCTGCTATTGAAGCGGTTGGCCGGGAAGTTGTGAAAAGCAAAGACCGGAACTTTCGTTTAGTTCCTTTAGCCATGGGTATTGCTACTTCCGGCGGAGAAAGGAGACCAAAGTCGCATTTTCGCAGATCCACTTGCTTACCGGGTGCGCAGTTATAGAATAAGGTCAATTTGGCGAAGCCAAGATTTTCGGCCGGCAAGCCTGTTGGCCGGCGGCCTCACGCGAAGCAGTCATGACCGTAAAAGTAATCAACATAAACGGCCTGTTAAAGCTGGTCCACGTCTCCGAACTTGAGGATTTGGCGGAAGAGAACAGGATAGTTGCCTACAAAATCCATGGCGGGTGGGTTGAACTCAGACGCAGGCAGGTAACAAACCCCTCCTACCGGGGAGCCGAACGCAGGAAATCGCATTTTGTCCTCCGCACTGCCTGACGCTCCCAAGACTCCCTGCTCGTTGCAGTCGAAAAGCCAGGCACCCTGCGCCGGCTCCCTTCGGCAAAACAGGAAAAAAAGGGACAGGCCCCTTTCGCGATAGATGCGAAGCGGGCCTGTCCCTTTTTTTCGGGCCAAGGAACTGCGAGACCGGGTGCCGGGACGGCAGCGAGCCGCACCGGCGGTCAGCGGGAAGGCGGTTTCGCAGTCCTGTTTCCTGCGATTAGTCCTGGTTCGTGCATTGTGCTGCCGGAGTCGGCCCTGCCCCCTCCCCGGTTGCGGAGAACTGCGGCAGGATAGCGCACTAAATAGCAGAAAAGGGGGAGGCAGCTTCAGCAAAATCGTCGCCGTTTCTTTTCTCGCCGCACCGGTAAAAGCGCCGGCGCAAGATGGCCGGCAGCGCCGCCGGGGTTTTGCCGGCAGGGGAGGCAGCCTCCCCGGCGTTTCGCCGCCAGGCACGGGGAGAGCTGCGCCTGCCAGGTTAACTGCTGGTAGCGGCAGGGAACGGGTGCCTGCAGCGTGCGGAAGTTCGCGGCAGGTATCGCTGTACTGCTGTTATCAGCCATGATATTCTCTCCAATAGTTCGACCGCCGACTCTGGCAGAGTACCCATTCACAAAAGCACCGGCATCAAGCCCGCGAAACCACCCGATTTTTCCGGGAGGCAGTTGCATCTGGCCCCAGCTACCTGCACAGGGAATTCTTATGAATGGCGTTTTCGGAACATCGGAGAGTTTGCTGCTCACTCCTCGGGCCTACCTGGCCAGGCTTTTGGCAGGTGTGCTGGCAGTAAACATCTTCGTTGCCGGGCTGGCCGCCTTTTTCCTCTACAAAAGCAGGCTGCAAAACGAAACCCGCGTCGCCACCCAGGCCCAGAATCTCTCCCAATCGCTCAGCCAGACCATGGCCGGCATCATCGACAAGACGGCGCTCTCCCTGCTCTACATGAAGCGCGAGAGGGAGCGCGAGATCAAAAGCGGCCGGACCGACAAGCTCTTCATCGAGAACCTGCTGCGCGAGCAGAAAGAGAACATCCCCGAACTGGACGGCATGAGGATCGCCAACGCCAGGGGGGACGTGATCTACCTGGACAGGCCGGAGCCTCCAGGCGCAGTTGCCAAGAACATCGCTCAAGACGAGCATTTCCTGTACGCACGGAACAACCCGCGGGCCGAGATCATCATCAGCAAGCCGCTGATCGGCCGCCATTCCGGGAAGTGGCAGGTGAACATCGACCGCCGGATCAACAACCCCGACGGCAGCTTTGCCGGCATCGTGTTCGGCTCCATCTCGCTCGATTACGTCTCCCGGCTCTTCGCCTCGTTCGACATCGGCAGGAAAGGGGTGCTGACCCTTAGGACCTCCGACATGACCGTGCTGGTCCGCTACCCCGATCTCCCCCACAAAAGCAGTATCGGCTCGAGGACCGTCTCCCGGGAGCTTGCGGAGCTGGTAGCGGCCGGCAGGACCTCCGGCACCTACCTGAACCCGGGGAGCATCGACCCCGTGCAGCGCATCTTCGCCTTCAACAAGCTGGCCGGCTACCCGCTCTACATAACCTGCGGCCGGGCCCCCAGCGACTACCTGGCACCCTGGCGCAGCGAGCTGCGGCAAACACTCTTCCTGCTGTCGATCTTCATGGCCGGCACCTGCACGGCAACCTGGCTTTTGTACCGCAACAGAAAGCGGATTGCCGCCGCCGAGTCCCTGGCCAGGGACAACGACTACCTGCGCACCCTGTTCGAACATGACGGCACCGGGCACCTGGTGGCCTCCTCCCAGCGCGAAATCCTGCAGGTGAACCAGTACTTCTGCGAGCTTTTCGGTTACCGGGAAGCGGAACTGATCGGCAAAAACGCCGAGATCCTGCACATCGACCACCAGCATTACCGGAACTGGGCGCCGGTCTTCGAAAAAGCCCGTAACGGCAGGGACCGCACCAGTGCCGAATACCCGTGGCGGCGCAAGGACGGCAGCCTTTTCTGGTGCATCTTCACCGGCGTCAGGCTGAACCTCCCCAACGGCGACGACGCCGTGGTCTGGAGCGTCATCGACATCACCGCCAGAAAACAGATCGAAGCGGCACTTAAGGCCTCGGAAAGCAACCTCGCCACCATTTTCCAGGAAAGCCCGCTCGCCCTGTCGGTAAGCGATCTGGAGAGCGGTCGTTTCACCGAGGTGAACCGGTCCCTGCTTCGCCTGGTGGGGGCGGCCTCCGACCAGGAGATGGTGGGAAAAACCTCCACCGGGATCGGGCTGATCAGCGCAAGCGACCGCGAGCGGCTGGCCCGGACGGTGCGCGAGCAGGGGAGGGTCGACAACTTCGTCGCCGTCTTGCACCGCCTGGACGGCGAGCCTTTCACGGCAGAGCTCTTCATCAATTCCTACAGCCACGACGAGCGGCGCTTCCTGCTCACCTGCATCATCGACATCACCGAGCGCAAGCAGATCGAGAGGGCGCTTCGGGAAAGCGAAGAGCTGTTCCGCAGCATCATGGCACTGTCGCCCGATATCATCAGCATCATCACCGCCGACGGGGTGCTGCTCTACAACTCACCGGCGGCTTTCGCCATCCACGGCTACCGCTCCGAGGAACTGCTCGGCAAAAACACCTTCGACCTGATCCACCCGGAGGACCGGGCCGCGGTATCGGAAGCCTTCGCAAGACTGGCGGCGGATCCCTCCAAAAACGTGGTGGTCCAGTTCCGCTACCGGAACAGGAAGGGGAACTACACCTGGATGGAGGCGACCGGCGCCAACCAGCTGGACAACCCGGTCATCAAGGGGATCGTGGCCATTTCCAGGAACATCCAGGACCGCAAGGAGGCCGAGCAGGAGCACCTGAAGCTCGAGAAGCAGTTCCTGCACGCGCAGAAGCTGGAGAGCCTCGGCATCCTGGCCGGCGGCATCGCCCACGACTTCAACAACCTGCTCACCGCCATCATGGGGAACCTCGACCTGGCCATGCTGCAACTCCCTGCCGGGCTTCCCCTGCGCCAGAACCTGGAGAACTCCATGAAGGCGAGCAGGCGCGCCGCCGACCTGACCCGGCAGATGCTGGCCTACGCGGGGAAAGGGGTCTTCCAGAAGAGCGTGGTGGACCTCAACGAGATCGTCACCAGCAACACCGACCTGTTCAGGACCGTGATCCCCCGCAACATCTCCTTCGAGGTGGCAAGCCACCCCGCACTGCCCAAGACCATGGCGGACCCGAGCCAGCTGCAGCAAATCGTCATGAACCTGATCACCAACGCCGCCGAGGCGATAGGCACCAGGGCCGGCGTCATCAAGCTCGCCACCGGGATGGCGCTCTGCGACCGGGCCTATATCCAGCAAAGCGTGCTGGCAGAGAAGCCGGAGCCGGGGATGTTCGTCTTCATCGAGGTGGAGGACAACGGCATCGGCATGAACGAACAGATCCGCCAGCGCCTGTTCGACCCCTTTTTCACCACCAAGTTCACCGGGCGCGGCCTGGGGATGGCGGCGGCCCAGGGGATCGTCAAGGCGCATAACGGCATGATAATCCTGGAGAGCCAGGAGGGGAAAGGGACCCTGTTCCGGATCCTCTTCCCGGTGGTGAAGACCGAGGAAGCCGAGGCTGAGGAAACGGCGGCGCAGGAAAAACTGCCCGAGGAGGCGGAAAGGGGACGGTACCAGGTGCTGATCGTCGACGACGAGGATTACGTCCGCAGCCTGGGGGCCGAGTACGCCCGTCATTTCGGCTTCGAGCCGGTGGAAGCGTGCAACGGCGTTGAGGCGATCGAAATCTACAAGCAGCAGGGGGAAAGGATCGGCGTGGTGGTACTGGACCTGACCATGCCGGTGATGGACGGGGTGGCGACCTTCGTCGAGCTGAAAAAGCTGGACAGCGAGGTGCGCGTCCTTTTGACCAGCGGGTACAGCGAGCAGGCCATCGAGGACCGTTTTCCCGGCGAGAAACCGGACGGTTTCCTGCGCAAGCCCTTCCAGGCCAAGGAGTTCGGGCAGAAGCTACGGCAGGCGCTCGGCTGACCCGCCGGGCTCAGCCGCCGGTCTGGTCCCGGCCGCCGCTTTTCGCCAGGTAGAGCCC
Organism: Geomonas sp.; assembly: GCA_035255025.1. Taxonomy (GTDB): domain Bacteria; phylum Desulfobacterota; class Desulfuromonadia; order Geobacterales; family Geobacteraceae; genus Geomonas. The sequence continues at coordinate 44,284 of DATFAB010000009.1, forward strand.
CTCGTCGGCACGCTTGATGGCTTCCGTGTATTCCGTATCACCCTTGCGTGCGGTGGAGATGCCCAGGCTGACCGTGACCCGCAGCTCATGCCCCTCCAGGATAAACGGCCTTTCCCTGGTCAGCGTCCGGATCTTCTCGGCTACCTGGCGGGTCTGGGAGAGGTTGCAGCCGGGGAGGACCACCAGGAATTCGTCCCCGCCAAAGCGTCCCACCGCGTCGAAAACCCGCAGGGAACCGGAGATACGCCCCGAGATCTCCTTCAAAAGCAGGTCGCCCGCCAGGTGCCCGTAGCCGTCGTTCACCTCCTTGAAGCGGTCCACGTCCAGCATGATGAAGCCGACCTCCGGGTCGGCCGCCCCCTTTTCCCAGCGGCGAAAGGCCCTGGAAAACTCCTTTTCGGCGCTATGGAGTATCTCCCGCTTGTTGGCGATGCCGGTCAGAGGATCGGTGATCGCCTGTTCCCGGATCGCTTTCTGCATTTCCTTGATACTCCTCGTCACCCTCTGCACCATCAGAAACGACACGCCGAATACCAAAAGAAGAATCAGGAGCAAGACGCCGATCAGCATGGCGATGGCGTTTTTGAACTGCAGCCAGGTGCCGGTAACGTCCTGGTAGATCTCAAAGCTCCCTATGAGCTTGCCGGCGTTGTCCCTGATGGGGATGTAGGTTTCCACCACGTCGGCACGGAACCTCTGCTCCCCGGCGAGATCATGCACCTCTTCCTTTTTCTCCAGCTTGGAATCGACCATGCCGGCCAGGGCATGGTGGAGCCGCGCGTTCTCCCTGTTGTACAGCCCGATGATCTTGGCCTCGGTGCTGTAGATGATCCGGCAATCCAGCGAGTAGATCTTGATCTTGACGATGTTGAAGGGGGCCAGGAAGCGCCTCAGGTGCCGGTCCAGCCGGGGGATGTCCTGCGCGCTGACGTTCAGCTGCGAGCTGCCGCCGGCTGCGCTCGCCACTATGTTGTCCCTTTCCTCGGCCAGGATGGCACTACTGACACTTGCCGCATGGTGCTCGGCATCGCTCACCACGTAGCGCAGCAACGCCTCGCGGAAACCGAGGCCGGCCAGGGACAGGATGATGACCATCGACAGCACGGCAGTGGCGGAGAACAGACGCAAGATGGCATCGGGATCTTTGGTGACGTCGAGCTTGCGCAACAGGCGAGTGAGCATTCGTTTCTTCCTCAGAACTTACTTCAAAGCTCATACATTAGCACATCCACCAGGCAAACCACCATCATTGTCTGTAGCAGGTAAGGGACTGGATAAATAAAAAGAGTACCAGACTGAAGCAGGCGCGTCACTGTCAGCGAGCAAGCGCCTCACTGTCAGGGTGCGAACCGTGACTGTCATGAACAGGACGTCCTCGGCAACTATAGCTATCCTCTGCAGCAAAGGAGCATTGGCTCAAGCGGCCAGATTCATCTCCCCCGCCCGGGTGGCTTGCTCTAGTAGTTTTCGGCGGCAGCAGGTCCCGGCTTCCATCCCCACGGAAAGCCGAAGTCGAGGGGCTGCCGGCCGGCAGATGGCCAGCGCACCGGCCGGCAGGGGCCTGCCAGGCGCGCTGGCCCCATCCCGCAGAGTTCTTTATATACTCTGTGCGCCGGGCGAAGGGTGAGGGAGCCTGCCTGGTGGCGGCAGCCAGGCGGGAGGAAGCGGAGGGAAGCCCGGCGCCGGCTCTTCTCCGTCAGCAGGCCAGCCGCCCCGCTCCCGGCCGCAGGCCCCGGCAACTGGGTACACAGTTGAGTAGAAATGTAGTCTAAAGATTAGCGGACGTTACTGAGCCGGCGGCTGCTGCCGGGCGCTGGCACCAAAAATTATCTAGTTAGGCGGCGGAAAGTATACTTTCCCGCCGGAAAAACTGGCACCTTTATTGCTACAGGAAAGGACTTGTCGATCTCAGGCAACACTACCTCGCAAAGGCAGAATCATGAAAACAATCGGATTACCAAAGAAGCAGGGGATGTACGATCCCCAATTCGAGCATGACGCCTGTGGCGTTGGCTTCGTTACCAACATCAAGGGAAAGAAATCCCACGAGATCGTCCAGCAGGCGATCACCGTCCTCGCCAACCTCGACCACCGCGGCGCGGTAGGCAGCGAGCACAACACCGGCGACGGTGCCGGCATCCTCATCCAGATGCCCGACGCCTTCTTCCGCAAGGTCTGCCCCGAAGCAGGCATCGAGCTGCCGGCAGCAGGCGACTACGGCGTCGCCATGCTGTTCACCTCCGCCGACGCCACCGAGCGCAGCGCCGCCAAGCACGTCTTCCAGCACATCCTCAAGGAAGAAGGGGTGGAAACCCTCGGCTGGCGCGAGGTGCCGACCGACAACTCGTCCTTGGGGGACACCGCCAAGGCGGGCGAGCCGCTCATGCGCCAGATCTTCTTCAAGCGCGACGCCTCCTGCGCCGACGAGGACGCCTTCAACCGCAAGCTCTACATCGTCAAGCAGCGCGCACTCCACGAGATCCGCGACACGGGGGTCGATCCCTACTGGTACTTCGCCAGCATGTCGACCCGCACCATCGTCTACAAGGGGATGCTGATGCCGGCCCAACTGGACCAGTACTACCCCGACCTGCGCGACCCCGCCATGGAGTCCGCCATCGCCGTGGTGCATTCCCGCTTCTCCACCAACACCTTCCCGAGCTGGGACCGCGCCCACCCCTACCACTTCCTCGCACATAACGGCGAGATCAACACCTTGAGGGGGAACGTGAACTGGATGCATGCCCGCCAGTCCATGTTCTCGAGCGACCTGTTCGGCGACGACATCAAGAAGCTTTTACCGGTGATCGACAGTAACGGCTCCGACTCGGCCATGTTCGACAACTGCCTGGAGCTCCTGGTCAGGACCGGCCGCTCGCTGCCGCACGCCATCATGATGATGGTGCCGGAGCCGTGGGAAAACCACGAGAGCATGAGCAAGGAAAAGCGTGCCTTCTACGAGTACCACGCCTGCCTGATGGAGCCCTGGGACGGCCCGGCCGCCCTCACCTTCACCGACGGCCGCATCATCGGCGCCGTGCTCGACCGTAACGGCCTGCGTCCCTGCCGCTACTACCTGACCGACGACGACCTGGTGATCATGGCCTCGGAGGCGGGCGTCCTGCAGGTACCGCCCGAGAAGGTGATCAAGAAGGGCCGCCTGCAGCCGGGCAAGATGTTCCTGGTCGATACCGAGCAGGGGCGCATCATCCCCGACGAGGAGATCAAGAGCGAACTCGCCTCCGCCAAGCCCTACGGCGACTGGGTGAACGTGAACCACCACCGGCTGGCCGACCTCCCCAAGCCGGCCCAGGCCGCCAAGTTCAAGGAATCCCCGCTTCTGCAACGGCAGAAGGCCTTCGGCTACACCTTCGAGGACCAGGAGACCATCGTCGGCCCCATGGCCACCGACGGCATCCAGCCGCTGGGCTCCATGGGCACCGACACGCCGCTGGCGGTCCTCTCCGAGAAGCCGCAGCTTTTGTACAGCTACTTCAAGCAGCTTTTCGCCCAGGTGACCAACCCGCCCATCGACCCGATCCGTGAGGAGATCATCACCGCCACCTCGGTCAGGGTCGGCTCGGAGTCCAACCTCCTGAAGCCCTCCTCCACCAGCGCCCGGGTAATCCGCCTGGAGCACCCGATCCTCACCAACGAGGAACTGGAGAAGCTGCGCGACCTGAACCAGCCGGGCTTCAAGGCCACCACGCTGTCGCTTTTGTTCAAGGCGGCCGACGGCGCCCAGGGGCTGGAAAAGGCCCTGGACAGCCTGTTCTCCACCGCCATCCACCAGGTGGAGACCGGCACCACCGTGCTGATCCTCTCCGACCGCGGCGTGAACGAGGAGTATGCCGCCATCCCGGCCCTTTTGGCGGTGGCAGGCCTGCACCACCACCTGATTCGCACCGCGGCCAGAACCCACGTCTCCCTGATCCTCGAGTCGGGCGAACCGCGCGAGGTGCACCACTTCGCGGTGCTTCTGGGCTACGGCGTCACCGCCATCAACCCCTACCTGGCCTTCGAGACCATCGACGACATGATCGCCCAGGGGATGCTGACCGGCATCGACCACAAGAAAGGGGTGAAGAACTTCCTGAAGGCCTCGGTGAAGGGGATCGTCAAGACCATGGCCAAGATGGGGATCTCCACCATCCAGAGCTACCGCGGCGCCCAGATCTGCGAGGCGGTCGGCCTGCACCAGTCGGTGATCGACAAGTACTTTACCTGGACCCCGTCCAGGATCGGCGGCATCGACCTGCACGGCATCGCCTCCGAGCTGCTGGTCCGCCACCGGAAGGCCTACCCGCAGCGGGTGGCAGTGGAGCCCACCCTGGATCCCGGCGGCCAGTACCAGTGGCGCAAGGAAGGCGAGGAGCACCTCTTCAACCCGCTCACCATCCAGTCGCTGCAAAAGGCCACCAGGACCGGCGATTACCAGGAGTTCAAGGTCTTCTCCAGGCTGATCGACGAGCAGAACGAGCGCCTCTACACCCTGCGCGGCCTTCTGGACTTCAACACCGAGATCCGGGTGCCGGTGCCGATGGAAGAGGTCGAGCCGGTCGAAGAGATCATGAAGCGTTTCAAGAGCGGGGCCATGTCCTACGGCTCCATCAGCCAGGAGGCCCACGAGGCGCTGGCCATCGCCATGAACAGGATCGGCGGCCGCTCCAACACCGGCGAAGGTGGCGAGGATCCCTCCCGCTTCAGCTGGACCAACGAAGAGGGGGACTCCAAGAACTCCGCCATCAAGCAGGTCGCCTCCGGCCGCTTCGGCGTGACCAGCAACTACCTCTCCAACGCCAAGGAGCTGCAGATCAAGATGGCCCAGGGCGCGAAGCCGGGTGAAGGCGGCGAGCTGCCGGGCCACAAGGTCTACCCGTGGGTGGCCAAGACCCGTCACACCACCCCGGGCGTGGGGCTCGTGTCGCCCCCGCCGCACCACGACATCTACTCCATCGAGGACCTGGCGGAGCTGATCCACGACCTGAAGAACGCCAACCGCCGCGCCAGGATCAGCGTCAAGCTGGTCTCCGAGGTGGGCGTCGGCACCATCGCGGCCGGCGTGGCCAAGGCCCATGCCGACGTGGTGCTGATCTCCGGCTACGACGGCGGCACCGGCGCCTCCCCGCTCTCCTCGATCAAGCACGCCGGCCTCCCCTGGGAGCTTGGTCTGGCGGAAACCCACCAGACCCTGGTCTTGAACAACTTAAGGAGCAGGATCGTCATCGAGGTGGACGGCCAGCTGAAGACCGGCCGCGACGTGGCCATCGCCGCGCTTTTGGGCGCCGAGGAGTTCGGCTTCGCCACCGCTCCCCTGGTCACCCTGGGCTGCGTGATGATGCGCGTCTGCCACTCCAATACCTGCCCTGCCGGCGTCGCCACCCAGGACCCGGTCCTGAGGGCCAAGTTCTCCGGCAAGCCGGAGTACGTGGTCAACTACATGCGCTTCGTGGCCCAGGAGCTCAGGGAGATCATGGCCGAACTCGGCTTCCGCAGCGTGAACGAGATGGTCGGCCGCGCCAACCGCCTGGAGCCCAAGCGGGCCATCGCCCACTGGAAGGCCCAGGGGCTCGACTTCTCCAACGTCCTCTACCAGCCGCAGATGGGGATCAAGGGAAGCCGCTACTGCACCGAGGCACAGGACCACGGCCTCGACAAGTCGCTGGACATGACCAGGCTGCTCTCCATCTGCCAGCCCGCCATCGAGCGGGGTGAAAAGGTGAGCGCCGAGCTCCCCATCACCAACATCGACCGCGTGGTGGGGACCATCGTCGGCAACGAGATCACCCGCGCCTTCGGTGCGGAGGGGCTCCCCGACGACACCATCCGCCTCAAGTTCCACGGCTCCGCCGGCCAGAGCTTCGGCGCCTTCGTCCCCAACGGCATGACCCTCGAGCTCGAAGGCGACGTGAACGACTACCTCGGCAAGGGTCTCTCCGGCGGCACCATCGTGGTCTACCCTCCCAAGGGCTCCAAGTTCAAGGCCGAGGAGAACATCATCGCCGGCAACGTGGCCCTCTACGGCGCCACCTCCGGCAGCGCCTACATAAGCGGCATCGCCGGGGAACGCTTCTGCGTCAGGAACTCCGGGGTGAACGCGGTGGTGGAAGGGGTCGGCGACCACGGCTGCGAGTACATGACCGGCGGCAACGTGGTGGTCCTGGGCGAAACCGGCAGGAACTTCGCAGCCGGCATGAGCGGCGGCGTGGCCTACGTCCTCGACGACACCAACAGCTTCAAGAGCCGCTGCAACACCGACATGGTGGCCCTGGAGCAGCTCACCGACAAGGACCTGGAGACCGTCAAGGGCATGGTCGAAAAGCATGCCGAACTGACCGGCAGCTCCCGGGCCATCGGCGTCCTCAACAACTGGCGCACCTATGCGCGCCAGTTCGTCAAGGTCATGCCGATGGACTACAAGCGCGTGCTGCAGGCCCTGGAAAGGGCGCAGGCCGCAGGCCTGAGCGGCGACGAGGCGCTGGCCGCAGCATTCGCAGAGAATGCCGCCGCCGGACACTAATTTCGAGATACTACGTGAGAATAGGATAGAGCTATGGGAAAACCAACCGGATTCATGGAATACCTTCGCGAACTCCCGGCCGATCGCGAGCCGCAGGAAAGATGCAAGGACTGGAATGAATTTCACCTGCATCTGCCGGAGGAGAAGCTCCGCACCCAGGGTGCACGGTGTATGGACTGCGGCATCCCGTTTTGCCACACCGGCATGCTGGTCAGTGGCATGGCCTGCGGCTGCCCCCTCAACAACCTGATCCCGGAGTTCAACGACCTCGTCTACCGCGGCCTCTGGAAACAGGCCCTGGCCAGGCTGCTCCGGACCAACAACTTCCCGGAGTTCACCGGCCGGGTCTGCCCCGCCCCCTGCGAGGGGTCCTGCACCCTGGGGGCAACCGAGCCGGCGGTCACCATCAAGAACATCGAGGTGAGCATCATAGACCGCGGCTGGGAGGAGGGGTGGATCGCCCCCAACCCGCCCAAGTTCCGCACCGGCAAGAAGGTGGCGGTGGTCGGCTCCGGCCCTGCCGGTCTCGCCGCGGCCGCCCAGCTCAACAAGGCCGGCCACCAGGTGACCGTTTTCGAGCGGGCCGACCTGCCGGGGGGGCTCTTGATGTACGGCATCCCCAACATGAAGCTCGACAAGCGTGAGGTGGTGCTGCGCCGCATCAGGCTCATGGAGCAGGAGCAGATCTCCTTCGTCTGCAACACCGCCATCGGCGGCGCCGACTACCCGGTCGAGAAGCTCAAAAGCGAGTTCGACGCCGTGGTGCTGGCCACCGGCGCCACCCTCCCCCGCGACCTCCCCGTCGAGGGGCGCTCGCTCAAGGGTATCCACTTCGCCATGGACTTCCTGACCGCCAACACCAAGGCGGTCCTCAACCAGGGTAGCGGCTTCATCTCGGCCCAGGGCAAAGACGTCATCATCATCGGCGGCGGCGACACCGGCACCGACTGCGTCGGTACCTCGCTCCGCCACGGCTGCGCCACCGTCACGCAGCTGGAGATCATGCCCCGCTTCCCGGACACCCGCTCCGCCGACAACCCCTGGCCGGAGTGGCCCAAGACCCACAAGGTGGACTACGGCCAGGAGGAAGCGGCCGCCAGGTTCGGCGCCGACCCGAGGGTGTTCGTCACCACCGCCACCAAGTTCGAGGGTGATGCGGACGGCAACGTGAAAGCGGTGCATACCGTCGAGGTGGAGTGGAAGAAGAACGACAAGGGGCAGTTCGTGCCGGCCCCGGTGCCGGGCACCGAGCAGGTCAGGCCTGCGGGCCTGGTGCTTCTGGCCATGGGCTTTCTGGGACCGGAGCAGCAGCTTCCCGAAGCCCTGGGGGTGGAAAGGGACGGCCGCAGCAACATCAAGGCGGATTACGACCGCTACGCGACCAACATCCCCGGCGTGTTCGCCGCCGGCGACTGCCGCCGCGGCCAGAGCCTGGTGGTATGGGCGCTCAACGAGGGACGCGGCGCGGCACGCGAGTGCGACCGCTTCCTGATGGGAGACAGCGAGCTCCCCTGAACAGCAACAGCCTGAACAGCGAAAAGGCACCCGGATTCGATCCGGGTGCCTTTTTTGTTGCCGCTCGGCTCAGGCGAAACCCCATCCTCACCCTGTCCCTCCCCTTGAAGGGGAGGGGACGCCGGGGGAGCGGCGGGGACATTGCCAGCGGGATCAGTGACCAGTCTTTCGTACAGGTCCCCCCCTTGATAAAGGGGACAGGGAGGATTGCCTCCCGCAGCGCTCCTTATTGACCTCGCCGCCCGGAAAATGTTAGTTTCTGCCCACCTCTTCGGGTACAATCTCTGGAACCGGCCGAGCGGAGAAAAACGGCAACGCGGAGGAAGATCATGCGCGATGATGACCGCTACCAATGGGACGAGGAAGACCCGTGGGAAGGAGTCCGCCTCACCAGGGAGGCGATCCGGGCACGGGTGACCCTGCTCGTTTATACCGTGCTCCTGGCCGTTCCCTTCGTGGCGCTGGTGACAGGCAGCGGCGTTCTCTGCGGCCTCAACCCCCACGAGGTGCTGGGATCGTCCTGCTACTACACGATGGTATCCAGCGTCATTTTCTTCGACACCCTCAGAAACGCCGCCCACCACTGCTTTGACGAGGCCCAGGCCAGCGGGCTGGTAACCTGCGTCAACGGCATCCCCCTCATCGATCCGGCCTACCCTCACCGCCGTCTCGCCAGCCTCTCCTTCGCGGTAGGCGGACGTACTGCGCGCAGACGGCAGTGAGCTACCAGGCCGCCCCTCTCCCCTGCGGCTAAGTTGCCGGTCACCCCTCTTCCAGCATGGTGGTGAAGAGGTCGTGATGCTCTTCTTCCTCCTCGAGGATCTCCCGGAAAAGGTGCGCGGTGGTGAGATCCCCCTCCTTTTGGGCAAGCTCGACGATCCTCTTGTACAGCTCGATCGCCTCCACCTCTGCCTTGGTGTCAAGCTCCAGGAAATCCCGCAGGCTCAGCCCCACCTCGATGGGTGACGGCTTGGTGGTCGGGGTGCCGCCCAGGTACCAGAGCCGTTCGGCGATCATTTCCGCGTGCTTCATCTCCGTTATGGCCGTTTCCTTGAACTTGTCCCGCACCGCGATCCCCAAGGCCCCCCTCACCTGAACGTGCTGCCACATGTATTGAACGCTGACCTGCAGTTCCCTGGCAATGGACTGGTTGAGCAGATCTTTCAGCTCGCTGCTGACTTTGGTCACCGGCTCCAACGATACTGTCATCTTTTTCTCCTTGTGGATGGAAGTTGAATGTGCAAGCCGCAAAACTGTATGAGCTGGCGGCTACAATTGTTCCATCAGATTCCGTCCTGTCAACGGAAGTCACCCAAATAGCCCGGTGAGCCAGCAAGAGTGACTAGGAAAAGAGATGAAATAGGAAAAAAATCATGATAAATTGGCAACGCCCAAAGGAGCGAGAACCTCGCGCACGGATTGACGGGTATCCGGAGGGGATAAAGGCAGATTAAGCATCAAAAGCTTCCCCGTTTCGAGCCAATCTTCCGCTGTTACCTGCCCGACCCGCCCCTTCAAGGGGAGGGTCGGGGTGAGGATGGGGCAAACAGGCGGAGGATCAGGTCAGTCCGGAAATGATTCGGGTTACCCCCAGGAGAGCTTCTTTTTGCCGGATCCGCATTATCCGTAGCATCCGCGCAGATCCGTGTGCGACGCTTGCAGCTTTATCTGTCCATGGGCGGGAAAAGCACCGCTAGCAGCCTGCCTTTAATTCAATGACGTCTTGCAATGAGGTCCGCTATGACCATGCAATGGATCCGCCCGGGGAGGGCCGCCGCTACTTGGCTACTCACCCTTGTCCTGTCACAAGCCGCCCCGGCCCTGGCCGCTGAGCCGTCGCCGCCCGCCAACGGGGTGCGCGCCAGGTCGACGGCGGCACTCGCCGCTCCAGCCGCCGAAAGCCAGACCGACCGCCTGATCGTCAAGTACAAGGACTCCTCTCCGGAGAGGGGAGCTTCCGGAGCGAGCCAGGCCGACCGCCTCAGCAAACGGGCGGGCCTGGCGCTGCGGCACCACCACGCCATGTCCGGCAACGCCCAGGTCTTCTCCCTCCCCAAACGGATGGCGCGCCAGGATGCGGAAGCGGTGGCCCGCAGACTCGCCGGGGACCCGGCCGTCGAGTACGCCGAGCCGGACCTGATCCTGACCACACTGCTGGTCCCCAACGACACCTCCTACGCCAGCCAGTGGCACTACCAGTCGCCCGACACCGACCACGAGGTGGCCGGCATCAACCTCCCTCCCGCCTGGGAAATGACCACCGGCTCAAGCTCCGTGGTGGTTGCCGTGCTTGACACCGGCATCGTCAACCACGCCGACCTGCAGGGGCGCATCCTGCCCGGATACAACTTCATCAGCAACGCGGCGATGGCCGGCAACAACATCGGCAGGACCGCCGACGCGAGCGACCTCGGCGACTATACGGTCAATTCCGACGGCAGCATCAACAAGAGCTCCTGGCACGGCACCCACGTCACCGGCACCATCGCGGCCACCACCAACAACGGCGCGGGGGTGGCCGGCATCAACTGGAACTCCAAGATCCTGCCGGTGCGGGTGCTGGGCAGGGGGGGCGGCTACAACTCGGACATCATCGACGGCATGCGCTGGGCAGCGGGCCTGTCGGTCCCCGGCGCCCCCATGAACCCCAACCCGGCCAGGATCCTGAGCATGAGCCTCGGGGGACAGGGGGCCTGCAGCAGTGCCATGCAGAGCGCGGTAACCGAGATCAACAGCGCCGGCGCGATGATCGTGGTCGCCGCGGGGAACTCCACCATGGACGCCAGCTACTTCACCCCAGCCAACTGCAACGGCGTGGTCGCCGTCGCCTCGGTGGGGAGAAGCGGCGGTTCCGCCTACTACACCGACTACGGCTCCACGGTGAAGATCGCCGCTCCCGGCGGCGACACCACCTACGGGGCGGCCAACGGCGTGCTCTCCACGCTCAATACCGGCACCACCAACCCGGTGGCAAGCCCGGCAGGCGACACCTACGCCTACTACCAGGGAACCAGTATGGCGACGCCGCACGTGGCGGGCGTCGCCTCACTGCTGCTCTCCGCCAATCCGGCCCTGACCCCGGACCAGCTTTTGGGCATCCTGCAGGCATCGGCCCGCCCCTTTCCCAGCAACACGGGGGCGACCTGGGGCGACTGCTTCAACACCCTGTGCGGCTCCGGCATCCTGGACGCCTACCAGGCCGTGCGCGCGGTCAGCCTCAAAGCGCCCCTGTTGAACGCCACCCCCCTCGGCCTGACCTTCGCGGTCCCCTCCGACGGCTCCTCCCCGGCCGCCCAGACCATCAAGCTCTCCGCTCCCAACGGCTCCCTGAGCTGGAACGTCACCAGCAGTGCCCCCTGGCTGCAGGTGACTCCGGCAAGCGGCCAGGATGCCGCCACGCTGACCGTGACCATCGACCCCTCCGCGCTCACCGCCGGCACGGAGCGCCCCAGCGGCTCTCTCACCATCAGCGCCGACGGTGCCGCCAACTCCCCGGTCACCATTCCGGTCGGCGTAGGCTTCCTCGCCAGGCAGCTGGCGCCCATGCCGTCAGGGCAGGAGGCCATGACGCTCAGCGCGGTAAACGGCAAGCTCTACGCAATCGGCGGCTGGCCTACCTTCAACCTCAACCAGATCTACGACCCGGCCACCAACACCTGGAGCAACGGCAAGCTGAAGCCGACCGGGGTCTCCGATACCGATGCGGTGGTTATCAACGGCAAGATCTACATCCCGGGCGGCAGGGATCAAAACGGGGCGGTGACCAGCAAGCTGGAGATCTACGACCCGGCCACCGACCAGTGGACGACCGGCGCCTCGCTGCCGGCGCCGCGCATGGCGGGGGTCGTGCAGACGGTGAACGGCAAGCTCTACCTCTTCAGCGGCATGAACGGCAGCACCTTCTACAACACGATCTACTCCTACGACCCCGTCCAGAACAGCTGGAGCACCGTGCCCAACAGCGCCCCCTATATCTGGGACTCCGCGGCAAGCAGCGTCCTGGACGGCAAGGTCTACCTCTACGGCGGCTACTACACCAACGGCAAGCCGGCGGTCTTCGACCCGGCAACCAACAGCTACCTGCAACTGCCGCGCCTTAACCTGGACCGCACGCAGCTGGCGGGCAGCGCCGCGGGCGACCGCGCCTACGGCATCGGAGGTTACGGCCTGAGCCTGTGGCAGGACTCCGAGTATTTCGAGCCGACCGAGAACAGGTGGAAGTTCTCCCCGCTCTACCTCTCCAGCCTGCGCTGGGGCCACAAGGCGGCAGCCATCGGCAACAGCATCTACGTTATGGGGGGGATGACCGAAGTAAACGGCGGCAGTGTGCTGACCAGCGCCAACGAGTCGTTCACCGTGCAAAGCGGGGTAGCGCAACCGGTCAACGGAATCTGCGGCAGCGCCAGTACCGCCCCTCTCTCCTCGGCGCCGACCAGCGGCCTGTGCGCCAGCGGGCTCTCCTCCGCCGTCAGCGGCACCGGCCCCTGGACCTGGAGCTGCGGCGGCCTCGATGGCGGCACCAGCGTGAACTGCTCTACCTACACCCCGCTAAGCATCAACGTGAGTCTCCCCTACGGCATCGTGGGCAACGGTTATGGAGCCACATTGACCGTCGCCGGCGGCACACCACCCTATACCTGGTCCCTCATCAACGGCAGCACGCTGCCGGCAGGGCTCAGCTTCGACACCACCAGCACCGTCATTTCCGGCACCCCCCTCTCCCCAGGCACCTTCTTCTTCTGGTTACGCGTGGTCGACTCATTGGGGTACGGGACCACCAAGCAGCTGTCGCTGTGGGTGAGGGTGATGCCGGCCATGATCGGCAGGACCCCCGCGGTCTACTACAACACCCTGCAAAATGCCATCAGCGACTGCGCCAACGGCGAGAACATCCTGCTCGCCGGCAGCACCCAGATCAACGAGACCGTCTCCTTCAACCGCGCCATTACCGCGACGCTTACCGGCGGCTACAGCGACGATTACAAGGCAGCGGTCAGTGCCACCGTCATCAACGGGAAACTGAGCGTAACTAACGGCAAGCTCAAGGTGAACAGCATCCGGTTGCGGTGATCGCGCAGCATTGCCGGTTGCAGGGGGTGCCGGTTCGAAGTTAGAGGAAGCAGGTCTGAAAAAAAGGGCACTCCGCCAAGGGCGGGTGCCTTTTTTTCTTGGCAGCTGCCAAACTTTTTCCCGTTCGACAAATTCCCTGCCCCACGCTTCTGCGGTGGTACAATTTTCAGATTGGCTGTTGCGATACCACGCCACACCGCCCTAAACCAACTGCAAAGGAGATCGGGGTATGACCAGCATCGTGAAAGTAGCTCTTGTTGCTCTTTTGATCTGCACAGTCGCCGGGACGTCTCTTGCCGCCAGTCACAAACCCGCGGACGCGCAAGCGTTCGTTAAAAAGGCTGCCGTTTATCTCCGGGAAAACGGCAGGGAGAAGGCAGTGGCGGAATACAACAACCCGCAGGGGAAATTCGTCCAGGGCGAGCTCTATATCATCGCCTACGACTTCAACGGGGTACTGCTGGCCAACCCGCACAACCTGAAGATGGTAGGCCATAACCGCCTGGAGCTCAAGGACGCGGACGGCAAGCAGTTCGTGAAGGAGTTCATCAAGGCCGGCAAGAAAGGAAGCGGCTGGGTCAGCTACAAATGGAACAACCCGGTAAGCAATAAAATCGAGCGCAAGCGCACCTACCTGGAAGCCGTGCAAGGCATCATCCTCGGGTGCGGAATCTACCAATAGGAGTGTCTGCCACAACAAATTCAGGAACTTGGTGGTGCGGAGAAAGAACTCCGTGCACATGCCGCATGCTCACGAGCCCCTCACATCCAGCAGCTAAGGAAAGGAGAAGAGGTCATGACCAGCCATCGCCAGTTTCTCGCATGCCTGTTGCTCGCATTCACCGTTTTTTTCAGCCTGGGAGAGCCGCCTGCCCTGGGAGGCAGCACGGTGCCCAACGTGCCGGGGCAGGTCGAAAGCCAGGCGCGCCACCTGACCCAGGACCTGAAGAAGCAGGGGTACGAGGTGACGCAGGGTTACTTCAAACTCTACACCATCGACGACTGCAACTACACCTTCGAGCGGATGGGGATGTGTTACGGCAACAACCCCGCCGCGCCCTACGTGACCTTCGCCGTCAAGCCGTGGCCCGAAGAGTTTGTGGATCCCCAGAGCAGCAACCTGTGGGGACCGTCTCACCCGGGCTACATCGACATCTACCGCCTCGACCCGCGCGAGGCGATCATAATTCTCGGCCTGCTCCCTCCCCCGGGGGCCTTTTTCTCCGAGCAGACCTGGCTTTTCACGCGGCAGGGTAGCTTCGACACCGGCAGCGACACCTACCACAATATCCAGACCTACATGCCCAACTTCCTGGACATCTTCTTCGCCCCGGTTCCCGACGATCACCAGCGCATCCAGTCCTGCTCGATGTTGAGCAATCCCAACAACAACGTAGTCATCGAAACACAATCGGGCGGGTCTTTCGGCCAGATCCGCTATTTCATCATCACCCCGGACGGATCCATGGAGAGCGCGGTCCGGCAGGCCTTTGCCGGCATCGGGGTCGAGGACAACAACGTCTTCACCGAACCGATACCGTCCGACATGATAACCGGCCTCGGCAAAAGTTCCGACAATTTCACCACCGCCATCCGTTATGCGGAACCCAAGGACGGCGGAGGACTGGGCACCCCCTCCAGCATCTGGAGGAAAAATCTTCCCCTGGCAGTGCTGCGGGTTCGGGACACCCGGGCAAACCACCAGGTGCAAACCTATCCGCCGCTCGTGCTGCCCACGAGGACAGCCGTCGACGAACTTCCCCTGAAACCCGATCTCGGCGCGCTGCTGGCGTCAGTCGCCAACAAATGGGGACAGCCCTGCGCGACCGATGACTGTTCGGACCGGGCCCTCACCTTCATAGACGTGCAGAGATTCCCCCCCTACACGGTCGGCCCGCTCTGCCGCCAGATCGGGGAGAACTGCCTGCTCGACAACTCGGACGCGAGCTACCACTTCTACGGCCAGCTGTCGTTCGACAATGACGAGATCTATGCGGCGGCAGGGACGCTGGGGACGGAAACCGGAAACGCGACCTACGTCGGCTTCGGCATCAACCAGACCTCACGGCTGTTGGGGGTTGCCAACCTTTCCAATGACGTCTTGAAGGGGACCGCAGCCGCCTATGCGAAAGAGGTGAACAATACCGACAAGTTCTATCTCTACTACTTCGCCAGGGACTGTTCAGGAGTGGAGGAACTGACCGGGAAGAACTGCTTCCCGATCACGGAGCAGATGATCCCGGTGGGCGATCACGCCGCGTTCAGTGTACGCGACTACATCAAGCCCGGCACGGAACGGGGCCCCTACTCCCCGTCGGTACTGCCGTCCATGGTGCTGCCACTGCAGCGGCCCAACTAAGGGTAACCAGCTGGAGTTCAGGGCAGTGCCATGGAGAGTGGCAGCCCAAACAAAAAAAAAGCCCCGGATTTCTCCGGGGCTTTTATGCTGGGATCGGGCGGTGCCGCCTAGGCCCTTTTAACGTTAGCAGCCTGCAGACCTTTCGGCCCCTTGACCACGTCGAACGTTACCTCATCACCTTCAGTAAGGGATTTGAATCCGTCACCGACTATGGCAGAGAAGTGGCAGAAAACGTCCTCGCCACCGTCCTGCTCCAAAAATCCAAAACCCTTGCTGTCGTTAAACCATTTTACCGTTCCGTTTGCCATGTCCCTTCTTTCTCCAATTCGTGCAACTTTATAGTGTCCGTAAGCCTACCGGAGTGCCTACCGTAGCAGGCCTGCAGCCACAAGGCAAGCTAATTACTTCATGCCGCGCACTTTATTTGCGCAGGCGCCGCCTTCGATCTTTGCCGGGGCATTGGCTGAGCGGGAAATGTGCGGGTCACCGCAAAATATCTTCAATACAAGCAATCAGTTACACAAAGCTCGAGAAAAAGCGTATAGTCTTTCCCCGGCACCTGCTCCCAGCAGGCGCCGGCACCAAAGTCGACAGGCAAGGACACCAAAATGGCTTCTCTTGATTTCGAGCAGGAAAAAACCAATTTCAGAAAATTCTACGAAGACAACGAGAAACTGCTGGTCGAGGCCAAGAATGCTTACCTCGGCATCCTTCGGTCTCTCTTCGCCCACTCCGAAACCGTGGAAGTGACGAAAATAGAGGGGCGGGTGAAGGACAAAGAGGAGTGCGTCAGGAAGTTTCACCGTAAATACCTCCCCCGGCTGGAGGCCGATGAACAGCAGTACGAGATCAAGGATTGCATTTCCGACCTGATCGCGCTCCGCATTGTCTGCCTCTACAAGGATCAGATCACCCTGGCCTCGGAGGTACTAAAGCGGCACTTCAAGATCCTGGACATCACCGACAAGATATCGGCCGTGGAAGGTACCGAGGACTATTTCGGCTACAAGGGATTGCACCTCGACCTGGCCCTGGGCGACCAACTGGCCTCCCAGCCGAAGTACCAGCCCTACCGGAACTTCACCTTCGAAGTGCAGATCAGGTCCCTGGTCCAGGATGCCTGGAGCGTGCTGGACCACCAGATCAAATACAAGAAGGCGATCCCGGTCGATCTCAAGCGCAGGATCACCGTCCTCTCTGCCCTCTTCGAGCTGGCAGACCGGGAGTTCCAGGAAATACGCAACGCGACCAGGGAACTGTTGCAGCAGGCGACGGTGACCGAAGCCCCCGAGGGATCTTCCGATGACGCGGGGAGCCTAACCGCACCAGCGGCTAGGCCCAAGCCCATCACCGCCTTCAATTTCCTGCGGGTCGCCGGGCACTTCTTCAGGGAGTTCGAGTTCGAGCCAACGAGGGTGGACAACTTCGTCCAGAACATCCTGGAGCTTGACGCAGAGTTCCAGAAGTCGGATCTGCACAAGTGCCTCAACGACAATCTGAAAACGGTCCGGGATTACCGAGACTACTTTCTGGCAGAGAACCCCGGGAAGACCTTCACCCCTTACCTCATGGTCAGGCACTGCCTCTACCTCTACGACAAGCAAACGTTCAGGCCTATCCTCTTCAAAGGAACCAGGGAGCGCTTTACCGACTGGCTGAAGACACTGCAGGAGAACGCCAACTAAGCCCTGCTGCTGTATCGCCCCCCTTATCCCCACCTGAAGACGGGAAGTGACTACCTTTTCTGTGGAAGATGACACCTTCCGGGAAAAAGAGAGATCTTTTCTGCAATAGGTGACATCTTCCGGCAGGAAGCGAGCACCTTTTCTGCGGAAGATGACACCTTCCGGAAAAAAGAGAAATCTTTTCTGCAATAGGTGACATCTTCCGGCTTAAAGTGAGCACCTTTTCTGCGGAAGATGACGCCTTCCGGGAGAAAGAGAAATCTTTTCTGCAATAGGTGACATCTTCCGGCGGGAAGTGAGCACCTTTTCTGCGGAAGATGACATCTTTGGTCAGGAAGTGGATACCCTTCTAGCGAAGGTGACTTCTTTTGGCGGGAAGCGGACTCTTTTGTGGGGAAGGGACCTCTTGGGGCGGGAAGTGAGGTCGTTTTTGCAAACGGCGAGGATCTGCGGGGTGCTGGCAACGGCCGATGCCGCGGAAGGATACCTTCTCGAGTCACCGGGCGTCATATGGTTTTGCCGGCGCTGGAACGGCAAGTCCCTGCCCCCCCTTCGGTCAAGAACCCTCAAGAGGGGAACAGGAACCTGAGATTGCGCTGCCGGGACAGGTTCGGCAGAAAGGTCGCCTACAGAATCCGAATGGTCGCAACTTGTGACCAGGGGCTGTACTGGCCGCCACCAAAACTCCTCACCCTGAAGTGATAGACCTCACCAGGCTTCAGACCTTTCACCTCGATATTTCGGCAACTGTCAGACTGTTCCGCTGCCCCCCACGAAGCCTCGTCGGCCGGGTTGGTCTGGCAGTACTGCACATAGTACATGGAGGCATGAGGGTCCTTGGCCACATCGATGTACACGGTGCCGGAATGATTGTCGCTGCGTTTGACTTTCACCTTGGCCGGGGCCTTGACCCCGGTTGCGCCCGCGTTTCTGATCTGCTTCTTTTCTTTCTTTTCTTCCAGGTGCAACCCTTCCCTGACCGACGGCTTGTTTTCCACGACCGACTTGGTCACCACCCAGTTGATGGTGGCCGAGACCTGCAGATCGGACTGGGAACGGAGCGCTGCCAGTTCGGCTCTCTTGAACTTGTCGCCGCCTTCTGCCGCTATCGCCAGGGTGACGATCTGGTTTCCCCTGTTGATTATGGTGGCGGCGTTGGCCAAAGGGGGTGGGATGGCGTTTTCCCCCTGGTGGTCCGCATGACTCTGCAGGGCTTCGCCGAAGCGCAGCAGCCAGTAACCGTACTCCCGGTCAGGAAGAAGCCGCCAAGTGGGTTCGGCAAGATCAAAATAGTTGGTAGCCATAGATGGTCTCCTCGGCATGGGGTCTCGCGCTGATCACGCGGCTACACTAGTTAAAACACGCTAATTTTTACTGTCAAGTTGGTGGCATCTTTTTTTCTTTCACTTCCAGCTGCAGTTCCCCTCCCCCCTAGCTGATCTGTCTCCGGTAAACGGCAGGTGCAGGTCCCTTTCCGGAGTGTCATTCCCGGTTGTGCGAGTCCAGGTTATCGACAAAGATGATAGCAATCATTGTTCGTATCGATAATACAGATTAGACTTTTCTTGCATAATGATGCAGAATTGGGCCTCTGCGCCCGTTTGGGCGAATCGATCCCGCAGGAGAGGAACCCTATGAGTAACCAGTACGAACCGATCTGGAAGGAACTCGGCCTGAACCTTGACAACCATGCAGGCCTCCTCGGGGTCCTGTCCGACGCCTACCGGGGAATCTACCTGGCACAGAAAGAGCGCCCGGCGGCGATGGGGTACTTCGACTTCGTCGTCTCGGAGGTGCACGGACTCAGGATCAAGGAGATCTATGAGGCGAAGCTGAGCGGCAAGCCGGTGGTGGGAGGATTCTGCGTTTACGTCCCCGAGGAGATCGTGCTGGCGGTGGACGGCGTCTGCATCGGGCTTTGCGCCGGGGCCGAGGTCGGCAGCGAGGAGGCGGAGCGTTACATCCCGCGCAACAGCTGCGCCCTGATCAAGGGGTTCCTGGGGTTCAAGCTGGCCGGCCTCTGTCCCTATGTGGAGCTGACCGACCTGATCGTTGGCGAGACTACCTGCGACGGCAAGAAGAAGGCATACGAGATCTTCAACGAGATAACCGGCAAGGTGTACGTCATGGAGCTTCCCAACATGAAGGGGGCCAAGGGACGCGAACTCTGGGAAAGCGAGGTGCTCCGCTTCCGGGAAAAGATGGAGGCGCTTTCCGGCAGGGAGGTGACCGTCGAAGGATTGCAAAGGGCCCTGGCTATCGTGAACGGCAAGCGCAAGGCCCTGCAGCGGCTGTCCGCCCTCCGCTCGGCCGACCCGGCACCCATTTCCGGCCTCGACGCGCTTCTGGTGAACCAGGTCTCCTTCTACGACGACCCGGTCCGCTTCACCGAAATGACCCACAAGCTCTGCGACGAGCTGGAGCAGAGGATAGCGCAGGGGGCCGGCGTGGCCCCCAAGGGTGCCAAGAGGCTAATCGTCTCCGGCTCTCCCATGGCCATACCCAACTGGAAGCTCCACGCCATCGTGGAGGGAAGCGGCGCGGTCATCGTCGGCGAGGAGGCCTGCATCGGCGAGCGAAACTTCCGCGACCTGGCCGACGAGGAGTTCAGCACGGTGGAGGAGGGGCTGGCCAAAATGGCCAGGCGCTACCTCTCCATCGACTGTGCCTGCTTCACCCCCAACGACGAGCGGCTCGACAACATCCAGGCCCTGACCGAGCGGCTACAGGCCGACGGCATGATCCACTACTCGCTCCAGTTTTGCACCCCCTACCTGATGGAGTCCTTCAAGGTGGAGCGCAGCGCCAACCTCCCCTTCCTGAAGATCGAAACCGACTACAGCATGGAGGACTTCGGGCAGTTGAAAACCAGGGTGGAAGCCTTTCTGGAGATCCTCTAGGGATGATAGCGCCCGGGATCGACATCGGCTCCCGCTACATCAAGTCCGCCCTGGTGGCGGACGGGCGGCTGGTCTCGTTCGATCGCATGGAGACCGGTTGCGACCCGCTTGCCGGCTGCCGGCTGATCCTCGGGGAGGTAAAGGCTGACCGGGTGATGGCGACCGGCTACGGCAGGCACCTTTTGGAGGTGCACGGCGACATTCCAGCCGTGACCGAGATAAAGGCGTTCGCCCGCGGGGCACGTCACTTCTTCCCTGCCAGCCGGACCGTCATCGACATAGGCGGCCAGGACACCAAGGTGATCGCTCTCAGCGCGCAAGGGAGGGTGATCAAGTTCGAGATGAACGACCGCTGCGCTGCCGGCACCGGCAAGTTTCTCGAGGTTATGGCCAGGAGCCTGGGGTACGACCTGGAGGCGTTCGGTGCGCTCCCTGACGAGGAGGGGGAAGGGATAACCATCAGCAGCATGTGCACCGTCTTCGCGGAATCGGAGGTGGTATCCCTGATCGCTCGCGGGGCGGGGCGCTCGAAGATTGCCGCCGCCATTCACCGGGCGGTGGCGGCCCGCGTGGCGGGGATGGTGAAGCGCATTCCCGCCGAGGAGGAGATCGTTTTCGCCGGGGGGTGCGCCCGAGGCTCCCTGCTCCGTTCCATGCTGGAAAGATCCTTGGGGAAAAGGCTGCTGGTGCCGAAGTTCCCGGAAATCACCGGGGCCTTGGGCGCGGCACTTTGCGCCGGTGGCGACTGAAATGACCCAAAAGACAAAGGAGGCTGTATGAAAAAAACAGTGGTGGCGACCCTCATGCTGATGCTGATGCTGGCACTGACGACCAAGGCAATGGCGTGGGGCCACAATTACGTGGAGCCCGCGCAATTCAAGCAGTGGCTGGAGACCGGGAAAAAGGTAGCCATCGTCGACATCCAGGTCCCGGCCGAATTCCAGCAGCACCACTTCAGGGGCGCCCTGGAAACCAATGCCTTCCCCGCCAAGAGCGCCGAGGACCATGTCAAGCTGGACAGGGTCATTCCCCGGCTTGCCGCCGGCAGAGAGGAGATCGTGATCGTCTGCCCGCGGGGGGGCGGTGGAGCAAAGAACACCTACGCCTACCTGAAAGAGAAAGGGATTGCCGAGAAGCGGATGTTCATTCTCAGAGAAGGGATGCAGGGCTGGCCGTACCAGGAGTTAGTCGTAACAGGCAAGTAGCTTAAACCACACGCACCCCTTCCTCTCGATTCACCTCGAGCGCCTCCACCGCCAAAATCCAAGAAGGCACCTGCCCCCCCGGGTGCCTTCCTGGATTTTAAGTTCTCAAACCAGGCAGCCATCTTTACCATGCCGGCCAGTATTGTGCGCAGCTTGGTGTACAATTGGAGGGTGCCAAGGCAGCTCCTGGGCAACTCCCGGTCGACGCTCTCATCCTGTTCTCTCCTACCTCTCCGAACAGCCTGCAGTTCTTGCACTTGTGGCAAGCTAACGAAGTTGGACAGTGCAGAGCGCTAAAGTCTCCGGCCTTGACTTTCCAACCGTGACAGGACGGCCATCTGCTCCCCCATTAGCAACCTCCGGCGCGCATCATGATTACCGATGGCCGGCTCACAACGAGTTTCGGGTGTCAACAGCGCCTGCTGGCTGAACCAGGCGGGCGGTGAGAGGCAAAAATGAAAATTCTTCTCGTCTACCCCAAGTACCCGGATACCTATTGGAGTTTTCGCTATGCCATGCCGTTTATCGGCAAAAAAGCGGCCTTTCCTCCCCTGGGCCTGCTTACTGTCGCGGCCATGATCCCCGACAGCTGGGACATGAGGCTGATCGATCTCAACGTCGAGCGGCTTTCCGATAATGACCTGCGCTGGGCGGATTACGTATTCATCAGTGCCATGACGGTGCAAAGGGAATCCGCGCGGGAAGTGCTCGGCCGGTGCAGCACCCTGGGGGTCAGGACCGTTGGCGGGGGCCCGCTTTTCTCGACCTGTCACGACGAATTCCCCGAGGCGGACCACCTGGTGCTCGGCGAGGCCGAGGTCACGCTGCCGCGCTTTCTGGAGGACCTGGACAAAAAGACGCCGCGGCGGCTTTACTTGGCCGACGGCCGCCCCGACCTCGCCCGCACCCCGGTCCCCCGGTGGGGACTGATCGAAATGCGCAACTACGCCTCCATGAATATCCAGTATTCGCGGGGATGTCCCTTCGAGTGCGAGTTTTGCGACATCACCGCACTCTTCGGCCACACACCGAGAACGAAAACGCCGGAGCAGGTCATAGCCGAGCTTCAGGCACTCTACGTGACAGGGTGGCGCGGTGGGGTTTTCTTCGTCGACGACAACTTCATCGGCGAAAAGCGGAAGCTGAAAGAAAGCGTTCTCCCGGCATTGATATCGTGGATGAAGCGGCATGAATACCCGTTCTTCTTCTATACCGAGGTCTCCATCAATCTTGCCGACGATCCCCAGCTCATCGGATTGATGGTGGAGGCCGGGTTCCAGGAGGTCTTCATCGGCATCGAAACTCCGGAACAGGATTCGCTGAAAGAAACCGGCAAACTGCAAAACCGCAACCGCGACCTGGTCGCCTCGGTGCAGTCCATCCAGCGGGCGGGACTCCAGGTCCAGGGAGGCTTCATCGTTGGTTTCGACAGCGACTCGCCTGCCATCTTCGAAAAGCAGTTCCGCTTCATCCAGGAAAGCGGCATCGTAACGGCCATGGTGGGAATACTGATGGTCCTGCGGGGTACCAGGTTGCATAGCCGGCTCGTCCGCGAGGGGAGGATCATCAGCACTGCCACCGGAAACAACACCGATACCGCCCTCACCTTTGTGCCGAAGATGAGCCCGCAGGTCCTGATAGAGGGCTACCAGCGTCTCGTGAGGGCCATCTATTCCCCGGATCATTTCTATGAGCGGATAATGACCTTCCTGAGACAGTACCGGCTTTCTGGGCCCTCAGCATTTTCCACCCTGCAGTGGCGCGATATCAGGGCGTTCTTTCGGTCCATGCTTTTCCTGGGGATACTAGGCAAGGAGCGGCTGCACTACTGGAAGGTATTTTTCTGGACGCTCCTCAAAAAACCACGGTTACTCCCCTTAGCCATAACGCTGGCTATCTATGGTTTTCATTTCCGGACCGTTTCCGAACAGATCAGTTCGCCGCACAGCGACCGGTGAGGGGCGCTGGGACCTGAGGGGCCATACCGGTACTATGTCAACGGGGCCCCCAAGGGGGGGTACAGTCACGCGAAGGACAACGCCGACCCCGGCAGAATTAGAATCTGGCCTACACCTTCATCTCGTCAGGTAAGAAAAGCTAATTGTAATGTTCAGAGCGATTGTAAAAACAGGATGCCTGGATGCTTTTTGCGAGGTATGAATTCAGAAAAAACAATTACCCTTAACAATCACAACCGTAGTTAAAAGCTACCTACGGTCATTAAAAACAGACAACTTGCGGGCAACGCGTCTCCAAAAATAATATCCTTGCTATTACATCCATTGACGTGCACTATGAAAAAGCTTTTTTTATGGGCAATGCAACGATGAACTTGGCCTGCCCCGCATTAAATTGTTGTATTTAACGGGGAGCCAACCGGTGGCTGTTATCTGCAGCTGCCGGAAAACACTCTCCGCCGTACATTCCAGGCGCACCACACTTGAGGGGATCGAATGGCCAAGCCCAACTTCAAATTCCAGAAGCGCCAGAAGGAATTAGAGAAGAAAAAGAAGCAGGAAGAAAAACTGTTGCGCAAACAGGAAAAGGCCGCCAGCTCGCCCGAAGAGGATCCTGGTGATGAACCGCTGACCATGGAACAATGCGAGCGGCAACCCGGCTAACGTAGCGACCGCAGAGCCGCCTGACCTGCACCTCCAGGCGCTGAAAAGCCAAGAAGCGACGGGGACCCTGCCGTTACCTTCCCAAAGCGGCTGCTTGTGGAAAAAAGGAACCCGTGAAACGAATCTTCTGGGTAGTTGAAGCCGCCGCATTTTATTGTCTCACCCTTGTCGCCGCCTTGGTCCCTGCCGCCATCCTCGACCGCCTTGCGGCAAGAATCGGCCGTCTTCTCTCCTGCATCCTCTTCAAGCGCCGAAAAATCCTTCTGGACAACATGAACCGCGCGCTCCCCTTCATGGAGCATCATCCGCTCTGGTGTGCGCCGGGCGGAAACGTCGGCAACCTGGCCCGGGAAAACTTCGAGAACCTGGGCAGGTCGCTGATCGAGGTGTGCCGGCTCTACCATTTTCGGGGGGAAGAGCTGGTAACCAACATCGAGTTGCGCGGACAAGAGCATTTCGAGGCTGCCAGGGACAAGGGAAAAGGGATGATCTGCCTGAGCGGGCACTGCGGCAACTGGGAACTGATGGCTTTGGCCATCGGGCATCTGCTTGGTGAGGGCGCGGTAGTAGCCAAACGCCAGAAAAACCCTTATTTCAACCAGATGGTGGAGCGGATGCGCATGCGCTACAACAGCCGGGTTATCTACAAGAAGGGGGCGTTCAGGGGAATGCTGGCTGCACTGAAGAGGGGGCACTTCGTCGGTCTGCTTGCCGACCAGGCGGTCCTTCCCGAGGATGGGGTCCTGATCGATGTGATGGGGCGCAAGGCCTGGGCATCCAAGACCCCGGTGCAGATCGCCCACAAGAGCGGCGCCCCCCTGGTTCCGGTCTTCATCCATCGTGAGGGAGGGCGGCAGGTGATCACCTTTCATCCGGAACATCTACTGAGCGGGGACCTGAGCGAGGAAGGCATCAGGAAGGAGACCCAGGCGCTGTCGCGCTACGTGGAAGATTTCGTGGTGGCCCACCCGACCCAGTGGTACTGGGTGCACCGTCGCTGGAAACGGGCGGGAGAGGCCGCCTGACAATGGGAACGTGGCGGCGACAGGGAAGCTGTCCCCTGTGGAAAACTGTCGTCAAGGCCGCTTGATTGACAAGGGAAGGAACAGAGCTATTTTTTAGAGATACACCGGACCACGCTCGCGATATAAAAAAACTCCACGAGTTTTACCCAGATCGAAGGCAGTTTGTTGGAGGACGGACAAAATGATTCGTGTTCTCTCAGCAAGTTCTGCTGGCATCTTCCACCCGCCCTGCGCTTTTTTCTCCCATCTTCTCCTCTTCACCGGCAGTTTCTCCCCAATACAGATCCGCACCGGCGCCGTCCCAGCCGGATCCCTATCCCCGCCCCAAAGTTAGCATGCACAGGAGGTGTGGACGATGAAAAGGAGCATGGTTCACGCAGTCACTGCCTGTCTTTTCTGTCTCTTTCCGCTTTTACTCTTGGCCTGCAGTTCTGGCGTCATGGTACGCCAGCATGCCGATTTCAAATCCAGGACCGAGAAGGCTAAGATCTCTCTGCTGCTTCCCCCCCAAGTCGTCATCCAGTTGCAAACCTCCAATGGCAACACTCGAAAATCCGACGAGGAAGCCAAAGTAATAAAAGATATCAACACCAGGGTCGCGGCCGAGCTGACCAAGCGGGGGTATAAAGTCCTAACCGAACCGTACCAGGGGGAAATCAACGACAAGCTGGAATCAGCGACCACCGTGAAAGACCTGACCCAGCGGCTGTCTGACAAGGTATACCAGAGGTTTTTACCTGAAGGAGAGGCGCTTTCCTACAAGTTTTCCCTCGGTGCGGAAGCCGCATCATTGGCCCAACCGGCAGGTGCCAGTTCTCTGCTTTTCACAAAGTGCAAGATGATGAAACGCTCATCCGGCAGCAATGCCGCAGAATCGGGAGGGAAGCTGCTTTTGGGCATAGCAACCTTGGGGATTCTCGCTCCTCCCAAGAATGCGAGTGGATACCTGATATTGCAAGCGACCCTGGTCGATGCGGCTACAGGCGATGTGTTGTGGGGAAATCAAATAGACGATGTAAGTTACAACCCTGTCGGTGAGCCGGCTTACCAGGACCAGATTGAAGATCTGGTTGCTGACCTGTTTAAGTCTTTCCCTCAGCAATGATCTGGTCAAAGTTGGCAGTGGCGCCGGCACCCGATTTACTGGCTGGCATGGTGGCAAAATGAAAGGAGGCGGGAAAATGAGAAGAAAAGCTTGTGCTCTAGCAGCAGTTCTCTTAGTGACCGGTTGTGCAACCTCCATGACTCCCATCAAGGACCCGACCGTACCGATCCAGTCGTACGGGTTCTCCTTTCTCCCCCCGCAGGAGCCTGGCTGGTACAGGCTGGACGACAGGCATATGAGGAATACCGACTGCGTGATGCTCGGCAAAAAAGACAGCAATTCGAAAACGCATACCTTGGCAATCCTGGTATGCCGGCACCAGGGTTTCGATCCTGCTGTTGCGGGATTTCCCGACTATGCAACGAAGCCGGAAGCCTTCGCGGAGTATGTGAAACGTAATGTGAAGCATTCGAATCCGCCAACCGGCAGGATGAAGATCCTGGAATTGGAGGTTATACCTGCAGCGCAGCCCGGCTATTGTGCAAAAACACGGGCAAAATTTGAAGATCACGGTTCAGCCGTGGCGCCTGACGTCCTGCTCCAGGATGACTGGAGTTACACCTGCCTCCATCCATCTTCGTCGAAGGTCATCATACAGTTCGGCATCTCCGAGAGGGGCCTGCCTGGTGAGCACGATCCAGATCTCGCCGAGGTCCGGGATCGTTTCCTGAAAGATTTCAAGTTCCGGCCCCTGGAGTAAAGAGATGTGCCGGCTACCATGACCTGGGCCCTGACTGGAGTGGCGGAGGATTAGACATGCCAATGGGTGGGACTGACCCCGAGGTTAAGGTGTACGCCTGCAATGCAGGCTCCCTGAAGACGGAAACTCAACATATCCTGAAGGACACGCGCATCGGCACCGCAATGGAGATTCCGATCCCGTTTCTCGTCATCCGGCATGCCAAGGAATGGATTGCTTTCGATACGGGATGCAATGGGGAGACAGCCGGGGACCCGGTGGGGTATTGGGGTGAAGATCTGGCCAAAAAGTTCTGGCCGGTGATCGGGCCCGACCAGGAATTTACCCAGGCGATCAGGCCCCTGGGACTCAGGCCGGCCGACCTCAAGGCCGTTATCCTCAGCCACGGCCACCTCGACCATGCCGGTGCCATTGAGGATCTTC
This sequence comes from Geomonas sp., assembly GCA_035255025.1. Classification (GTDB taxonomy): domain Bacteria; phylum Desulfobacterota; class Desulfuromonadia; order Geobacterales; family Geobacteraceae; genus Geomonas. The sequence continues at coordinate 71,412 of DATFAB010000009.1, forward strand.
GGGCGACAGATGTGCCGATCTATGTGCAGAAGGTGGAACTGGCAGCGATAAGAGAGGTCGTTGCGACCCAGCGGATGGGCACCGTTTACATTCCGCGCGATTTCAGATACCTGCAGGAGCTTAATATCCGGGAGGTTGAGGGTGTTTTTGATATCTTTGGTGACAGATCCGTGATCGCCTTCCCTACTCCTGGCCATACACCGGGTCACCAGTCGCTCTACGTGAAGCCCTCAGTGGGCAACGCGTTCATTTATGCCGCAGATGCCCTGTACACCCTCGAGTCCATGGAAAAATCGATCCCGCCGGCCCTTGCTGCCGATTACCCCGCAACAATGCAGAACGTCCACTGGCTCAAGCTGGAGGATCTGGCGGGCGTCACAGTCGTCCCTTCCCATGATCCCGAATATTGGTCCAGACGCGCCTGGGCGCCAGCCGAACTGGTTCCCTGAGTTTGACCAGGAAGCTTGAGGTCCCCGCCACGGTCAAAAAAACTCAAGGGCCCGTCACTCGGACGGCGAGTAGCCGCCGGTCTGGTATACTGCAAAAGTGTTATTTTTCAGCCCCCTGGCTTTCGGAATGTCCAAGGCCAGGAGCATCGAGCAGGCCGGAACCTTGCCGGAGGTCAAGATTTACGGCCGCGTAATAACAAGGACAGAGGAGGTAACAGATGCAAAGCGTTAAAAGGAAAGTTCTTTGCTTGGTGGCAGCTATCGCATTTGCCTTGGCCGTGGCCGCCTGCGGCGGCGGTGGCGGCAGCAATTTCAGCAACATTCCCAACAGCAATGGTACCGGCACGATTTCGGGTAACGCCAAGTAGCGATTGGCTCGTGACAAAGGAGGCTTACCAATGAAAAGCAGCTGGCTTCTTGGTGTCGCCGCAGCAATATCCTTCGCTACTTCCGCCTTTGCTCTGACACCGAACACAGCCTACACCGTCAAACTATCCTCAGTATCAACCACCGGGCAGCTCACTACGCTGAATTCCATGTCGGCAACCACCGATGCAACCGGCAAACTCTCCTACAGTTTTTCTGGCGTTCCCAATGCCAACACCAACCGTTTCCTGATGGTCCAGATCGTCGACAGCTCCGGGACAACCGCACGTGAGGCAATGGTCGCAGCGCCCCCGCCCAATGGCAGCGTAACCATGGGGGTGAGCGAGGTGACCGACAAGCAGGCCAAGGCTATGCTGAAAACCATGAGCGATGTGCAAAGCGACGATCCTGGCTTCGTAATGCTGCTGATGACCATGGTCCGTTCCGGTGCGATCACCGACACCGACGCCCAGAACTTCAGCCCCCTGGCGCAGGCTGGCAAGAACGCCTTTGACTCCTTCATGACGGGCAACGGAGTCACCAGCGCGCAGATGACGCAGTTCAAGTCAAACCTGCTGTCAGCCATGCGGAGCTATGCCGCCAAGATGAACCAGTCGGTCGCCGCAACCACACAAACAGCCGAGGCCAACATTCGTGGTGACGCCATTGCCCTTTTCATGAACGATATGGTCAACGGCGGGGCCAACGCCGGCATCCCCGTCAATTTCATGCACATCGGCTTCGACTCGGCAGGTTCCGCAGCGGAATCGGCCTCAGCCTCCTCTACCATCAACGCCGACGTCATCACCGCCATGAAGGCGATCTTCCGCACCGGGACGCAGCAGCGCCAGGAATGGGCGGCGATGCGCGGGTTCTCGGATTCAATGCCGGTAATGGGCGCGACCTCGGCGCAGACCCTGCAGTTTACCGCAGCCAACACGGTGATGGAAAACGCCATGCTCTCCGCGCAGGAAAACTTCGAGCAGATGTTCGCCAGCACGGCCGTTTTCCCGGACGCCACCACGATTTCCAGCACCGAGAGCACCATGCTGACCGCCATGCAGACCGGCTTCACCACCTACCTCTCCAGCAACGCCTCCGGGACGGCGGCGTCTGACACCGATATCTCCGGCATGCAAACCACCATGGCGTCAAGGATGAGCAGCATGGGAGGGATGATGGGAGGGATGACCTCAGCAACGCTGGCTGGCATGGGCATAGGGATGATGGTTACCACGCCGGGGAGTACCAGCACCCAGAACTGGTCGGTGATGATGGTGGCTACTAACAACTTCGTGGTACCGACCCGCACCATGACCTACACGCCCATGACCACGACCTTGAGCAACGAGCTGATGGGCATGGGTATCACGCCGCCGACTCCTCCCACTTTCACCTCGTTCGCCGACCCCTACAAGTCGATGCTGGAGCTCCAGTACGACCTGGTGTTGACCAAGATGATCAATCTGCAGAAGCTGGCTCAGATCGGAACCACGCCGACCCAGGCGCAGATGTTCAGTATCAAGGATACCGACTTGGCAACCAAGAATACAATGAGGGGAAATATCACGGGCTTGACCAGTTCCCAGACCACTGCATTGATGGTTTCCCTGGCGCAACCCGAGATGCTTTAAGCCTCTACAAAAGGTGGCAATGCGAACGGCCCGGAGAGATGGGCCGTTTTTTTTATTTGTCGCTGGCAACGGACCTACCTCTAGCAACCCTCTGAACCTTGTAAGCGGGGGCCAGACCTTCTCTTC
>DATFAB010000010.1:0-13052 GCA_035255025.1 Geomonas sp.
AGATAGCCGTGGAACTGGTGAAATTTATACGAAGCAAAGACAAAAGTTCTCAAGCCTGACCACGGAGGGCACCGAGGTTTCTCGGAGGACACTGAGGAAACCTTTTTTCTTGGGAAAAGCAGAATCGGGCACGACTTTAACCCTGCAAGGATTTTGGGGTTAAGACCTTTTTCCTCGTTTCTCCCCCGGTGACCTCAGCGCATCCTCTGTGTCCTCGGTGATCAAGCTTCCCCTGTTTTAGATATTTTTGACCTGCATCAATCCAAAATCAGACCAAGGAGGACAGTATGAAGAAGGACATCCTGGAGAAGGGCGCAATACTGCAGAGAGACCGTGAGACCTACGCCATCGCTCCGCACATCCCGGGCGGCTTCACCGACACGGCGACCCTCAGAAAGATCTGCGACGTGGCCGACAAGTACAAGCTGGACCTGAAGCTCACCTCTGCCCAGCGCATCGCCATGATCGGTGCCAAGGAGGAGGATCTGGACGCCATCTGGACTGAGCTCGCCCAGCCGCTGGGGGCGGCCATCGGCCTGTGCGTGAGAAGCGTCCGGATCTGCCCGGGCACCACCTACTGCAAGCGGGGCCTGCAGAATTCCCAGTCGCTGGGCCTCAAGATGGACAAGCTTTACCACGCCATGGAGCTCCCCAACAAGATGAAGATGGCGGTCTCCGGCTGCGTCCTCTCCTGCGCAGAGTCCTCCGTGAAGGATATCGGGGTGGTGGGAACGGCCAAAGGGTGGCGCATCCTGGTGGGCGGCAATGCCGGCGTGCGGCCGCGCCTGGGCGAACTGCTGATCGACGACGTGGCGACCGAAGAAGAGGTGCTGGAGATCGTGGCGCGCGTCGTGGAGTTCTACAAGAATTCGCCCAAGAAGGAACGGCTGGGCAGGATCGTCGAAGAGATGGGGATCGAGGCCTTCCGGGCCGTGATCCTGGCGGAAGATGCCTGTGACTGCGACAGCTGCGGTTGCGGATGCTCGGCGGGTTGATGGCAAAAGGAGGTCGTCGTGGCTCTCATTGAGGACGCCATCTTTACCAGGATCAGGAACCGGGTCGGCAAGGCGATCGCCGACTACGACCTGATCTCCGACGGGGACCGGGTCGCGGTCGCGGTTTCCGGCGGCAAGGATTCCTACAGCATGCTGCACATGCTGGAATTCCTGCGCCGGCGCGCCCCGGTCAAGTACGAGCTGGTCGCCATCAACATCGACTCCGGCTACCGGGGCTACCGCGCGGACATCATCGAGGAGCACCTGCAGGAGCACGGTTTCACCTATCACATGGAGAAGACGACGCACTACGACATCATCTCGGAGAAGCGCCGCCCCAATTCCTCCTACTGCTCCATCTGCGCGAGGCTCAAGCGCGGGACCCTCTACAGCCGGGCCAAGGAGCTTGGCTGCAACAAGCTGGCGCTCGGCCACCACATGGATGACTTCATCGAGACGCTGCTTTTGAACCAGTTCTTCGTCGGCTCGCTGAAGGCCATGGCCCCCAGCATGCTGGCCGACAACGGCGAGACCACGGTGATCAGGCCGCTCGTTTACGTCCCGGAGAACGAGATCATCCCGTTCTCGCGCAACAACCGTTTCCCCGTCGTCTGCTGCTGCTGTCCGGTGTGCGGCACAGCCGACTTGCAACGAAAGAAGATGAAGGAATTGTTGGCCACCTTGGAGCGCGACAACCCCCTGGTGAAGAAGAGCCTTCTGAAGGCGCTTTCCAACGTGCACCCGAGGCATCTGCTCGACAAGGGCCTCACCAGGAACCCTTCCTGACGAAGATCCTCAACGATGTCCTTCACCGTAAGATATCCGCAGTAGATGACGATAAAGACCGCGACTACGACCATAGGTTCCATGTGAGCTACCTCCATCGTTTGATGATTGGAGCATAGCAAAGGTGCGCGACAGAAAAAGTCGCAGCTGCTCGCAGGCCACAGGATGCTCATTTCTCCTCGTCCACTCCTCCTCCCGCCGAACGCGGGGAGGTCGGGAGGGGGGAGCGCTGCCGGCAGCCCGCATGACGGCCGACCGTGACAGCTACCAGGTCCAGGGGCGAGAGTGCCGGCGATTCCGGCACCAGTCCCCCTCCCTGTCTCTCCCACGTTCGGGGGAGGGGATGGTCGGAACAGGGGCGTGAGCCGCCGGAGAAAAAGGCAGCCGGGTCCGGATGACGGGTGATGGCGAATCGGGGCTTTAAGTTGTCGGGCGGTACGGCTGGATTCGGCACACCGAATTGGCCAATTCACAACGGAAGGTGACAAGGATGTCGGATAAAAAGGTTCAACGCGTCAGGCTCGCAGTCCAGTGGGGCTTTCTTTTTTTCTCCCTCTATCTCGGGGTCAGGTTCTACCAGTTCGTCCTCCACTTCAGAAGCAACGCCCCTTTTGTCGAGCGTGCTGACGGAGTCGAGGCGTTCCTCCCCATTTCCGGGCTGATGAACCTCAAGATCTGGCTGGTGACCGGGCACATCAGCGACATCCACCCGGCGGCCCTGGTGATGTTCCTGGCGGCCATCCTGGTCTCCCTGCTTCTGAAGCGCTCCTTCTGCTCCTGGATCTGCCCGATCTCGACCTTCACCGAGATGCTCTGGAAGTCGGGGCAGGCGGTTCTCACCCGCAACTACCGGGTCTGGCCCTGGCTCGACTGGCTCCTGCGGCCGGTCAAGTACCTGCTGATGGCCCTGTTCCTGGTCGCCATCCTGCTGGTCATGTCTCCGGAGAGCGTCAACTCCTTCCTGCTGGATGACTTCAACAAGATCGCCGACGTCAGGATGCTGGACTTCTTCCTTAACCTGGGAGGGGTAGGGCTCCTGGTCATCACCTCGCTGCTGTTGCTCTCCTTCTTCATCCGCAACCCGTTCTGCCGCTTCCTCTGCCCCTACGGGGCGCTGCTCGGGCTGGTATCGCGCCTTTCCCCCGTCAAGGTGGAGCGTAACGCCAGCGCCTGCATCTCCTGCGGAGGATGCAACAAGGCCTGCCCGTCGCATATCGACGTCATGCACAAGGGGAGGGTCTGCTCGGAGGAGTGCATCGGCTGCCTGCGCTGCGTGAGCAGCTGCCCGAAGCCGGAGGCGCTCAAGCTGAAGCTGCGCGGGGGCAAGGTGGTTCCCGGCGTGGTATTCGGGGGCCTGGTACTGGTCATCTTCATAGGGAGCAGCCTGGTGGGGAGGGCGACCGGCCACTGGCACACCTCGGTCTCCCGGGGCGAATACCAGGAGCTGATCTACAAGCTCGACAAGGCCAAGACGCCGGAGAAGATCGAGTCGTTTCACTGATAGGTCGGAGCGATCAAACCCCATCCTCACCCTGTCCCTCTCCTTGAAGGAGAGGGGACGCTGTTTGCTCCCCCCCTCGCTATGGGTGGCTGCAGCGAATCAGCCAAGGAAGAGGAACAGAAGGACAGAAGGACAGAAGGACAGAAGGACAGACCTTCCCAATGTCCCCTCTCCCTGCGGGAGAGGGCTAGGGTGAGGGTGCTTTCCATGGAGTGAAGGAGTTCCACATGCCGAGGCTTCCCTCACCCCGGCCCTCCCCCGGCAGGGGAGGGAGAGCTTACAGGAGCTGGATCTAGTACAAGAGCGCCACCCCGGCCTGCCGCCGCAGGAAGATGGGGCGCTGAATAGAGAATGAAAATTGACGGACCACCAAACGCGAAAGGGGGACGGCATTGCTGCCGTCCCCCTTTTGTGTTTTGCCTGGCCTTGCCGCTCTGGCCTACCCTTCTTCTTCCTCGCCGAGGGCGATGTCGCGGTAGGCGCGGTCTTCTTCGAAACGCTTGGTCTGGGCCTGCTGCTTCTCAAGATCCGCTTTGCACTTTACGCAGTGGCGGGCGAAGGGAACGATCTTCAGCCTGCCGATCGGAATCTCCTCTTCACACTCTTCACAGATGCCGTATTCGCCTTCCTCCAGGCGAAGCAGGGCCTCGTCGATATTTTTCAGCTTCTCGCGCTCGCGGTCACCCAGAAGCAGGCCGAGCTCGCGGTCGCGCTCGCTGGAGGCCTGGTCGTAGATGTCGCCGCTGGGCTCGTTGACCACGACGTCCGAGCCGGACTTCACGGTCTTGTTGATTTCACGAAGCGTCTCCTCCTTCATCTTGAGGAGCATCGCTTTCATTTCATCGGGTTTTTCGGTCATATTAGAATTCACTCCTGTTTTGCTTGCTTAAAAGCGTCGAAATAATACAGCAATGGAGGGGGTTGTCAAGTCAAACCTACTCTACGATCTCCCCTATGAGATCGTAATCCGAAGAGTCTGTAATCTTCAGTCTCACTATGTCACCGACGTTGGCGTTTCCTGCCGTGATATAGACAAGTCCATCCACGTCGGGCGCCTGCCTCGATGAGCGTCCCTTCAGAAGAAGCTCGGTTTCCTCGCTGTAGCCTTCGATCAGAACGTCCTCCTCGCTGTCCACCAGGGTCCTGTTGTGCTTGAACGATACCCGCGCCTGGGTGCGCATCAGCTTCTTGTGACGCTCCCTTTTCACCCTCTCCGAGACCTGGTCCTGCATGTCGGCGGCCGGGGTCCCCTCCTCGCGGGAATAACAGAAGACACCCAGCCGGTCGAAGCGGGTCTCTTCCACGAACTGCAGAAGCTTCTTGAAGTCGTCGTTGGTTTCCCCGGGGAAGCCCACGATCAGCGAGGTCCTGATGGCGATGTCCGGGATCTCGGTTTTGAGCTTGGCGATCAGGTCGCGGATCTGCTGCTCGTCACTTCTGCGGTTCATCCTTTTCAGGATGGGATCGGCTATGTGCTGGATCGGCAGATCGAGGTACTTGCAGACCTTGGGCTCGTTCTTTATCAGCGAGATGAGCGAATCGGTGACCCCGTCGGGATAGGCGTACAAAAGCCTGATCCACTTGAGCCCCTCCAGCTTGGCGAGCTCGGTGACCAGCATCTCCAGGGTCGGCCGGTCCGCGAGGTCCTTGCCGTAGGCGGTGATGTCCTGGGCGATCAGGTTCAGTTCCTTGACGCCCCCCTCCACCAGCTGCCTCGCCTCGGACAACAGCGTGGCGAAGGGACGCGAGCGGAGCGCGCCGCGCAGGGCGGGAATCACGCAGTAGGCGCAGTTGTTCGAGCACCCCTCGGCGATCTTCAGGTAGGCGGTGTAGTGGGGCGAAGATTGCAGGCGGGGGAGTTCGTCGTTGTAGACGAAGTTCGGGTCGCCGGTGTAGCAGAGCTGTTCCGAGGTGCTTTTCTTCTCGGCGATGATCTCCGCGATGCGCGGATAGTCACCGGTGCCGATGAAGATGTCCACCTCGGGGAGCTCCTTGGCGAGCTCTTCCTGGTAGCGCTGCGGCAGGCAGCCGGTCACGATCAAGAGCTTGCAGCGGGCGTCGTGCTTGCGGTCGGCCAGGTCGAGGATGGTGTCGATGCTCTCCTGCTTGGCCTCCTTGATGAAGGAGCAGGTGTTGACCACGATGATGTCAGCCTGCATCTCGTCGGTGGTCACCTCGTACTCGTCCTTCGACAGGTAGCCGAGCATGACCTCGGCATCCACCAGGTTCTTCGGGCAGCCCAGGCTTACCAGGCTCACTTTTTCCTTGTTCTTCTCGCTCAAAAATCCCCCAGAACTTCGTTGGTGCAGCTTTTTTACCCGGGGCTTGGCAGCCTCCGGACAGGGCGCGGCAGGCGCCACTAACATTAAAAAAAGCCCAAATTCGGCGCGCCGAATTCGGCTGTAAGGTGCTGAAAAGACATGATCGGACCAGGCAAAATGGTCACTTTTGCTTAAAAAAGAGGCGGAAAAATCTCATTAGCTCCGGAAGTTCACGTACTGCATGTCGATGTCCAGGTCCTTGGCCTTCAGGGTCTTGATGACGTCCTGCAGGTCGTCGATGTTCTTGCCGGTGACCCGGACCTGGTCGTCCTGGATCTGCGCCTGGACCTTCAGCTTGGTCTCCTTGATGATGGCGATGATGTCCTTCGCCTTCTCCTTGGGAATGCCGACCTGCAGGTTGATCATCTGGCGCACCATGCCGCCCGAGGCCTGCTCGGCCTTGCCGTACTGCAGGGCTTTGGGGGAGATGTTGCGCTTGACGAACTTGGACTGGAGGATGTCGATGATCGCCTTCAGCTTGTAGTCGTCGTCGGCCAGCACCTTGATGGCATCCTTCTCCATGGTCACCTCGCTCTTGGTCCCCTTGAAGTCGTAGCGCTGGCTGATCTCCTTGACGGTCTGGTTGACCGCGTTGTCGACCTCCTGCATGTCCACCTTGGAAACGATGTCGAATGACGGCATGTGCATTCCTCCTCAACCGAGAATTGTATTTGCATCGCTAAACCCCATCCTCACTCGGTCCCTCCCGTGCAGGGAGGGGACGCTGCCCGGTTATTTCCGGGTGAGGCCCTTCAGGTCAGGTCCCCCCCTTGATAAAGGGGGAACAGGGGGGATTGCTTGTGACTCTTCTGACGTCCGCTCGCTACTTGCCTTTCACCACTTCCACGCCGGCCGGGATCTTGAAGGTGAACCGGCTGCTGTCCATCCCCTTGTTGGTCTTCACGCTGCTGTAATCGATCCGGGTGGTATTGCCGGCCTGGTCGAAGACGGTGGAAGAGACGATGGGGAAGGGGGTGCCCGGCTCGCCGCGGGCGATCAGCTGCTCCACCGCGGAGGCCTGGATCACCAGCTGCAGCTTGGCCAGGGCCGGGCTCTTCTTCTTGGGGGTCAAATCGAGCACGTAGTTCCCCTTGGCGTCGCGCGGCTGGGAGGCGAAGGTGATGCTGAAATCCTTGGAAACGTGCCCAAGGCCTGCCAGGTAGTTGAGGGCCACGTTGCCTTCCTCGAACAGCTGGGAGAGCTCCATCACCATGACCTGCTTCTGGTCCGGCAGGTAGTACCAGACCTTCTTGCCGTTGGAGACGATCTGCTGTTTGGGCTTCGTGTAGTTGAAGCGGAACATGGCGTCCCTGGCGGTCCCCTTCTTGATGAAGAGCTCGCCGCCCCCCTTTTCCTCGCGCTTCATCGCCTTGATGGTGCTGCGCTGGGTGAAGTCGGCTTTCAGGTCGTTCAGGGTGGCGTAGCCCCGCTCCAGGGTGCCTACTACCTGGGAGAGTTCGGCTGCGAGGCTGAAGGTGGCGGTTGCCGCCATGATTAGCAGTGAGGTGATGACGATGCCGGCGACTTTCATCTGGTTACCCCTCTAAAAGTTGTGAAGGCGACCTGCCTCGCTGTCGCCTTCGTCCTCGTCACTATGTTCGCCGCCTCCGCCGTCCCGTCGGCGGCAGGCGTCTGCATCAACTTGACCGGTGATTCTGCCATACAACCCGGTATCTTGCAAGCGGTTTCAATTTTCCCGGCTCCCCTTACTTCCCCTGCAGGGCGCTCATCATGGCGGGGATGGATTCGGGGGCCGGCATCAGGAAGAGGCTGCCGCTGCAGAAGGCCTCGCAGATGGAGAAGACGGTGTCGACCATCAGCACCGAGTCGCCGCCGGAGGAGCGATCCATGACCCGGTCCAGCACCTCGGAGGCGCTCCCCGAAATCAGGGCGGGGACCGAGGGGAGCAGGGTCATCTTCAGCATCAGCCCCAGTGCGTTCAGGCAGGCGGAAGCGAGGATGTTCCCCACTTCCATGAGGGTGGATGCCTCCATCTCGGCCAGCGGCTGGCTCCCCTGGCCCTGCCCCAGGAGCAGCTCCAGGATGCGGCGGGCGTTGGCCTCCCTGAGCAGGATGAGGATGCTGCCGCGCACGTTGCCCAGGATCTGCAGATGGAGCGCCCGCACCGGTTCGTCGTCGAGCAGTTCCGACAGCCCGGCTCCGTCCAGGAACTGCAGGCGGGGCGCCTGGATCGCGACCCCCTTGCCCATCAGCTGTGAAAGGGCGGTGGCGGCGTGGGCCATGCCTATGTTGCAGGCCTCGGTCAGTGCGTCCAATTCGGCATCCTGCGGAAGGCGGGTCGGCATGTGGGGCTCCTTCGGGTTTGCGATGGTTGAAATGCCGCGTGCAGTTCTTTGCAGGGGGGAGCGGTGGCGGTTCCGCGCGACGCTCCCCCGGTCCTCCCCCTGCCAACCTGTTTAGAGCAGGTCGGCCAGGTCCAGGATGGTGACCACCTCGCCGTCGCCCATGATGGCTCCGCCGGCCAGGCCGTGCAGCTTGGAAAGGGGCCGTCCCAAGGGCTTCACGAACAGCTCGTGCTGCCCGAGCAGCCGGTCGACCACGATGCCGACCTGGCGCCCCTTGGCCTCGGTGACGAAGAGCGGCACGATCCCGCTCGGGAAACGCCCCAGCGGCAGTCCCAGCACGCGGTTGAGGCTCAGGAGCTGGACCGGTTCGTCGTCCAGGTGGAAGACCTGCCGCTTGCCGACCGTCTCCACCTGGTCGCGCCTGAGCTCGACGGTCCGGTGCACGACGGTGACCGGCACCCCCACCTTGAGCGGTCCGCACTGCACGATCAGGGCATGGATGATGGCGATGGTCATCGGCAGCCTCAGGGTGAAGCAGCTCCCCACCCCGGGTTCGGAATCGATGGCAAGGGTCCCCCCCAGCTTCTGGACCGAGGCGTTGACCGCGTCCATGCCGACTCCCCGGCCGGAGACCTCGGTGACCTCCCTGGCGGTCGAAAAGCCCGGGATGCAGGAGAGCATCAGCGCCTGGCGGGGCGACAGCCTCTCCGCTTCTTCCTCGGTGATGAACCCCTTCTCCAGCGCGGCCTGCCGGATGCGCTCCGGGTTCATCCCCCGCCCGTCGTCGCTCACCTTGATGAGCACCCGGTCCCGGTCGCGCGAAACGGAGAGCTTCACCAGACCCCGGGCCGGTTTGCCGGCCGCCACGCGCTCGGCTGCGGTCTCCAGTCCGTGGTCCACCGCGTTTCGCAACAGGTGGTTCAAGGGATCGGTCAGCTGCTCCAGGATGCCGCGGTCCAGGCCGATCTCTCGCCCTTCCAGCTCGAAGTGGAGTTCCTTGCCGCTTTTCTTGGCCAGCGTGCGCACCGAGCGCTGGAAACGGTCGCAGATCATCTCGAAGGGCATCAGGCGCACCTTCATGACCTCGTCGTGCAGAGAGTGCAGGAGCTTGCCGTTCTCCGAGACCGCCTCCTTGAGCAGCGGCGAGTCCAGTTCCTTCCCTATGTTGAGCAGACGGTGCTTGTTGGTGATCAGCTCGCCGGTCAGGTTGATCAGGTGGTCGAGCAGTTCCGTGCGCACCCGCACCGTGATCAGCTCGCCGGAAAGCTCCTTTTCGCCGGGGGCAGCCGGCCGGCCTTCCACGGGCTGGGCTCCTTCGGGCGGGGCTGCTGTCTCCGCCGGCCGGCTTGTATCCGCGGCGGCGCTTGCCGTCCGGGCAGCCGGGGCCGGCTCTGGTGCCGTGGCCGGTTGGGCGGCAGCCTGCTGCGGCTCGGGGGTGTAGGCGGAGAGCCGCTGCGGGTAGTCGCCGACCGCCCGTCTCGGCTCCAGGTCGGCCTCCACGTCCGCCAAAAGCCCCTCGATCAGGTCGGCCCCTTCCAGAAGTAGGTCGGCTACCCCGCCCCCGAAGGGGAGGCCGTGATCGCGCACCCGGATCATCAGGTCTTCCATGGCGTGGGCGACGGTCACCACCTCCCGGTACTCCATGGAGGCCGCCATCCCTTTCATGGAATGGGCGGCCCTGAACAGGGCGTCGATGCCGGCGCGGTCGCTGGGAGCTTCCTCCAGGGCCACTACGGTCTGGGCGATGCTCTTCAGGTACTCCCTGGTTTCAGAGAGGAAGAGGCTTTTGTACTGCGACATGTCCATCGGTTAGCTCTCGGCCACTTCCTTGATGACCCGTGCCACCAGCTCCGGGTTGAACGGCTTGACGATGAAGGCCTTGGCCCCCGCCTCGGAGGCGGCCGAGGTCAGCGATTCCTGTCCCATGGCGCTGCACATCACCACCCGCGCAGCCGGCTCCAGCGCCATGATCTCCTTGAGCGCCTCGATGCCGGTCTTGTTGGGCATCACGATGTCGAGGGTGGTGAGATCCGGCCGGCACTCCCTGAATTTCTCCACCGCCTCCTCGCCGTCGGACGCCTCGGCGGTTACCTCGTACCCCTCCTCCTCGAGGATGTCGCGCAGCATCTTTCGCATGAACAGCGAGTCGTCGACTATCATGACCGTCCTGGCCATCGGTTACCTCCCTGCATTTTCAGTAAATTCGCTAGAGCCCCTGCTCCAGCGCAAAAACCAGCGTCTCCAGCGTGAGCAGGCGAAATTCCCCCTGCTCGGTCTGCAGCACAACCGCGGTCAGCGGATCGTCGCCCGGCGACTGTCCCAGCACGGCCTCGGGGGGGAGGATCGCTCTCACCCCGTCCACCAGCAGCGCCAGGTGGGCCGACCGGGTGTCCAGCACCAGCACCTTTCTTTCCTTGCTGCGGCTCTCACTGCCGAAGTAGCACGACAGGTCGACCAGCGCGGTCAGGGTGCCGTGGAAGTTCAAAAGCCCCAGGAAGTGGCGGGGGGCGCGCGGCAGCGGGAAGCAGGGCTGAGGCTCCATCACCTCCCCGATCTCCCTCAGGCGGAAGGCGAAGTCATCCCCGGCCGCCGAAAAAAGGAGAAAGCGCTCCTCCATTACAGCTCTTCCTCCCGGGCTTCCTCGTCACTTGCCAGCTGGAACCTCTCCACCGACTGCAGCAGTGCCCCGGCCAGCTTGGCGAGTTCCTGGGTCTGGAATACCATCTCCTGCATGGCGGCCGACTGCTGCTCGGTGGCCGCCGAGACCTCCTCGGTGGAGGCCGCGTTGTCCTCGGCGACCTTGGCGATCTCGTCCACCATGGAGACCATCTTGCCCGCCCCCTCGGTCTGCATCTGGGAGAGGTCGGCGATGGAGTTGGCCTTTCTTTCGGTCTCGATGACGGTGGCGAGGATCTGCTTGAAGGACTCCACCGTGGTGTCGATGTTCTTCTTGCCGGCCACGATGCTTCTGGAGCTCTCGGTGATGGTCTCCTGCAGCTTCTGGCTTTCCACCTTGACCAGGTCGATCATGTCCAGGATGTCGGTGGCGGACTTGGCGCTGCCGTCGGCGAGCTTTCTCACCTCCTCGGCCACCACCCCGAACCCCTTGCCGTATTCGCCGGCCCGGGCCGCCTCGATGGAGGCGTTCAGGGCGAGCAGGTTGGTCTGGCGTGCCATCTCCACGATGAAGTCGGCGATCTTCCCCACCTGCTGCAGCTTGGAGTTCAGGTCCATGAACTGCATGCTGATCAGCTCCACGGAATCGAAGAAGCTCTTCATCCGTTCCAGGGAATCCTGGGCGAGCTCGTCGCCGCGCTGGGCGGTGAAGCTCGTGTCGCGGGCCGCCTTGGCGGTCTCCTTGGCCCTTCTGGCCACCAGGTCCACCGAGATGGCCATCTCGTGGATCACCTTGGAGGTCTTGGTCACCATCTCCGCCTGGTTCTCGGCACCGCGCGAGATCTGCTCGACGGCCTGGGCCACTTCCTCGGTGGAGGCGTTGATCTGCAGGGCGGTGGAGGAGAGGGTGCGCGAGGACTCGGAGACCCGCTCCGAGGTCCCCCGGATCTGGCGCACCAGGGTGCGCAGGCTTTCCACCATGGTGTTGATGGAGAGCGCCATGTCGTGGGTCTCGTCCGGGAAGCGGGTCGCGCGGACCGGCAGGTCCCTGGAGAGGTCCCCCTGGCTGATCGCCTCGGTGGCTCCGCGCAGCGAGGAGATGTTCCTGGTGAAGCTCTTGGAGAAGAAGGAGCCGAGGATCAGCCCGATGGTGAGCGCCACCAGGTAGGAGAGCAGGTGGGTCATCTCCGGAGAGTAGCCGAGCCCGGTGACCCAGCCCGGGACGAAGGCCACGCAGGCGACTACGGCCAGGAATCCTAGGATGAACTTGTAGCCGATCTGGATGTACATACGTGATGCTCCTTTGCTGGCGATGCTCAAAGCTAGTGAAGAACGCGGTAGATCCGCTCCACCGGGCAGACGGTGCGGAAGCGGGAGCGGCTTGCGCCGGACATGGTTTCCGACTTGCCCAAAACCAGGATGCCGCCTGGCCCCAGGGCGTCCGCGAAGCCGTTCAGGATTTCCTCCTGCTTTCCCCGTTCGAAATAGATCAGCAGGTTCCTGCACAGTATCAGGTCGCTGGCCGGCAGCGGCGCGGCGTCGCCCACGTCGCACTGGCGGAAGCTGACCAGCGAGCGGATCTCCTGGGACAGCTGGAACTGCTGCCCGTGCGGGGTGAACCAGCGCGCCCTGAGCTCGGGGGGGACCTCCGCCAGGCGGTCCGGGTGGTAGATCCCGCTCTGGGCCCCCTCCAGCACCCCCTGGTCGATGTCGATCCCCAGGATGGAGAGCCGCTCCCCCTCGATCAGTTCTGGGAAGCGCTCGCGCATGATCAGGGCGAGGCTGTAGGGCTCCTCTCCGGCGGCGCAGCCGACGCTGGTGATGCGGAGCTGGCGGGCGCGGTGCCGTGCGATCAGTTCCGGGATGATCTGGGCGGCAAGCTTTTCGAAGGTGGAGGGGTTCCTGAAGAAATGGGAGACGTGGATGGTTAGCACGCGCAGCAGCAGGTCCTGCTCCGCGGGGCTCTCCGTCAACAGGGCACTGTAGGCCTCCGGCGAGGCAGAGTCGGTAGCGCGCATCCGGATGTGGATGCGCCGTTTGACGCACTGGTCCTTGTAACCCTGCAAGCTGAAGCCGGAGCGGGCTTTGAGGATGCGGCCGATGGTGTCAAAGGTTTCCGGCGGGATGTCCGGTTCGCCGCGCAAGATCTTGCTCAGCATGGGGTGCCGCCGGCAGTCCGGGCGATCCGCCTGGCACCTTGTGAAATCGGGGACATCAGGAACCTCTGCGTGAAGATAGATGAGACGGCCGACGATGAAAAGTGCATAACAAATTGCGCGTGAAAAGTCAATCAGGGTTGCTATTACTGGGAAATATCGCAGCCATAAACTGGGTATTCCGCGGCAGCCAGGCTTCTCCAAGGGGCTATCGCCCCTCGACAGGGGGGAGAGCACTGCTGAAACGGCTTCCTGCCCCTCCCCCCGAACGGGGGGAGGCTGGGAGGGGAGAACCCAGTCCGGAAACAGGGGCTCCCTCCCGCAGGAGACCGGTGTTCCCCCTCCTGACCCTCCCCCTGCGGGAGAGGGGA
>DATFAB010000011.1:0-44156 GCA_035255025.1 Geomonas sp.
CGGGCGGACTGCTCAGGAGGGGCTAAACGGCCGAAGCAATCCCCCCTGTCCCCCCTTTATCAAGGGGGGGACGTGATGCCGCTTTGGTCTTCTCTTCATCCCACCCTGGTACTTCATCCTACCTTTGCACTTCATCCCGCCTTTGCACTCCACACCCGCCTTTGCACTCCACACCCGCCTTTGCACTCTACACCCGCCTTTGCACTCTACACCCGCTCATGCACTCCTTACCCGCTCATGCACTCAACACCCGCCCTTGCACTCGATACCCGCTCTTATACTCGATACCCGTCCTTATACTCGATACCCGTCCTCGCAGTCGACGACCATTCTTGCTCAATCCACTCTCCGGTCTCTATCCCCTCCCCCGGACGGGGGAGGGTCAGGGAGGGGGAACGCTGGTGGATGGACGATACGGTCACGCGATGAGGGACACTGCCCACCTCCGGCCCGGGATGTGAAGCGGGAACCAAAATAATGCAGAAAAGTATATATATCCGTCAAGGCTGGATGTGTCAATCCCCATCCTCACCCCGGCCCTCCCCTTGAAGGGGAGGGGGAGCTGGTGCAGAAGGGGTGCAGGTGTAGGTCTAGGTGTGGGATTGGGATGAAGCGGTACGGGGCGGAGTTCGGTGATAAGGATGATGCTAGGAGCGGGGCTCGAGGGCGAGGTAATCCTGGACGGTGTTGATGTTGCGGAACGCGCGCAGGCCGGGATCGAGCTGTGCTGTCTCGGAAAGGAGCAGCACCTTTACCCGCACGTCGTCGAAGAAGGAGACGATCCGCCCCCGGTGGTCGGAGAGGGCTTTCTCCACCGCTGGGAGGCAGCGGGTGGAATAAAGGGCGTGCAGGGGCTCCATCCCCTTCTCCCCTTCCGGGATGACCACGTCCCACCCCTCCCGCCCGCTGGCCAGCGCCCTCACCAGGGCAGGATTGATCCAGGGCATGTCGCAGGCGACGGCCAGGATGTAGCCGGTCCTGCTTTGGGAAAGGGCGGCGTGGATGCCGGCCAGCGGACCCATGCCGGGGTAGATGTCCTGTACCTTGGGACAGGGGAGGAAGGGATATACCTCGGGGGTGTTGGTGACTACCATGACCTCGGCGCAGAGGGTGCTCACCTGGCGGTAGATGCGCTCGATGAGGGTGGTCCCGCCGTAAGGGAGGACTGCCTTGTTGCTCCCCATGCGCCGGGAGGCGCCGCCGGCCAGGATCACGCCGGTGACGCCGGGGAGAAGGCCGGAAGTGGAGGAGACCTCTTCCTGATTCCAGACCGACCTTTGCTCGATTACCCTTGCCAGTGAGTCCATGATTGCATTCTCCTTCCAGTTCAAAACAATTCCCGCCGTATCATCAGAAAAAGCAATCCCCCCTGTCCCCCCTTTATCAAGGGGGGAACGTGATGCGGAAGTACAGGGGCCGGAGAGGAGGGAAGCTTCAGGGGTGGTGGAAGCTTCCCTCTCCCCGCCCCTCTCCCGGAGGGCGAGGGAGAGCTGGTGAACGTTACGAGAGTTGTGAAACAAACCTAGCAGGACTACGCTTCCAGCTCGCCGCCAACCCTCTTGCGGCCGTCGTCGATCCGGTGCATGCGGTCGGGGATGGAGTAGTCGACGGTCTCGGGGTGATGCTCGAAGATCGGGAAGTACTTGGCGATCAGCACGAAGAACAGGATGTGCGCGGCGATGATGCCGATGGTCACCAGCGACTCGATCAGCGACGGCGCGTAGATCAGGTTCCCCGGCTGCTCCATGCCGAACATGGAGACGTTGAAGCGGTTCAGCACCAGGCCGAAGATCACCAGGCTGGCCGCCCGAAGCTGCATGCGCTTGTCGCTCTTGATCTTCTTGGTGATGAACATGCCGAAGGGGATGAGCACACCGGCGCAGATCTCCACCAGGAAGAGCGCCAGGAGCACCGGACGGTCGAAGAGCGGTCCATGGGTCAAAAATGCCAGCGCGTACGCCTTCACGCCGAGGTAGAGCGCCATCACCCAGGGGATGATCCTGGTGAGGGTGGCAAGGAGATCGGACTCGTCCGGCTGCCCCATGTATTTATGCACCAGGCTCGCCTCGAAGATGACGATGGAAAGGCCGGTGAAGATGGCGGAGAGCCAGAACTGCAGCGGAAGCAGCGGGTTGTACCAGAGCGCGTGCAGCTTGTCGACGGCGATCAGGAAGAAGGTACCCAGGGTCGACTGGTGCAGGGTGGAGATCATCGCCGCCAGGATGGCGAAGGGGAGCTCCAGGGTGCGCAAAAGCCTGAGCGGCAGGTGCCAGCCGAACTTCTCGGCCACCGGGTGCAGGAACTCCAGGGTGAGCACCGTGGTGTAGGCCATCACGCACATGGAGACCTCGAACATCGGGGAGTGGATGTTCCAGTAGCGGAGCACGTTGATGCCGCGCTGCGGCTGGCCCAAGTCGAGCAAAAGCCCCACGCAGACCAGCGAGTAGCCCAAGAAGCCGGTGACGATGGCAGGACGCACCAGCGGCTCCAGCTTCTTGATGTGGAAGATGTGGGCGACGATGCCGATGGTGAAGGCGCCGGCCGCCAGCGGCACGGCGGTGACCACGTCGAAGGAGATCCAGAGCCCCCAGGGGTAGGTGTCGTTCAGGTTGGTGGTGACACCGAGGCCGAAGATGAAGCGGACCAGGGAGGCCAGGGCACCGAGGCCGACCAGCACCATCATGAATTTCAGGAAGCGGTGGTAGCCCTTTATTTCATTCAATACCAGTTTCGCGGCGGTCATAAGCTGTTCTCCTTCTTCTCGTCTTTGCCGTGGTGATGGCCGCTGGCGGTGCGACCTTCCTCTTCAGCGCGGATGCGGTCCTTGCGCTGCTGGAACCAGGAGACCGCCGACAGGGTGCCCCCCACCGTGAGGAAGATCCCCGGCACGAAGCGCAGGGCCTGCCAGGTGTAGGAGGGGAGCGGGCGCTGGGTGACCGGCTTGAAGCCGAGCTCGTCCAGGGGCTGGTGGGTCAGGTAGAGGACGCTGGTCCCCCCCGCCTCGTTCTTGCCGTAGATGGCCGGGTAGTAGCGCTCGGGCTTGGCCTTCAGCCGCTTCTCCGCTTCTTTCAGCATCTCGTCGCGCGGACCGTAGGCTATGGCGGTCGGGCAGGCGGTGGCGCAGGCGGGCTTCATCCCTTCCTTGATGCGGCTGTAGCAGCCGGTGCACTTTCTCACCAGCGGGAAGGCCTTGCTCCACTCGTACTTGGGGACTCCGAACGGGCAGGCCATCATGCAGAAGCGGCAGCCGATGCAGCGCTTGGAGTCGTAGATGACCGGCCCTTCCGCGGTCTTCTGGAAGGCGCCCACCGGGCAGACCGAGGCGCAGGCCGGCTCGTTGCAGTGCATGCACATCTCTTTGTAGAAGGCGAACTCGTTCTGGCCGTGCTTTTGGTAGTCCTTGAACTTGATCCTGGTGAAGGTGTACTCGGACATGGCCGGCGGGTTCTGGTACCCCTCACCGCTGAAGAAGTGCGTCTGCTCGCCCTGCAGCTGGTTCCACTGCTTGCAGGCGACCTGGCAGCCGCGGCAGCCGGTGCACTTGGTGGTGTCGATCAGGAAGGTTTTTGTCTTGGTGAAATCTATCTTCTCGGAGCTCATTCCTTACGCCCTCCTTTTCTCGATGTCGCACAGGAACGCCTTGAACTCCGGGATGCCGGTGTTGGCGCAGCCGACGGTCGGGGTCAGCAGGTTGGCGCTGTCCCCCTTGGCAAGGCCCGAGTAGCCGAAGTGCCACGGCATGCCGATCTGCTCGACCTGCTTGCCCGCCACGGAGAGCGGCTTCAGGCGCGCGGTGACCAGGGCCACCGCCTCGATGGAGCCGCGCTCGGTGTGCACGCGGACCTTGTCCCCCTTGGCGATCCCCTTCTTCTTGGCGAGGGTCTCGCTGATCTCCACGAACATGTCGGGGACCAGTTCCACCAGCCAGGGGAGGCTCCTGGTCATGGAGCCCGTCTGCCAGTGTTCCGTCATCCGGTAGGTGGTGCCGATAAACGGGTACTTGTCGAGGTCCCGGGAGACGTTCTTGGGCACCGCCACCGCCGGGTTGTTCTGCACGTTGGAGAGGAGGTTCCTGGTCGGGCTCTCCATCGGCTCGTAGTGCTCGGGGAAGGGACCGTCCTTCAGGTCGAGCGCGTAGAGACGGCCGTGCCCCTCGGGGAGCATGATGAAGGGGTACTTCCCTTCCTTGGCGTCGTTCATCGGCGGCCAGGGACCGTCAGGCACGTCCCCCTGCCACTTCTTCTCCAGGGCGTTCCAGGCGATGACCGGGCGTTTCGCATTGAAGGGAGCGCCCTCCTTGTCCACCGAGGCGCGGTTGTAGATGATCCGGCGGTTGACCGGCCACGCCCAGGCCCACTTGGGGAAGAGGCCGAGGCCGGTCGGGTCGCTCTGGTCGCGGCGCGCCATCTGGTTGCCGTCCTTGGTGAAGGAACCGGTGTAAATCCAGCAGCCGGAGGAGGTGGAACCGTCGTCGGCGAGGAACTTGAACATCGGCACCGGGTCGCCCGCCTTGAACTCCAGGGTCTTGTCCTTGTCCTTGATGGTGGTGTCCTTCAGGAAGTAGCCGTTGATCTCCTTGGCGACCAGGGTCGGTTCCGGCTCCTCGTTGCCGTAGCCCCAGGCCATTTTGGTGATCGGCTCGGGGAAGGCACCTTTCTCCTTCTTGTAGAGCGCGTTGATCCGCTTGTAGAACTGGTCGATGATCCACATGTCGCTCTTGGCCTCGCCCACCGGCTCGACCGCCTTGTAGCGCCACTGCGCCCAGCGGCCGGAGTTGGAGATGGAACCTTCCTTCTCCACGGAGGAGGCTGCCGGCAGCATGAAGACCTCGGTCTGGATCTCCTTCGGGTTAACGCCGGGACGCTTCCAGAAGATGGAGGTCTCGGTCTCCCAGAGGTCCACCGTCACCAGCCACTTGAGCTTGCCGAGCGCCTCGCGCGCGGTGTTGGAATCGGGGCCGCCCATGGCCGGGTTCATGCCCATGCAGACGAGACCTTCGATGCCGCCCCCCTTCATCTTCTCGATGATCTTGCTATAGCCGTAGTTGCCGGAGCGCTTGGGGAGGTAGGAGTAGCAGAAGTCGTTCTCCTTGGTGGCGTTCTCGCCGTACCAGCTTTTCAAGAGGCTGGTGATGTACTTCGGGGTGTTCCCCCACCAGTTGGCGCTCTTTTTGTCCTTGGTCTTCGGTGTCCACTTCTCGTTGTAGGCCTTCAGGTCGACGTTGTCGAACTCCGGCGACTTCAGGTAGCCGGGAAGCAGGTGGAACAGCAGGCCGTAGTCGGTGGAGCCCTGGACGTTGGACTCGCCGCGCAGGGCGTTCACCCCGCCGCCGGCGATGCCGATGTTGCCGAGCAGCATCTGCAGCATGGCGACCGCGCGCACGTTCTGGGTGCCGTGGGTGGACTGGGTGATCCCCATGGCGTAGAGAATGGTGCCGGCCTTGTCGGCACGGCCGGTGGCGCAGAAGGCCTGTACCACCTTCAGGTAGGCGTCCTTGGGGGTGCCGGTGATCTGGCAGACGGTGTCCACGTCGTAGCGGGAGTAGTGCTTCTTGAGGAGCTGGTAGACGCAGCGCGGGTCCTTGAGCGACTCGTCGCGCCTGGGGTTGCCGGCGGCGTCGTTTGCGTAGGCCCAGGATTTCAGGTCGTAGCTCTTCTCCTTGTCGTCGAAGGAGCAGAACATGCCGTCCTTGAAGTCGAACTTCTCGTTCACGATGAAGGCGGCGTTGGTGTAGTCGCGCACGTACTCCCTGTGGATCAGGTCGTGCTGCAGCGCGTAGTTGATCATGCCCCCCAAAAAGGCGATGTCGGTGCCCGGGCGCAACTGGGCGTAGATGTCCGACTTGGAGGCGCTCCGGGTGTAGCGCGGGTCGACCACGATCAGCTTGCCGCCGTTGTCGACGGCCTGCTCGATCCACTTGAAGGAGATCGGATGGTTCTCGGCCGGGTTGCAGCCGATGATGAAGATGCAGTCACTGTTTTTCAGGTCAATCCAATGGTTGGTCATGGCACCACGACCAAACGAAGCCGCCAGACCGGCGACTGTAGAGGAGTGTCATAATCGGGCCTGGTGTTCGAGCTGCGAGACCCCCATGGCGCGCGAGAACTTGTGCCAGAGGTAGCATTCCTCGTTATCGAGGCCGGCGCCGCCGAAGAAGGCGAGCCCTTCGGTGCGGTTCACCAGGTATTCCTTGTTGTCCTTCTTGTTGACCTCGGTGGCCTTGAAGCTCTTGTCACGGGTATCCTTCATGTTGCGCGCGATCCGGTCGAGCGCCCAGTCCCACGACTTCTCCACGAAGCGGTCGGAGCCCGGCGCGCGGTACATGACCTTCTGCAGGCGCCGGTCGTTGACCGCCACCTGGAAGAGCGAGCTCCCCTTGGAGCAGAGCGCACCCTGGTTGATCGGGTGCTGCGGGTCCCCCTCGATGTTGATGATCTTGCCGTTCTTGGTGTGAACCAGCAGACCACAGCCGACCGCGCAGTACGGACAAATGGTGGTGCTGCTCTTCACACCCTTGATCCTGGTCTGCGGCGCATCGGCGTTCGCTTCGCTCTGCTTGCCGCTCAGCACCACGCCGGCAGCAGCAAGTCCCCCCTGCAAAAATGACCTACGTGAAATTGCCATCAAGCTTCTCCTTTTCCTTTCATAAGGCATGGAATTTGCCGTATCATGATCAGGTTGTCGCGCTGTATACAGCAACCCGTATGCCACCACGGTATACGGAAGGCCGCCGGCACCCCGCCGGGCCCGAATCATGAGCAATGATGAGGGTTCAGGTGCAATCGGCGGCAAAGCGATAATTATTAAAATGCGCTATCCGTTGCGCAATTGTGACGGAAGGTGCGTCATTTTGGCCATATTATGTGCTTTTTCTAATTGTTATTATTGGACAGCCTTCAGGCAGTCCCCGCGAAACGCGGCCAGGGTTCTTTTGCGCTGCAGATCCCGGGAGGCAGCGGGGATGCTGAAAGAAGCCGGGCGGAGACGGCCCTGGGAGACCCCGGTGAACCGGCCGGCCGAACGCCTGCGACGGTGACAATTTACTCATGTAGGAGCATTTAGATGAATAAAGCGACCGTACTGGTCTGCGATGATGAAGTGGAAATCCTGCGCTACCTGAAGAAGATCCTCTCGGCCGCCGGGGTGGAGGTGGGCATCTTCAGCTCGGGGAAGGCCCTGCTCGACCATGTGGGGAAATCCCCCGCCTCCGCCGGCAACCTGATCCTGCTCGACGTGAAAATGCCCGACATGGACGGCATCGAGGTGCTGCAGAGGGTGAACAAGCTCGCGCCCGATCTGCCGGTGGTGATCATGACCGCCTACGGCTCCATCGGCGCCGCGGTAGATGCCATGAAGCTTGGGGCCTACGACTACGTGGCGAAACCGTTTCCCAAGGAAAAGGTGCTCGGGCTTTTGGAGAAGGTGCTGGAGCGCGAACGCCTGCTGAAGGAAAACTCGGACCTCAAGGAGGCCCTGGGACAGCGGCCGGCCGACGTGATCGTCTACTCCAGCCAGACCTTCGGCCAGGTGATGGACCTCGCCCAGCGGGTGGCCGGCAGCGACGCCAACGCGCTCATCCTCGGCGAGTCCGGCACCGGCAAGGAGCTGGTGGCGCGGCTGATCCACGATGCCAGCCAGCGGAAGGGGAAGCCCTTCGTCTCGTTAAACTGCGCCGCCCTCCCCGATACCCTTTTGGAAAGCCAGCTCTTCGGCCACGTGCGCGGGGCCTTTACCGGCGCCGTCAGCAACCATCGCGGCCTCCTCGAGGAGGCGGACGGCGGCACCCTCTTCCTGGACGAGGTGGGCGACATGAGCCGCTCCATCCAGGCCAAGGTGCTCCGGGTGGTCCAGGAGAGGGATTTCATACCGGTGGGGGGGACCAAGCCCAAGACGGTGGACATCCGGCTGGTGGCGGCCACCAACAAGGACCTGGAGGCCGAGGCGCGGCAGGGCAATTTCCGCGAGGACCTCTTTTTCCGCCTGAACGTGATCACCCTCAGGCTGCCTCCGCTCAGGGAGCGCAAGGAGGATATCGCACCGCTGGCCCGTCACTTCCTGAAGAAGTTCTCGAAAAGGATCAACCGGGACCTGGTCGATTTCACCGAGGAGGCACTGCAGCTCCTGCGCTCCTACGCCTGGCCCGGTAACGTGCGGGAACTGCAAAACGCCATCGAGCGCGCCACCATCCTGGCCAAGGGGGACCTGGTCAGCGCCGACGTGCTCCCCGGCTGGAAGGAGGAGGTAGCGGCCGAGCCTCCCCCCACCGACCGGCTGGTCTCCCTGGAGACGGTGGAGCGTGACCACATCCGCTATGTCCTGAGGCAGACCGGCAACAACAAGAGCCGCGCCGCCCTGATCCTGGGCATCGCCCGCCGCACCCTCGACAGAAAACTCGAGGAATACCAGATGGAGACCGGGATGAGCCATTCCGGGGAGGGGGCCTAGATGCCCAGACGATTTCCCATCCGTACCAAGCTGACCGTCGGCGCCCTGATCCCCGTTTTCGCGGTGATGTTTCTCGTCTCGCTGACCGGGCTGTGGATGGTCAACGACAAGATCGCCAGCCAGGCACAGGAGAAGGTGCGCACCGACCTCAACTCGGCGCGCGAGGTGTACGGAAACGAGATCAAGCAGGTGGCGGACCTGGTGGAATATGCCGCCAGCACCCCGATCGCCGGCGCCGCCATCTCTACCGGAAGCCGCGCCACCATCGAAGCCCTGCTCGATCCGCTGCAGCAGAAGAAAACCCTCGACTTCCTGGCGGCGGTGGACCGCGACGGCCGCTGCCTCTACCGGGCCCACGACCACGGAGCCGGCGGCCCGGCGTCCCCCTTCCGCTCGGTGCAGCGTGCCCTGAAAGGCGAAACGGTGTCGGGGACCGAGGTAGTCTCGCCTGCTGTGCTGTATGCCGAAGGGGGAACCCTTGCCGAACGGGCGGCGGTCACCATCACACCCACCCCGCGCGCCCACCCCTACCAGGAACCGGTGGAGCGTAAGGGGATGGTGCAGATTTCGGCCGCCCCGGTCCGGGACCAAAACGGCCGGGTGATCGGCGCCATCTACGGGGGGGTGCTTCTGAACAACGACAACACCCTGGTGGACCGCATCAAGGACCTGGTCTACGAAGGGATCCGCTTCGAGGGGCAGGACCTGGGGACCGCCACCCTCTTTTTAGGGGGGACCCGCATCGCCACCAACGTGAAGGACAGCGGGGGGAACCGGGCGATCGGCACCCGCATCTCCGAGGAGGTCTACCGGCGGGTAATCACGGAAAAGAAGAAGTGGGTGGGGAGGGCCTTCGTGGTGAACGACTGGTGTCTCACCGCCTACGATCCCATCCTGGACGTGGACGGCAACGCCATCGGCTCCCTCTACGTCGGCATGCTGGAGAAGCCGTACACCGCCCTGAAGCACCAGGCGCTGGCGGTCTTCGCCGCCATGCTGGCAGTGGGCTCCTTCCTGGGGCTGCTGGTCTCCTCCTATATCGCCGGCCGCCTGGCCAGACCGATCCGCGAGCTGGCACGGTATGCCAGGCGGGTGGCGGTGGGAGAACGCGACCTCAGGGTCAACATCAACAGCACCGACGAGGTCGGGGAGCTGGCGGCCGAATTCAACGTGATGACCGCAGCCCTCAGCGAACGCGAGCGCGAAGTGCATACCCTGAACCGGAGCCTGGAACAGAAGGTGAAGGAGCGCACCGCGCAGCTCGAGGAGAAGAGCCGGCTCCTGCTGGCCGCCCACGAGGAGCTGGCCCGGGCCGAGAAGCTGGCCGACCTGGGGGTGGTGGCGGCGGGGGTCGCCCACGAGATGAACAATCCGCTGGCCATCATGCGCGGCAACACCGAGGTACTGGAGATGTACCTGGCCGAAGGGGATGAGGGGCGCGAAGAGGTCGAGGTGATCTCCCGGCAGATCGACCGCATGGCCAAGATCGTGGCGAACCTTCTGACCTTCGCCAGGCAGCGGCCGATCCGGGTGCAGGAGGTTTCCATTCCCGTGCTTCTGGACGACATCGTGGAGCAGGCGGGGCACCAGGTGAACCTGGGTCAGATCAAGGTGGCGAGGAATTACGACATCGATCTCCCCACCATAGCCGGAGACCCGGACAAGCTGCGCCAGGTTTTCATCAACCTGATCGTCAATGCGGTGCAGGCGATGCCCAACGGCGGGGTACTCACCCTGATGGCCAAGGTGAAGGAGGCCGGCCGCTCCTGCGAGATCACCGTGGCCGACACCGGGGTGGGGATCGCGCCGGAGCATCTGGACAAGCTGTTCACCCCCTTCTTCACCACCAAGGACCAGGGCACCGGCCTGGGTCTATCGGTTTCCTACGGGATCGTCAAGGATCACAAGGGGACCATCAGGCCGGAGAGCGCACCGGGGGAAGGGGCGGTGTTCAAGGTGGTCCTGCCGGTCCGGCAGGAAAGCGCCGGGTTTGCCTGAGGTAAAGAAATGTCTGGCAATGCCGGAACAGGCGTGCTATGTTTCCAGGTCCCGGGTGAAACCTGCACTTTTTTGGTTTGGCGCCCTCTTTCTGCTTGACACTGCCCGACACCGGGTGGTATAAGTTTTACTTTCGAAAACTCAATAGCCCTATTTATAAATACTTGGAGGTGCAGTTTGGCAAATCATAAGTCGGCAATGAAAAGGATAAAGATCACCGCGAAGAGGACCGAGCGCAACAAGCACGAGCGTTCCACCCTGCGCACCTTTATCAAGCGCGTCCGCGAGGCCGTGGCCAGCAAGGATGGGGCAGCCGCCAAAGCCGCTCTTGCCGCTGCCATTCCGGTCATCGACGGTGCAGCAACCAAGGGGATCATCCACTCCTCCAACGCTTCCAGGAACGTTTCCCGCCTGACCAAGCTGGTCAACACCCTCGGCTAATCCAGGGCGAAACGCTTCGACAGCAGTAAAAAAGGGAACCCGGCAACGGGTTCCCTTTTTTTTGTCCTTCAGGGTTGAAGTCCACCTTGATTCCTCTTTCAAGCAGCAGCAACTGCAATCCCCCCTGCCCCCCTTTATCAAGGGGGGGACGCGAGGCGGAAGACCTCCCTGCTGTCACGGCGTATCACATTGCTCTCCGCCTTGGGCGGGCAGATCATGGTCAATGAAAGCGCGCAACCGGCCCTGCCGGTAATGGGCGGGGGCAGATCACTAGGGGGGAAGTCCCCCTTGATAAAGGGGGATTTGGGGGGATTGCTTTTACCTTGGCAGCTGCAACTGCACTCCCCCCTGCCCCCCCTTCGCAAAGGGGGGAGTGTACAGATCACTTCCGGCAGGTCTCGATCACGAAGCGTTCGAAGAGGGCATCCTCGACGCCGCCTGATTTGAAAGCCTGGTCAAGTTCCAGCATCCTCTGGAAAACGAGCTTCAGCTCCCCCACCTGGTAGTTCCGCGCCTGCTCGGTCACCTTCTTCAGAAAGTACGGGTTGATCCCCGCCGCCTTGGCCAACTCCGAGGAGGGGACCTTCCTGTCCATCATCCCCCGCACCTGCCACAACTGCCGGTAATGACGGGCCACGCCCCCCAGGATCTTCAGGGGTGCTTCACCGTCCTGCAGCAGGGTGGTCAAAAGCCGCAGCGCCTTGGAGAGGTCCTTGGCGCCGAGTGCGTCGGTGAACTCGAAGACGCTTTCCACCTTGGTGTCTGAGACGATGGACTTCACGTCCTCTACCGTCACCTGCTCCTTTTTCCCGCAGTAGATGCAGAGCTTCTCGATCTGGGAGACCAGTTCCTGGAGGTTGTTGCCCACCAGGTAGGCGAGCAGTTCTGCCGCCGCGCCATCGATCTTCTTGCCGGCCGCCCGCACCTCGTCGCGCACGTAGGGGCCCAGCTGGTTCTCGTAGGGCCGCTTGAACTCGACCGACTCCCCTTTCTTCTTGAAGTCGGCGAAGAACTTCTTGCGGCCGTCCACCTTCTCGGCCTGCAGGACCAGGGTGGTGCTCGGCGAAGGATCCTGCAGGTAACCAAGCAGGATCTCCTGGGCGGCGGCGGGGAGGTCGCCCCCCTTCTTAACCAGCACCAGCCGTCGCTCCGCGAACATGGGAAGGGTCTGGGCTGCGGTGAAGACCTCGTCTCCCTTGCACTCGTTGCCGTAGAAAACGTTCAGGTTGAAGTCGCGAAAACCGGGATCCACCACGCGGTCCAAAAGCTTCTTGACCGCCCGCTCGACCAGGTAAGGCTCGTCGCCGTACAGAAGGTACAGGGGCGCAATGGCACCCTGCTCCACCGCTTTATTGAACTCTTCCGGCTTCATTCAGGTTCCTTTTGCTGTACAGGATGACACCGACCCGATCGATGTGTTCACGCAGTCGGGACTCCCGAATCGTTTCGTAATGGATGACGTCAAAGAAATAGGGGAGCGGCTTCTCCTCATTGAGCACGTCAGCAAGCCTGACCGCGGTGTCATAGGAGACCGAGCCCCCCTTTATGGCCAGGTCGACATCCGATCCAGTCTTATAACATCCTTTAGCCCGTGAGCCAAACAGCACGACCTCTGTAATTTCGGGCAACGCTTTGATGGCGTCCAGGATGTGCGAGATATCCCTGTCCAGCAGACCGTATGGCATGAAATTCGCCTCACTTGTTGCCGAACTGCACATGCAGTTGCTGCAGAAGCGGAAAGTACTTTGTCCTTATCTTGTCCTCCACAGCAATGGCAGTTTCTTCGTTGTAGGTATGGGTGGGGAGATTTCGATCTTCCAAAGCGTCCATCCAGTCGTGCCCATCGCTGACGATTTTTGACTGGAACGCCTGCTTGATGGCATCCCTTGGGCTTCTCACCTCGAAACCTTCGGACTCTTCAAAATCCTTCAAGAGCTTCCAGCCAAGCTCAAAGGCCATCTCGAAGAACTGGATCAGGCCGGCTCGCTCGACGATTGACGGTTCTTCGATGGAAAGCGCGTCCCGCAGCAAGAGGAATGCCTTTTCGAACTGCGCGAATCGCTGCTGCCAGCGGATGTCCTGATCGACCATTGGACCTCCCTCACGTGTGAAAAAGCCGCCCGGCAGCCTGGGCTGACTGGGCGGCTTCGCTTTTGCCACACTATCTTCTGCTTGCGGGTCAGTAGGCTTCGCCTATCTTCACCCAGAGGTCCTCGGACAGCCTGCGGCAGATCTTGGCGGCGGCGGCTTCCTCGGCGTTTTGCTGCAGGGCCAGGTTGTCGTTGACAGGGAAGGTCTGGCTTCCGCTCACTTCCCCCTTCCAGAGCACTTTCAGGGTCTGCTGCTCCCGCAGGGTGGCCTGCACCTTCATCACCACCTGGTACTCCTTGATGGTGTCCTGCGCGGTGTAGGAGACCGGGACGGTTGCGTAGGCGAGGATGGTCCCCACCAGCTCGAGGTCGGCCCGGTCGCGCGGCTGCACGTTGCCCCCGCTTCTCAGCGCGAACTCGTCCACCATGGCCCGCGCCAGTGTCCCCTCCAGCCCCGAGCGGTAGCTCTTGTTGGAGAAGAGGGTGACATTGACGCTCTTCCCGCCGGCCAGCGGACCGCGCGGGGTGACCGCATGGTAGCCGCAACCGCCGAGCAGGGTCGCCGCCAAAAGCCACAGGCAGAGGTTCTTCAGCCCAAACGTCTTGAGAATCACGAAGCTTGCTCCTAGGCGACCACGATGTTGACCAGCCGGCCGGGAACGTAGACCACCTTCTTGACGCTCTTGCCTTCCAGGAAGGGCTGGACCTTCTCGTCGGCGAGTGCTGCGGCCTTGGCTGCCTCTTCGGCGATGTCGGGAGCCACCGTCAGCTTGCTTCTCAGCTTGCCGTTCACCTGGACGACCACGGTGATCTCCTCGTCGACGGTGGCCTCGGCGTCGTAGCCGGGCCAGCCCGCCTGGTCCAGGGTCTCCGCATGACCGAGCTCGGACCAGAGTTCCTCGGCGAAGTGCGGTACGAAGGGGGCCAGCAGACGCACCACCGACTCGACCGCTTCCCGCACCACGGCCACGTTCTCGGGCGCCGCCTTCTGGTTGAAGGCCTGGATGGCGTTGACCAGCTCCATCACCGCGGCGATGGCGGTGTTGAAATGGAAGCGGTCCTCGACGTCCTCGCTCACCTTCTTGATGGTCTTGTGCACGGCACGGCGCAGGTTCTTGGCCTCGCCGGAAAGCGCGGCGGTATCGACGGCGCCGGCGTTCTTGATGGCGGGGAGCACCTCGAAGACCAGGCGCCAGACGCGGCTCAAGAAACGGTAGCTGCCGTCCACACCCTGGTCGCTCCAGTCCAGGTCCTTCTCGGGGGGGGCGGCAAAGAGCGAGAAGAGGCGGGCGGTGTCGGCGCCGTAGCGCTCGATGAGGGCATTGGGGTCGACCACGTTCCCCTTGGACTTGCTCATCTTGGCGCCGTCCTTGATGACCATCCCCTGGGTCAACAGGTTTTTGAACGGCTCGTCCACGTTGCAGTAGCCCAGGTCGCGCAGCACCTTGGTGAAGAAGCGGGCGTAGAGCAGATGCAGGACGGCGTGCTCAATGCCGCCGATGTACTGGTCGACCGGCATCCAGGCTTCCACCTTGTCGCGGTCCAGGGGACCGCCCTGGAACTTGGGAGAGCAGTACCTGAGGAAGTACCAGGAGGACTGCACGAAGGTGTCCATGGTGTCGGTTTCGCGCCGGGCGGCGCCGCCGCACTGCGGGCAGCTGCAGTTCACGAAGCTCTCCACCTTGGCGAGCGGGTTGCCCCCTTCGCCGGTGAAGGCTGCGTCCATGGGGAGCACCACCGGCAGGTCCTTGGCGGGAACCGGCACCACGCCGCAGATGTCGCAGTTGATCACCGGGATCGGGTTACCCCAGTAGCGCTGGCGGGAGATGCCCCAGTCGCGCAGCCGGAAGTTGACGGTCTTCTTGCCGATCCCTTCCTTCTCCAGGAAGTCGGCGATGGCCTCCTTGGCGTCGGTGTTGGCCATGCCGTCGAAGCGGCCGGAGTTGACCATCACCCCTTCGGTGGTGAAGGCCTCGGTCATGGTGGCCGGGTCGAGGGTCTCCCCTTCGGGGTTGATGACCACCTTGAGCGGCAGGTCGTATTTCTTGGCGAACTCGAAGTCGCGCTGGTCGTGGGTCGGCACCGCCATGACGGCGCCGGTGCCGTACTCGAGCAGCACGAAGTTGGCGAGGAAGATCGGCATCTTGACGTTGGTGAGCGGGTTGATGCAGTAGGCCCCGGTGAAGACCCCTTCCTTCTCCTGGTCCTCGGCGCCCCGCTTGAGACGGTCGCTGCGCTTCACCTTGTCGATGAAGGCCTCCACCGCCTCGCGCTGGGAGGCGCTCGCCAGCTGCAGCGCCATCGGGTGCTCGGCGGCCAGCGACATGAAGGTGGCGCCGAACAGGGTGTCCGGACGGGTGGTGAACACCTTGATCTTCGACATCCCCCCTTCTACAGGGAAATCGATCTCGCAGCCGACGCTGCGGCCGATCCAGTTGCGCTGCATGACCAGCACGCGCTCCGGCCAGCCGGGGAGCTGGTAGGTGTCGTCCAGGAGTTCCTGGGCGTACCTGGTGATGGCGAAGGACCACTGGTTGAGCTCCTTCTGCTCCACGGTGGAGTCGCAGCGCCAGCAGCAGCCGTCCTCAACCTGCTCGTTGGCGAGCACGGTCTCGCACTTCGGGCACCAGTTGACCGGGGACATCTTCTTGTAGGCGAGCCCCTTCTCGTACATCTCCAGGAAGATCTTCTGCTCCCACTTGTAGTAGTCGAGGTCGCAGGTGGCGAGCTCGCGGTCCCAGTCGTAGGAGAGGCCGAGGGTCTTCAGCTGGCCGCGCATGTAGGCGATGTTCTCGTAGGTCCACTTGGCGGGATGGCTCTTGTGCTGGATGGCGGCGTTCTCGGCCGGCATGCCGAAGGCGTCCCACCCCATCGGGTGCAGCACGTTATACCCCTGCATCCTCTTGAAGCGGGCGATCACGTCGCCGATCGAGTAGTTGCGGACGTGCCCCATGTGGATCTTGCCGGACGGGTAGGGAAACATCTCCAGCAGGTAGTACTTCTTCCTGGAGGCGTCCTCGGTCACCTGGTAGCTGTTGTTGTCAGCCCAGATCTTCTGCCATTTATCCTCAACAACTTTGGGGTTGTATCTCTCTTCCATTCAAGCCACCTTCCTGCATCGAGCCTTCGATGCCTTTATATATGATGTGTTGCCATGTCAATTTGCCGGCCAAGCGGAACCCATCCTCACCCTGTCCCTCCCCTTGAAGGGGAGGGGACGCCTGGACCGTACTCATCCTGGGTGGGGCTCTCCGGGCGCAACAGGGGGCAAAAGACTCCCTCCCCTTCAAGGGGAGGGCCGGGTGAGGATGGGGTTAGGATGCCTGCTGCCGCCTCCCTAGGCGATCTTCAAAAGGGTCTTGGCCACGTCCAGGATCTTGGTAGGCTGGATCGGCTTGGTGATGTAGTCGTTGGCGCCCAAGGCCAGCGCCCGCTCACGATCCTCCTGGGCTCCCTCGGTGGTGATCACCACGATCGGTATGGTCTTGTAGTTGCCGTCGTTTCGCACCAGGCTCACCAGCTTGAGGCCATCCATGATCGGCATATTGATGTCGGTGAGGATCAGATCGAACCGCTCGGAAGAGAGCTTCTTCAATCCGTCAACTCCGTCGTTCGCCTCCACGATCCTGACCCCGCGGATCCTCTTCAGTGCGAAGGCGATCAGCTGTCTCATGGTAGGCGAATCCTCGACTATCAAAACGTTGTATTCTGACATGTAAAAAATCCCCCAAGTACTACTTCTTATTTCGTCAACAGATCAATGAATCCCTGGATCGTCGAGAGCTTCCGCTCCGAGTCGCTGTAGAGCCGGGAGCTGAAGATGGCGGTGGCGGCATGGCCTGCCAAAAGGGTGAAGAGCTCGTAGTCCACGGGGGCAAACTGCTTTTTCTGCATGAGGAGCTGGTAGATGGCCAAAACGCCGATCACGTGCTCCTTGATCTTGAGCGGGATGCAGACCATCGGGGAGGCGAAATCGCGCTGGTAGCCCTCCACGTCCTCCGCGAAGTAGTTCTCGCCGGACTTGGCCACCTCGCCGATGATCCCCTTGCCCAGTCTCACGTG
This sequence comes from Geomonas sp., assembly GCA_035255025.1. Taxonomy (GTDB): domain Bacteria; phylum Desulfobacterota; class Desulfuromonadia; order Geobacterales; family Geobacteraceae; genus Geomonas. The sequence continues at coordinate 17,037 of DATFAB010000011.1, forward strand.
CGGGATCTCGCTGCGCTCCACCCCCTCGGTGGCGACCGCCTGCAGCTCGTCGCTTTTTTCGTCCAGGAGCAGGATGGCGAACTCCTCGGCGCCGATCAGGTTGATGATGATCTCGGTGATGATCTGCAGCACTTCCTTGAAGTCGAGGGTGGAGTGGAGCTGGTAGCTCGCGATGTAGAGGTTGGCGAGGTTGTTGTTCTCGTCCTCCACCTCCAGGTAGCGCGCCGCGAAGTCCTGGTTCTCCGCCTCGACCTGCCTGATGCGCCCCAGGATTTCCTGTTTCTCCTGCTCCAGGTTGGCGATCCGCTCGGCGAGCCGCTGGACCTCGGCCGGCGAGCCTTCGCCGGCTCCCCCCGCCTGGCCCTTTTCCAGTTCCAGCAGCCGGAAGCGCAGCCGCTCGTTCTCCCTCAAAAGCTCCTGGGTGAACTCGGCTCCCTTCTTGAACACCGCGAGGAACTCCTCCCCCCTGCTATGAACCAACCGTTCATCGTCCTTTTGCATATACACCCCGGTTATCGTTGTTGATCAAACAAACAGCGAGAGTCCCGTCCTGAACAGGATCTCCCGCACCATCTGGTCGATGGGAACCACCCGATCCACCAGACCGGTCGCTATCGCCTCGCGCGGCATGCCGAACACCACGCAGGATTCTTCCGATTCCGCCACGATCTGGGCCCCCAGCCGCTTGGCGTCGCGCACCCCCCGGGCGCCGTCGTTGCCCATGCCGGTCAAAACCACCGCCAGCATCCGGCTGCCGTAGATGTTCGCGCAGGAGGAGAACATGGTGTCCACGCAGGGGACGTAGCGGTCTTCCTTCACGGGCGGCACCACCCGGGCCACCACCTTGTCGCCCACCCTCACGAAGGTGAGGTTCCTTCCCCCCGGAGCGATCAGCGCCCTGCCCGGCAGCACCTCGTCGCCGTCCGCGGCCTCCCTCACCTCGAAGCCGGTGCTGCGGTTCAGGCGGTCCGCGAAGGTCTTGGTGAAGCCGGACGGCATGTGCTGGGAGACCACCAGTGCGAAAGGGGGGGGCTCCGGGAAGGAGGCCAGGATCCGCTGCAGGGCGGGCGGCCCCCCGGTCGAGGAGCCGATGGCGACCACGTCCAGGGTGGAGGTGGCGGCAGGCCGCGCGGGAGCCGCTGCTTCCGGCTGCGCCGCCGGGCGGACCGGCTCGCAGGTCTTCTTGACCCTGGCCATGTCCAGCTTGAAGACCGCCTGTACCTTCTCGTGCAGGTCGGCCTGGATCTTCAGGAGTTCCTCGGAGATGATGGTAGTCGGCTTGGCGATGAAGTCAACCGCGCCAAGCTCCAGCGCCTTGAAGACCTTCTCGTCGCCGGCGGTCGAGCTGATCACGATGACCGGCACCGGCGTGGAGGCCATCAGGATGCGCAGCATGGTGAAGCCGTCCATCCTGGGCATCTCCAGGTCGAGGGTGACCAGGTCCGGGGTCAGGTCGATCACCCGCCGGATCCCCTCTTCGCCGTTGGTGGCGTATCCCACCACCTCGACGCCGGGAAGTTCCTCCAGCATCCTGGTGATGGCGCGGCGATTGTAGGCCGAATCGTCGACCACTACTACCCGTATCTTTTTCACCTGAGCGCTCCGCCGTGGGTTGGTGCCGTTTTCTGATAGACCATGTCGTTTTTCAGATGCCTGAGTGCAAAGGCGGTGGAGATGTTCATCAGCGATTCAGAGTGGCCAAGCAGCAGGTAGCCGCCGCCTCTCAGGGTGTTGTGGAAGGCCTCGATCACCTTCTTCTTGGAGGCCTCGTCGAAGTAGATGATCACGTTTCGGCAGAAGATGACGTCCATCTTGCCCAAAAGCGCCAGCCGGTTGGCGTCGAACAGGTTCATGTGGGTGATGGTGACCAGTTCGCGCACCTCGTCGTTGATCCGGTAGCCCCCCTCCACCGGGGTGAAGAAGCGCCTCAGGTAGTGCTCCTCGGTGCAACGGAAGGAGCTCTTGGTGTAGATCCCCTTGCGCGCATGCTGCACCACCCGCTGGCTGATGTCGCTCCCCACGATCTCGATGCGCCACCCCTTGAAGCAGTTCATCTCCAGCATGAGCATGGCGATGGTGTAGGGCTCCTCGCCGGTGGAGCAGCCGGCGCTCCAGATCCTGAGGGTCTGCTCCCGCTGCTTGAACTGGATGAGTTCGGGGAGGATCTCCTCGGTGAAGGCCTTCAGCTGAAACCCCTCCCGGAAGAAGTAGGTCTCGTTGGTGGTGAGGATATCCATGATGTCGGAGATCTCCTCATCCTTTCTCCGGTCGTACTTCAGAAACTGGTAGTACTCCCGAAAGCCGGACAGGCCATGCAGGGTGACCCGCTGCAGCAGGCGGCGATCCAGCAGGTACTTGCTGTCCGCATCGAAATAGAGGCCGCAATGGTTGTAGATCAGGTCCCTGATCAGGCGGAATTCCTCTTCCGTCAGCTGCTGTGTCGGTTCGCTGAATAACATGGCTAGAGCCTATCCATAAGCCCGGCGATCTCTCCCCTGACCAGGGGGTCGGTCTCCTTGTCCAGCGCCTTTTCCAGGATGGGGAGCGCCTTGGCGCCCAGCAGCTGGGCCGCCGCGCGCACGAAGGAGCGCCTCACCACCCAGTGGGGGTGCGAGGTGAGCGCCTGGCAGTGGCCGTCGATCCAGCCGCCGCCGAAGGCGGACATGATGCCGATGGCCGCCTCGACCACCTCCTCGTCGCCGTCGGCAAGTGCCGCCTCGATGGCGGAGAGTTCCTGTTCCCCCCCGATGGCGGCCAGCGCAGAAAGGGCTGCGATCAGCACCGGCCCGCGGGCACGGGTAAGGAGCGACTTGACGCCGGAGAGCGCGGCCGTGTCCCCCAGCGCGCTGAGCCCCTTCAGGGCGGCGGTCTGCACCCAGGGATCGGGGTCGCCCAGGGCGAGCAGCAGCGGGTCCAGGGTCTCCGCGCCTCCCTTTTCGGAAAGGGCCTGGGCGGCCGAGAGGCGGACCTCGGGATCTTCGTCGGACAGGGCCATGGCCAGGTAGCCGGCCACCTGGGGGAGCTTTACCCGCGCCAGGGAAGCGACCGCCGCCTTGCGCACGGAGGCGTCCTCGTCCTTGGCCAAAAGCGAGAGGCGGTCACCGTCGGCAAGCCCCGCCAAAAGCAGCGCCGCGTGGCGCCTCTTGCCGGGGAGCGGGGAGAGCACCAGCCGGGCGCAGAGCTCGGCCACACCTTCCGGGTCGCTGCCGGTCAGCCGCAGCACGGCGTCCAGCGCGGCCGCGCGCACCTCCGGGTCGCCGTCCTCCAGAAGCTCGGCCACCTGGCCGGTGGCGCCGGGCAGGGCCAGCTTGCCGAGCGCGCCGGCGCAGGCCGCGCGCAGCTCGGGTGCCTCTTCGGAGAGGCCCGCCACCAGCAGCTGGGCCGACTGCCGGCTTCCCAGTTCGCCCAGCAGAGATGCTATCACCGCACGCTCGGCATCCTCCGCCTCGCCATAGCGGGCCAAGAGCCGGGGAGCCGCCGCCGTGCCGAGCAGGCGGAACGCCTCCAGGCAAACCTTTCTGAACTTCTCCTGGCGCGATACCGCCAAAAGAGGCACGGTCGCCCGCTCGTCCGCCATGATCCCCAGCAGCTGGACCAGCGGCTCCAGGCTGTTGGGATCGGCGCTTTCCAGGGAGGAGATCACCCCTTCCGCGGCCGGGGTCCCCTTGAGGGCCTGCAGCGGCAGGTCGATGAGCGCCTCCGCCTCCTCCGCGGAGAGCCGCCCCCTCACCTTTACCAGGGCCACCCCCGCCGACTCGCGCTGGCTTTTCCCCTTCTCCTTGAGCCCCTCGAGCAGCAGCGGTATGGCGGTCTGGTCGCCCAGCACACCCAGGCAGTCGTAGACGGCACGCCGCAAGAGCCTCTCGGCAAGCAGCGGGGTGAGCGCGGCGAGCGGCACCGGGGCGCCGATCAGGGACAGGGCGTCCAGCACGGTGAACTTGAGCCAGATCTCGTTGCCCGCCAGCACCTTCAGGAGGAAGGGGACGGCGGCGGCTTCGCCGATCTTGCCCAGGTTCTCGGCGGCGGCCACCCGCACGTTGGGGTCGTCATCGTTGAGCGCCTTAACCAGCAGCGGTACGCAGGAAGCACAGCGGATGCTCCCCAAGACGTCGATCACGAATTTGCGGAGGTCCTGGTCGGGGTCGTCCAGGTAACGGCAAAGAGGTTCCACCGCCACCTTCCCCAGCCGCTCCAGGGACTCCACCGCGGAGTTCCTGAGCCCCGCGTTGTCGGAGGAGCGCAAGAGGTTGATGAGCCCTTCGACCGCCTCGGCGCCCACCGGTTCGGCCGAGGCCAAAACGGCCACCGCCTCCTTCCTGACCCGCCAGCTTTCGTCCCCCATGGCGGTGAAGAGCAGCGGCAGGGCGAGGGGAAGCGGATGGCGGGAGAGTTCCACCACCGCCAGGCGCCTGGACTCCTCGTCCGGGGACTTGAGGTCGGCAGCTATATCTTCCAGGTTACTGAACAGTTGACACTCCTAGCTGCGCAGCTCGGCGCGTTTTTTGGCGATCAGGTCCTCGAAGGCGTCTTTCAGGAAGCTGGTCTGCTCCCGCACCTCTTCGGAGACCCGCTGGCGGTACAGGCGCTCCCCTTCCTTGATGTCGTCGGCGAGCAGCGCGTAGAAGCTGTTCTCCCGCACCCCCTGCTCGACCTTGGCCTGGTTGTAGAGGACGATGTCGGAGACGATGATGCGGGCCAGCCGCTTGGCCTTCACCTCGGCCTCGGAAAGCTGGGGGACGGCCGGCGCCGGCTGGGGCTGGGCCATTTCCGCGGCCAGTTCCTGGAAGGGGTCGACCTCCTGGAACGGGACGCTGTCGGTGGCCGGTGCGCCGTAGACGGCCGGTTCGAAGGAGGCGGAAGGTGCATCCTCGAAAGCCTCGCTCTGGAAGCTCCCCGGTGCGGCGATGCCTGCCGGCGGGACGGCGGCCGGGGCGAAGGAGGGGGCCGGCTCGGAAGCGAAGCCCACGGACTCCTGCGGGGGCTGGGCATGGACGGCCGCCACCGTCTCGGGAGAGCCTGCCTCCTCGGTGGTCTCGCGCACCTCGGCCTGACGGATCCGGGAGCGGGTTTCCTCCTGGTCGGCCAGCTGGCTCTCGCTCGGGCTCTGCGCCTCGGCAAGGCCGGTCAGGCGGTAGATCTTGGGCACCAGCGAGTCGGGGATGTGGTGCTTCTCGATGTAGTCGTCCGCGCCGTACAGCGAGTTGGGCGACCTCTTGTAGCGGGTCTTGTCGTAGATGGAGGCGATCAGGATGATCTTCACCCCGGACAGTGCCGGATTCTCGCGCACCCGTTCGCAGACCTCGAAGCCGAACATGGTGGGGAGCGCCACGTCCAAAAGGAGCACGTCGGGGACCATCCGCTCCACGGTCTCCAGGGCGATCTTGCCGTCGTTACAGGTCTCCACCTGGAACGGCTCCTCGGCCAGCACCTTGCGGACCGCCTCGCAGAAGGGGGCGCTCTCGTTGGCGACTACCACCTTCAGGCGCCGGCCGGCGGCGGAGGGGGCCGGCTCTCCGGCCGGTGGCGTAACGGCGGGTTCAGCCTGCACGGAGGGCTGGGGAACCGCGGCGGGCGCGGTCTGAGACGCCGGCTGAGACGGCACGGCGGGAGCAGGGGTGCCGGAAGGGGCCGTCGCCTGGGCTGCCGGCGCGGCACTCTTTCGCACCAGCTTGAAGACCGCGCGGCAGCTGGAGCAGCGAAGCTTCATGGCGTCACCCAGCCGGTCGGGATCGATCTCGAATCGTTTCTTGCAGTTCGGGCAGATTATCAGCATTCGGCGCTCTTTTCGTTAGAGGAGGTTTGCCCCTGCGGGGGCGTCAGGTAGCCCAGCTCGGCCTTTTCCTTGAAGGTCAGCAGCGCGTCGATGTTGAGGAGCATGACCGGGACTTCCTGGACCAGGAAGAGCCCCACCATGTACTCGCCGCCCACCAGCCGTACGCCGCGCGGCGGCGGCTTCAGTTCGCGGACCGCTACCGTGATCATCTCGGTCACCTCGTCCACGATCAGCCCCAGCGACTGGCCGGCCATGGAGAGGATCAGGAGCCGTGAGGTTTCCCGGTTCTCCAGGGGAGGCAGGCCGAAACGCTTCCTGAGGTCGACCACCGGGATCACCGAGCCGCGCAGGTTGATGACCCCTTCCACGAAGGGGAGCGCCCTGGGGAGCGGGGCCAGCTTGGGGAGCCGGATGATCTCCCGGATGCGCATGATGTCGACGGCGTACAGCCCGTCCTCCATCCGGAGGCAGGCGACCTGTAGCTCCTGCAGTTCGTGCTTCACCGTCCCCCTCCTTTGTTGGCACGGCTCGACTTGATCAGCCCGTCGATCACTTCGAGCACCTTCACCGACTTGAAGGGCTTGGTGATGTAGGCATCCGCCCCGACCGTCTTGCCGCGCTCGAGGTCGTGGTTGCTCTTCTTGGCGGTCAGCATCACCACCGGGATCCAGCTGGTGGCCGGGTTATCCTTGAGCTGCCGGCAGACCTCGAAGCCGTCCAGCCCCGGGAGCATGATGTCCAGCACCACCAGGTCCGGCGCGGACCTTCCCACCTCTTCCAGCGCCAGGTTGCCGTCCTTCACCCCGGTCACCTCATACCCCTTGGAGGTGAACAGAATGGTCTCCAGCTTGAGAAGGCTCTCTTCATCCTCGACTACCAGGATCCTGTCCTTTGCCATGCCGTCTCCGTAGCGCTCCGTTTCATCCGGCAACTGTCTGCCTTCGCCGTTAGCCGTTTACCCTGTCAGCCTCTATAGAAGGCTCACGTCCAGCACCTTTTCCATGTCGAGCAGGATCAGCATGCGGCCGCCGACCCTGCCGATACCCTGCACGAAGTCGCGGTCGATCCCTTCCAGGACCACCGGCGGCGGCTCGATGCCGCTTTCCGGGATGCGTACCACCTGGACCACCTCGTCCACCAGCACCCCGCAAAAACCGCTCTGCCGGGCCACCACGATCACCCGCTCCCGCTCGGAAGCCTGCACGCCCGGCAGTCCCAGCCTGACCCGCATGTCGAAGATGGGGATGATGATGCCGCGCAGGGAGAGGATCCCCCGCACGAAGGAGGGCACCCGCGGCACCTCGGTCACCTCGCGCGGCTTGATGATCTCCTTGATGTCCATGATGCTGATGGCGTACTCTTCCCGGCCAACCTTGAAGCAGAGGAGCTCCAGGCTGGTGGCGGTGCCGACCTCTTCACCCAGGGTGAGCTGTTGGTCGGCCGAGACGGTTTGCCGGCCTCTCAGGATGACGGCCGCGGGATCGAAGCGCTCGGACTCCTCCGGGAAGCTGAAGTCGGAGGGGAGCAGGTCGTCCATGGGCTCGGCCCGCCACTCGAAGGGGACCGCTTCCGGGGCGGGCTCCACGGCTGCCAGGTATGCCGGTGCAGCAGCTGCCTGCTCCGTTGCCGGTGCCGCAGGTGCCGATGCTGCAGGTGCCGCTGCCGGGACGGCCGTCGCTGCCGGGGCTTCTGTCGCTGCCCGGACTGCCGTCGGTGCGGCAGCGGGCTCCGCGGCCGCGCAGGCCGGGGCCGGTTCGGGAGCGGGTGCGACTGCCGGTGCAAACGGCTTCGGCGCCTGCTGGGGTGCGGCGGCAGCGGGAGCCGTGACGAGCGGGCTCTCCGCCGTCTCCCCCCTCTGTGCCTTTCTTCTGATCTCCGCGAGATTCATCTTCGACTCCTAAACTCACTCCCCGCTTTGCCAAGGGGCCGATCATTCCCCCTTGCCAAAGGGCCTGTCACTCCACCCGCCAAGCGGCGTGTCACTCCCCACTGGCGAACGGCCCGGTCACTCCCTACCTGCGAAGGGGCCTGTAACTCCCCCCTTTGCGAAGGGGGGCCGGGGGGGATTTAGCGCCGCCCACATACGCCGGCCACCGCCCGTGCATCCGGCTTGAAGGCAAATCCCCCTAAATCCCCCTTCGCAAAGGGGGACTTGAAAAACTTCAGGTCAGCAGCTCGCTGGCGGTCTCCTCCACGATGGAGGCGTCGATCAGGGCGGCGTCCCGGCCAAAGCCGATCAGGAGGGCGTTGGTGGCGACCGAGTTGATCCTGCGCGGCACCCCGCCGGAAAGCTCGTAGATCCGCTGCACCGCGTCCGGGGTGAACAGTCCCGGCTCTCCGCCGGCCGCCGTGACACGGAAATCGAGGTACTCCAGGGTCTCTTCCAGCCCCAGCGGCGCCAGGTGGAAGTTGAGCGAGATCCGCTGCCTGAACGGCTCGTACACGGGGGAGGCCAGCATGGCGCGGAGCTCCGGCTGCCCCATCAGGATCACGCTCACCAGGTTCTGGTCGTCCAGCTGGAAGTTGGTCAAAAGCCGGATCTCGTCGAACAGGTCGCGGCTGGGGATCATCTGCGCCTCGTCGATCACCACCACCGGGATGCGCCCCTCGTTGTGCAGCCGGTAGAGCGCGCCGGTGATCTCCCGCAGGAGCTCGTCCTTTTGCAGCGACGGGCTCCCCACCTCCAGCCCCGACGCGATCACCCGCAGCAGTTCGTCCGCGGTCAGCCGGGGATTGAAGACGAACAGGAAGTGGTAGCGCTCCCCCATCCGGTCCATCAGGGCCCGCGAAATGGTGGTCTTGCCGCAGCCGATCTCGCCGGTCAATAGCGCGATTTCGCTCTCCTCGACCGCGTACTCCAGCCTGGCCAGCGCCTCGCGGTGGCCGGAACTCATGTAGAGAAAGCGCGGATCCGGGGTCTTGGAAAACGGCTTCTCGCTAAGCCCGTAGAACTCCTTGTACATCAGGCACTCCCGCGAGTCGCCTCGCCTATCACGCTCCCCACGTCCAGCACCAGGATGGTCCGCTGGTCGCCCAGGTCGGCCGCCCCGGAGATCCCCTTGAAGCCGGCGAAGGTCTCGCCGATCGACTTGATCACGATATCCTGCTGGCCGAGCAGGTCATCAACCACCAGCCCCAGCCGCTTCTCGGCGACCCCCACCACCACCACGTAGAAGGTGTCCGGCGGCGTCCCACCGCCGTTCAACTGGAAGAACTCGGACAGCCGCAAAAGCGGAAGCGTCGCCTCCCTGAGCTGGATGACTTCCTTCCTCTCCACGGTCCTGATCTCGCTGCGCTCCACGATGATGCTCTCCAGGACCGAGGTGATGGGGAGCGCATAGGTGCGACCGGCGGTGGTGATGATGAGCGCCTTGATGATGGCGAGGGTGATGGGGAGGGTGATGGTGACGCGGGTCCCCCTGCCGGGGAGGCTGTCCAGGTCGATCATGCCGGAGAGGGCGGCGATGTTGGTCCTCACCACGTCCATGCCGACCCCGCGCCCGGAGATCTCGGAGATGGTCTCGGAGGTGGAGAAGCCGGGAAGGAAGATGAACTCCAGCGCCTCCTTGTCGGAAACGTCGAAGGGGGAGCTGATCACGCCGCGCTCCACCGCCTTCTGGCGCACCCGGGCCAGATCGATGCCGGAGCCGTCGTCGTCGATCTGGATCACCACGTGGTTCCCCTTCTGGAAGGAGGAAAGGGTGATGGTCCCTTTCTCGTCCTTGCCGGCGGCCCGGCGCTCCTCGGGGGTCTCGATGCCGTGGTCGATGGCGTTACGGACGATGTGCATGACCGGGTCGGAGATGTCCTCGATGATCAGCTTGTCGAGCTCGGTCTCGGCGCCGAACAGCTTCAGCTCGACCTTCTTCCCCTGCTCGCGGGAGATCTTCCTGATGATGCGGGTCATCTTCTCGAACAGCTGCCCGACCGGGATCATCCTGATCTCCATGACCCCCTTCTGCAGCTCGGAGAGCTTCTTCTCCAGCCCCTTGGCGGCCTTGTTCAGCTCCTGGGCCGGCACCAGCATGCCGTCGCGGCGCATCTTGGCCGCCACCTCGGCGATCATGGAGTGGGAGAGCACCAGCTCGCCCACGATGTTCATCAGCAGGTCGAGCTTGCCGATGTCGACCCGCACCGTGCGGCTCATGCTCTTGGCGCTCACCGAACCCTCGGGCGATGCCGGCAAGGGGCCTTCCTCCTCGGCGGAGGCGGCCGAGACCGGCAGCTCGAATTCAGCTGCGGCGGCCGGTTTGGCTGCTGCCTTTTCGGCACCGAAGCGGGTGATGCTCAGGTGTTCGCGGTCGATGAGCGGGGTAAGCTCCTCCACCGTGAGCTCCGAGCCGAACAGGATCTCGAAGTCGATGCCTGCGTCGAGCCCGCCGGAGGCGGAGGGGAGCGTGCTGATCACCTCGCCCACCTGCTTGAGCTGCTCGGTGAGCTCCATCAGCTCGGAGTCGAAGCTGGCCAACAGCAGGGAGACCCGGATCGAGTAGATGCTGCGCCCCTTCTTGACGTTTTCCAGCAGGCGGTGCTCCTCGTATTCCGTCATGGAGCTCAGCACCCGCTCGGGGATGTTCAGGCGGGAAAGCGGCGAATCCTTCTCCGCCTTGGGCTTGTTGTTCAGGCAGTCGTTGATGCGCTGCATGGCATCGGAGAGGTCGATCTGCTCGGCGCTAGCTTCCCCGGCGTTTCTCACCAGGATGGAAAGCAGTTCGGTGGACTCGAAGAGCGCGCTCACCACACCCTGGTCGAGCTCCACCTTGCCGAGCCTGAGGGCGTCCAGAAGGTTCTCCAGGTGGTGCCCCAGCTCCGCGATGTCGGAGAAGCCGAACATGCCCGCCAGCCCCTTCAGTGAGTGGGCCGCGCGGAACACCGAGTTGATCAGGTCGGGGCTGCACTCCCCGCCGTCCGCGCAGTCGCTCAGCGCCACCAGGTCCAGGCTCAGCTGGTCCAGGATCTCCTCGGCCTCGGCCAGGAAGTCCTTGACCGCCTTTCCAATGTTTTCCTCAACGCTCATGACTCTTCCGTTCTTCCCTGAACTTTAAACATCACAAGGGTTCGTTCATGCTTCGACAGGCTCGGCACAAACGGATTCCATCACAATTTCAAAGCCTCTACCCCCCCGCTCGCCCTGAGCCTGTCGAAGGGCCTCTCTCGCCTCTCAGTCCAGGTACTTGCAGATCAGCTCCTGCAGCCTGACCGGGTCAAACGGCTTCACCAGGTATTCGTTGGCCCCCAGGGCGCGCCCCTTTTCCAGGTCCTTGTCGCCGCTCTCGGTGGAGACGATGAAGAGCGGGATGGCCGCGTAGTTGGGGTTGTTCCTCACGTAGCTGATCAGCTCCAGCCCGTTGATGTCGGGCATGTTGATGTCGGTGATGATCAGGTCCACCTTCTCGCGCGGCAGAAGACGCAACGCCTCGAAGCCGCTGGCCGCCTCCACGATGGCATACTTCTCCAGTTCGTCGATGGTCGAGACCAGCATGGAGCGCATGGTGTTGGAATCTTCTGCTATGAGTATCCTCTTCACGTCAACTCTCCCCCCGTCCTTGGTCCTGCAGTCTGCGCTGCAGCAGGGCCTTCTCCATGGCTATCCCGGCCTGGCCCAGGAAAATCTCCAGCGATTCGGTGTCGCCGATCGGCTTGTGCTCCGGCAGGTTGTCGCCGTACAGGACTGCGACCACCTTGCCCTCGCTGACTATGGGCCCCACGAAAACCTCGGACGGCAGCTGCTCGCCCAACTGGCCCACAAAGAAACGGTTCCACACGGTGTCCTCGAGCTCCCCCTTCAGCGGAAAGCGGGTCTCCAGGACCGACGCGAACAGCGACGGCTCGTCCTTGGGTATGCGCAGGCTTCTGACCCTGGCGTCGGCGCTGCCATCCCTGTCCTCCAGCCCGAACTGCCCCAGCCCCTGGATGGCGTCCTTCTTGACCAGCAGCACCACCGCGCGGTTCATGAACTCGGCGGCGAAACGCAGGACTAAGAGGATGATGCCGCCGCCCAGCTGCGGATTGTTGAGCTCCTCCAGCATGCCGCGCAGCTGCGAGACACCGGTGCTCTGGACAAACTGGGGGGCCATCAGCGCGGGCTCCTCGCCCATCTCCAGCCGGAGCTCGTCCACGATGTTGATGCCTGCCTGCCCGGCTCCGCCCCCCGCCGACCGCACCCGGGCGAGCTCGGCGAAGAGCCTGGGCGCGAAATCGTGCAGGGCCTCGTCCAGCTCGGCCTTGCCCGGCTTGGTCAGGACCCCGATCCCCATGCCGCGCGTCTTTCTCTGCGCGTCCTCGTTCACGAAGTCGGAGAGCGCAAGCACCGGCAGCTCAGGGAAGTTGTTGCGCAAAAGCTCCATCAGCTCCAGTCCGCCGACGATGCCGGTGCCGTCCATCCTCGGCATGATCAGATCGACCACCACCGCGGGACGGACGCCGGCGCGGTAGAGGTTGTCGACCCTGATCAGGGCGTCCTCGCTGCGCTGGATGGGATCCACCCGGTAGCCCTGCCTCTCGAGCAGCGGGGTGAGCGCCTCCAGGGTGGCCGCATCGTCGTCCACCAGCACGAGAGGCTGCCCGGTTCCGCCAAGGTCGGCGCTCCCTTGGCCGGGAGCGCCCGGCCCAGCGGCCGGCTCAAAGGCGACAGCCGAAGGGGCAAACGTCGAAGCGGCTGCAAAAGGGTCGACATATGCACCGGGGGTAGCTTCCGCAGGCCCGGCTTCCGCCGCCTTGCCGGCAGCAGTGGCCACCGTTGCTGCTGGTGCCGGAGAAAAATTGGAGTTGGGGGGGAGCCGGTCCTGGGCGGGAGCCTGTGCCGGCGGCTCGGATGACGGTGACTGCAGGAGGTCGAACGCCAGGTCGACGTTTTCCTCCGGCCCCGCGTCTTCTGCCCCGGCCTCGCCGGTCGCCTCGCGGTGTCGCTGCTCGTCGATGATGCGCGACCCTTCCATGGCCAGGTACTGCGGATTCAGCCCCTGCTTCAGCATGAACTGCACGGCGTCGAAGTGGCCGGCATCGCCGTCGGCTATGTCCTGCAGCTCGAACTCGAAGGTCCCCTCGGCCCAGGCGAACAGGGAGTACACCACGTTTTCGATGAGCTCCCTCACCACCGTCTCGATCTCGTCGTGGCTGACGCCGAATCGGTCGGTGAGGACCACCCCCAACAGCTGGCTGAATCCCTCGTCGGCCTGGATGCTCAGCGCGCGCTTGAGGATGGGGAGGTCGATGACACCTTTCTGAACGAGCACCTCCCCGAGGTTCTGGTGGAAGGTGCTGGAGGTAGCCCGGATCACCTGGCCGCTGCGGAAGAGGACCCGCGCCTCCCGTCCACGACTTTCCAGCGAGAGCACGCCCGATCTTCTGCTCAGGCTGACGATCTGGAGGATCTCACCGAGTCCGAGGTCTTCCAAATTGCCGACGAGACTCATGGTCGCTGCTCTCTCATGTGAAGGGTGTCTTCAGAATTCTCATCATACTAAACTATCGTATCCACTAAGTAAAGGTGATTTAAGCCTGTTTCCGCTCCCTGCCGCGGAAAATGAGCTTGAGCGGTGTGCCGGTAAATCCGAAGGCATCCCGAAAGCGGTTCATGATATAGCGTTCATACGAGAAATGGATCCCTTCCGGCCGGTTGGTGAAAATGACGAAGCAGGGGGGCTTGGTGCCGACCTGGGTGGCGAAGTAGAACTTCACCCTCTTCCCCTGGTCGAGCGGTGCGTGATTCTCCTCGGTAGCCTTGGAGAAGACGCGGTTCAGGTCGCTGGTGGAGACCCGTTTCGAGTACTGCTCCATGACCTGGTCCACTTCCTGGATGATCTTGCCGGTGCGCTGGCCGCTGGTCGCCGACACGAACAGGATCGGCGCGAAGGGCAGATATTTGAAGCTCCTGCGGATCTCCTCCACGAACTTGCCCATCGAGGAGTTGTCCTTGGTGAGGGTGTCCCACTTGTTGACCACGAAGATGCAGCCGCGGCCCGCCTCGTACGCGTAGCCGGCGATCTTGGAGTCCTGCTCGGTGACCCCCTCCTCGGCGTTCAGGACGATCAGCACCACGTCCGCCCGCTCGATGGCGCGCAGGGCGTCCACCACCGAGTACTTCTCGATCTTCTCGGTGGTCTTCCCCTTGCGGCGGATGCCGGCGGTATCGATCAGCAGGTAAGGCTTCTTGTGCGCCATGAAACGGGTGTCGATGGCGTCCCTGGTGGTACCGGCGGTGGGGTTGGCCACCACCCGCTCGTAGCCCACCAGCCGGTTGACCAGGGTCGACTTGCCGACGTTGGGACGGCCGACCACCGCGATCTTGGTGGTCTCCTCGTCGGCAGCCTGGGCGTTATCCTCCGGCAGCGCCTCGATGACGTCGTCCATCAGGTCGCCCACGCCGCGGTTGTGCTCGGCAGAAATGGTGTAGATGTGGTCGATGCCAAGCGAGTAGAAATCGCCGGCCGCCGCCTCCTGGCGGTCGCCGTCCACCTTGTTGATGATGTAGAAGACCGGCTTGTCGATCCTTCGCAGCATCTCGACCACATCGCGGTCGGCCGGGGTAAGGCCGTCGCGGGCGTCCATGATGAAGAGGATCAGGTCCGCCTCGTCCATGGCGAAACGCGACTGCTCGCGCATCTGCTGCAGGAGCTTGTTGCTGGTTTCCGGCTCGAAGCCGCCGGTATCGACCAGGATGAAGGGGCGCTCGAAGCGGTTGACCTCGGCGTAGTTGCGGTCCCGGGTGACCCCCGGCATGTCGTCGACCATCGCCTTGCGGCGCCCGACCAGCCTGTTGAAGAGGGTAGACTTCCCCACGTTGGGGCGTCCGACGATGGCAATAATAGGTTTCATTGGTGTCCAGACTTCGAAAATGCGGCGGCGGTAACGATCTAAATCAGCGGCACTTTCTTTTGAGATGGTATTTCACAACTAACCCGCTTATGTACCATTTTGCAGCACAATAAGCAAGCAAGTACCGGTTTAGCGCATTCTTATAATGGACTAACTTCATTGTCAAACGGGACTGGATTGACTAGTGCGGGAGGGATTAAATAGAGTCGGTGGAAATGAAAAAGAGTTACTGGCAGTACAGCCTGTCGAAACATTCTCCAGGAGTGCTATGTTCCCCTCCCCTTCAAGGGGAGGGTCGGGGTGAGGATGGGGTTGCGGCCCACGGCAGATCAACGAGAGGCCGGAAGCAATCCCCCCTGTCCCCCCTTTATCAAGGGGGGGAAGTGCGGGAGGGAGCGACCGCTCAGCAGGGGACGTGCGGGAGGGGGCGACCGATTAGCAGGGGACGGGCGGGAGGGAGCGACCGATTAGCAGGGGACGGGCGGGAGGGAGCGACTGCTTGGCAAGGGACGTGCTGGCGGCAGTGAGCTGATCAGGGGTCGACTTGTGCGGTGAAGCCGCCTCCCGCAGAAGCCACCAGCTGCATGCTGTTGGTGATGCAGGGGAGGTCGTCTTCGGGATGGTGGGTCACGTAGAGGATCTGCGTCCTCCCTCTGCGGCCCAGGTGGTCGATGAGTTTCAGGACCATCTCGCGGTTCACGTCGTCCAGCCCCTGGCACGGCTCGTCGAGGATCAGGAGGTCGGGCTGCTTGACCATCGCGCGCGCCAGCAGGACGAGCCGCTGTTCGCCGTAGGAAAGAGACTTGAAAGGCGCATCGGCCAGCTTTTCCAGGTGCAGGATCGCCAGCCATTCCTTCGCGATGTCGTGCTGCTTTTTGGAGGTGTCCGTGTACACGCCGATCGAGTCGAACAAACCGGAGAGCACGGCCCCCTTGGCGGTAACGCTCACCCGGTACTCCTGCTGCAAAGAGGTGGAGACCAGCCCTATCCGTTTCTTGATATCCCAGACGCTCTCGCCGGATCCTTTCCTGATGCCGAACAGGGTGATGTCGTTCGCGTAGGCCTGCGGATGATCGCCGCTGATCAGGCTCAACAGGGTCGACTTGCCGGCGCCGTTTGGCCCCGAGATCTTCCAGTGCTCGCCCGGCCTCACCGTCCAGTTCAGCCCGTTCAGGATGATCTTTTCGCCATAGCGAACCGTCACCCCGTTCATCACCACCAGCGGCACTCCGGCAGGAAGCGGCCCCGTGGAGGTGAAACAATCCACCTCGGGGAAAGCGGCCGGCAATGTGTAGTGGAAGGCGTGCAGTCTGCGCAGCGCTTCCGATTGCAAAAGGTCGTTCTTCGCCCCCGCCATGATGATCCTGCAGTTCTTGATATAGGCGACGTGGGAGATTTCCGGGACGATCTCGCTGAATCTGTTCAAAAGCAGGACGACGCGGATCCCCTTCTCGATGCAGCCGGTGATCATGCTCCGCAGCGCCGCGCAGGATGCCTGGTCCAGTCCGTCGAACGGTTCGTCCAGTACCAGGAGCTCCGGTTCCTGCATCAGCGCCCTGCAGATCACGATCTTGCGCATCTCGCCGGTGGACAGGAACTTGATGCCGCGGTCGAGGATCCCGGTGAAGGAAAGCCTCTCGGCCAACTCCCGGAGTTGGGGCTCCTTTTCGGGATCGTTCCCCAGGATGAAGTCACCGGCCAGGGTTCCTTCGTCTATGCAATCGAGGAAATCGGAGTCGTCGTTGTACCTTTCTATCTCCAAAACCTCGCTGACCTTCTCGAAGGATACGTAGCCGGTCCGCCCGCTCGTCTGGAAGCTGCCCGAAATGATGCTCAACCCGTTGCACAACAGCCTGCCAAAGGATGATTTCCCCGAACCGTTGGCCCCGACTACCGCCCACTGCTCTCCGGCCGCCATGCGAAAGGAGACGTTTTCCAGCCTTGTCTTGTCGTTGATGACCGCCGTTACATTTTCAAAAAAGATTTCCGACACTTCGTCCCTTCCTCGCCCTGTTTTTAGCAAAAGGACAGCCTAAATCAGCGGGGAAGGAAGTTCAAGCGGAAAGAGTTTGGGAAAAGCGACCGGCGGGGGGGACCTTAGTGCAACCAGTACAGCACTCCGTTCATGGATATGGCGTAGACACGGTGCGGTTTGGGACCGACGAAGGGCTTGTCGTCGATGAAAACGGTGGGGGTACCGAAGAAATTGGTCTTGTTAACCTCATCCATCTGGCGGCTGACCGCCCCTTCGGTAGCGGGATCGTTCAGGCAGCGGTTTGTCTCTGCCGGGTCCAGACCCAGCTCGGCGATGAGCCTCCCTGCGAAAGCCGGATCGTCAAGGTCCGTTACCGCGGCTTTGAACAACCGGTCGTTCAGCTGCCAGTACTTCTCAGGATCATGCTGGTAGGTGCACAAGGCCAGGCGGGTCATCAGATTGGTCTTCACCTTTACCGGATAGTCAAGGAAGGTGAGGCTGGCGTCGTTATCCCTGGCAAGCTGCTTCACATCCCAATAGATCTTCCTGCTGTATTGGCATCCGTAGCATCCGATCAGTACCACGCGTTTTTTGCCGGCCGCTTTGACAGTCGGGAAGGCTGCCAGGTTCACACCCTTGAGGGTCAGGTCCTTAACCGTAACAGGCTTGACTGGACAGCCGGCGATGGCTGAGGACACCTTTGAGTTCTCTCCTTTGGGATCGAACAGGCAAAAGCTCGCCTCGCTGGAACCGCTGCAGCTGCCGGTGACGTAGAAAAGGTAGATCCCCCGTGCGGCGAAGAGCGTGCTGGCTGCCATCAGCACGAACATGGTCCAGGAAAGGAGTTCGAAGTTCCTGCTGAGAAATCTCGCGGCCGTTTCGCTGCGGTTGATCACGCTCCCCAGGATCCTGCTCTTCATCCTCTCGTCGAACCCGGTGGTGCACGGTCTCAAGGTCACCCGCCTGAACACGCAGCTCCAGGCCTCTCTGGCGAGCTCGCGGCAGCTCGCGTTGAAGATTCCCACCACGGCCAGTATCAGGAAGGAGACGATGCAGAACATGCTAGAGCACCTTGTCGATCTTGTGGAGGCTGCGCACGAAAAGGTCCGCCTCCTCGAGGGTGTTGTAGAAATAAACGGAGGCGCGCAGGGAGCCGGGGATGTCGTGGGCGTTGAACCAGGAGTGGACGCAGTGTTGGCCGGAGCGGACCATGATGTCGGCCATCTGGTCGAGCATCAGGGCGATGCGGTGGGGGTCTATCCCCTGCACGGCGAGGGAGACTATGCCCCCCCGTTGGGCGGCTTCGGCCGGGCCGATGAGGCGGAACCTGGGCATCTCCCTGATCCCCTCGCTGATGAAGCTATTGAGGAGCAGGTCCTGCTTCTGGATAAAATCGAAGCCGATTTTTTCGAGGTAGGCTACCGCCGCCCCCAGCCCCATGATGCCGGCATAATCGGGGAGGCCCCCTTCGAACTTCTCGGGTGGAGGGAGAAAATCGCAGCCGTCGTAGGTGGATGAACTGACGGTCCCGCCGCCGGCGATGAAGGGGGAGAGCCCTTCCAGCAGGTTGTACTTGCCGAACAGCACGCCGGTACCCGACGGCCCCAGGATCTTATGGCCGGAGAAGGCGAGGAAGTCCACCTCCAGCTTCTTCACGTCGAGCCTTTGATGCGGCGCGCTTTGGGCGGCATCCAGCATCACCAGCGATCCGTTTCTGTGCGCCAGCCTGATGACCTCGGCGGCGGGGATGCTGACTCCGTCCAGGTTTGCCGAGTGGCCGACGCTTACCAGCTTGACCTTCCCGTCCAAAAGTTTTTCGAAGGCCGCCAGGTCGAAGGTGTTGTCAGCGCAGCAGGGGACCACCCTGATCTTCACCCCCCGCTTTTTGGCCAGCAGCTGCCAGGGGAGGAGATTTGAGTTATGCTCCTTGCCGGAGATGACCACCACGTCGCCTGCCTGCCATTGCAGGCAGTTCGCCACCAGGTTAAGCCCCTCGGTGGTGTTGCGGGTGAAAACGACCTCTTCTTTTTTGTGGGCGTTCAGGAAGCGGGCGACGGCAGCGCGGGCAGCCTCGCACTCCTTGGCCACCTCGGTGGAGAGGCGGTGCACGCTGCGGCCACCGCAAGCGGACAGCTCCAGGTAGTAGCGGTTGACGGCGTCGAGGACGGATTGGGGACGCAGGGTTTGGCAGGCGTTATCAAGGTAGGTGATGGGGCGGCGCCCCTTCTTTTCCTGCAGCATCGGGAAGTCTTGGCGAATCTTTGCGAGGTCCAAAAAAGCCTCCTATTGGGTGACGGGAAGCAGCCGCTCACTACCGGGTACAGCCGGCACTGAGTAAACTTTCCCACATGAAGTAAAGCACGTCAAATTGAGCAGGCCTCACCCCGCGACAACTGTCACAAAAAGATGACCTCTTGGACGAGGTTCTCATGCTTTCCTCTAAAGGATCAGTCCCTTCCTCCCGATAGGCAACCAGTACTCCACGTTCCATCGAGAAAAGATCGCCGTCAACACTGCGCTGCCAATAACCTCCTGAGTGAAAGGGATTTAGTAGATGAACATCAGCAAAAAAGTCTTCCTCGCCAACGCCGTCATCGTTCTTGCCGCAACCATTACCACCTCTGCGATATCTCTCTCGGTCACCAGGAAAGAGATCACCCGCCAGGTTGGCAATTCCCTGTCATCCAGGGTAAAGGCATTCCAACAACTGCTGGACACGGATGGCCGCGGGATGGCCATCGTCAACGGCTCTCTTCGCGCCAACGGCGTTGCACTGGAAGACAAAAACGATCTGCCCGACAAGATAAAGACCCTTTTCGGCGGCGAAGCGACCATCTTCCGTGACGATGTCCGCATCGCCACTACCCTCCATAAAGACGACGGCAGCCGCGCGATCGGCACCAGGCTGCAGGGACCCGCCCGCGAAACGGTGCTGGCGCGCGGTCTTCCTTACCTTGGCGAAACCACCGTTCTTGGCACGCCGCATTTTGCCGCCTACCTGCCCCTCAAAAACGCCAGCGGAGAGGTGGTAGGCGCGCTTTTCGTGGGCGAGAAGAAATCCGAGTACCTCTCGGTGTTCGACCGGCTGCGCTACCTGACCGTCCTGGTCTCGCTGGCGCTGGCCGCCATTCTTTCTCTGACAGCGTACCTGGTGCTCCAAAATACCTTCAAACCTCTGCGCAACCTCGTCAAAACGCTCCAGGATGTCGCCGAAGGCGACGGCAACCTGACCCGCCGCCTCGAGCTAACCCCGGACGAGATAGGGATCGCCAGCAAGTACTTCAATACCTTCGTGGAAAGCGTGCATGCCATCGTGGTCAGTGTTGCCGAAGGGACCAATTCGGTGGCGAGCGCCAGCGCGGATATGCACGACAGCACCGGGAAACTGGCGGAAACGACCGACCAAGTAGCGGCTCAAACGGAATCCGTATCGACCGCAGGCGAGGAAATGGCGGCCACCTCGGCCGATATCTCCCGCAACTGCCTGACTGCCGTAGAAAGCGCCGAGCGTGCCTGCGACATGGCCGGCATCGGGGCAACTGATGTCGAGGAGACCATCAACAGGATCAAACTCATCAACGAAAAGGTGGGGCTCAGTTCGGAGAGCATTGGCACGCTGGGCGCCAAGTCCGACCAGATCGGCGATATCATCAGCACCATCCAGGATATCGCCGATCAGACCAATCTCCTTGCCTTGAACGCGGCCATCGAGGCCGCAAGAGCCGGCGAGCAGGGGCGAGGTTTTGCCGTGGTCGCAGACGAAGTGCGCAATCTTGCCCAGCGAACTACCAATGCAACCAGGGAGATCGAACAGACTATCCGCTCGATTCAGGGAGAAACCGCCATGGCTGTGCAGATAATGCAGGAAAGTGCGCTGGAAGCGGCGAAAGGGGTGGAGGATGCCATGAAGTCGGGCCGCAGCTTGGCGGAAATCATCGAACAGATACACAAGGTGACCCAGGAAATCGGGCAGATCGCCACCGCGGCCGAAGAACAGAGCGCCACCAGCCGGGAGATAAGCGACAATGTGCACCAGATAACCGGAATCATGCAGGGGGCAGCCAAGGCCAACCGGGAAACGATGTCAACCGCCGAAAGGCTTTACCAGCTTTCCGAAAGCCTCAGGGGACAGATCTGCAGGTTCAGTTATTGATCAAGGAACAGGAACAAAAAAGCCCCACCCGCTGAACGGGAGGGGCTTTTCCTGGTGGATGTAACCTTTGCAGGCGCAGAGCGTGTTCAGATGACGCCGGCATCCTCGGCGATGACCTCGCGCCCCTCACGGCCAACCCCGACTTTCCGTTCCTGCCAGCGCTTGATTGCCAGTGGCAGCACCACCGCGCTGAAGATGAGTCCGCAGCCAAGCCACTCGCTGCCTGAGAGACGCTCACCGAGAATCGTCATACCGCCCAACATGCTCCAGACCGGATCGAGGGTATAGATGAGCCCGGCCTTGGTGGGGGTGGTGTAGCGCTGGAAGTTGTTCTGCAAGGTGAAGCTGATCACGGTCGGGAAGATCGCGCAGTAGACCAGCGAGCCGCCGGAAACGGCACCAAACGAGAGAGGGGGGGATGGAAGCACCATAAACAGGATCCCTCCCAATAGCGCCACCGTCGCAAACTGGACCAGGCTCACCAGGTAGATGTCCTCGTCCCCCTGCAGGACCTTCGACACCGCAATGACCTGGAAGGCTATGAAGAGGGCGCAGAGGGTGGAAAGGACGTCGCCACGGCTGAACCCTTCCAGGCCGCCGCTCGCCAGTTGCCAAAGCCCGGCCATGGCCAGTAGCAAGCCGGCCAGGGTCCAGCGGTCCAGGCGCTCTCGCCAGAAGAGGAGGCAGAGCAGCGGTATCAGCAGCACGAAGAGGTTGTTGAGAAAGCCGGCGCGCGAGGCAGAGGTGCCACTCACGCCGAGCACGAAGGAAAGGTTGGTGGCGGCAAGCGTACAGCCGACGAAAAAGCCGTTGCGGAGCGTCTGCCAGTCCAGCCGCTTGAAACGGGGCAGGCAGATGACGGCCATGATCAGCGTTGCCAGCAAGAACCTGAGAAAGAGAAAGGTGACCGGCGGGATATCCCGGAAGCCGAGCTTGTTGAACACGAAGCTCCCGCCCCAGAACAGGGTGGTCAGCATCAGCCAGAAGGTTGCTTTGCCGGAAGTAACATCTTCAGAAGGTAGAGTGGACATCGTAGTAATTTAGGCAATAACCTCACGTTAAGTCAATTGTTGTCTGCCGGTAGCAGCGGAACCATCAAACCTGGGGCTAAATGCTCCCCGTGCAGGTCCTTTTGCCGAGAAACGACCGCTGCAACCGAAAAAGGTGCACCGGCGGCCACCGCCCCCCCGGAAATTTTATCAACTGTCCGCCTTTTCCAGGGAAGGCAGGCTTGGCGTCCCCTCCCCTTCAAGGGGAGGGACAGGGTGAGGATGGGGTGAACGCCCTAAAGGCGCCAATCCACAGGCTCAATACCATGCTTCACCAGGTAGTTGTTCGCCTTCGAGAAATGGCGGCATCCCAGGAAACCGCGGTGCGCCGAGAGCGGTGACGGATGGGGAGCTTGCAAGACCAGGTGTTTCCTGCCGTCGATCACCGCCCCCTTTTTCTGCGCGTAGGCCCCCCACAGCATAAACACCACGTGCTCCCGCTGTTCGTTCAACAGCGAGATTGCCCGGTCGGTGAAGGCCTCCCACCCCTTCCCCTGGTGGGAAGCGGCACGCCCCGCCTCGACCGTCAGCACGCTGTTCAGGAGCAGCACACCCTGGTCGGCCCAGGACTTCAAGTTGCCGTGCGTGAAACAGTCCGCTGGGTGGCCAAGGTCGGACTGGATCTCCTTGAAGATGTTCACCAGGGAAGGCGGGATATCCACCCCATGCGGAACCGAGAAGCAGAGCCCGTGAGCCTGGTCCGGACCGTGATAGGGATCTTGCCCCAGGATCACCACCTTCACCTGGTCCAGCGGGGTCGAGTTGAAGGCGTTGAAGTACTGGCTTCCCTTGGGATAGATCGTTTTGCGCCTGGAGATTTCCTGCCGCAAGAACTCCTTCAACTGCTGCATGTACGGTTTCTGGAACTCCTCCAGCAGGTGATGTTTCCAACTCGCTTCCATCTGTACGTGCGATTCCGTCGTCATCCCATACCATCCCTGCAGGTGATTTTTCTTCCCGCCGAAAGTAGCACATGATTTCCGCAAGCGCCAGCGACAACCGTCCGGATACCGTCCAAATTTCATGCACCTGCCCGGCTATTGGGCATGCGTGGTGGCGCTGCCTGCCGCAATTCCCGTAAAAACTTACACTTTGTCGGTGGCAGAGTTGTTGCTAGCCTCTGCTTGTCCTTTTCACGTCGTAAGGCAGAAGGAGATTGCAGATGACAGAGATACAACCTGGCAGCGTGGTATCGGTGCACTATATCGGCACCCTCGACAACGGCCGGATTTTCGACAGCACTCCGGACGACCAGCCCCTCGTTTTCACCATCGGAGCCGGCGAGGTCTTTCCCGCGCTCGAACAGCTAGTTTCCAGCATGAAGGTTGGCGAGGTCCGCAACGTGGTGATTCCGTCAGCGCAGGCCTATGGTCCGCGCTCCCACGAAAATATCATCAGCCTGAAAAGGACTGCCTTTCCGGCAGGCAAAGAAATACGGACAGGACAAAAGCTGACCATCGAGTTTAAGGGCAGCACCAGCCGGGTCATGCTGGTTGCCCAGGTCAGTGAAAACGCGGTGGTTCTTGATGGCAACCACCCTCTCGCCGGGCTCGATCTCACTTTCGCGATCCGGCTCGATGCCATAAATTGATTTTGGTCAAGACTATTTCCAGTCAGGTAAGGCAAGCTTGGTCATAGGTCTCGAACGCCTCTTTTTCAGCCACCTTCCGTTATATCACGATAGGCTTGGGAAATAGCGGGGCAGCAATCCTGTTACGGGGACCGCCCCAGTCGCCTAACTCCTCGACAACATGGGGTTTGAGCGACATGGGTATATTTTAAGGAGCTGGGTATGCATTCTGCAGCCAACAGGGTTTTGGTGATTTGTTGTATTCCAACGGCTTAGCAAGCCGATCAGAGGGCGCATATGGACACTTACACAATCGACATCGAAATTGAACACTACTATGGCGATCGCATGGCAACCAGCAGTAGGGAAGCCTGCCGCAGATTGTACCTGCGCGCCGTATCCCGCTTCAATGGCGCGGAGCTTGAGAAGTACCTGCACCGGATCCAAAGCCACGCCGCAGCCTACGCATCTCTCAACAAGATGCTCCAGTCCCCGTTTCGACATGTTGAAACGCCGCTTTTTCTGTCGAGCCTGGTGCTGTTCATCGCCAGTTTGGTGATGGCGATCAGCGGCGACACCACCCCCATCATCGCGGCAGGGATGTCGGCGGCAGCCGTCGGCATGCTGAACTGCAGCCGCAGGCTCTTTGGCTATCGCAAAGAGTACGCTGTCCGCGAGGCCGTTTTCCGTGAGCTTGTCGAAAACCTCAACGAGGAATCCGCACTCTAACCGTTACGCTCCTTTCTTTCACCGCGTATTCTCTTCTTCGCTCCAACCTGTCAGGCTGGACAGTGACTTTACCTAGGCTCTGTCCGGCCTTTCTTTTTTCCTCCGCCAGCGTTTACCTCGCCTGCCTGCAATCCCGTCGGGAATTCTGACAAGTAAGTCGATAAGATCAAACGGCCACCCTGGCGGCGTCTTGACAGCATAGGCCATGATGCTTAGCTTATTAAAAACCCCGCCAGGAGCTACCCATATGAGCGAAAAGGAAACCAAAGTACTCGAAGCCGAGATTGAAAAACAGCCGGATGGTGGCGGGCTGGTGTTGGCTGCCGAGGTGTTGCCAGCCTCGCTGCCGATCATACCGCTGCGTCCGCGTCCTGCCTTCCCGAACCTCCTGGTCCCCATGGTACTCAACGACCCTCACGAGGTGGAGACCGTTAAGCGGGCCATGGAGAGCCAGACCCATACGCTTGGCCTGGTGCTGGCAAAACATCCAGATCATCCCGATGGCCCCGACAACCTGTGCACCGTAGGGGTCGCCGGCAAGATCGTCAAGGTCATCCACCTGGATGACAACAGCGCACAGTTTCTCATCAACACGCTGGAACGGTTCAGCCTCGAGGAAGTTACCCAGACCGGCGGCGTCCTGTATGGAAGGGCTAACTACCAGTACCAGACTGAGCTTTCCGTCAACAACGAGCTGAAGGCCTATTCCATGGCGGTCGTCTCCGCCTTGAAGGAGTTGGTGCAGATAAACCCGCTGTACTCAGAGGAAATCAAGCTGTTTCTCGGCCGATCCAGCCTGGACGACCCTGGCCGGCTGGCCGATTTCGCCGCCAATCTGACCTCTGCCGACGGGTATGACCTGCAGCAGGTCCTTGAGTGCATCGATGTGCGCAAGAGGATCGACATGGTGCTCGTCCTGCTCAAGAAAGAGCTGGAAGTCTCGCGTCTGCAGACCAAGATCACCAAGCAGATCGAGGAAAAGATCAGCCAGCAGCAGCGCGAATTTTTCCTGCGCGAACAGTTGAAGGCCATCAAGAAAGAGTTGGGGCTGGAAAAGGAAGGAAAGACGGCCGAGATCGAGAAATTCGAGGAACGGCTCAAAGGATTGAAACTCAACGCCGAGGCGCAGCGGACGGTAGCTGACGAGATAGAGAAACTCAGGCTGCTGGAGCCGTCCTCACCCGAGTATCACGTAACCAGGAACTATCTGGACTGGCTGACTATCCTCCCTTGGGGAAAATTCAGCAAGGACTCCTACAACCTGGAGAAGGCGCGCAAAATCCTCGACCGTGATCACCACGGGCTATCCGACGTCAAGGACCGCATCGTCGAATTCATCGCGGTCGGCAAGATGAAAGGGGATATTTCCGGCTCCATCGTCTGCCTGGTGGGACCTCCCGGCGTCGGTAAAACCTCGGTGGGGAAGAGCATCGCGGACGCCCTCGGCCGCACTTTCTACCGTTTCTCGCTGGGCGGCATGCGCGACGAGGCCGAAATCAAGGGACACCGCCGCACCTACATCGGCGCCATGCCGGGCAAATTCATCCAGGCCATGAAGAGCGCGGGAACCTCGAATCCCGTGCTGATGCTGGACGAAATCGACAAGATCGGCGCCTCCTTCCAGGGGGACCCAGCTTCTGCGCTATTGGAAGTGCTCGACCCCGAGCAGAACGGATCCTTCCGAGACCACTATCTCGACGTTCCTTTCGATCTTTCCAACGTCCTCTTCATCGCGACGGCCAACCAGCTGGACACCATACCGGCGCCGCTACTTGACCGCATGGAGATCATCAGGCTCTCGGGGTACGTCCTCGAAGAGAAGATGGAAATAGCCCGGAAGTACCTAATTCCCAAGGCGCTGAAAAACGCCGGCCTGAAGCCGGGGCAGGTAACCATCCGGAAAGCGGCCTTGGTAGCCCTGATAGACGGTTGGGCACGCGAGTCGGGTGTCCGAGGGCTGGAGAACTGGATCAAAAAGCTGATGCGCAAAGCCGCCCGCGATTTTGCGGCAGGCCGCACAGAGGCGATCGTGATCGGACGTGACGACCTGATCGCCTTCCTCGGACAGCCGATCTTCACCACCGAGGAAGTCTTCGAACCCACCGCCGGCGTGGTCACCGGTCTCGCCTGGACCAGTATGGGCGGAGCGACCCTGCCCATCGAGGCGGCCGCCATGCCCAGTAAGGGGAAGGGATTCAAGCAGACCGGGCAACTTGGCAACGTGATGATCGAGAGCTCCGAGATCGCCTACAGTTACGTGATGGCCCACCTCAAGGATTACGCCGTGCCGGAGGACTTCTTCGATAACCACTTCGTCCACCTGCACGTCCCAGCCGGCGCCACGCCGAAAGACGGTCCATCAGCAGGGGTAACCATGGCAACGGCGCTCATTTCCATGATGACCGGAAAGCCCGTCCGGGCGAAGCTGGGGATGACCGGAGAGTTGACCCTAACCGGGCGCGTCCTTCCGATCGGCGGCGTCAAGGAAAAGACCATTGCCGCACGGCGGGCGGGACTCAAAGTCCTCATCTTCCCGGAGGCAAACCGCAAGGATTTTGCCGAGCTCCCTGACTATCTGAAGGAAGGGATCGAAGTTCACTTCGCCAAGGAGTACAAGGACGTTTACAGCGTGGCCTTCGAGCGGAGGAAGCAGCAGAAGTGAAACCCCTTCAGTAGTCGCAGCAGCCAGTATCGTGCAAGAGAGAAAAAAACTAGATGGCCCCGTCTGCACTTTGGCAGCGGGGCCGTTTTTTGTGGTAATCGGAAATTGCAGGGAGCAGTTTGTCCAGCGCTTACCCCGTTCATCCTGAGACTGTCGAAGGACCGGGTTGAATCAGTTGGACAAGACGTGCATGGACAAGCTCAGCATGAGCGGCAAAGAATTTTACTGGGATATCGCTGGAATTACTTTGCCGTTTCGAAGCATGCGAACGCAAAAAAGCCCCATCCGGAGTGGATGGGGCTTTTTCAATAAATTCCCTGCGGCGACCTACTCTCCCACACAGTTTCCCGTGCAGTACCATCGGCCCTGAGAGGCTTAACTTCCGTGTTCGG
>DATFAB010000012.1:0-17097 GCA_035255025.1 Geomonas sp.
CCGAACACGGAAGTTAAGCCTCTCAGGGCCGATGGTACTGCACGGGAAACTGTGTGGGAGAGTAGGTCGCCGCAGGGAATTTATTGAAAAAGCCCCATCCACTCCGGATGGGGCTTTTTTGCGTTCGCATGCTTCGAAACGACAAGAGCTAGCGTCTTCTACTGCCGTACGCTAGCTCGTCTGGAAAGAGTCACCTCCTTTATATCCTTTACCTCCGGCGCGATGTTCCACATCACCCAATGAATCCAAAGCCCAGCAGGTGCGTCGGGATCTTCAACCAGCAATGCAAGCGATTTGGTGTTTGCTGGTATTCCGTGAATGACAAGGTGCGGACTGCAATTGTCACCGTCACAGGTTTATTTGGAAGGAATCTGAGAACCATAGCTGAACGCAGGACTGGTCAGTTTGAATTCCATCGGGCACCTCCATGACTGATTGTGTGACAACTCGTAAAGAAGACGGAGTCCTCTGTCAGCGTCAAGCGATACCTTTGCATGGAAAAAGACTTTCCAAGAAGATGAGATAGGGTAAGCTTAGTAGCTGGGGTTTAGGCTATGCCAGTGCCTCCAAAGGCCTTGCCACACCTTTCCCCATCTCAGCCTGATTTCTTTCTCACCTGTCCCGGCATCATTGTTACAAAAATGAACCTCAGACACTACCGCGGGAGGCGCTCTATGAAAAGGTACGGTTTAATTGCGTTATCACTACTGCTGGTTGGCTCGGGCTGTGCTACCAAGGAGTACGTGAATAAACAGATCGATCCCATTTCCTGCAGAACGCAGGTTCTTGAATCAAAAGAAGCCACACTGGAGCAGAAGGTGACTGCCCTCGAATCGCGAATGAGCGCCCTGGAAAACCAGGTCGCCAACCCTAAAAACGTCGAGCTGAACCCTGCCGACCGGGCCATGATTTCCGATGCTGAACGAAGGGCAAACGAGGCCGCACAGAGGGCGGAGGCCGCGGCAAAGAACGCCGAAACTGCCGCTTCTTCTGCAGACGTCGCCTCGAGGAAAGCGGCCAAGGTATTTGAACTGGGTCAGAAGAAGTAGCTTCAAACGCCGTGAAGGAATGGCTTTGGTATCTTGGCAGGCAGTGTGTCTTCGGCAGCGGGTTAGCAGCCTTGCTTCTCGCCTCTCGACCGCTGCCTGCCGCGCTTATCCCAGGTGATGCGGGGGGTCTCGGCCAACTGCAGCGTTATCAGGTTAAAAAAAACGAGTCCTTGATTGAGATAGCACGTAAGTTCGACCTCGGCTTCAACGAGATAACAGCGGCGAATCCGGGAGTTGACCCGTTTGTAACCAATGCCGGCACACTGGTTAACATTCCAACTGCCTGGCTCCTCCCTGCAGTGCCCTTGCGTCCCTCAGTGGTCATCAACCTCCCCGAGTTCCGGCTTTACTATTTCTCCAAACAACCCGGGGGCAAAGTCCTCACCTTTCCTCTGGGCATCGGAGATCAGGGTACCGATACTCCGCTCGGCAGGTATCGTATCGTCCAGAAAATCGTCAAGCCTGCCTGGCATGTGCCGACCTCGATCCGCAGAAAGGAGCCGTCCCTCCCGAAGGTGATGCAAGCCGGACCCGACAATCCCATGGGGAGCCATGCCTTGCGCCTTTCCTCCCACGATATTCTCATACACGGTACTGACCGGCCTTGGGGAATCGGGAGAAGGTCCAGCCACGGTTGCCTCCGCTTGTATCCGGAGGACATCGTGTCGCTTTTCAGGGCGGTGTCCACGGGAACCCAGGTGGTGATCGTGGACCAGCCGGTCAAGATTGGGACCAACGGGAAAAGTGTCTATGTGGAAGCGCATCGCACCGACCGGTCGGTAGTTACCGTTGGCGACGTTGTGCAAAGGCTGGCGGATGAAAAGCTGCTGGGGAGAACGGATTTTGCCAAACTGGTAAGGGTCATGGAGGAAAGGAGAGGTGTCCCGGCTGATGTTACCCTGGATTTTCTGGAAGGGCATTCTCCCACGGCCCCCAAAAGGGCGGAGACCGCCAAAGGTGTGGCAGCACCCAACCAGCTCAAGAATCGAGGAGTTCCCTGATCTTGGTCAGGAGGAGGGAAGGCGGGACGGGCTTGGTTAGGATCTGCGCCTTGTCTGCCATGATGTTCTCTTTTCTGATGATCTCGTCAGTGTAACCGCTGGTGAAGAGAACCTTTACGTCTGGCTTAATCCCCTGGATCTCCTCAAATACCTGCCAGCCGTTCTTCCGCGGCATGATGGCGTCCAGAAAGGCCAAGGAAATCTCGTCCTTGTGCTGCCGGAATTTGGCCACTGCATCGTCTCCCGAAACAGCCACGATGGTACGGTAGCCGTAGGCCTCGAGTACATCCACCACGATCTTGCGCACGTTGTCATCGTCTTCCGCGACCAGTATGGTCTCAGTTCCGCGCGGAAAGAGCTGGGGAGCTTCCTCTTCCCCGGCCTCAGTCTCTCTCGTCTGCGGCAAGTAGATCCTGAAGGTTGTGCCGGATCCCAACTCGCTGTTGACCTTGATGTGGCCGTTATGCTGTCTCACTATGCCGTACACGATAGAAAGGCCCAGACCGGTCCCTTTACCGTGCTCTTTGGTGGTGAAGAAGGGCTCGAAGATACGCTCCAGGTTTTCGGGAGGGATCCCGCTTCCGTTGTCGGAGAAGACAATGGTTGCGTAGTTGCCAGGGCTGACACCGGCAGCTGCCGCGGTATCGGTGTCGATGGCCTCGGATCCTGTGCTTATCATGATCCTCCCCCCTTTCGGCACCGCGTCGTGCGCATTTACGGCGAGATTCATCAGGACCTGTTCGAGCTGCCCGACGTCGGCGAGCACCGTCAGCCTCTGAGGAGAAGGAGTTATGATCAGCTCGTGCTCCTCGCCGATAACCATCAACAGTAGCTTCTTGATGTCCTGCACCACAGTGTTGAGGTCGACGGGGACCAGGGTGATCGCGTGCTTCCTGCTGAAGGCGAGCAGGCCGCGGGTAAGCCCCGCTGCGCGTTCGGCCGCGTCGAGCATCTGCTGGAGGTAGGGCATCAGCGGGCTTTCCCGGGGCATGTTCATCTGCATGAGAGCGGCGTTGCCGATGATGACGGTGAGGATGTTGTTGAAGTCATGGGCTACCCCGCCGGCCAGCGCCCCGATTGACTCCATCTTCTGGGACTGGTGCAGCTCCTCTTCCAGTTTTTGCCGCTCGGTAATATCCTCCACCACGCCGATGAGGTAGCCGGGAACTCCCCTGGCGCCATGCACGAGTGAGAGGGTGAGGATGGTCCAGACGGCGGTGCCGTCGGGACGGCGGTAGCGCTGCTCTGCGGTATAAACACTGATCTTCCCCTCGAGCAGCAGTTCGACATGCTGCTGAAAGGCATCGAGGTCGTCGGGGTGGGTGATTTCCTGGATGGTTCTCTGGAGCATCTTGCTGGGAGGGCAGCCGACGATGTCACAGAAACGCCGGTTGACCAAGATGAGCCGTCCGTCCGGCGACATGTGAGCGATGCCGATGGGGGCCTGCTCGAAGGTGCTCCGGAAGCGGAGTTCGCTCTCCTCCAAAACGGCAGCCTTCCGGATCAGGTTTCTCGCGCCCAGCCCGATCCCTGCCAGCCCCAGAATCCAAAAGAGGGCGTGCCCAACGGCAACCTCCAGCATGGTCAATCTCATGGCCGCCTGAACCTGTGCGATGGGGACCGAGACGCTGATGCCCCCCCTCACGGCGTATTGACCGGTGCGGTGGTCGGCATGATGGCAGCGGATGCAGGGATCGTGTGCCATCAGCGGGCGCATGAGCCTCATGTGGGGTTGGCCGTTGATGATCTGGATCTCGCTTACCTCGCGCACCCCTCGCTGGAATTGCTGCAGTGCCGTGGCTTCCCACTGGTCAGGGGCATTTTCCGGCCGCAGCGGGGTCATGCTGGTGATATGCCCTTGGCTCAGTTCGGGGCGCTTGCGAGCCATTTCAAAGACCTGGCGTATCATGGTGGACGGGCTGATGAGCGTGAGCGGCCTGCCGGAGGGGGTGGTGATGTCGCGTTCGGGGCGGTTGTCGAGATAGGGGTTGGGCTGGTTCCTGTCGGTGACGGGGGCGTAGACCCCGCCGTAGCTTTCAGCCCAGCTGCGGTAGAGAAGGTCCTTTTCCAGTGCTGCCCGGGCCTCGGCCAGTGTGATGGAATTGGCCTCCTCCTTTTGCTGGCGGTAGTCGACGATCAGCGAGGTGGCTACCAGCATGGTCCAGAAAGCACCGAGCCAGATGGCGTAGCTGCGCAGGCGCTTGATCTGCACTCTCCGGTTTTCGTCTTGCCCGCTAGCGGCCATCATGGTTTTTCCGTATGGGTGGGGTCTAATTGACGATGGGTAAGTATACCATAGCTGATCAGCCCGCCTTCCTGGCATCAGCCGCTTCCGTGCCCGGTCTCCTCGGCCGCGTGCTTCACCAGGCCGGCCGAAGCGGCGTTTGTCTGTTTCGCGATAGTTGTTAGACTGAATCTGTCTGTCCCGTTACTATCACTTTCGTCCCGTTAGAGGAAGACCTCCCATGCTTTCCCGTCGTCAATTACTGGCATGCGGTGCGCAGGCTGCAGGCTCCCTGGCCCTGGCGGGATGCGCTGTCAGCCCGCCGCTGAGAAAAGACGTCTTCCCGGATTTCGGGGATGCTGCGCACCCTTACCTGGGCCTGGCCACCACCCTTTCCACGGAGCACAGCTATCAGGCGCGAGTAGATGGAGCGCTTCCTGCCGAGCTGCGCGGGACCCTGTACCGAAACGGTCCCGGGCTCTTCGACCGTGGGGGTGTCCGGAAGCGCAACCTGCTGGACGGCGACGGCATGGTCCAGTCCTTTACCTTCCACGGCTCCGGGGTCCATTACCGGAACCGGTTCGTACGCACCAGGAAGTTCGTGGAGGAAGAGGCAGCCGGGCACTTCATTTACCCGAGTTGGAGCACGCAGGCTCCCGGAGGGCTGTGGGCCAACTTCATGCGGTCTCGCTTCCAGGGGCAGGCCGGCATCACCGTCTTTCCCTGGCGCGGTCAGCTCTACGCCTTTGACGAATGTTCGCTTCCCTATCAGCTCAACCCGGTCACTCTCGACACCGTAGGCGTCTCCACCTTGGGGCTTGGCGAGGGATTCACCATCTACGCCGCTCACGCCAAGATAGACCCCGTATCCGGTGAATGGCTCCACTTCGGGGTGCTCTACGGTCCCAGCCCCAAGCTCCACATTACCGTCTTCAAGCCAAGCGGCGCATTGAAGCTGCACCGTTCCATCCCCATGCCGAGTAACGTGTACATACACGACTGGTTCGTAAGCGACCGTCATTTCATCATCTCCTTCCATCCGGTGCAGATAGATTTCTGGACCGTGTTCTTCGGTCGCAAGAGCATGGTGGAGTCGCTTAGCTGGCACCCGGAGAAGGGGAATCTGATCATGGTGCTGGAGCGGGAGGGGGACAGGGCGCCTTTGATGCTGGAAGCCCCTGCCTGCTACATGTGGCACTCCGTCAATGCCTACCAACGGGGAAGCGAGATCTTTGCCGACTTCATAGGCTATGACAATCCCGACCATTTTGTCGGCGCGGACCCGGTGGCCTCAGCGGTCATGCAGGGGCGCAAGGGAGAGTACAGCTTCCCGGGGACCGTTCGGCGCTACCTGATCGACCCCGCGACCAGGACCATCCATACAGAAACCGTCGCGCTGGGGAACTACGAGTGGCCGCGGGTGAACGAACTGCACCGCTGCCACAGCTACCGCTACGGCTATATGCTGGAGACCAGGCAAGGTGATTTCTTCTGGACCAAACTCTGCCGGATCGACCTGCTGGGTGGGGGGATCGACGGGTACGACTTCGGTGCCGGCTGCTACCTGACCGAACCGGTCTTTATCCCGGTGCCGGGCCGGCGCTACCTGCCGCAGGACGCCACCGAGCCTGGCTGGCTGCTCACCGAGGTCTACGACAGCGGCAGCAGGCTGAGTTACCTGGCGGTCTTAAGGGCGGACCGGTTGCAGGATGGGCCTGTGGCGACGGTCCGGCTCACCCATCATGTCCCCTTCAGCTATCACGGCTGGTGGAACGCGGAGCTGTAGTTACTTCTTCTTCAAAGGGCTTTCCTTCCAGAACACACCGAGCACCGTGCGATCATTTGCGCTCAACTTCACACCTTTTTTCTCCATCCGATGCTGGATCGCCTGCATATCCTTGCCCGAGGCCAGGGCTTCCTCGATGACCTTCTCGCTGTGGCACGAGATGCACTTCTTCTCGATAACCGGCTGGGCCTTGCCGAAGTGACCGCCGGTCACGGCACCGAGGTTCTGCCCCGAGGCGGGCGGCATCTTTATCTGATCGGCGGCCCGCAGTGGGGTAATGGTCAGTATGGAAACCGCCAGTGTCATAGTCATTGCCGAGACAGTAACAATTTTCATATCATCTCCTTTTAATACTCATTTCCAGACTTAATAGATATACCAGATTTTCCCGAAATTTGTTCTTATTAGTGCCAGGTAGCCGTGGAGCCTGTGTTGACAGTATGTAAGGCGAGAGGTATATCTTTGGTATTCCTCGCTATGACATCGTCCCCATTATCTGAGTCCTTCCCGCTCTGGAAAATACCAGCACCACTCCAGTCAGAGGAGTTGCTCATGTCAGCTGATTCGACTACTACGGTACGGATGTTCGGTACACTCCACACGTTCAGGGAGGCACATGGCCTTCCGTCTGAGACAGAGGTGGCTATCCCTGCAGAGGGGTGCGCCGCCAGGGTTTTGGCCAGCGAGCTTGACCTCCCGCTGGAGAAGGTGGACTGTGTGTTCGTCAATCACCAGATCTACAGCCTTGACCACTGCATCCATCCCGGTGATGAGGTCGCTTTTGTGCCGGCTGGCGTTCCCGGGGCGATACACGGATTTCCGGGTGGTTGCGGCGCAGGCAGGGGAGAAGGCGAGTCTGCCTGAACCTGCTTTCACTGCAAAAGCCGACTGTCTGCTATCAGGTAGCTAGAGGCCGATCCGCGGGAGGCCAGGTCTCCGGCGGTACTTCTGCCGCCCCGTCTGTCACCGTTCCAGTCATTGAAGATTCTCATAGGCATCCTTTAACAATGTCATAGCCGTCGAAGTAGTGTCTGCGTTTTTCGCCGTTAGCTGATGATACAGAGAATGTGGTAAACTAAGTCAGTCGGTAATGTGAAAGGTAAATATCCAAGCAATGTATGGCTGGCAATAGTGATGGCACACGCTTCCGGGCGCCTGGCCAGATGGCCAGGCCCATGCGGGGGAATGCAGCATCTGGCGTTGCAACCGGCGCCGCTTGCAGAAATGCTACTGGCAAACCGCGCGGGGAGGAGGGAGAGAAAAGCTGCCGCCTCCCCGGATGCAGCAGGCAAGAGGTAGCAACCATGGTCAAATTGAAGAGGATCCTTTTGGTCGAGGACAACGCCAACGACGCCGAACTGACCATGGAGGCGCTGGCTGAACACCATCTGGCCAACGGAGTCGACCTAGTACGGGACGGAGCCGAAGCCCTCGACTACCTGTACCGCCGTGGAAGATACGCCGGTACCGAGGAGGCGAATCCTGCGGTCATCCTGCTGGACCTGAAGCTTCCCAAGGTGGACGGCCTCGAGGTTTTAAGCACCATAAAAGGAGACGACCGGCTTAAGTTCATACCGGTGGTTGTCCTGACCTCGTCGCGCGAGGAGCGGGACGTGATAGAAAGTTACCGGCTGGGGGTCAACGCCTACGTTGTCAAGCCGGTCGATTTCAGTGAGTTCATCAGCGCGGTCAAGGAGCTTGGAGCTTTCTGGGCCATCATCAACGAACCGCCTCCCTCTGCATGGCTACAAAGGTCCGAAAAATGACGCATACCCTGCGGATACTTCATCTCGAAGACGATCCGATGGACGCCGAGCTGGTGCAGATGACGCTGGCCGCCGACGGCTTGCAGTGCGAAGTCCAGGTGGTCTCCCGGCGCGAAGAGTTCGAATCGGCCCTTCAGCGAGGCGGAATGGATCTGATCCTCGCCGATTTCGCCCTGCCCGCGTTTGACGGCATGACAGCTCTCCTGATGGTCCGGGAGCAGCTCCCCGATGTCCCGTTCGTTTTCGTCTCAGGCAAACTTGGTGAAGAAGCCGCCATCGAGTCTCTGAAAAGCGGCGCCACCGACTACGTTCTGAAGACCAAGCTGGCCCGGCTGGGGCCGGCCGTCCAGCGGGCACTCACCGAGGCCCACGAGCGAGCCAAGCAGCGGCAGACCGAAAAGGAGCTGGAGCGGGCGTACGTCGAAATCGAGAAACGGGCCGAGGATTACCGCAACCTCTTCAACAGCATCCGGGATGTCATTGTGGTTACCGACGACAACCGCACCATCCTGCACGTCAACCAGCCGGCCCTGCGGGAGATCTTTGGCTATGAGACCGAGGAGGTCGTCGAGAAGAGCAGCAGCATCCTGTACGCCAAAGAGGAGGATTTTCTGCAGACCGGCAAGGAGGTCTTCGATGCAGAAGGGTTGGTGAAAGGAAAGCTGCTGGAGCTTCATTTCCGCAGGAAGAATGGTGAGATCTTCATCGGCGAGCAGTACGCCATGAAACGCTTCAACCGGTTCGGGGTGGCTACCGGCAACGTCTCCATCTTCAGGGATATCAGCGAGCGCAAGAAAGCCGAGGCCGCGCTGCGCGAAAGCGAGCTCCGCCGCTACCAGCTCCAGGTCGAACTGCGCTACGCAGCCGAGATCCAGGCCAAGCTCCTTCCCCGTACCTATCCGCAGATGCCCGGTTTCGACGTGGCCGCCCGCTGCCTTCCCGCCAAGCAGGTGGGAGGTGACTTTTACGACTGGCAGCAGGTTTCCCCGACCGTCTTCTATTTGACCCTGGGGGACGTGATGGGTAAGGGGATGGCGGCCGCCATGCTGATGGCCACGGTGAGGGCCGCGCTGCATGCGGTGACCCTCTACAACTCCCCGGCCCAGGCTCTGCACCTCGCCGAGAAGGCGCTCTTCGCGGATCTGGAGAACTCGGAGAGCTTCGTCACGCTCTTCCACGGGCAGCTGGACGCCGAGCAGCGTACCTTCTCGTTTGTCGACTGCGGTCACGGTTACGTCTTCGTCAGGCGCGCCGATGGCTCAGTAGAAGGGCTGTCTCCGCGCGGACTGCCTCTTGGCGTGCAGGGAGGGGAAATCTACCAGGAGGGGATTATCGGCATCGAGAAGGGGGATGTGCTGGTCCTCTACAGCGACGGGCTGATCGATGCCAATCCCGAGCTGGAACTGACCAACCCGATCCTTGCCGACCAGTTGGCCAACAAAAGCAGCGCCCAGGAGATGGTCGACGCCCTGATCGCCCTGACCGGACAGCCGGACCCGCAGCCGGACGACATCACCGTGCTGGTGGTTCGCTGCCTGGAATAGTGCCCGCGCCGCTTCCTTACAGAAGTCCCGCCTCGCGAAGACCTTTCAGCAGTGCCCGCCCCTCCCGCGATTCGAAAAAAGAGCAGACCTTCTGCAGCGCTTCCCTTCTTTCAGCCGCCTCCTGCCGACAGGAAAGCATCCGCTCAATCGACGGGTACTTTCCCACCAGCCTTCTTGCGGTGGCCGGTCCGATCCCCTGGATGCCCAGCGCTGTCAACAGGCGCCACGGTTCCGGCCGGCTCGCCCGCCGCAGTGCCGCGGCCAGCTGCTCTGCCGACCTCCTCCCCATTCCCGGCACTACCGCCATCTCCTCGCTGGTCAGCCGGAACAGCGAAGGGAGGTCCTTAACCAGCCCTGCCTCCACCAGCCTGCGCAGTTGTCCCGGGCCGAGGCCTCCGATGTCCAGCCCCCTGCTGGAAGTGAAATAGGCGGCCCGCGCGAGGAACTGGTCCCGGCAGCCCGGTGTGTCGGTCAGGCAAGCTGTTGGATCCGCTTCAGGGACAGTCATGTCCGGCTGGTTACCCGCACTCTCCTTTTTACTGTGTTCGACTGCCGCTATCTGCGGAATGATGTCCCCCACCAGCGCGATCACCACCCGGTCCCCCGCCGCCACTCCCAGTCGTTGCAGCGTCTGGGCGTTTTGCAGCGAAACGTGCGTCACCCGCACCCCGGCAACGGTCACCGGAACCAGTTCGGCCACGGGGGTGCGTCTGCCGGTGCGACCGGTTTGCCAGCGGATGCCACGTACCGTGGTAGTGGCCGTTTCGGAAGGGAATTTCCAGGCGGCCGCCCAGAACGGTGCTCGTGCGCCGCTGCCCAGGGAACGGCGCAGGGCGAGGTCGTCGACCTTGGCCACGATCCCATCTGCGGCAAATTCCAGCCGATCGCGCCCCGCCAGGTATCTCCGGTATTCGCATTCTACCTCGTTCAATGTCTGCACGGGTCGCGTCAGTTCGTGCCGGATCGGGAATCCCCACCCCTCCAACGCCCGCAGCGCAGCCGAGTCGGTGGTGAGGCCGGGGAGGGAGTCCGCGTCAACGAGCTCGAAGGGGAATAGGCGCAAGGCGGCAATTGCGTCCGTGGCAGGATCGCCAGCTTTCAAGGTGGCGGCCGCAAAGTGACGCGGTGTGGCGTACTTCTTGGCAGAAGCGGCTTTGCTCATCAGCCCGCGGTCGGCATAAATCTCTCCCCGGACCGCGACACGCACAGGGTAGCTGCCGGAGAGCTCTTGGGGAATGCCCGGTATCTGGAGGGCAACCCGGGTCACCTCCGCCCCCATTCGCCCGTCCCCCCGGGTTGCTGCCGAAACCAGCTTTCCCGAGTGATACACGAGTTCCACCGGCAAGCCGTCTATCTTGGGCTGAACCAGCAGCGTGATGCGGTTCTCTTGGGCACTGGCTCGCGCGAAGAGAGCTTCGATGGCATCCGGTCCTACCGAGGAAGTAAGGCTCAGCATCGGCGGCTCGTGGCGCAGTGTTAAGGTCTCTTGGGTGGAGTCGCCGACGATCTGGCGGGTAGGGGAGTTGAAGGAGGCAAGCTTCGGAAAGCAGCCCTCGAGCGAGACCAACTCGGCGTAAAGACGATCGTACTCTGCGTCGCTGATGACCGGCTTTGAGTGCTGGTAATACAGTTCGTTGTGAAAGCGCACCGCCTTTTCGAGCTCTACGAGACGAGCCTTGACTGCGGGCTCCTGGAGTTTAGGGCAGGCTGAAGCCGCAGGCGATGAGGCCGGGAAAACCAGAACGAGGACGAGCCAGAAAAAGAAGGGGCGGGTCATGGCGGTTTCCTCCGGGGAAGCGGGGTTTTATAATTAGGCCGGGAAGGTCCCCTCCCGCGAGAGGGGAGGGGGAAGGGGAGGAGGGCGCAGCCTCAAACGAGGCAGCTCCCCTTAGCGAGCGGCCGGTTTTTCCGAGGAGTGCGGCTGCCTATGGTAGCTGATCCGGTAGATGGCATCGGCCCGGTCATCAGAAACCAGCAGGCTCCCATCCGGCATCACTTGCACGTCCACCGGACGCCCCCAGGCGCTTTCGTGCTGCAGCCATCCTTGGGCAAAGACCCGGTAGCTGCCATCGTGGCCGGCGTGGGGGCGTACCAGCGAGATACGGTAGCCGATTTTCTTGCTGCGGTTCCAGGAGCCGTGCTCGGCGATGAAGATGGCGCCGCGATACTCATCGGGAAACATCGAGCCGGTGTAAAAGCGCATGCCTAGTGCGGCGGCATGGGGGGCAAGCTCCACCTCCGGCGGGACGAAGTCCTCCCTTTTCATGCGCGAGCCGAACTCCGGGTCCTGGATCGTGCGGCCGTGCCAGTAAGGAAACCCGAAATGGAGCCCCGGTCTATACGCCCGGTTCAGCTCATCGGGAGGCAGGTTATCCCCCATCCAGTCGCGGCCGTTGTCAGTGAACCACAACTCGTGGCTGACCGGATCCCAGTCGAAACCGACGGTATTGCGGATGCCGCGGGCGAAGAGCTCCAGATGCTTGCCGTCCGGGTCCATGCGCATGATGGACGCGAAGCGGGGATCACTGGATTCGCAGACGTTGCAGGGGGCGCCCACCGGGACGTACAGCTTGCCGTCCGGACCGAATCTGATGAACTTCCAGCCGTGGTGCGCCTTGTCGGGAAAGCTGCCGTTCACCAGCACCGGCTTGGGCGGGTTGTCGAGATGCTCCTCGATGCCGTCGAAGCGGATCACCCGGCTGATCTCAGCCACAAACAAGGAGCCGTTTTTGAAGGCAACGCCATTGGGCTGTCTAAGCCCCTTGGCTATGGTAATCACCTTGACCTTCGGGGTGCCGCCGTTCACTACGGCATAGACCTTCCCTTCTTCGCGGGAACCCACGAAGAGGGTGCCCTTGCTCCCCAAGGTCATTGAGCGGGCATCGGGGACGTCTTTGGCGAACAGTTCGATGGAGAAACCGGGGGGAAGCTTGATCTGCTCCAGGTGGATTTCGGAGGCGTAGCTGGTGAGAGGCTCCAGGAGGAGAAGGGCGGTTAAAAAGAGAGGTGCGGATCTTGTCAGCCTGCGGAGATAGCCATGCCAGGACATATCGAACCTCCTTTACCCCATCCTCACCTCGCCCCTGCCCCCACCCGCGCCAAGGCTTCGGCATTGAAGGGGAGGGGGATTTTCAAAGTGGGGGGATCCGTTTTTTTCGGTGTCATTCTCCTATGATCTTGATCAGCACTCGCTTTTTGCGCATGCCGTCGAACTCGCCGTAGAAGATCTGCTCCCATGGGCCGAGGTCGAGCTTGCCGGCGGTGATGGCCACCACCACTTCCCTGCCCATGATGGTCCTCTTCAGGTGGGCGTCACCGTTGTCCTCGCCCGTGTTGTGACGGTAGCGGGAGTAAGGCTTCTCCGGGGCAAGGCCTTCCAGCCACTGCTCGAAATCCTGGTGGAGCTCCGACTCATCGTCGTTTATGAACACGCTTGCGGTGATGTGCATGGCGTTGCACAGCAGCATGCCTTCGCGGATGCCGCTCTCCGACAGCGCTTTGTCCAAGTCGGTCGTAATATTCACGAAGCCGCGCCTCTTCTTGATTTCGAACCAGAGTTCCTTCCGGTAGTGCTTCATCGTTTTCTCCTTTCATTGCACGTTGCAGCATAGCAGAGGTTCGCACCGCGAAGGCGGCGTCCAGCATGGCGGGAGCTGCTTGCCAGCGGTTCCTGGAGCGCATCAGCACCAGTAACACCCTCCTGTCGTCGCGCTGGGCGAGTGCCACCAGGCACTGGCCGGCGTTGGGGGTGGTTCCTGTCTTGACGCCGGTGGCACCAGGGTATCTCCCGATAAGCCGGTTCACATTCTTCAAATGGAAGGTCCGGCGGCCGTCGGTGGTGGTGATGTTCATGGCCGGCCGTGACACCAGGTCAGAGAAGGTCGGGTTTTGCAGCGCCAGCTCGGCGAGAATGGCGATATCGTGGGCTGTGGTGTAAAGAGCCAGATCGTCATGGCCGCAGACATTGGTGAAGCGCGTGTTGTGGAGCTGGAGTGCGGCTGCCTTGGCGTTCATCCTGGCCACGAATGCCTTTTGGTTGCCGGCGACGTGGTCGGCCAGCGCGCGGGAGGCATCGTTTGCCGAGGAAATCAGGGCCGCAGCCAGCAGGTCGTGAACCCTGAAGCGCTGGCCTTGCCGCAGGTTGATCCTGTGTCCGGTCTCGCGGGCCGCACTCCGGCTGACTGTCACCACCTCGTCCAGGTGGCACCTCTCCAGCACGATCAGTGCCGTCATGATTTTGGTGAGGCTCGCAGGGGGAACACGCAGGTCCGGATTTTTTGCCACCAGGGTGCGGCCGTTCAACTGCACCAGGTACGACGCCGGGTAACGTTCGCGGGAGGTGGTCGCTAGGGCTGGTTCGGAAAGGACGAGGGAAGAGACGAGTGATGTCAGCAGGCAGCCGGCAATGTAGGATGGCATTTTCATCCTGTCCTTTATAGCATCGTTTAGCGCTGCCTGCAAACAACGGCAGCGATATGAGGGATTGGGATTTGCAAAAGACAGGGGCATAAGGTATCTTGACTCGCACTTTGATCTGCTCTTCTGTGAGGGACTGATTTGGCAACAACTATAAGAATACTTCCCGAGAATCTGACCAATAAGATCGCCGCCGGCGAGGTCGTCGAGCGGCCCGCCTCGGTCGCCAAGGAACTTGTCGAGAACGCCATTGATGCCGGTTCCAAAGAGGTGGTCGTCGAGATAGAGTCCGGCGGCAGGAAGCTCATCAAGATTACCGACAACGGCTGCGGCATGTCGCGGGAGGATGCCCTGCTTGCCCTGGAGCGGCACGCCACCAGCAAGATCGCCAGCGACGAGGATCTCTTCGCCCTCTCCACCCTCGGCTTCCGTGGCGAGGCGCTACCGTCCATCGCTTCCGTTTCCCGCCTCACCATATCGACGAGGACCGGTGACAACGTGGAAGGGACCGAGATCTACGCAGAGGGGGGACGCATCAAGGAGGTGAAGAGCTGCGGCATGGCTGCCGGCACTGTCATCTCGGTCCGAAACCTCTTCTTCAACACCCCGGCCCGCCTGAAGTTCATGAAGAGTGCCGACACCGAGGGGGGGCATGTCGGGGAGTTGTTGACACGGCTGGCCATCTCCCGTCCGGACGTCCGTTTCACCTACTACAATGACGGCAAACTGGTGTTCCGGGCGCTGGACGCCGATTTGAAGGAGCGGGTGGCGACCATGCTTGGCCGCCCGGTGGCGGCCTCACTCTACCCGGTCCGCTACCAGGACGGGAGCGGGCTCAAGGTATCCGGCCTGGTGGCCGCGCCGGAGTGTAGCCGGAGCGCGGGGAGCCATCTCTACACCTACATAAATGGCCGCTTCATCAGGGACAAGGTCGTGCAGCATGCCATCCTCCAGGCCTACCGTAACTTCCTCGAGCGCGGGCGCTACCCGGTGGTGGCCGTCTTCATCGATATCGCTCCGGGCGAAGTCGATGTGAACGTCCACCCGACCAAGCATGAGGTCAGGTTCCGGGAGCAGGGGAGGGTACATGACGCCATCCAGTTCGCCGTTGAAGCCGTGCTGAAGGAGACGCCTTGGCTCAGGCGGCACGCGCCGAAGCCCGAGCTGGGGTCCGGGACAAGGGGCGCAGCAGGTGGTATCGCTTCCCCAGACAACCGGGCAGGCGGGCCTGCTGTTGTGGCGCAAGCCTCTTCCCCGGACCTCTTGGCGGCTCCGCCGGCTGTTGATGCTTCACCTGCCGCCGCTTCGCTAGCTGCAACTGCTCCTCTTGCTACTACTCCGCTTGCTGCTACTGCGGCGGTCGCCGTCCCTCAACAATTGAGCAGCCGACCGGTAGCAGCCGATGCCGGCGGAAAGCTGCTCACCGGAGCGCCGGTTGAATCTGAGCAACTCGCACCTGTTGCGAAAAGAACCTCGCCTGCCTCCGGGTCTTCAGAGGTGAGTGCTGCCAAGGTCGCCGAGGTGAGGGAGCTGCTGACAGATTACCGGCCGCGCCCGCAGCCGGCCTTCCGTCCCCAGTTCGCATGGTCAGAACAGGAGGCAAAGAAAGCGGGGGCTTCGCAGACCGCTGCGGCCCGTGAAGCGAAGGCCGACACAACCCTGCAAACAATGCGCGCCGCCGCGGCTGCCGAGTGCAACCACATGGCCGAATCTGCTGCGGAGCAGCTTCCTGCCGCCGGCACCGAAATGGCGAGCCCCGCTGCTACCGGCTACTTCTCGTCGCTGTCGGTGATCGGCCAGTTCAACGCCGCCTACATCCTCTGCCAGCACGGCACCGACCTGATCATCGTCGACCAGCATGCGGCCCACGAGCGGGTCGCTTTCGAACGGCTGAAACGGGAATTTTCCGAGCGAGAGGTGGAGAGCCAGGGGCTTCTCTTCCCCGAGACGGTCGAGCTCTCCTTCCGGGAATCGGCGGTACTTGTCGAGCACCTGGACGAACTGGCCCGGCTTGGTTTCGAGATGGAGGAGTTCGGAGGGAACACCTGGCTGCTGAAGGCCGTGCCCCTGATCATGGCTGCCTCTGACTATCTCCGCATCCTTGGGGACATCCT
Source organism: Geomonas sp. (assembly GCA_035255025.1). Lineage (GTDB taxonomy): Bacteria > Desulfobacterota > Desulfuromonadia > Geobacterales > Geobacteraceae > Geomonas. Next base: position 15,901 of record DATFAB010000012.1, read on the forward strand.
GGAGGAACTGGCAAGCCTCAGCAGGAGCCGGACCTTCACCGACATCCAGGAGGACATCCTGGCCCGCATGGCCTGCCACAGCGTGGTGCGCGGACGCCGTCCGCTCGCGCAACAGGAGATCGCAGCCCTCTTCAACCAGATGGATCAGACCGACTTCTCCAGTAACTGTCCGCACGGCCGGCCGGTGATGCAGACCATCACCATCAGTGAAGTGGAGAAGATGTTCAAGAGGATCTGATGGAAGAGAGGAAGATCAAGCTGCTGGTGGTCGTGGGACCGACCGCTTCCGGCAAAAGCGAGCTTGCCCTGCGGCTGGCGGAACGGATCGACGGCGAGATCGTCAATGCCGACTCCATGCAGGTCTACCGTGGCATGGATATAGGGACTGCCAAGCCGACGCTGGAGGAACGGTCCCGGGTGCCCCATCATCTGCTGGACATCGTCACCCCCGACCGTAACTTCTCCGCCTCCGACTTTCGCGCTGCCGCTGTCGCCGCCATTGCCGACATCGACAGCAGGGGGAAGAAGCCAGTTGTGGTGGGCGGTACCGGGCTCTACATCCGAGCCCTCCTGGAGGGGCTGGTCGACTCCCCCACTGGTGATCCGGAATTGCGCCAGCAGTTTGCCGGGCTGCCGAGCGAGGAACTCCTCCGCCGGCTGTCCCAAGTGGACCCGGAGACCGCGTCCCGGCTGCACGTCAACGACCGCGTCCGCCTCATCCGCGCACTGGAAGTCTTCAGCCAGACCGGGCGGCCCATCTCCTCCTTCCGCTCCGAGCACGGCTTCTCAGGCTCCCACTACCAGCCCCTCAAGATAGGGATCAGCGTGGAGCGGCAGGAGTTGTACCGGCTTATCGAGCAACGGGTGGATCGGATGGTCGCCTCGGGCTTGGTGGAGGAGGTGCAGCGGCTGCTTGGGGAGGGCTTCGACCGGCAAGCAAAAGCGATGCGCTCCATCGGCTACAAGGAGATTGTGGCTTTCCTGATGGGCGAAATGACCCTTGTCGACGCCGTTTCCCTCATTAAAAGGGATACCCGGCGCTATGCAAAGCGACAAATGACATGGTTTGGTAAGGAAAATGAAATTTATTGGCTTGAATATCCTGAAACATTTGCTACTATCCTTGGACATGTGATTGAATTTTTTGCGTAAAGGAGCGGAATCATGCCGAAAACGCCTTTTAACATCCAGGATCAG
>DATFAB010000013.1:0-88751 GCA_035255025.1 Geomonas sp.
GACAGCGCCGACATCATCGAAGACTTCGAGGCGGCCCTGCGCCAGATATAGGAAAAAAACGACCACGCCGAACCAACGGGACACCAAGCAGACGCCCGCCCTGCTCATTGGTCCTGTTATTTATTCTCTATTTATGATAGGTACGAGGAGCTGAATTAATGAACCTGACGGTCAACGGTAAAGCAACCACCATCGCAGACGACAACATCTCCATTTTCCAACTGCTGGAAACTCTCCAGGTCGCCCAACGTGAGTACGTCACGGTGGAATTGAACGGCGACATCCTCGACCGCGGCGATTTCGAAGGCGCCGAGGTCAAGGACGGCGATACGGTGGAGTTTCTCTATTTCATGGGCGGAGGGGCAGCGTGAAGCTCACCGAAGAACAGATCAACCGCTATTCCCGCCACATCCTTCTCAAGGAAGTGGGGGGCAAGGGACAACAGAAACTTCTGAACGGCCGCGTGCTGGTGATCGGCGCAGGCGGCCTCGGCTCGCCGATTGCCCTCTACCTTGCCGCAGCGGGCGTGGGCACCATCGGCATCGCCGACGCCGACGAGGTGGACCTCTCCAACCTGCAGCGCCAGGTGATCCATTTCACCAAGGACGTGGGCAAAGCCAAGGTGCTCTCGGCGAAGGAGAAGATGCAGGCGATCAACACCGACGTGAACGTGATCACCTACCACACCTGGGTCTCGGCCGACAACATCGCCGAGATGATCGCGGACTACGACTTCGTCATCGACGGCACCGACAACTTCGCCGCCAAGTTCCTGATCAACGACGCCTGCGTGCTGGCCGGCAAACCCTACTCGCACGGCGGCATCCTGCAGTTCGACGGCCAGACCATGACGGTGAAGCCGGGAGAATCCCCCTGCTACCGCTGCATCTTCCCGGAACCGCCCCCCAAAGACGTCATCCCGACCTGCTCGCGGGCAGGCGTGATCGGGGTACTCCCCGGCGTGCTCGGCACGCTGCAGGCGACCGAGGCCATCAAGTACCTGCTGGGTGCAGGCGACCTGCTTACCGGCAGGCTCCTCACCTACTCCGCGCTCAGGATGCGTTTCCGCGAGGTACCCATCAAGAAGAACCCGAAGTGCCCGGTGTGCGGAGAACACCCCACCATCACCGAACTGCACGACGAGCTGGACGCCCTGACAGTGTGCGACCTGGGGCACTGACATGGTCGTGATTCCCAAAGAGATACACGAGGCCGTCATCGCCCATGCCCAGGAGGGATTCCCGCTGGAAGTCTGCGGCATCCTGGGGGGAGCCGAAGGTGCGGTAACTACGCACTTTCCGATGACCAACACCGACGCCAGCAACGAGCACTTCATGATGGACCCCAAGGAGCAATTCGCCGTGGTCAAGGCGCTGCGCGGCAGCGGGGAGCAGATGCTGGTCATCTACCACTCCCACCCCGAATCCCCGGCGCGCCCCTCCCAGGAGGACATCCGCCTGGCACTGACCCCCGGCGTCTGCCATCTGATCGTCTCGCTTATGGACAGGGAGGCCCCGGTGGCAAAGGCCTACCGGATCAGCGAAGGGGTGGTCGAGCAGGTCGACGTAAGAGTAGGCGGGTAAGCAGCATCCCCGGCAGTGTTACGCCCCCCTTTGACAAAGGGGGGACAGGGGGGATTTGTTTCCAGGTGTTCCCAGTGACCACCCATGCCATTCCCGGTACGCCCCCCAACGTCCCCTCCCCTTCAAGGGGAGGGACAGGGTGAGGATGGGGTTAATCAATTCAATGAAATGCGATAGGAGAACGGCTGTGGCAGAAGCAAAGATCGACCTGAAAAACCTTAAGGCGGGCGGTTTCATCAAGGAAAAGGGGAAGGACCTTTTCACCGTGCGACTGCGGGTCCCCGGCGGGCGCATGTCGGTAGACCGCCTGTCCAAGATAGCCGAGGTAGCCAAGAAATACGGCAAAGGGTTCGTGCACCTTTCGGTGCGCCAGTCCATAGAACTGATCAACATCAACTTCGCCGATTTCGACGCCGTGGTGGCCGAACTGGGCGAGGAGCAGCAGAAGGTCGCCAGCTGCGGCGCGCGTGTGCGGGTGCCGACCGCCTGCGGTGGCTGCGAGTACAACCCCAACGGCCTGGTGGATACCCAGAAATCGGCCCTGGAGGTGGACGCTAAGCTGTTCGGCACCGCCACCGGCCACCACAAATTCAAGGTGGGCTTTGCCGGCTGTCCTTTCGACTGCCCCAAGTCCGCCACCAATGACATCGGGTTCCAGGGAGCGGTCTTGCCGAAACTGGACGCGGAAGAGTGCATCAGCTGCGGTTTGTGCGTCAAGTCCTGCACCGAAGGGGCCCTGGCTATGGGCGAGGACGGCAAGCCGGTGTTCGATGCCGAAAAATGCTTGTACTGCGGCGACTGCGTCAAGGTTTGCCCGACCAGCGCCTGGCAGACTCAGAAACGCGGCTACACGGTCCGCATCGGTGGCAAGTGGGGAAGGCGTCCGCTGGTCGGCACCCTGTACGCCACCTTCCTGCCGGAGGACCGGGTGGTCGAGTTCATCGGCGCGGTGCTTGCCTGGTATCTCGAAAAGGCCGAAGGAGCCGGCAGGGTGCGGCTGGGCGATATCATCATCCGGGAAGGAGCGCAGTCGCTCGTGGAACATCTGCGAAACGACTTCCAGGATTACGTGGTGACGGCTACCGTGCCACCGCAAGTCATCAGCACCCAGTTGCCGTTGAAGTAAGGAAGCATGCTCCCCCTTCGGGGTGAGCCCCACGTCACACCTACCCTCCCCAGGCAAGCGAGGGAGTCAAACCTGAACCAAATGTGCAGAGGTATTTATGGAAACAGTCGATTTGAGGGGCGTTTGCTGCCCGACCAATTTCGTGAAAGCTAAACTGGCCCTGGAGGATTTCGAACCGGGGACCACCGTCGAGTTCCTGCTGGATGACGGGGAGCCGGTGAAGAACGTGCCGAGAAGCCTGAAGGCCGACGGGCACAAGCTGCTGGGGCTCAAGGAGGTGGACGGCCATTACGTGCTCACCCTGGAGAAGGGCGAGGAGTGAAGAGTGACTGCTTGACCAAGAAAGGCACGAAAGGCAGGCAAATCCCCCTGCCCCCCTTTTGTCAAAGGGGGAACTATGATTGGAGCCTTTTAGTTTGACTTTATTGCCTGCATCCGTGAAAATCCCGGGTGCAGGTTTTTCATTATAAAGACAGCTACAGCAGAGAGAACATGACTGACAGCACGGTAGAAAATAAGCGGGTCCTGATTGCCATGAGCGGCGGGGTGGATTCCTCGGTGAGCGCCGCCCTGCTCAAGGAACAGGGACACGACGTAATTGGCGTATCGCTCCAGTTGTACGAACCGGCTCCCGATCTGAAGCGGGGGAAAACATGCTGCTCGCTCACCGACGTGATGGACGCCGGTCGGGTGGCCAAGCGGCTCGGCATTCCCTTCGAGGTGATCGACCTGAGAGAACGCTTCAAGGAACTGGTGATGGACGACTTCGTAGCCGAGTACGCAGCGGGAAGAACGCCCAACCCCTGCGCGCGCTGCAACGATCGCATAAAGTTCGGCATCCTGGCGGAGATAGCGCAATCGATGGGCGCCGCGATCCTCGCCACCGGCCACTATGCCCGCATCGAACGCGACGCGGCCGGGACCTACCAGTTGCTAAAGGGGCTCGATCCCGGCAAGGACCAGAGCTACTTCCTGTTCTCCATGAAGCAGCAGCAGCTCGCCCGCACCATCTTCCCGGTAGGCGGGCTGGAAAAGCGCCAGACACGCGAACTGGCAGCGAAGTTCAACCTGCCGGTGGCCCAGAAACAGGAAAGCCAGGAGATCTGCTTCATCCCCGACAACGACTATGTCCGCTTCCTGGAGGAAAACGGCGTCGCCGCAGCGCCGGGCGACATCGTCGATGCGGCCGGCAGCAAGCTCGGCAGCCATGACGGCATCCACAACTACACGGTCGGCCAGCGCCGGGGACTGGGCATTGCCTGGAAGGAACCTCTCTACGTGACGGCGATCGACAGGGAACAGGCACGGGTGGTGGTGGGACCTCGGGAAGAGCTGTCGAGAGATCACCTGTTCGCCTCGGAAACAACCTGGACCAGCTCACCCATCTCCGGGACCTTTCACGGCACCTGCAGCATCCGCTACCGCCAAAAGCCGTTTCCCTGCCAGGCCACACTCCTGGACGACGGGCGCCTGCGGGTCGACTTCGAGCACCCGCAGCAGGCCATTACTCCCGGACAGGCGGTGGTTCTCTATGACGAGGACAGGGTGGTGGGAGGCGGCTGGATCGAGTGACAGGCAGGCAGAGTCTGCTTCGGTGGCAGCCAGGTCCGGCGGCAACCCGCACCGGGCGAAGGGCTAGCTGTCCAGGACATCGGGAATCTCTGCACTGTCAGCCTGGAACTGCGGGGAAGTATTGCGATGAATAATCTTCACCTTCAGGACGTCGGCCAGCATGCACAGGGTGTCCGACACAAGGTTCACCTTGGATCCCTGCTTGCTGCTCCAGTCGATCGGCACCTCCGCAATCTGCAAGGAAAGTTTCCTGGCCAGCAGCAGCACCTCCACGTCGAAGGCGAAGCCGTTTAGCCGCTGTCGCGAGAAGATCGCCTTCACCACCTCTCCGCGGAACATCTTGAAACCGCACTGGGTATCGTCGATGCCGCTCACGCCGAAGAACTGCACGATAGCGGCGAAAATCCTCCCGATTATCTTCCGGTGCCAGCGCCTCTCTACCACGGTCTCGCCATCATCACGCCTACTGCGCGACCCGATCGCCACCGGACACCCTTCTGCCAGCTTCGCCCTAAGCTTTTCGATTTCCTTCACGGGGGTGGCACCGTCCGCGTCCATGAACAGAACCTGGCGTCCGGAGGCGTGCAGCATGCCGGCCCGCACGGCGGCACCCTTGCCGAGGTGAGGATTGGCGAGGGTGGTGAAGTTTTCGTGGTACTCGCTGAAGATCCGACAGATTTCCAAAGTCTCGTCGGTGCTGCCATCGTCGGTTACCACAATCTCGAAGGACGGGCAGTAGGCTTGACACCAGGCGATGGTGGCGAGGATGGTAGTGATGATGCGGTCTCGCTCGTTGTAGGCGGGGATTACTACCGACAGGTCGACACCACCCTCCCTGCGGGCGGCTACCCTTTCGCACTGCGACCTTTCCAGATGAAACCTCAGATGCCGCAACTCCGACTGGAAGGCAGCATCCCTTCCACCAGCTTCGGCCCTGGCCGTTTCCGCGTCCTGTGCGGTGAGCAGCCACCGCCAGGGCGATTGTTCAAGCAGCAAAGAGACCACCACCAGCAGGATGATGACCGATAGTAAAGCGAGCAGGTTATCCGCCGCAACTGCAGCAATGACGTCCGCCGGGATCGACCACATTGAGTGCACCTCCTTACCTCCGGTAGCAACCCAATGATTGTAGCTACTTTTATTGGTGTTTCCACATGAACACCGCCACCAGGAAACTCTAAGCAATTGCCTTAATGTGCGGCCGCCCCGCGCAATAGCCCGAAACTCCTTGACAATGTTTCCCATTAGAAGTATAGAGAGGTATTCCTCGTTAGCATGAGGCGTTTGCACAAACAAAGGCTACTGCCCAGAAATGTCGAAAGACGCCAATGGGTAGACCAGGTATTGTCGGCATAAGGCTTTACTTAAGGTAGCTGGTTTTCAATAACCTACGTTGTGCACTGCCGAAAATCTACGAGTGGGGAATTCACTTCGACCAGTCCGGCCGTGGGGTTTTCCTCATGGCTTTTTTTACGTCCCGAGCCGGGACCTGCCACGGAGGTAGTTTAGCACTTTGGACAGTCCGAGTTGTAGCTCACATACCCACCCTCCTTCGAAGAACGGTTAACACCAAGTCCCCCCTGCCCTCCCCGCTTGGCTGCTTTTCCGTTCCTCTGAGGAGGAAATAACGTTTACCAAGCGCGGGATAAGTCGGCCTTTCGGCCAACCTCTCCAGCAAGCTTTTCATTGCACCCTCACCTGCCGGGTATCCGGACGGCGGACACGCGTCCGCACCGTCTGCGTTCGCCCGTGCTCGTGCGGAGACAGGAAGCGAAGCCATGACACCACAGCAGTTGTATCTCAGCGCAGTTCTCAAGAAGCCGTTGATCAACGCCGCCGGCCAGAAGCTGGGCACGGTATGCGATCTCGCCATCACACCCGACGAGGAGTTTCCCATCGTCAGCCAGGTGCTGATACGGCGCAAGGGGCAGACCTACGCGGTGGGATGGGACAAGGTGGTGCTCTTCAACCCGACCGTGATCTCGGTCTCTTCCTCGGTCGAACAGCTCGAGCGCTACCAGGAAACCGGCCACGAGATCCACGTCAAGCGTGACATCCTCGACAAGCAGATCGTGGACGTCAACGGGGCGAAGGTTGTCCGGGTCAACGACCTGAAGCTCGGCCGCCACAAGGACGCCCTGTGTCTGATGTCGGTCGACGTCGGCTTCCGGGGGCTTTTGCGCCGCATGGGGTACGAGAAAATCTGGAACATGGTGCAAAAGGAGATCCCGGAGCGGGAGATCAGCTGGGAATACGTCGGCCACCTGGAGGCGAACGCCGCCAAGCTCACCCTGACCATGGCCAGGGAGCAGATCTCGGAGATGCACCCTGCCGACCTCGCCCACATCATCTCCCGGGTGCCCATGAAGAACATCCAGACCGTGCTCAACTCGCTGGATGACGAGACCGCCGGCGAGGCGATCCACGAACTGGAGCCTGAACTGAGGAGCCGCGTCATCAGCGAACTCGACAGCGAGCGCGCCTCCGACATCCTCGAGGAGATGTCCCCGGACGAGGCTGCCGACGTGCTGGGCGACCTCTCCGCGGAGAAGGCCGAGGAACTTTTGGGACTGATGGACGCCGAGGACGCCGAAGAGATCCAGGAGCTGCTGGAACATGAGGACGACTCGATCGGCGGCATGATGAACAACAGCTTCATCGCCATCCCCATCGACATCACCGTCTCCGAAGCCTTGGGCGAGGTGAGGATCCAGGCCCCCGAAGTGGACACCGTCTACTACGCCTACGTCCTCGACCCGGACGAGCAGCCGCTGGGGGTCGTGTCGCTCAAGGAGCTGCTGATCCAGGACGGGGCGCTGCCGGTGGAAGAGATCATGACCGAGAACCTCAAGTGCGTTCAGATCGACGACGATCCCAAGGACATCCTGGAGATCATCGCCAAGTACAACCTGATCGCGGTGCCGGTCCTCGACGAAGGTAAGATGGTCGGAATAGTGACAGTGGACGACATCCTGGAGCGCTTCCTGCCGCTGGATCTGAAACTGAAGAGACATCCGGGGTATTAAGTAATGAAGATCAACAAGAAAAACATCCTGCTCTTTTTCTCGGTGCTCGGGCCGGGCATCATCACCGCCAACGTCGACAACGATGCGGGCGGCATCGCCACCTACTCGGTGGCAGGTGCCAGTTTCGGCTATGCGCTCCTGTGGACGCTGATCCCGATCACGGTAGCCCTCATCGTGGTGCAGGAGATGTGCGCCCGCATGGGTGCGGTCTCCGGCAAGACCCTGGCGGACATGATACGCGAAGGTTTCGGCGTCAAGGTGACCGCCTACCTGATGTTCTTCCTGCTGCTGGCGAACCTCGGCAACACGGTCGCGGAGTTCGCCGGCTGGGCCGCGGCCATGGAGATCTTCGGGGTGAGCAAGTATATATCGGTTCCCATCGGCGGCTTTGTGGTGTGGTGGCTGATCGTGAAGGGTAGCTACAAGATGGTCGAGAAGGTATTCCTCTTCGCCTGCACCATTTACCTGACGTACATCGTTTCGGCCTATCTCGCCCATCCCCCCTGGGGAGAGATCATGACCGCTACCGTCACCCCCTCCTTCGAGCTGAAACCGAGCTACCTGATGCTGGTGATCGGGGTGGTCGGCACCACCATCGCTCCCTGGATGCAGTTCTACATGCAGTCCGCGGTGGTTGAAAAGGGTGTGCGGGTGGAGGACTACAAGGCCTGCCGGCTGGACGTCATCTTCGGCTGCATCATGACCGACGTGGTCGCCTTCTTCATCATCGTGGCCTGCGGCGCCACCATGTTCGTGCACGGCGTCCACATCAACGACGCCAAGGATGCCGCCATGTCGCTGGCACCGCTGGCCGGCAAGTACGCTTCCGGACTGTTCGCCATCGGCCTGGCCAACGCCTCGCTGTTCGCCGCCTCCATCCTGCCGCTGTCCACCGCTTACTGCGTCTGCGAGGCGATGGGGTGGGAATCGGGGGTCGACCACGACTTCGAGAGCGCACCGCAGTTCATGTGGCTCTACACCGGCCTGATCGTGCTGGGGGGCCTGATCATCCTGTTCCCGAACGCGCCGCTCATCGCCATCATGCTGATCTCGCAGGTGGTAAACGGTGCGCTGCTCCCCTTCGTGCTGATCTTCATGCTGATCCTGATCAACAAGAAGGAACTGATGGGGGAGTACACAAACTCCAAATCCTTCAACATCATCGCCTGGTTCACGGTGGTCATCATGATCGTGCTGACCCTGGCACTGGTGGTGCAGACCATCGTGCAGTGATAACTGAACGACCCGCAGTATCCTGAAAAGGTGCACAAGCCACCAAAGAAGCCGCCGTTCCCAAGGGAGCGGCGGCTTTTTCTTTGCGCGTCCCGCCAGATCAGAAGGTGTAGCTTAGCTTGAGGGAAACGTTACTGGAGCTGGAGGCAGGCTGGAAGGCATAACCGTTGATGACGACGCTGCCTTGGCTGGAGGAAAGTGAGTGGGTGGGTACCTTGGGTGACTGGCCGAATTCGAGGGCTTCATACTCGACACTCACCGTGAAGGCCCCCGTCTTTATGCCGCCCTCGGCAAAGGAGGTGACCCGCTGCTTCGGCTCGAGCACCACGTCCTGAAGTCCGGAATCGGACAGGGAGACGTGGTTGCGGGTGTAGATGGGAAGAATGGCACCTCCTTTCAGGAAAAAGGACGCCCCGCCAGTCACATATTCGCCGGCCGCTCCGACCTTCCCGTAGAAAATGTTCCAATCCTCGCCGGAGCGGGTTCTTACCCAGAACTTGTGACCAAGGGCAAGCAGCGGCTCAAAGGAAAAGGCGGCCTGCCGTGGCATCCTCGCCGACAAGGAGACCTCCTCACGGGTGCCGAGGTAGGAGGTATCGGACTTGAGGGTAAAGGTACCGGTCAGGTCGTGGCCATCGTAATCGAGATTGCCCCCCCACACTTCGAAGCGCTCACCGACGGTCAGCAGCGAGACGTCGTCACTATGGGCCAGTCCCAGTGCGTGCATCGCCCCCCGCTCCTTCACAAACGAGCTGCCGTTGATCATTTCGCTCCAGGTGAACCACCCAGACTTCAGGTACAGGGTGGTTTCCCCCGCCTCCACGAATGGGGTGCTGGCGACAGTCACAAGCGCCGACATCACAGCTACCGCTACCTTCGCTCCCGATCGCAAACCTGTCATGGCCACGGCTCCTCTTGTGAGGACGTCCAATGAGACACATGAGGTTGTTATCGGTTGAAGCGGAAACTAAATTAAAGTCTATTTATATTTACTTTTCCCGGTATAGGGGAACACCGAAAGGAGTTAGCCTGCCGGAGTCTCAGCAGATTGGGAGAGCGTCAGAACCACTGCAGGGAGGGAAGCCGAGATGTGGTAAGGGATGGGGGGGCCGGTTTAGATACCTGCCTGGACCAGCGAAGCCCGCTTAGGGATAAGATGAACGGAGGTGGCCTTGAAGGAGGCGCAGACCTCTTTCCCCTCGTAAAGAGCGAGTTCGGCGAAGGATTCGCGGGTAACGTAGGAGGTAAGCACAAACCCGCAATCGAGGCGAAGCTTCAGGAACGGGCCCATGGAAGCGATGTCAAGAATACGGGCGCGATAGACGTTCCTGGCGCTGGTCTGCCCGTTGGAGGTGCCGACGCTCACGGTGACGTTTTCGGGACGTATGCAGCAGTACACCTCTTCCCCGGCAACTTCTCCCACGGTATCGATTTCCTGCCCCCCCACCGAAAGCGTGACATGCTGGCGCTCGTTTCGCAGCACCACCGCCTCCAGGATGGTCTCCATGCCGACGAAATTGGCCACGAACTCGTTGACCGGCCTGTTCATGACCTCGGCCGGCGGCCCGGACTGCACGATGGCGCCGTCATTCATCACCACGATCCGGTTCGACATCCTGAGCGCCTCCGACTGGTCGTGGGTGACCAGCACGGCGGCGATGCCGTTTTCCCGGATGATCCGGTCCATGTCCTCGGTCAGCGACTGCCGGGTGGGCGGGTCCAGGTTGGCAAAAGGCTCGTCGAAGAAGATCAGCTCCGGCTCCACGGCGAAGGCGCGCGCGAGGCTCACCCGCCTCGCCTCCCCTCCCGAAAGCTTCCTGGCCGAGCGTTGCGCCATATCGGCGAGGTTGAAGCGCTCCAGGTAACCCATCACGCGGTTGCGCAGCTCGCTGCGGGCAAAGCCCCGGATCCTGAGCCCGCTTGCCACGTTGTCGTACACGGTGGTGTCGAACAGAAGCGGCTCCTGCAGGACCATCGCCATCTTGCGTCGTATCTCCAGCCAGCGGGCATCCGAGCGCACCTGTTCGCCGCGGTAGTGAAGCGAGCCGCTTTGCCGCTTCACCAGACCCATGATCGCCAGCAGCAGCGTGGACTTGCCGGCGCCGTTGGGGCCAATCAGCGAGAGGAATTCGTTTTCCTGCAATGAAAAAGAGGGGATGTCGAGGACCTGCACGCCGCCCCGATATACCCTCAGCTCTTTCAGATCCAGTACAGCTTGCGTCATCTTGGCCTTTCCCGCTGCTGGATGAGGGTCAGCAGGTAGTTGATTACGAAACAGAAGAACAAGAGTATGACGGAGAGGGCGATGGCGATATCGAAATTGCCCCTCCCCGTTTCCATGACGGTGGCGGTGGTAAGCACCCTGGTGTAGCCCTGGACGTTACCGCCCACCATGATGGAGGCCCCCACCTCGGAGATCACCCCGCCGAAGCCGGCCATGACCCCTGCCATAAGCGGCAGCCTGGCCTCCTTGATCAGCATCCAGACCAGTTGGGTCCTGGTGGCGCCCAGTGCCAGGATCTGCAGCCTAAGGCCTGCCGGCAGGTTCTGCATGGCGCCGATGGTGATCCCCATCACGATGGGAGTGGCGATCACCGACTGGGCGATGACCATGGCGGCCGGGGTGTACAGGAGCTCCAGGAATCCCAGCGGTCCGTTACGCCACAGGAAGATGGAGACGAACAGACCGACCACCACCGGGGGAAGTCCCATGCCGGTGTTGACCACGCTCACCACGATCTTCTTGCCGGGAAACGTGGTGAGCGCGACCAGGGTGCCGGTGGAGATTCCGATCACCAGGCTCAGCAGGGTTGCAAGCCCGGACACCTTGAGCGACAGCCAGGCGATCCCCATCACCTCCGGGTCGAAGGAGACCAGCAGGCGGAAGGCTTCAACGATCCCTTGAAGGATCAGATCCATTACAGGCCGAGCGACGCGGGATTTTTGCCGGCGTCAGGGAAGAAGAGCGGGGAGCCGAATTTGTCGGTCCCGAAGTGGCCGATCACCCCTTGGGTTTTGTGCGAGACCATGAAGTCGGAGAAGGCCTTGGCGCCTGCCGCGTTGACCTTGGGCCACTTGGCGGGATTCACCTCGATCACGTGGTAGATGTTGAGGAGCTTCGGCTCGCCCTGGACCAGGATCTCCAAACCGAGGTGCCGTTTTTTCTGCAGCGCAAGATAAGTGCCGCGGTCGGCCAGGAGGTAGCCTCCCTTCTCGGAAGCGACGTTGAGCGTTTCACCCATCCCCAGGCCGGTCTGCTGGTACCATTTCTGCCCGACCGGATTGATCCCGGCCGCCTTCCAGAGCCCTTTCTCCTTGGCATCGGTGCCGGAGTTGTCACCCCTGTTCAGGAAAAGCGCCTGGGCGCTGGCGATCCGCTTGAAAGCTTCGGCGGAGGTCTTCGCGCCGCGTATGTGGGCGGGATCGCTGGCGGGACCAAGGATCAGGAAGTCGTTGTGCATGACGAGCTTGCGGTTCACGCCAAACCCCTTTTCCATGAAAGCCTTCTCCGCCTCAGGAGAGTGAACCAGCAGCACGTCGGCCTCGCCGCGCTCCCCCATCTTCATGGCCTGGCCGGAGCCTACCGAGATGGTCTTTACGAAAAAGCCCGTCTCTTTCTGGAACATGGGGATCAGGACATCCAGAAGACCGGAATCCTGCGTACTGGTGGTAGTGGCGAGGATGACTGCCTTCTGCTTTTCAGCCGCCCAGGACGAAGCAACGGAGGCCGTCGAGACCAGCAGAAGCGCAGCGACGAGGAGGTACAGCATCTTTGTTAAAGCTTTCATTGCATATCTCCTTTCAATGCATGTGATATGTGGTGGTTAGGGCATAGGGAGAGAGACATCCATGGCCGAGAAGTCGAGCCGCGGTGAATGACGCCTTATATCACAAAACAAATTAACGAGATAGCAAAATTGGCGGGGGATCCCCGTTTACTTTTCGGGGTCTTGCCGGGATGAAAAGGATTATCGGCGGGGATCGGCTGTATTGGTAGCGGAAAGGTATTCAGCCCGGTTCCAGGTGGTCATGCAGGAGGGGGAATCCGGATCTGGTTCGCAGAGGTAGATCTCGTCACCGGGGTGGCCGGTGATCTTCATCCCTGCCGAGCGCAGCATTGCCTCGATGCCGGCATGGTTCACGATCCACCAGTTGGTGGGGTCTCCGGCAAAGCGGCTCTCGATGAAGGCCATTTTGGGCCAGCCGGGTTCCAGCAGCGCGTCCCGCTCGTTGATCCAGAAATCCGGCTGCCCGGCGACTTCCCGTCCCGGCATGGTGATGGTTTGAAAGATCATCATCCTGGCGGTCTTCTGGGCCACGATATCGAGAGCCAGCATGGGGTAACGCAGGTGGTAGAAGACCCCCATGAACAGCACCAGGTCGAACGCATAGCTTACCTGCGCAAGGTCGTAGACCTGCATGAGCCTGAACTCCACCTGCTCCTGCAGTCCGAACTGCCGCGCCGCCCACCGGGCCTGGCGAAGGTAGTGAGGGTCGCAGTCGATCCCCACCACCCAGGCGCCCCGCCGCGCCAGCTCGAAGCAGTAAAAACCCGCGTTGCAGCCGATGTCGAGGACGCTCCAGCCGGTAAGATCCTCGGGGATGCTGGAGGCGATCTCCAGCCACTTGAAACGGGGAAAGTCGCCCAAGAAGTGGTCGGGTGCGGTCTCGGTCCCGTCCGGCAGATGGAGGTTATGGAACCAGGGGGAGAGTTCCTTGATCTTCTCTTCCATTTCGTATGACTTGGTGTCGTTCATGCCAGCCACCCGTACTGATCCGGTCTCATAAAGCCGCCAGGTAATGTTCCAGTTCCTCCGCTCGCCGCGCCGCCGAGTGCGCAGTAAGCGCCCGCTGCCGTGCACGTTCCCCCATGGCCTGGCGATCTTCCTCGGGAAAGTCTCTCAGGATGCCGAGCACATCGTCGGAGTCGGAGGCGATCAGAATCTCCTTGTCCGGGATGAAGAACTCCTCCAGGCCGGCCCAGTGGTCGCTGATCACAGGCACCGCGCAGGCTGCGGCCTCGAAAAGACGGACACTGGGAGAATAGCCGGCGGCCTGCATGTGTTTTCTGGTCAGGTTGAGGGTGAAGCGCTGCGATGAGTAGAAACCTCGATGGCTTTGCGGGGGAAGATGCTCGATCCGCTCGGTGTTCTCCGGCCACCTGATGTCGGAGGGGTACTGCGGCCCCGCCACCACGAAGCGCCCCTCCTGCCAGTTGGAGGCAGGGGTACAGAGCAGAAGTTCCAGCCCGGGCTGACGGTCCGTGCTGTAGGTGCCCAGGTATCCAAGATCCCAGCTGGCAGGCTGTGGCAGCGGGAAATGCAGGTCGGGGTCCACCGAGCAGTAGAGCGGCTGGGCCGAGGGCGAGCCATAGCGCTTTTCGATGTCCTGCAGCGTGGGGCCGCCGGTGAAGGAGAGATAGAGCTGGTAGCGGGGAATGAGATCGGGCGACAGGTACCTGCACTTCCCGGATTCCAAGCCGGCCATGGTCACCGGAGTGTCGATATCGTAGAAGGCAGTGATACCTTTCGCATTTTCCGTCACCCATCTGCCGACCTCGATCCCCTGCTCGACGTACGAGCCAACGATCACGCAGTCCGCCGCACAGATCTCTTCAGCGAATTCGGCGAGCAGTGCGGGAAAGGAGGAGTAGATGGCGGTGCGGCAGTAGGAGGGGTGGGGCAAGTCCCGGTTGGCGGCGTACCAGGCCGCCTCACGCTCCAAAAACAGCACGCTGTGCCCTCGCCTGGCCATCTCCCGCAGCAGTCCGCGGTAGGTGGTGGCATGCCCGTTCCCCCAGGAGGAAGTTATCGACAATCCAAAGACCACAATGTTCATGGCAAGCCTCCGTAATTCTTGATCACTTCTTCACCCAACAAAATCCACAGTTTCAAGCCCTTCGCCTCTCTCCCCTCGCCCTCCGGGAGAGGGTGGCCGAAGGCCGGGTGAGGGAAGCATCAATTCCGGATACCGTATCTCATGTCCCGGCACCCTCACCCTAACCCTCTCCCGAGGGGGGAGGGAACCTTCCGACGGCCGAGCGGCGTGCTGAAACAAAGCGGTCCCAGAAAGAACGTCCCGCATATACTCCCCTCCCCTTCAAGGTGAGGGCCAGGGTGAGGATGGTTATGCGAAAATCTCCTCGAACTGCCGAGCACGATGTGCATAGGTGTGCTGCGCCCGGACCCTGGAGAGGGCGCGGGCGCCGACTGCGGACGCCATGGCAGGCTGCAAACCGGTCAGGATCTCCGCCACCTCGTCACCGGTAGCCGCCACCAGTATCTCTTTGCCCGGCTCGAAGAAGAGATCGATCCCCTCCCAGTGGTCGGTTATCACGCAGGCTCCGGCCCCGGCCGCTTCGAACACCCGGGTGGCAGGCGAAAAGCCGTTTTTGGCCATGGAAGCGCGGCTGATGTTGAGGATGGCCATCGGGCTGCAGTTGAAGGCGTTGTGGTCCCGGGTCCCGAGGTGTCCGAGGTAGCTCACGTTGGCGGACCTCGGTTTATCACTCCAGCCGGCGCCGGCCAAAAGGAAGCTCCTGGTGGGAAGCCGCTTCGCCACGCTGAGGAAGAACTCCTCCACCCTAGCCTCCCGGTCGGGCAACCGGTTACCCAGGAAAGAGAGGTCGGCCTTCAGGCGTGGGGTGGGTGGAACCGGGAAATGGGTCTCAGGATCAAGTGCATTGTAGATCGGGATACACTCCTTGGCGCCGAAAGCACAGTAGGCTTGCACGATGGGAGCGCCGCCGCCATAGGTCAGCACCAGGTCGTACTGAGGGATCAGGCGGCGGAACGGGTCCTGCCCGTCGTTGCCGATCCTCTCGAGCGTGGCCGGGGCATCGACATCCCAGAAGACCACCCGGGTTCCTTCCCGTTTGAGCTGCAGTACCTCACGCTCCAGCAACTCGTCGAAAACCCCTACCCCGCTTGCCTTGACCACCAGGTCGGCCCCTTTGGCCTCCTGCAGGGAACGGAAGACGCCGGCCTCGGTGGCGGGGTAGACCACCACCTTGGCCCAGGCCGGATCCTCCATGTCGCGATGGGCCTGGCGCTCGTAGGCGTCGGGCTCGTAAAAGGTGACCCGGTGCCCCAGCCCGTGCAGCGCACGCACCAGCCCGCGGTAGTAAGTGGCCGCCCCGTTCCAGTAGGAGGAAACCAGGCTCGAGGCGAAGAAGGCGATGTTGAGATGTGCGCCCATACGGTGTCCTTTTCTTTCTTGAATCCTCTCCGCAGACCGGTGAAAGGATGGGAGGGGGGATTAGCCGTCCTGACCGATGCAGTCAACGCCGCCCCGACACAGCTCCTCCGCTCTCCAACAGGGCGCTGCGGCAGCTTCCGGACAGGGCAACCACTGGCTTCGGCACGACCAATCGTCAGGGAGATGAGCTCTGCACCATCGTTGGCAGGTAGGAGCACGGGGCTGACGAGGAATCTGCCACCCCCAGCTCCCGGCAAATCTCCATCAGCTCGTTGATGCGGTGACCGCAGGTGTGCCGGGCAAGGATGGTCATCCGGCCGTGACTTGCCAGCTGGCGCGCCCGCTTCGGTTGGTCCAGCAGCAACCGCATCAGCACTCCCATCTCGGCGCCGTCTTTCGCGAACAGGAGGTCCTTGCCGGCCGCAAAGAGTGAATCGGTGTCCTCCCAGGGTGCCGACAACAGCGGAATGCCGCAGGCAAGCGCCTCGAAGGGCCGGATGGTGGGAATGCCGGGGAGCGCGCTCACGTAGGGGCGGCGCGGTATGTGAACGGTCATCCGGTAGCGGCTGAATACCTGCGGAACCTCGAAATTGGGGAGCCAGCCGGCGTAGCCGATACCTGCCTCCTCCAGCAGCCGGAGCGCCTTTTCCGGGTAGCGGACGCCGTACACCATCCCCTTCAGGCCAAGCCTGCGCACCGGTTCCACGAAGAACTCGCGGATCTCCTCGCTCCGTTCCTCGTCTCCCCAGTTGCCGATCCAGACCACGTCCCCTTCCTTGTCGCCCGGTTCCAGCGGATGGAAGACCCGCACGTCGGCCGCCTCATGCCACAGCCACACGCGGTTGGCCCAGCCCCGGGCCAGGTAGATCTCCTGGATCTTCCTGCCGTAGGCCAGTACCCCGTCGAAGCCGGAGAGATCATAACGGTCCATGGCGGCGGCATCGGTGACCGAGCGGTGATGGGTGTCGTGGAAGAGGAGACGGTAGCGGCTGTTGTTCTTTCGGTGGGTGCCGAGCCTGGCCACCAACTCGGGTTCGTTCCACTCGTGGGCGATCACCAGGTCGGCGCCGGAAAGCACCAGGTCGAGGTCGAGTTCCTCCAGCAGGTAGGGTATGCCGTGCAGCCGGGGGTAAACCTTGTGGAATTTCTCTACCGCCGCCATCCCCTGTTCGCGTAGCAGGTTGCTGTAGCTCCAGCCGCCCAGCGGTTCGTAGACGCTTACCAGGTGCCCTCTCTCGATCAGTTCAGTCACGATTCCCCGCAGGAAGTGCGCGTTCCCGTGGTTCCAGTCCGAAATGATGGAGTGGTAGAACATGACGATGCGCATCTTTCGATCAGTCCCCCAGGAAACGTTCTTGGCGCTGCTTTTCGGTGGGCGCATCAGGAACCAGCTCGCGATAGGCGGCGAGGTAGGCGGTGGTCATCACGGCAGCGCTGAAGTTGCGGCTGCGGACGAGGGCACGCTCGCCGAGGAGTGCGACCCGGGCGGGGTCCGCGCAGAGAGAACGAAGCTCCCGCAGCAGCGCCTCGTCGTCCTCGGGATCGACGAAGATGGCGGCGTCCTCCCAAAGCTCCCGCAAGGAGGGGATATCGCCGAGGACCAGGGCACAGCCGGAAAGGGCCGCTTCCAGGATGGTGAGGCCGAACGGCTCGTAGCGGGCGGGCAAGGCGTAAACGGCGGCGGCGCTGTACCAGGGGGCCAACTCAGCGGGGCTCAGGAACCCCAGCCGGTTGATGCCGTCGAAAGCTGCCGTCCCGCCCCCGGGGTGCTTCTGCTCACCTGCCACATAGACGGGCCAGGGGAGCCGGCTCGCGTTTCTGGCGAGAGCGCCGATGTTTTTGGCATCGTCCCAGAGGCGGCCGACCGAAAGGACGAAATCCTTTTTCGCCCCAGGGTAGAAGGTGATGCGGCTGCGTGAGTTGTGAATCACCCGGGCGGCGGGAAGCGGCAGGTAGAATCGCTCGATGGCCTGCAGCATGGCGGCCGTGGGGGCCACCACCAGGCCGGCGGCGGCAAGCCCCTTGGCCACCGACTTACGGTACGGGTCCAGGGCGCGCGGGAACTTCTCATGGCGCACAGCGTCCCACCAGGAGACCATGCAGGAATGGGCAACCACCAGGCAGGGGCTTCGCCAGGGAAGAGCTGCATGGGCGTAACCGTTCAGGTGCACCAGGTCGGGGCGGAGCTTGTCCTCCAGCGCGAGGAGCCACTCGCCGCTGCGCGCCACGTCCTCCCAGGGGTCGTCCATCCACTCCAGGCGAAACTCGCTCTCGTAGACGGTGACGTTTTTCTCCTCGGCAGCTTCCATGCGCTGCTGGTCGGAGAGCGAGCGTCCCATGGTGGCCAGGGCGACCTCCACCCCGTGTTCCGACAGGCCGTGGGCGAGGTCCAGCACATAGCTCCAGACGCCGCCGATCGGATCGGCGGTCATCAGGATCCGCCGGGGCAGCGCTTCGGGCACCGCATGGTCGTGGGCTTGGCTGTACGGGAAGGTCATGGTATCGTCCTCATCTGCCGTATGCCGCGTCCAAAACGGCGGCGACCTCGACCAGTTTCTCGGCGGCAGGATCGAAAGAGGGCCCTTCCAGCCTCAATTTTCTAGCCCAGGCCACCGCGGCCCTGCCGCCCCAGTCGTCCGGCGGAAGGGCGATGGTCTCCCGGGAGGTACCCCGGTAACGTTCGGCTACGAAGTTGTAGAAGGAGCCGTCCACGTTGCGGAAGCAGGCACCCCCCTTGGTCCCGTAGAGGGTGGATTCGATGACTGCGTCCCGGCCGGCGGAGGCGTTCCAGGAGCAGGCCACCCGGATCACGCTGCCGGTCTCCAGCACGATGGAGAGCACCGCGTAGTCCTCGACCCGGGAGGTGCCCCCCTTCAGGCGTTCGCCTCCGGCGAAGATCGAGCTGCTGACGCTGCGCAGCTCGGGAAAGTCGAAGAACCAGAGGGCGAGGTCGACCAGGTGGCTGCCGAGGTCGATCAGGCAGCCGCCTCCGGAAAGGTCGGCATCGTAGAACCACGGCTTGTCGGGGCCGTAGGCGTTGTGGAAGACCAGGTCGGCGGCGTAGACGTGCCCGAGGTCGCCGGAAGTGACCAGCTGGCGCATCTTCTGGATACCCTCGGTGAAGCGGTAGGAGAAGTCGACAGAGATCAGGCGGTCGGCTGCCCGGGCGGCGTCCACCACCCTGCGGGCCTCGCCGCAGGTGCGGCCCAGCGGTTTCTGGCAGAATACGGCCAGCCCGCTCTCCAGGGCCCTCACCGCCTGGGTGCTGTGGCCGGCGCTCGGGGTGGCGATCACCACCGCGTCGAGCTCCAACTGGAGCAGGTCGTCCAGGGTCTCGACCACGATAGCGCCCTCGACCAGCCGGGCGGCTTCCAGGGCGTTTTCCCGCACCACGTCGGCAATAGCGACTATCTCGACTTCCTTGCTGCGGTGGATGGCCTCCATCTGGTGCCGCCCGATCCAGCCGGTACCGAGAAATCCTACTCGGGGCAGTGCTGCTTGCTTCTTCATAAAAGGATTACCCCCTTGATGAAACCGTCCGGCCGTTCGTCCAGGGCCCGGTAGGCCAGCGCCAGTTCGTCCAGGCGGTAACGGTGGGTCACCAGGTCGCTGACCGCGAAGAGCCCCGCCTCCACGGCGGCTATCCCTTTGCGGATGCCGTCCAGGTAGATCTTGGCCTCCCGCTCGTGGGCGTTCACCACGTCGATCCCCTTCCAGTTCCAGAGCTGGATGTTGACCTGGCGGGCACCGTCCTGGTGGAAGCCGGCGATCACCAGCTTGCCGCGTTCGCGCACCAGTTCGCCGGCAAGATCCAGCGGCCACTGGTAGCCGGTCGCCTCCACCACCCGGTCGCACCCCTTCTCCCCCACGATCCCGCGGACCCGGTCCATCACCCGCTGGTGGTCGTCCAGCGCCACGGTCTCGAAGGCGCCATACTTCCTGGCGATCTCCAGCGACGATTCCCGCCGGGAGATGGCGATCACCCGGGCGCCGCGCGCACAGGCCATGGCGGTCACGATGGCACCCAAAAAGCCGGCCCCGATCACGGCGACCGTCTGGCCGGGCTGGATGTCGCTCCTCTTGAAGACATTGAGGGCGCAGCCGACCGGTTCGCCCGGGAAGGGTGCCTCCCTGAGCGAGCCGGGCAGCTTGACCAGGGCCTCGGCGGACACCTTGTCGTACTCGGCATAGGCGTTGTAGGAGAGGAAGGTGACCCGGTCCCCCTCGCTAAGCCCGCTCACCCCGGCGCCGATTTCCTGCACCACTCCCCACCCCTCGTGTCCCGGGGCGCCCGGCAGTGCCGGGTAGCTGAACCACGGTCTCCCCTGCCAAAGCGGCAGGTTCGAGGCGCAGACACCGCACCCCTCCAGCCTGACTACCACCTCGCCGGCACCGGCCGCCGGACGGGAAACCTCCACCACCCCCGCCCGGCCCGGCCCGGTGATCACCGCTGCCTGCATCACATCGCTCATCTCAAATAGCCTCCGCACCCGGCGCGTAAATTTCCCCGCTGAAACGGCCAGCGACAGGTCGCCCGGAGATCTTGATGGTATCGCTTAACCACTGGTACAGCTTGGTTACCCCTTCCTCCACCGTGTGCTGCGCTCCCCAGCCGGTAGCCCGCGCGAACTTCCTGGTGTCGGAGACGTAATACCTCTGGTCTCCCGTGCGCCAGCCATCCTTCCCGACGGCAGGGAGCCCGCCGTTGAGCTTGCCCAAAAGCTCCAAGAGCTCCAGCAGGCTGACGGTCCGCTGGGGGCCACCGCCGATGTTGAAGACCTCCCCGGAGAGGGAGGAGATCTGCTGGCGGGCCCGGCAGAGGGCGTCCACCAGGTCCTCCACGTACAAAAGGTCCCTGATCTGGCAGCCGTCTCCGTACAGGGTGATGGGGTCGTTTTTCAGGGCCTGGATGGCGAAGTGGGCCACCCACCCCTGGTCCTCGTTGCCGTACTGATGGGGACCGTAGATGCAGCTCATCCTGAAGACCACGGAATGGAAGCCATAGGTGCGGGCGTAGTCCAGCACGTACTGGTCGGCACACCCCTTGGAGCAGCCGTAGGGGCTGAGGAAATCGAGCGGAGTGCTCTCGTCCAGCCCGTTCGCGCGCAGCAGCTCATCCTCGGGCTCGTAGCGGGTGCCGTTTTTCCGGATGCGGCACCCCTCGATCCCTCCATAGACCTTGTTGGTGGAGGTGAACAGCAGCGAGGGGCGCTCCTTGGCCCGGCGGATCGCCTCCAGAAGGGAAAAGGCCCCCTGGGCGTTGATGCCGAAATCGGCGGCCGGGTTGTCGACGCTGGTGGTCACCGCCACCTGGGCTGCGAAGTGGTAGACGTGGCTTGCCTCGGCCACCGACTGCTCCAGCAGGTGGGCATTCCGGATGTCGGCGATCCGGACATCGAGCCGGTCCCCGAACTTCTCCTGCAGCCAAAGCAGGTTCTTCTCCGCCCCCGCCCTGGAGAGGTTGTCGTAGACGATGACCCGGCGCCCCTCGGAAGCGAGCCGCGTGACCAGGTTGGTGCCGATGAATCCCGCCCCGCCGGTGACCAGGATCGCCTTCTCCCGCTCCCTGCGCCGCGAGCCCTTGCCGCTCCCCGCCGCTGCCGCCACCCGTTTCACCGCTGCCACGCCCCCCTCCTCCAGCAGCCGGTAGAGGAGTTTCGGTGAGCCGTCCGCCTTGCGGAAGCCGAAGTAGTACTCCCTTTCATCGAGATGGAAGCGGTCCACCGCGGCCAGCCCGGGGTCCAGGTCGTCGGCGCCGTACCAGTAGAGGCGTTCGGCCGGTGCCGCCAGGAAATCCAGGAACATCCTGCTCTGCTTGAACTCGTCGTGCTGCCAGGTGGAGAAGCCGGCCTCGGTCACCCAGATCTGGCAGCGGCTGCCGCGCTCGTCCAGAAGCTCCCTCACCATGGCGATGTTGCGCTGCCACCCCTTCCAGGTGTAGTCGAAGATGTCCGGGAAACCGTGGATGCCGACCACGTCGATGAAATCCATCACCCCCAGCTCGAACATGCGGCACAGCCAGTGGCCGTCGATGGGGCTCATCCCGCCCAGCACGGTTTTCTTGCCCCGCTGCTTGGCCCAGTAGGCGGCGCAGCCGATCATCTCGCCGAAAGCGGTCCAGTGGGGGTCCAGCGTCCAGTCCCACTCGCTCAGGTTGTTGGGCTCGTTCCACAGTTCCAGGTACTCGAAGTGCGCCCCGAAGCGGGTGATGAAGAGATCGATGAAATCGGCGTAGTCCTTGGGAACCCTGGGGGGCGAGGAGGTCTTGGCCTCGACGCCGATGGAGGGAGGGGTGTAGAGCACGCAGGGGAGCAGTTCCACCTCCCCCGCCAGCCGGGGGATCAGCCACTCGTACCAGGCAGTCCCCCCCTCGGCGTACCAGTCCGCCCAGGAGATGCCGGTGCGAAGCCGGCCCGCTCCTATCTTGCGCAGGTCCGCCAGCACCTTTTCCACCCGTTCGTGCTCACCGGGCCGGAACCACTCGACCATCCCGAAATGGCCGGGCAACTTCTCAGCATTGCTCCCTTTCATAGCGTGAGCCCCCGCATGGCCAGCTCGGCGTGCGCCTCGGACACGCGGTCCACCGCGATCTGCCCTTCCAGCCACTGCGCAAGTTCGGCCAGCCCCTCGTGGAATCTGACCCACGGCTGGTAGCCTAGAACCGTGCGGGCCAGGGTGATATCGGAGAAGCAGTGCCGGATGTCGCCGGCCCGGTAGCTGCCGGTGATCTCGGGCACCACCTGCTCGCAGTCGAGCTGGCGGCAGAGCTGCCCCAGCACTTCCAGCACGTTGATGTTGACACCGCTGCCTATATTGAAGACCTGCGCCTGCTGCTGGTCCACCTCCAGCGCCAGCCGGCAGGCGACGGCCACGTCATGGACGCTGACAAAATCCCGCTGCTGCAGCCCGTCCTCGAAGATGCGCGGGCTGTTGGCGTTAAGGAGCCGGGAAGCGAAAATCGCCAGCACACCGGTGTAGGGGTTGGAAAGGGCCTGGCGGGGGCCGTAAACGTTGAAGAAGCGCAGGGCGACCACCGGGATCCGGTAGCTGTTGCCCACGATGATGGCCATCCGCTCCTGGTCGTACTTGGAAAGGGCGTATACGGAGGCGAGCGAGGGGATCTTCTCCTCCGGGGTGGCTACCGGCGCCAGCGGCTCGCCCTGCTCGTTCATGGGCTCCCAGCGCCCCCCCTTCAGTTGCTCAAGCGGCCGCTGCACCTGGTCGTACACCCGTCCCCGCCCGTCCAGATAGCGCCCTTCCCCGTAGATGCTCATGCTGGAGGCCACCACCAGCTTGCGGTCGCCCCCCATCGCCACCATAGCCTCCAAGAGGACCGCGGTGCCGGTGTTGTTGACCGAGGTGTAGCGTTCTATCTCGTACATGCTTTGGCCGACCCCCACCATGGCGGCCAGGTGGAAGACCGCCTGGGTCCCCGCCAGCGCACGCTGCACGGCATCGGGGTCACGGACGTCCCCCCTGATCAGCTCGACTTCCGGGTTGAGGTAGGCGGGCCGCACCGCGTCGGCTCCGTGCACCTGGGGGATCAGGCTGTCGAGTACCCGCACCCGGTACCCGTGACGCAGAAGTTCGTCGGCCAGATGGGAACCGATGAACCCCGCACCTCCTGTAATGAGAACGCTGCCGGTCATAAACTCCCCCTACAAGCCACTTTACGGTCTCATGAATATGGTG
Source organism: Geomonas sp. (assembly GCA_035255025.1). Taxonomy (GTDB): domain Bacteria; phylum Desulfobacterota; class Desulfuromonadia; order Geobacterales; family Geobacteraceae; genus Geomonas. Next base: position 23,430 of record DATFAB010000013.1, read on the forward strand.
CTTCCCGAGAAATATTAATTTTGCCCAATATTAGCAGCGTCACCCCGTCTGTCAAATGATTTTAATTATGTTTTCTTTATAATGTGAAATCCCCCTTGCCCCGCCTGCCCCGCGAACTCCCGGTCCGGCGGCGGAAACGTCTGGCAGCGAGGCACGGCAGGGACGGCCGGTGGCGCGGATCTGCTGTTTGCAAAGCCGGAAAGTGTGGTACTTTAGTCCATGTTAATTATTCCAGCTGCCGTGAGGTAATCATGAGTAAGCCATACAGGAGATACCCGATCGGCGCAGAGCTTGTCCCGGAAGGTGTCGACTTCCGGGTCTGGGCACCCGCGGCCAAGAAAGTGGAGATGGTCATCATCGGGGACGACGAGGAACAAGGCGAGTTGGCGGCCATGGAACTGAAGCCGGAAAAAGGAGGCTACTTCGGCGGGATGTCCTCCTACGCCAAGGCCGGGTCGCCCTACCGGTTCCGGCTGAACGGCGGCGCCAGCTACCCCGATCCCGCCTCCCGTTTCCAGCCGCAAGGGCCCCACGGCCCGTCCTGCGTGGTGGACCCGCACGATTTCGAATGGAGCGACGGGAAGTGGGAGGGGGTGGTGCTGGAGTCCCAGGTCATCTACGAGATCCACGTAGGCACCTTTACCCGGGAGGGGACCTGGCAGGCGGCCATGGAGCAGTTCCCGGCCCTGGTGGACCTCGGGGTGACCCTGGTGGAGGTGATGCCGGTGGCCGACTTCCCGGGCAAATTCGGCTGGGGATACGACGGGGTCAACCACTTCGCCCCCACCAGGCTGTACGGCAGCCCCGACGACATGCGGCGCTTCGTGGACCGCGCCCACCAGCAGGGTCTGGGGGTGATCCTGGACGTGGTCTACAACCACTTCGGCCCGGAGGGGAACTACCTGGAGAAGTACTCGCTCGATTACTACAGCCCGGAAGAGAGCGGCTGGGGGAAGGCCATCAATTTCGACGGCAGGCATGCGGCGCCGGTACGGGAGTTCTTCGTCAGCAACGGCAGCTACTGGATCGATGAGTTCCACCTCGACGCCCTGCGCTTCGATTCCACCCACTCCATCCTGGACCGCTCCAGGCGGCACATCCTGGGCGACATCACCGAAGCCGCCCGGCAGACGGCCGGCAAGCGCAAGGTGCTGATGTTCGCCGAGAACGAGCCGCAGGACAAGCGCTGCCTGCGGCCTGCCGAAGAGGGCGGCTTCGGCATGGACGCGGTCTGGAACGACGATTTCCACCACAGTGCCCACGTCGCCCTGACCGGCTATCACGACGCCTACTACTCCGAGTACTTCGGCTCTCCCCAGGAGCTGATCTCCGCCGCCAAGTGGGGCTATCTCTACCAGGGGCAGTGCTATTTCTGGCAGGGGAAGCGGCGCGGCAGCACCACCATCGGCCTCGACCGCAGCCGCTTCGTGCATTACCTCCAAAACCACGACCAGATCGGCAACTCCGCCTGGGGCGCCCGCATCCACAACCTGACCAATCCCGGCGCGCTCCGGGCGATGACCGCCCTGCTGCTTCTCTCGCCGCAGACGCCGCTGCTGTTCCAGGGGCAGGAGTTCTCAGCGTCCGCCCCCTTCCAGTACTTCGCCGATCTCAGCCCCGACATCTCCGAACAGGTCCACCAGGGGCGCATCGAGTACCTGAAGCAGTTCACCAATATAGATAACCCGCACATCATCGAGACCATCGACAAGCCCTACGACCAGTCGACCTTCGAGCAGTCCAGGCTGGACCTCTCCGAGCGGGCGCGCGGCAGCAGGACGTATGCCCTGTACCGCGACCTGCTCAAGCTGCGCCGGGAGGACCCGGTGATCAGCAGGTCGCACTGCTGCTGGATCGACGGCGCCGTGCTGGGCCCCACCAGTTTCCTGCTTCGCTACTGTCTTGGTGAAGAGCAGCGCCTTTTACTGGTAAACTACGGCAGGGAGCTGCACCTGGCCCCGGCGCCGGAGCCCCTGCTGGCCCCTCCGGAGGGATGCTGCTGGAAGATCCTTTGGACCAGCGAGCGCATCGAATACGGCGGCTCCGGAACGCCCCCTCTGGAGACCGACAAGTACTTCCTGGTTCAAGGCAATGCCGCGGCACTCCTCAAGCCTGCTGCGGCGGGAGAAGAGCGATGACGACGGTGACACGCGAGATAGCGTTGGACGGAGACGACAGGCTGCGCACCCGGCAGCTCATGGAAATGGAATGGCTGGTGACCAACGGTCTGGGAGGCTATGCCACCGGCACGGTCTGCGGCGCCCTCACCCGCCGCTACCATGGCCTGCTGATCGCCGCCTACCCTGCTCCGCTTGGCCGCATCGTGGTGCTGAACCGGGTTACCGAGGTGATCAGGTTCCCCGATGGCAGCACCACCCTGTTCGGCGGCCTGCAGAAAGAAGGTGGCGAGCTGGAATTCCACGGCCTGGAATACCTGGTCAGCTTCCGGCTGGAGGACGGGCTCCCGGTCTGGCGCTACGACATCAGGGGCACCGTGATCGAGAAGCAGCTCATGCTGGTGCACCGGCAAAACACCGTGCACCTCATCTACCGGCTGGTCTCGGGGGCCGACAAGGTCCGCCTCAAGCTGCAGCCCTCCCTGCATTTTCGTCCGCACGACTCCCCGGTCGACCTCAAGGAGGAGTCGCCCTACATCTTCTCCGCGGTCGAAAACCGCTACCAGATCTCGGCAGGCCCCAACCAGCCGCAGCTTCGCCTGGTGATCAACGGGGAGCGGGGCACCTTCACCCTGGAGGAAAGAAAGACCGACAACATCTTCTACCGGCAGGAGCATGCCCGCGGCTACGAATCGGTGGGAAGCCTCTGGAGCCCCGGCTACTTCGCCGTCGACCTGGAGAGAGGAAAAGACGCGGCGCTCACCGCCTCCACGGAGAGCTGGGAGACCATCCGGGCGCTGGCGCCGGCGGCGGCCCTGGAAATGGAGCGCGAGCGGCGCCGGCTGCTGCTGGCGGCCGCGGCCCCCGGGGCGAAAAAAGGTCCGGGGGCCGAACTGGTGCTGGCGGCCGACCAGTTCATCATCTCGCCGGCAGGCAGGCACGAGGACGCCGTGCGTGCCCACGCCATGGGCGACGAGGTCTGCACGGTGATCGCCGGCTACCACTGGTTCACCGACTGGGGACGCGACACCATGATCTCCCTGGAGGGGCTCACCCTCTCCACCGGCCGCCATCACGAGGCGGGCTGGATCCTGCGCACCTTCGCACACTACGTCAGAAACGGCCTGATCCCCAACCTCTTCCCCGAGGGGCAAAGCGAAGGGCTCTACCATACCGCCGACGCGAGCCTCTGGTTCTTCCACGCCCTGCACCGCTACCTGGAGATAACCGGCGACCGCGCCACCCTCAGGCTCATTCTCCCCCAGATGAGGGAGATCGTGGACCGGCACCTCTCCGGCACCAGCTTCGGCATCGGGGTCGATCCCAGCGACGGCCTGCTCAAGCAGGGCGCTCCCGGCTACCAGCTCACCTGGATGGACGCCAAGGTGGGCGACTGGGTGGTGACCCCCAGGCGCGGCAAGGCGGTCGAGATCAACGCCCTCTGGTACAACGCGCTGCAGCTTTTGCAGAAATGGACGGCCGAGGAGCGGGACATGGCCTACTCCCAGCAGCTGGAGCAGCTGGCGGAACAGGCCTTCCGCTCCTTCAACCGGCGCTTCTGGTACCAGGAGGGAGGCTACCTTTACGACGTGATCGACGGCGAGCAGGGAGACGATACCGCCTGCCGCCCCAACCAGATTTTCGCCATCGCCCTCGACTACCCCGTGCTGGACCGTTCCAGGTGGTCCAAGGTGCTGGGGACCGTGCGCGAGCGGCTGCTGACACCGGTGGGGCTGCGCACCCTGGCGCCGGGCCACCCCGACTACAAGGCCACCTACACCGGCGACATCAGGGCCCGGGATGCCGCCTATCACCAGGGGACCGTGTGGCCCTGGCTGATCGGCCCCTTCATCGACGCCTGGCTGCGGGTCTACCCGGACGAGGTGCAGGGAGCCCGCCGCTTCCTGGAGGGTGTGGTCGGCCAGTTGGGCGAACAGTGCATCGGCTCGGTAAGCGAGATCTGCGACGCCGAAGCCCCCTACCAGCCCAAAGGGTGCATCGCCCAGGCCTGGAGCGTCGCGGAGGCGCTCAGGTGCTGGCTGAAGACCGAAAAGTGACGGAGCGGTAATGGACCCCTTCCAGATTGCCGGCCTACTGACCACGCTGACCGCGCTCTTCGCCTACATCAACTACCGCTTTCTGAGGCTGCCGGTGACCACCGGGCTCATGCTGCAGAGCCTGCTCCTCTCCCTCTTTCTGGCCCTGCTGATGGCGGTGGGGGTGGACGTGGTCACTCCCGCCCGCCGGCTGATCCTGGACCTCTCCTTCGACGTCTTTTTCCTGCAGGGGATGCTGAGCTTTCTCCTTTTCGCCGGTGCCCTCTTCGTGAAGGTGGAGGAGCTCTTGACCGTGAAAGTGAGCGTGGCGGTCTTTGCCGTGGCCGGGGTGCTCATCTCCACCGCCATCGTCGGCGGCGCCTTCTACCTGCTCTCCCAACTGCTCGGTTTGGACCTGAGACCGGTCTACTGCCTGCTTTTCGGAGCGCTGATCTCTCCGACCGATCCGGTGGCGGTACTGCCGACCCTGCGCCGGCTGGGCATCCCCGACCGGCTGAACGCGCAGATCGCCGGCGAAGCGCTCTTCAATGACGGCGTCGGCATCGTGCTCTTCCTGTCGCTGCTGGCCATGGCCCAAAGCGGTCCGCAGCCGTCGGTCTCCCAGGTGCTGCTCACCTTTCTCCGCCAGGCGCTAGGCGGCCTGCTGTTCGGCTCCCTGCTGGGCTGGACCGGCTATTTCCTTATCAAGACGGTGGACAACTTCAGGCTGGAAATCCTGATCACCCTGGCCCTGGTTACCGGCGGCTACGCATTGGCCAGGTCGCTGCAGGTATCCGGCCCCCTCGCCATGGTGATGGCGGGTCTTTTGATCGGCGGGCGCGGCCGCAAGCTGGCCATGTCCGAGCAAACCCGAGAGAACCTCGACCATTTCTGGGAACTGGTGGAGGAATCCCTGAACGCCATCCTCTTCACCATGATCGGGCTGGAGCTCCTGGTGCTGAGCGGCGAGCTGAGTCTCCTCCACCTGGTAAGCGGCGTGGCCGCCATTCCCATCGTGCTGCTGGGCAGGTATCTCTCCGTGCTGGTGCTGGGCGGGCTTTTGCGGATCGGTGAGCACTTCTGCCTGCGCGACGTCGCCGTAATGACCTGGAGCGGCCTCCGTGGCGGGATCCCGTTCGCGCTGGCCATGAGTCTGCCGGACGTGAAGGAACTGAGCGTGCTGCTGGTGGCGACCTACCTGGTGGTGGTCTTTTCCATTCTCGTGCAGGGAACCACGCTGAAGCGGCTGATGGAAACCTGAGGCAGCACAATGGGAGGAAACATTGAAAATGATGAAGGGCCAGATTACCACCTTCCGAATAGCGGCCTGGCTCACGTTTCTGGGGCTGTACCTTTTACTGGTCGGCAAGACCGATCTCAGCGAGGTGGCGGCAGGGGCTGCCTCGGCAACCGTCGCCCTCTTCCTGGTCCGCCTGCTGCGGGACAAGTTCAAGCGTCCGCTGCTGGTGAAGGCGAGCTGGCTCCTCCTGCTCTGGCGCATTCCGATCGCCATGATAACGGAGTCCTTTCAGTTGCTGGCGGCCCTCGCCACCCAGCTCTTCCGGCGCCAGCCAGACGGCGTCTTCCTGGAACACGAGTTCTCCGCTGCCGAGGACCGGCACGAATCGGCCCGCCGCGCCTACATGACCTTCGGAGTCTGCATCACCCCCAACAGCTACCTCGTCTTCTACGACCGCCAGACCAGGCGGGCAGTGATCCGCCAGCTGGTGGGGCGAAAGCTCTCCACGGTGGACCGCCTGTTCGTGGAGCTGCCATGAACGTCTGGCTGATCGCCTCGGCACTACTCCTCTTTTGCATGCTCCCCTGCGGCTGGGTCTGCCTGAGAGGCTCGGTCATGGAGCGCTTTGCCGCCCTCCAGCTATCGCAGGTGCTGACCATTTTGGTCCTGCTGCTGCTGGCCGAGGGATACCGGCGGGCCATCTACTTCGACCTGGCACTGGTGATGGCCGTTCTTTCCTTTGCCTCGGGCCTCGTCTACGTGAGGTTTCTGGAGCGCTGGCTATGAGCCCGGACGGCGCAGCAAGCACTGCAGTCATCTCGCTGCTCGCCCTGGCCCTCCTGGTGTGCGGATTCTCGGCCCTGGGCTTGCTGGTGATGAAAGGGTTTTACAACAAGCTCCACTACCTGGCTCCGCCAGCCGTGGTCGCCACCGCCTTGGTGGCCCTGGCCATTGTCCTTCAGGAAGGGATGGGTGCAGTCGCTATCAAGGCGGGACTGGTGCTGCTGGTCATGGTGATAAGTAACCCCATCCTCACCTTCGCCGCCGCCAGGGCCAACTACCTGCGGGAGTTACAGGCCAGGGAAAAGACAGAGCGCACTTCTGCCACCTTGGCCCCGGAGTCACCGGGCCCACAGGAAGAAGGGTGAAAACCGCCCAACCGTTCGACTCTCCCCGCAGTCCCTGATTCCTGAGGCCCCGGGAGAGCCCCGGCGCAGGCGAACCTTTCATGTGGAGCAAGAGGCCAAAGCTCATGAACCTTCTCCAGATCCTCTCCTTTCTGATGGTCGCCCTGGCCGGCACCGGGGTGGTAGCGACCCGCGACCCGCTTTTGCAATCGATGGCGGCGAGCTTCTTCGGCTTGCAGCTCAGCATCCTGTTCACCGTGCTGCAGGCACCCGACGTCACCCTGTCGGAAATCGTGGTGGGCGCGGTCGCCATCCCTCTCATGGTGGTATTGACGGTGGCCAAGACCTCGGCCAAGGGGGCCCAGTGAGACAGCAGGTGCGCATCATCCTCTTCCTGGTTGCGGCCACCCTCTTCGGGGCTGTCTTCGTTGCCGCCATGGCCGGGCTCCCGACCTTCGGCGACTACCGGGGTCCCTACGGCGATCTCGTCATGCAGACGGTTTTGAAACTGCGGCAAGCCCAGCAGGGGGTGGCAGCGGTGACCTTCGACTACCGCGGCTTCGACACCGTTTGCGAGGAGTCCATCCTGTTCGCGGCGGTAGCCGGTGCCATGCTGCTGATGCGCCCCCAGGAAAGCGAACAGCTCTCCGACGCCTCCGACCAGGCCTCCGACCGCTCCCTCCCTGCCCCCGTCTCCGCCGTCATCGGCTGCGGCGTGGTGATGTTCCCCTTCACCCTGCTGCTCGGCATCTACGTCGTGCTGCACGGGCATCTTACCCCCGGCGGCGGTTTCCAGGGGGGCGTGCTGCTGGCCAGCGCCTTCTACTTCGTCTACCTGAGCGGGGAATACGCCGACCTCCTCGAATACGTGGCAGGGCACCTGGTAACCCTTTTCAAGGTGGCCGGCGCCGCTGCCTTCGCCCTGATGGCCGCCATCCCGACGCTCAAGGGGCACCCGTACATGCTGAACGTAATGCCGCTGGGGAAGGCGGGGGAACTTCTATCGGCCGGCTTTCTGCCGCTTTACAACTGCTCGGTAGGGATCGAGGTGGCGGCCGGCTTCCTGTTGCTGCTTTCCTCGTTTCTCAGGCAGGTGCTGGCCATCCGCAAAAGGAGACCGTCATGAACCTCCTCCCCTTCCTGGTCACCGCCTGGCTGTTCCTGGCGGGCCTCTACGGCATCGCTACCAGCAGAAACGTCATTCACCTGGTCAGCTGCCTGTTCGTCGCCCAATCCTCGACCTACGTCTTTCTCCTCTCCATCGGCTTTCGCAGGCAGGGCACCGCTCCCATCCTTGACGAGCTGCCGGCCGGCGCACGACTGGTCGACCCGGTGGTGCAGTCCCTCGCCCTGACCGACATCGTGGTGGGGGCCACGGTCTCCGCACTCATCCTCGTTTTCGCACTGCAGGCCCACAAAAAAAGCGGCACCCTGGATCCCAGGCGTGCGCCGCCCATGAGAGGCTGACATGGAGATGACGCCACTTCCCGTGGTGGTACCGCTGGTGATGGCGGCAGTCCTGGTGGGGCTGGAGGCGATCCCGGGTAACCACCGGCTGCTTGACATCCTCTCCCTGGCCACCGCGCTGGTCGTGCTCTGCCTCGACCTGGTGCTGTTCGACACCGCCCTCACCAACACCATCGTCTACTGGTTCGGCGGCTGGGCCCCCATGGGTGGCTTTCCGGTGGGGATCGCCTTCGTCATCGACCCGGCCGGCGCCGCGCTGGCCGCTCTGGCAGCACTTTTGACCGTGATGGGGCTCCTTTTCTCCTGGCACTACTTCCGGGCCATCGGCACCTTCTACCACAGCCTGATGCTCCTCTTTCTGGCCTCCCTGCAAGGCTTCACCCTCACCGGCGACCTCTTCAACATGTTCGTCTTCTTCGAACTGATGGGGGTCGCCGCCTACGCCCTGACCGGCTACAAGATCGAGGACACCGGCCCCCTGGAAGGGGCGCTCAATTTCTCCGTCATGAACAGCATCGGCGCCTTCCTGGTGCTGTTCGGCATAGGGCTCATCTACGGGCGCACCGGCGGTCTCAACCTGGCCTGGGCCGGATCCTGGGTTGCAAAGCACGGTGCCGACCGCACCCTGCTGGTGGCCTTTATGCTGCTGGTGATCGGCTTTCTCATCAAGGGGGCCATCGTCCCCTTCCATTTCTGGCTCCCCGACGCCCACGCGGTGGCGCCGACGCCCGCTTCCATGCTCTTTTCCGGCATCATGGTCGAAGTGGGGCTCTATGCAGTCGCACGCATCTACTGGACCGTCTTCAGTCCATCCCTGCACTTTCTCCCCCTGCGCGATCTGCTCCTGTGCATCGGGCTCGCCACCTCCCTCGCGGGGGGGGTAATGGCCTGCCTGCAGCGCCATATGAAAAGGCTATTGGCCTACTCGACGGTAAGTCACAGCGGCATGATGCTGGCGGGCATAGCCGTTTTGGACAGTAACGCGCTTGGGGGCACCCTGCTGTACATAATCGCCCACGGCATGATCAAGGCCGGGCTCTTTATCGGCACCGGCATCATCCTCTATCACTACAGCTCCATCGACGAGGAGAAACTGCGCGGCAAAGGCTGCCAGATGAAAATGACCGCCTTCCTCTTCTGTGCGAGCGGGTTGGCGTTGGCCGGGCTCCCCCCCTTCGCCACCGGCACCGGCAAGGCTATCATCGAGAGAAGTGCCGAGGCAGCAGGCTACGGGTCGCTGTCCGCCGTCTTCCTGGTCTGCTCCGGTCTGACGGGCGGCGCCGTCCTGCGGGCGGGAGCCTCCGTCTTCTTCGGTGTGGGGTCGCCCAACTTCATGTCGGCCCCGGCGCCGACCTCCGGAGACCGCGAGCCCCCCGAGACGACCTCGCAGACCGGCGGTACTCCGCTCATGATGTGGATTCCGTTTTTGCTGCTGGTGGCAGGAGCCTTTGCGGCAGGGGTAGCACCTCAGGCGGCTGGACTGGCAGCCCAGGCAGGTGCCCGCTTCACCGACGGCGCGGGTTACCGGGCGGCGGTACTGACGGGAAAAGAAAGCATGCTTTGGCCGCCGCTACCCTCGGCTCCGCTGCGCTGGGAATCTGGGGCCGAAGCCGCATTGCTGGCAGTGGTGGTGGCCGCCTTCTTCTTGTTCCGCTCGCCGCTCCCGGACCGGCTGGTGAAGGGGCTGAAGGTGGTCATGAAGCGGGGACTTTCCTGGCTGCGCGACATCCACAGCGGCTACATAGGTGACTATGTTACCTGGTTCATGATAGGGGCAAGCATCATGGTTGTAATTGCCGTCCTGCTGTAATCTACCTTCTCCGTTCGAGGATCATCCAGTTGAATGATCACATGCTTATTAGCGTCCAAACGGTCCTTTGTTCATTTGTATATTTTATTTTTTATTACAATAAATGAGAGGTTGAACAGTTCACCTTTTCAATTGCTGCGGATTACTTTAAATCATATAATTGTTCTAGGAGTAGTAAGTCAGTACAGGACGTAAAAGGAGGATCCTATGGCAACACGTGGAACTGGCGCTTCTCCGGCCAATCTGACTAAAAACCTGAAAGGGATTGATTTTCCTGCTGACAAACAGGACATCCTCAAACACGCACATCAACTTCACGCTGAGAAAGTCGTGATCGACGAAATCCAGAAAATGCCGGATCGCGAATACAACAGCATGGCCGACGTGATGAAAAACTTCGAACCTGAATATTCGGAGTCCAAAACACGGCAAGGCCAAGGCCAGAGCCAAAGCCGCAGCCAAAGCCAGCAGAGAAGCAGCGGGCAGTCCGGCCAGGGGAAATCCTCGCACGGTGGCCGCTCCTCGTCTCACCACTAATCCTTCGGCAAAAGCAGCTGGATAAGCAAAGGCCCCCTCCCAACCAGGGAGGGGGCCTTTTATGCATGGTGCCCGTTTGCAGCGATGGCGGCGATGGCCGCCAGCTAGTGCAGGCGGCGCGTCAGCTTTCGCGATGCACCTGCAGCGGTCCCCAGGCCTGGGCGACCGACATCACCTCGATGGTGTTGATGTTGACGCGGGAGGGCAGGCTGGAGACCCAGACCACTATCTCGGCGATATCCTCGGCCACCAGCGGTTCGGTCCCCAGATAGACCCGCTGGGCCTTGTCGTCGTCTCCTTTGAAACGCACCTTGGAAAATTCGGTTTCCGCCATGCCAGGTTCGATGTTGGTGACGCGGACGGAGGTTCCCAGCAGGTCGGAGCGCAGGTTGCGGGAGAACTGCTGCACGAAGGCCTTGGTCGCCCCGTACACGTTGCCGCCCGGATAGGGCCAGCTGCCGGCCACCGAGCCGATGTTGATCACGTGCCCGCGGTTGCGCGCCACCATCCCCGGCAGGAGCGCCCGGGTGCAGTACATGAGCCCCTTGATGTTGGTATCGACCATGGTGTCCCAATCGTCCAGCGAGGCCTCATGTGCAGGTTCCAGCCCGAGCGCGAGCCCGGCGTTGTTGACCAGCAGATCAACCTCGGAGAACTCGGCAGGGAGCGAGGAAAAGGCTGCCGCCACCGCCTCGCGGTTCCGCACGTCGAGAGCGAGCAGATGCACAGCCGTGGTGGGGGCAAGTGTCCTCGCGAGTTCCTCCAGCTTTTCCCTGCGCCGGGCGGTCAGTACCAGCTTCCAGCCGAGCCTGGCAAAGGCGTGCGCGCAGGCGGCCCCAAACCCGGACGAGGCACCGGTTATCACCACTGTGTTTTCCATTGATTCTCCTTTGCTGCCATGCCAACGCTCACGGCGAGCGATACTCATGCCGCGGAACAACCGGTTCCTGTGGCAAAGGTACCGTCCAGGCAGGAGCGCCCGCAACTGCGGTCAGCGTGCAGTAGTGGCCAGGGGGATTTTTACGGCACAAGACGGAAGGTTCAGGACAACACTTCTATCTCGTCGCCGGGGCGAACGACGCCACCGGTGATGACCTTGGCGAAAATACCTTCCTTGGGCATCACACAGTCCCCGGCCTGGTAGTAAATGGCGCAGCGGTTGTGGCATTCCTTGCCGATCTGGGTGACCTCCAGCAGCGTCTCCCCCATAGTCATCCTGGCTCCGATCGGCAGGCTGACCAGGTCGACCCCCTGGGTGGTGATGTTTTCCGCGAAATCCCCCTCGTTCACGTCCAGGCCCAGGGCTTTCATCTTGTCGATGCTCTCCATGGCCAGCAGGCTCACCTGGCGATGCCAGTCGCCAGCATGCGCGTCGCCCTCTATGCCGTGATTCTCCCGAAGGGTCACCGAGGGGACCGGAGTCTTCCTCTCACCTTTGTTCAAGCTTATATTTACCGCGAGGACCTTTCCCTTCATGCGCGTCTCCTGTGTTTGACATCGTAACAGCCGAAGACAAAATACCCCGTTTTACAAAATGAGGCAACGAGTTCCTGAGCTTAGCCCCACAAAAGTCGCCTGGCGGGCAAATGGTCATGATGTTGTTCTTTTCCCGTTCCCTGACTGCGATGGGAAAAGGGACCTCCTGCGGAGTTAGCGTAAACCTTTTTCGGCCCGTAAGGGAAAACGTGCCGCCGCTATCCTCGTAATTCCATGCCCTTACCAGGGAAAGCAGTCCGTATCGCAAACGGCTGCACCCCAGCATATAAAGGCAAAATAATTGTTTATTTAACGAGAAGTGTGCTATGGCATAACTGGGACTAGCCCCGTCAAGGAGCCGAAACGAAGTTACCACTTCAGCTGCGCCGTCCCCGGGAAAGCTTTATCAGATGACAGAGTTCGAAGAAGCAAGACGAACCATTTTGGAAAGTGTGGCGCCGGCAGGAGTCGAGCGGGTGCAATTGCTGGACTCGGCCGGCCGGATACTGGCGGCCGATTTCCTGGCGCCCGGTGATCTGCCGCGAGTGGACAAGTCGGCCATGGACGGCTTCGCCGTCAGAAGTGCCGACTGCCTGCCCGGTGCCACCCTCAAGGTAACCGGCTATCTCCCCGCAGGCAGCCTCCCCGGTGACTCCGTTGACACCGGCTGCGCGATACGGATCATGACCGGAGCACCGATACCGCCCGGGGCCGACGCCGTGGTGCCCCTGGAGGCGACCGAGTCCAGCGCTGTCTCGGTAACCCTCCAATCCCCCGTGGAAAGGGGAATGCACATCAGTCACCGAGGTTCCGACGTGCAGCGCGGCGACCGGCTGGTCGCCGCGGGGGCCCTGCTCGGCCCGCCGCAGATAGGGCTGCTCGCCTCCTTCGGCTGTGCCATGATACCGGTGTACCGGAAGCTGCGCGTCGCCATCGTCTCCTCAGGTGACGAACTGGTCGAACTGGGGGTAGAGCCCCGCGCAAACCAGCTGGTCAACAGCAATGCTTTTGCACTGGCCGCCGGGGTAAAACTGTGCGGGGCTGAGCCGGTGCTGCTGGGGATAGCCCGCGACACCCGGGAGAGTCACCGGGCGTTGCTTGAGGAAGGGTTGCAGGCGGATGTGGTGGTGACTTCTGCGGGAGTATCGGCCGGTGACCGGGACCTGGTGCGGGAGACTTTGGCTTCCCTGGGGGTAAAGGAGCGTTTCTGGAAGGTCGCCATGAGGCCCGGCGGCGCCACCTTCTTCGGCATGAAGGATAGCGTGCCCGTTTTCTCGCTCCCCGGCAATCCCGGCGCCACCATGATCGCCTTCGAGGAACTGGTCCGGCCTGCGCTTTTGAGAATGATGGGTCAGCAAAGGGTGATCAGGCGAAAGGTACGGGCCTACCTGAAAGAAGATGTGCGGAAAAAAGCGGGGGTGCTTGTTTTCCTCACCGTCCAGGCCGGTTGGGAGCAGGGGAACTGGCAGGCCAGCACCGCTGGCGAAGCTACAACCCGCCGCACCAGCCGCCAACAGTACTACAACGCAGTGGCGCTGCTTCCTGCCGACCGCAGCACGTTTGCGGCCGGCGAAGCGGTCGATTTGCATATCCTCGACCAGACAATAGAGATGGAGGCGTAACATGTCATTCAATCATTTCGACGAAAGCGGCAATGCCATCATGGTGGACGTCAGTCGCAAGGAACCGACCATGAGGACTGCGGTGGCCGGGGCAGTCTTGCTCCTGCAACCGGAAACGGTGGCTGCCATCGTGGAAGGCCGCGTTGCCAAGGGGGACGTGCTCGCTGTCGCGAGAATTGCCGGGATCGCCGCCGCCAAGAGAACCCCCGACTTGATCCCCCTCTCCCACCCGCTGGCGCTCCACCACGTTGCCGTCGACTTCAAGGTCGACGCCGAACAGGGACGCATCGAGCTGGAAGCTACCGTGCGCGCCTTTGAAAGGACCGGGGTCGAGATGGAGGCGATGACCGCAGCCAGCGTGGCCGCCCTTACCGTCTACGACATGTGCAAGGGAAGCGACAAGGGGATCGTCATCTCCGACATCGCGCTGCTCTACAAGGAGGGCGGCAAGAGCGGTATTTTCAGGAGAGTCGAGGGATAGAAAAAGGAGATTGCACCATGAAGGCAGCCATACTCACCTTAAGCGACCGCTGCTCGACCGGCGAACGGCTCGATGGCAGCGGACCGGCTCTCAAAAACTGGCTGGAGGAGCGCGGCGTCACCGTCACCCACACCGAAGTGATCCCGGACGAGGGCGAGCTGATTTCGGCAAGGCTCGCCGAATGGGCCGACAGCGGCAGCTTCGATCTCGTCCTCACCACCGGCGGGACCGGGGTATCTCCCCGCGACGTGACCCCCGAGGCGACCGAGCGGATCTCTGACCGGCTGCTCCCCGGCTTCGGCGAGGTGATGCGCATGGAGAGCCTGAAGAAAACTCCCAACGCCATGATCTCCCGCGCCGTGGCGGGCATCCGCAAGAACACCCTGATCATCAACCTCCCCGGCAGCCCCAAGGGCGCCACCGAGTGCATCGGTTTCGTCTGGGCTGCGGTACCGCACGCGGTGGCCAAGATCCAGGGAGACCCGGAAGAGTGCGGGCGTTAGGCTTTTTTATTGACCGGACCACCCAGCTGGGTTATAAACCTAACATGGTTTTAAATTCTACGTGGGAGGATGCTAATGTCGTTAATAGAGCAGATCAGAGACAAGGCCCGGAAGCAGGTCAAAACCGTGGTCTTACCCGAAAGCTACGATGAGAGGATGCTGTTTGCCGCCCAGCAAATCGTGGAACAGGGTTTGGCAAAGATCGTACTGCTCGGCAAGCCTGAAGAGCTGAAAAAAACCTGTGCTGACAAGGGGATCAACCTGGCAGGTGTCGACATCGTGGAACCCGCCTCCTCCCCCAAGCTCAGCTCCTATATCGATAAACTGGTCGAGCTGCGCAAGTCGAAGGGGCTGACCGCCGAGCAGGCCAAGGAACTTCTGACCGCCGCCGACAACCTCTACTTCGCCGGCATGATGGTCCGCGAAGGCGATGCCGACGGCGAGGTTGCCGGGGCGACCGGCACCACCGGGGACGTCCTGCGCGCCGCCTTCCAGACGGTGGGTCCGGCAGCCGGCATCAAGACCGTCTCCTCCTTCTTCCTGATGGCCACCAAGACCCCCAATTTCGGCGAGAACGGCGTCATCCTGTTCGCCGACTGCGCGGTGAACCCCAACCCCGATGCGCAGGCCCTGGCCGAGATCGCCGTGGCGACCGCCAAGAACTGCACCGCCTTCCTCGACGTCCCGGCCCGCGTGGCCATGCTCTCCTTCTCGACCAAGGGGAGCGCGAAGCACCAGGACGCCGACAAGGTTCTGAAAGCTCTCGAGATCGCCAAGGGGATGGCGCCGGAGCTGGAAATCGACGGCGAATTGCAGGCGGACGCAGCACTCATTCCGGCTGTGGGCGGCAAGAAGGCCCCCGGCAGCCCGGTGGCCGGGAAAGCCAACGTGCTGGTCTTCCCGGACCTGGATGCCGGCAACATCGCCTACAAACTGGTCGAGCGTCTGGCCGGCGCTGCCGCCATCGGCCCGGTCATCCAAGGACTTGCCAAGCCGGTCAACGACCTCTCCCGCGGCTGCTCCGTGCAGGACATCGTCGATGTCACCGCCATCACCGCGGTGCAGGCGCAGGGGTAAAAGCTAAAGGCGTTAATAACAGGGATGCAGGGGATAAAGACGGATAAGAAGCTTTTCTGGTTCAAACCTTGATAGTTTTCCAGGTTTACCCCAAAAAGAAGTTGTCTTTATCCCTTCCATCCCTTTCATCCCTGTTAATGTTTTTGGTATTTGAATTTTTCAGCCTTTACCGTTCAAAACAGAAAGGCCGGCGGGAATCCCCGCCGGCCTTTTTACATCTATGCTGCTGCTCCTATTTCCTGACGAAGTCGGACTTGGAAAAGCTGTACTCGAAGCTCATGTGATCGGTGTAGGTGCCGTCCAGGATGGCGGCCACGTCCTCGGTGAAGACCAGTTCCTCGTCGGTGGGGATGACGTACACCTTGACCGGGGAGTCGTCCGTGGTGATCAGGGTTTCCCTCTTGCGGGTCATGGCGGAGGCGTTTCTCTGCTTGTCGAGGACGATGCCGATGTGCTCCAGCCCGGTCAGGGCGCGCTCCCTGATGGGTGCCCCCATTTCGCCGACGCCGGCGGTGAAGATGACCGCGTCCAGCGTGCCGACCACTGCCATATAGGTGCCGATGTACTTCTTCAGGCGGTAGGCTTCGATGTCGAGCGCCAGGGCGCACAGCTTGTCGCCCGCCAGTGCGTGCTCGATGACGTCGCGGCGGTCGGTGAAGCGGCCGGTGATGCCGATCACGCCGCTCTTCTTGTTCAGGATGCTGTCGATCTCCTTGGCGGAGAGGTTGTCCTTCTGCATCATGAAGGCGGGGATGGCCGGGTCGATATCACCGCAGCGGGTACCCATCATCGCCCCTTCCAGCGGGGTGAGCCCCATACTGGTGTCGACCGAGACCCCGTTCTTGATAGCGCAGTGGGAAACTCCGTTGCCGATGTGCATGGTGATCAGGTTGCACTCCCTGGCGGGCTTACCCAGCAGCGCAGCGGCGCGCTTGGAAACGTAGAGATGGGAGGTGCCGTGGAAGCCGTAGCGGCGGACGCCGTACTTCTCGTACCACTCGTAGGGGAGCGGGTAGAGATAGGCATGCTCAGGCATGGTCTGATGAAACGCCGTGTCGAAGATCGCCACCTGCGGCACGTCCGGGAGAACCGCCATGGCCCCCTCGATCCCCGCGATGTTGGGGGGATTGTGCAGCGGGGCCAGATGCTGGACGTCGGTGACCGCCTTCAGCACCTCGTCGTCGATCAGCACCGACTTGGTGAACTTCTCGCCACCGTGCACCACGCGGTGCCCCACCGCGGCGATCTGCTTGATATCTTTGAGGACACCGTGTTCCGGGGAGGTCAGGGTGCGCAGGATTAGATCGACCGCGACGGTGTGGTCCGGGCAGTCCGAGTTCTCGCGATAGGTCTCCCTGCCGGGCACTTCGTGAATGATGAAGGAATCGCCGATGACAACCCTTTCCACCATTCCCTTGGCGACAACCACCTTTTTATCCCAATCGAAGAGCTGGTATTTAACAGAGGAGCTACCGCAGTTTAACGCCAAAATATCCATCGATAAAAGACCCCCGGAGAAAATGTAGTTTGCCTGGCTGCCAGCAAAACCCATCACAAATAGAACCTTTTTTTATATATACAGGAAGGTGGCCGACAGTTCAACATTTTTCTCCAAACAGCGGAAAAACGCTACAGGTTTTAGTGGTGGACTTTTTCCGCGCGGTATGCTAGTTTTCCCGGGAAAAATACTACGTTAAACGTATACAAAGGAGGTGACACACCTTGGCTCACAAAATTTCCGACGAGTGCATCAACTGCGCTGCCTGCGAGGATTCTTGCCCGGTCAACGCCATCAGCGAGGTCGGCGACAAGCGCGTTATCGCTGCAGATACCTGCATCGACTGCGGTGCATGCGTAGACACCTGCCCGGTGAACGCTATCAGCGCCTAATCCGAAACAAGCTTCATGCAATGCCTTGGCCTGCAGTGAGGGATCCCCTCTCCTGCAGGCCTTCTTTTTTGTCAAACAGCAACTCAAAAAAGAGAGGGGGCTTGCGCCCCCCAGGTTACTGCCCCAAACGGGCCATGGCCCGCTCCACCCGCTTCCTGGTCTCGGCCTTGCCGAGCACCAGGATCATCTCGTAAATCCCCGGCGAGGCCGTGGTCCCCGAGAGAGCCAACCGGACCGCCGGCCCGATCTGGCCGAGTTTGATCCCCTTCGCCTCGCAGAACTCCTTGAACAGTCCTTCGATGGACTCCATGCTGAAAGGTTCCAGCGCCTCCAGCTTCCCGATCAGCGCCTCGAGAAGGGCGGAGGTTTCCGGCTTGAAGGCCTTGGCGACCCCCTTCTCGTCGTACTCGAAATCGTCCCGGTAGTAGAAGACGGCGCCGTCCGCCAGTTCCAGCATGGTCTTGGCGCGTTCCTGCAGGGTCTTCACCGCCTCCACCAGGTCGGGACCGCCGGAAGGATCCACCCCCCTCTCCTTCAGGAAGGGGGTAACCAGCCCGGCCAGCCGCACCGGGTCGCCGCTCTTTATGTAGTGCGCGTTCAGCCAGAGGAGCTTGTCCGGGTTGAAGACGCTGGCGGACCTGCCGACGCTCTCGATGGAGAACTTCTGGACCAGGTCCTGCAGGCTGAAGATCTCCTCGTCGCCAAAGCTCCAGCCGAGCCGCACCAGGTAGTTGACCATCGCCTCCGGGAGAAAGCCCATGTCGCGGTAGGCCATCACGCTGGTCGCGCCGTGGCGCTTGGAAAGGCGTGCCTTGTCGGCGCCGAGGATCATCGGCACGTGGGCGAACTGGGGAACCGGCACCTCGAGCGCCTCGTAGAGCAGGATCTGGCGCGGGGTGTTGTTCACGTGGTCGTCGCCGCGGATGACCGTGGTGATGTTCATGGTGGCGTCGTCGATGACCACCACGAAGTTGTAGGTCGGGGTGCCGTCGGTCCGCTGGATGATCAGGTCGTCGAGTTCGGCGTTTTCAAAGGAGATCTGCCCCTTGATCAGGTCTTTCCAGGCGGTGGTCCCCTCCTGCGGCGCCTTGAAGCGCACCACGTAGGGGCGGCCGTCATCCGGCTGCGGCGGCAGGTTCCGGCAGGTGCCGTCGTACTTCGGCTTGCCGCCTTCCTTCATCGCCTTCTCCCGCTTGGCCTCCAACTCCTCCGCCGAGCAGTAGCACTTGTAGGCCTTGCCGGCGTCGAGCAGCTTCTGCACGTACTCTTTGTAGAGGGGGAAGTTGTCGGACTGGTAGAAGGGACCCTCGTCCCAGTCGAGGCCAAGCCAGGTCATCCCTTCCAGGATGGCGTCGACCGATTCCTGCGTCGAGCGCGCCACGTCGGTGTCCTCGATCCTCAGGATGAATGTGCCTTGCTCCTTCCTGGCCAAAAGCCAGTTGAAAAGCGCCGTTCTGGCCCCGCCGACATGCAGATATCCGGTCGGGCTGGGGGCGAAACGGAGACGTACTTGTGACATGAAGGGCTCCTTTAAAATGGTGATCAATGCAGCAGCTATAAAAGTGGTACTGAAAAAACAGTTCCCAAGGTGGACCTTGGGAACGGGGTGTTAAATGGCCTGGCAACGGAAGGATGGTGAGTTCTTTGCCCGGACGAACACAGCTCCTTTGACTACTCCTCTTCTTCCTCTTCCTGCTCAGGAGCCTTCTCCCCTGGGATCCGGTACCCTTCGTTGGCCCAGGTCCCGAGATCGATCATCTTGCACCGTTTGGAACAGAAGGGACGGTACGGATTGCCTGCCAGGGGCGCTTCCTTTTTGCACTGCGGACATTTTATGCTCTGTATGGCGCTCACTGTCTCCCCCTCAAACAAATACCTCCAGTGCCTCTAGCTCCTGGAGGGTCATTTGAATCGTTCGGGTATGCTGAATATCAATTGAACCGGTAGTTGCCCTGGCTAAACTGCAGCGCCCGTTTGACCCGGGTAACCAGGGTCGCCTCCCGGACCGGTTTCTGGATGAAATCGAAAAAGCCGCGTTCGAATGCCTTGATCTCCTCTTCGGGGCTGCAGGAGCCCGCAACCAGGATGACCGGGATCAGGCTCAGCTCCGGCGTCGTCTTCAAGGCCACGAAAAACCCGTTTTCATGCGGGTTGGGCAGGTCGTGGTCGGTGACCACCGCCTGCGGCTTCTCGGTCAAAAGCGCCTGGCAGGCCTCCTGACCGTCGGAAACCCGGATCACCCGGTACCCCTGCCTGCCAAGGACGTCGGCGAAGGTTGCCCCCAGCTGCCGGTCGTTCTCCACCAGCAAGACCGTGTGCGCTTCGGAATTGCGGACTTCCTTCTTCAGGTAATTCCTGCAGATGGCGGTGTAGATCTCCCTGCGGGTCGCCACGTAGGGCGTGATGCTGAGACCGCGTTCCACCGAGAGGTTCCTGACCACCCGCATCTCGGTGGGGTCGGCTATGGCCAGGGCCAGCCGGTTGTTCTCCAGCTTGAGCGGGAAGATGTAATTCTGCATGGCCACCTCCAGCGGGATGGTGGCCAAAAGCTCCGCCGAAAAGGAAAGCCCGGCGAAGTTGCTCGCCACCCGGCAGGCATGCTGGCTAGCCAGCGCGACCGCCAACTCGTCGGAAGTCACCAGCTCCAACTCCTCGAGCAGGGTACCGAACCTCTTGTTGACACGTTTGGATATCTGCAGCATCCTCTCCACCGTCTTGCCGGTCAGGATGCCGTTTTCCACGAAGATCTCGCCTAGTTTCGGTCTGGTTTCCATAGCAACTCCTCATGAGGGAATAAACCATGGGTAACTATAGCATCGAAGCTGCGAAAAACATCAACCGGGCCGCTATTCTGCGACCACGATGCTCCCCTTGCCGGACTTGGCGGCCAGCTCATCGGCCTCCCCCTTGCTCAGGTGTTTCCCCACCCGGATCCGGTACCAGACCCCCTTGTCGGGAACCTTGGACTCCACCAGGTAGGCAGCCATCCCCTTGGCTGCGAGCTTGGCCTGGGCGGCGTCGGCCTCCTTCTTGTCGCGGTAGGAGGCGATCTGGACGGTATAGCGGCCGGGGGTCGCTCCCTTTTCCGGCGCCTTCGCCGTTTCCGAAGCGCCTGCTTGGGAAGCTTCACCGGAGGCAGCCGGAGCGGTTGCCGCTTCCGGGGCCGGTGCTGCCGCGGGTGCCGGGTGGTGTGCTGGCGGTTCCGGCTTTTTCAGGTTGAGGCCGCTGCCCATGGCGGCCTTGCCGCCGGCCGGAAGCGTCTTGTAGAAGGTGAGCTGGGCATCCGGCGCAGGAGCCTGCTGGGGCGGGGCTGCGGCCGGCGCCGGAGCGTCCTTCTTGACCGGCTGGGCAGCCACCGCGGCAACCTCTGCCTTGCGGGGGCCCTTGAAGATGAGCCAGCCGGTAAGCACCCCGGCGCCGAAGGTGCCGGCCAGTACGGCGATCGACAGCAGCGCGAACAGGCCCGAGGATTCCTTGCGGGGCCTGTTTTTCTGCACGGGCTTGCGCTCCATGCTCTCCCCGCGGACCGTTCTCTTTTCGCTGTAATCCATCACCATGGCAACCTCCCCTCTACATCCTTTCCGGAGCCGAAATTCCCAGCACGGTCAGCGCGTTCTTCAGCACGACGGCCGTGCAGTGCAGCAGGAACAGCCGGGCGTTGGTCAGCTCGGGCTCCTCGGTGATCACGCGGCTCTTGTTGTAGAAGCTGTGGAACTCTCCGGCCAGATCCTGCAGGAAGTAGGTGATCCGGTGCGGCTCGAAGTTGAGCGCCGCGGACTCCAGGGTTTCCGGGTAGAGGGAGAGCTTCTTGATGAGGGACATGTCGTCGGCGCTCTCCAGGAGTTCCAGCTTCACGTTCTCGAAGTCAGGCTGCACACCCCTTTCGCGGGCGGTGTCGAAGATGCTCTTGATCCTGGCATGGGCGTACTGCACGTAGTAAACCGGGTTGTCGGCGCTCTGCCTCTTGGCGAGCTCCAGGTCGAAGTCGAGCTGGCTGTCGGAGCGGCGCATCAGGAAGAAGAAGCGGGCGGCGTCGCGGCCGACCTCGTCCACCACCTCCTTCAGTGTGACGAACTCGCCGCTCCTGGTGGACATCGCCACCGGCGCGCCGTCCCGCAGCAGGGCGACCAGCTGGACCAGGATGATGCCGAGGTCATCCGCCTTGCGCCCCAGTCCCTGGACGACCGCCTTCAGCCTGGGGACGTAGCCGTGGTGGTCGGCCCCCCAGACGTCGATGACCCAGTCGAAGCCGCGGGCGTACTTGTCGCGGTGATAGGCGATATCGGAGGCGAAATAGGTGGTGACCCCGTTGCTCCTCACCACCACGCGGTCCTTGTCGTCCCCGAAGGCGGTGGTGCGGAACCAGAGGGCCCCCTCCTGCTCGTAGATATGCCCCTTTTCCTGCATCTCCTTGATGGCCGAGGGGACCTTCCCTTCGTCGAAGAGCGACTGCTCGGAGAACCAGTTGTCGAAGCTGATGCCGAAGTCCTTCAGGTCGTCGTCGATCCCTCTCAGGATCAGGTCTCCCCCCATCTTGGCGAAGAAGGCTACCCCCTCTTCCTGGGGTGCTTTCAGGAAGCGGTCACCGTGCTTGGCGATGGCGTCGCGGGCGATGTCCTTGATGTAGTCGCCCTGGTAGCAGTTCTCCGGGAAGTCGATCTGCTCGCCCAAAAGCTCCTTGTAGCGCAGGAGGCCGGACAGGCCGAGGGTGTTCATCTGGTTGCCGGCGTCGTTTATGTAGTACTCGCGCTGGACGTTGAACCCTGCGGCGGTCAACAGCGAGGCAACGGCGTCGCCGGTCGCAGCGCCGCGTCCATGCCCTATGTGCAGCGGGCCGGTCGGGTTGGCGCTCACGAACTCCACCTGCACCTTTTTTCCAGCCCCGGCCGTGCTCTTGCCATACTCATCGCCGGCGGTGTCGATGGCGTTCAGCACCCTTCTCCAGGCGGAATCCTTGATGAAGAAGTTGATGAAGCCGGGACCGGCCACTTCCAGCGACTCGATCAGGTCAGAGCTCCCCGCGAGTTTTTTCACTATGATGTCGGCAATGGCCTTGGGCGACTTACGCTCCGCCTTGGCCATCTGCATGGCCACGTTGGTGGCAAAGTCACCATGTTCGGCATGCGCCGGTTTTTCCACACTGATGGCAGGAACCGCCCCCGAGGTGAGCGTGCCGTCGGCGAAACACCCCTCGATACCCTTCAGGATGCATGCGCGCAGCTGCTCCTTCATATCTTCTCCCCCTTTTCCTGGTCAGGTTCCATCTCGGGAACCTCTTTAATGCTGATGTCCCTGCTGAAGTCCGGGCAGCGGGAACCGCCGTCGGTAACGCAGAATTTCTTGGCGCAGTTCTCGCGCCAGGCACAGATAACGCAATGCTGTTTGCTCACGTCCGGACTCCTCAGGGTTTACTCTGTTTATGTGCGTGGCGTCATGGGTTGCCCGCCCTTCGACAGGCTCAGGGCGAACGGCTTTAAAACCATCCTTCGTGCCATTTACTGTTGGTGCCGGCCCAGTTACCGTCCTGCTTGGCCAGTTACCGTCCTGCTTGGCCAGTTACCGTCCTGCCCGGCCTGTTACGTTCGTACCGGACTTGTTACCGCTCGTGCTGAGCTTGTCGAAGCATCCGCCTACGGCTTTTTGCCGGCCGGCTGCTGCGGCTGCTGCCCCCTACCCTGCTGGTCGGCCTTCACCTCCGCCTTCTGTTGTTCCCCGTTCGGGTCGGGCTTCTTCGCCGCCTCCTGCGGGGCAGGCGCCGGCACCCTGCCGGGGAACTGGTAAATCACCTCGTTGCTGCGCACCAGCCCGAAATCGCGGCGGGCGATGCTTTCCAGGTAGCGGCGGTCCGACTGCAAAGCTGCGATCTCCCGTTTCAGGCGATCGTTCTCGTTTTGCACCTCCTGCAGGCGCTTCTGCATCTCGTCACGGTCCCGGTGCAGATGGTTGATCCGCAAGAGCCCCCGCTCCCCGAATACCGTGAAGAAGAGGATGAAGACGATGACTGCCAGAGGTGTCAGGTACAACCGCTTCTGCATGGGCTATCCTGCGGAAAGAATGGAATCGAAGTACGCGATGGTCTGCTTGAGACCTTCCTCGACCGACACAGTGGGCTCCCACTTGAGCATCTCCTTGGCCAGCGAGATGTCCGGCTGCCGCTGCTTCGGATCATCGGCAGGAAGCGGTTTGTAGACGATGCGGGAGCTCGAGCCGGTCAGCTCGATGATCCTCTTGGCGAACTCCAGGATGGTGGTCTCGGCGGGATTGCCGAGGTTTACCGGGCCGGTAAAGCCGGGGCGGTCCATCATCCGCATCATCCCCTCCACCAGGTCGGAGACGAAGCAGAAGGAGCGGGTCTGCTCCCCCTGGCCGTAGACCGTGATGTCCTCCCCCTTCAGAGCCTGCAGGATGAAGTTGGAGACTACCCTGCCGTCGTTTTCGGCCATCTTGGGGCCGTAGGTATTGAAGATCCTGATGATCTTGACGTCCACGTTGTTCTGCCGGTGGTAGTCCATCATCAGCGTCTCGGCGACCCTTTTCCCCTCGTCGTAGCAGCTCCGGACGCCGAGCGTGTTCACGTGTCCCCAGTAGGATTCCGGCTGCGGATGGACCTGCGGGTCGCCGTACACCTCCGAGGTGGAGGCCTGCAGGATGCGGGCCCGCACCCTCTTGGCGAGCCCCAGCATGTTGATGGCTCCCATCACGCTGGTCTTGGTGGTCTTCACCGGGTTGTACTGGTAGTGGATGGGCGAGGCCGGGCAGGCCAGGTTGAAGATGCGGTCCACTTCCAGGAGGATCGGCTGGGTGACGTCATGGCGGATCAGCTCGAAGCGGTGATCAGACATCAGGTGCATGATGTTGCGCTTGCTTCCGGTAAAGAAGTTGTCCAGGCAGATCACGTCGTGACCTTCCTTCAGAAGCCTCTCGCAAAGGTGTGAACCGATAAAGCCTGCCCCGCCGGTGACCAGGATACGCATAAGGTGACTCCGTAAAAAAACAGGTTCTACGCTCTATGTTCTAGGTAACTTTCACGGCACAAGAGACCGGAAAGACAGGATAAAACGAAGAAGGTAGAACCTGGAACGTGAAATTGTGATTTAGGCCATCTCGCAGCAGGCATTGCCGTTCCTGCCGATCGGGAGGTACTCGAAGCCGATCTGGCGCATCCTGTCCGGCCCGTACAGGTTCCTGCCGTCGAAGATGAGCGGACTGACCAGCAGCTCTTTGATGCGGTCGAAATCGGGGTTACGGTACTCGTTCCACTCGGTGATGATGATCAGGGCGTCGGCCCCGTTCAAGGCGTCGTACTGGTTCGCGCTGTAGGAGATCCGGTCGCCGAACTGCTTCTTCGCTTCGTTGATGGCTTCCGGGTCGTGGGCGCGCACTTGGGCCCCCATCGAGAGCAGGTGGTTGATGACGGTGACCGAGGGAGCCTCCCTCATGTCGTCCGTGCGGGGCTTGAAGGAGAGCCCCCAGACGGCGAAGCTGCGGCCTGACAGCGGCTTGTCGCTGCCATCGCCCAGTTTGCGCAGGATCTTGTCGGAGAGCACCCGTTTCTGACGCTCGTTGGCCGTTTCCACCGCCTTCAGCAGCACGAAGTCGTAGCTGCACTCCTCGGCGGTCTTGACCAGAGCCTTGACGTCCTTCGGGAAGCAGGAGCCGCCGTAACCGACACCGGGGAAGAGGAAGTCGTAGCCGATGCGGGAGTCGGAGCCGATCCCCTCCCTCACCGCCATCACGTCGGCGCCCATCATCTCGCAGAGGTTGGCGACCTGGTTCATGAAGGTGATGCGGGTGGCCAGCATGGCGTTGGCTGCGTACTTGGTCATCTCGGCGCTTCTGATGTCCATGACCAGCAAGCGGTTGGACTTGCGCATGAAAGCGGAGTAGAGCTCCTTCATGATCTCGGCGGTGCGCACGTTGTCGGTGCCGATCACTACCCGGTCCGGCCTCATGAAGTCGTCGATCGCAGCCCCCTCCTTAAGGAACTCCGGGTTGGAAACCACGTCGAACTCGATCTCCACGCCGCGCCCTGCCAGCACCTCGGCGACCGCCGCCCGTACCTTATCGGCGGTACCGACCGGGACGGTGGACTTGTCAACGATGATCTTGAAGCTCTCCATGTGCTCACCGATGGAGCGCGCCACGGAGAGGACGTACTGCAGGTCGGCGGAACCGTCGGCGCCCGGCGGGGTACCGACCGCGATGAAGTTGACCAGGGATTCCTTTACCGCATAGCCGAGGTCGGTGGTGAAGGTGAGTCGCCCCTCCTCGCAGTTGCGGAGCACCATCTCCTTGAGGCCCGGCTCGTAGATGGGGATCACGCCGCGTTTGAGCCCTTCGATCTTCTCCTCGTCGACATCCACGCAAATGACATGGTTGCCGCTCTCGGCAAAACAGGTGCCAGCCACCAGACCAACGTAGCCGGAACCGATCACACATATTTTCATAAGGAAGCCTCCTGAGTCGCAAAAAAATTAGCGTTTTTATATAGCATAAACTGCTGTGGTAAGGCCAGAGTTTTCCCCGCCGTCAGCACGCTTGGCGTGACGGTGGGGTGGGGGGGCGGGAAAACCGGTTACCCCCCTATTGGAGCGCCAGGGAGAGTGCCGCGAATTCCTCCAGCGAAAGGGTTTCCCCTCTCCTGCCGGCGTCGATGCCGGCACGCGAGAAGGCCTCCTGCAAGGAGCCGTCCGCGCTGTCGAAGCCGGCGGAGCGCAGGGAGTTGAGGAGGGTCTTGCGCCGCTGGTTGAAAGCCCCCTTGACGACCCGGCTGAAGAAGCGCTCGTCCCCCACCTCGGCCCGGGGAGCGGCCAGCGGGGTGAAGCTCAGCACGGCGGAATCGACCTTGGGGACGGGGCGGAAGGCGCCGGGCCTGACGATGAACTCACGGCGGATGTCGAAGTGGAGCCTGAGCAGCACAGTGAGGGCACCGTAGTCCTTGCAGTTGGGAGGCGCGGTCAGCCGGTCCCCCACCTCCTTTTGCAGCATCAGAACCAGCCGCTCGAACAACTCGCTGCACTCCAGGAAACGGAACAGCACCTGCGAGGAGATGTTGTAGGGGAGATTGGCTGCCACCTTCCACTTCCGGCCCGGGCTGCGGTCGCTGAGCAGCTTGGGGAGATCCACCCGCAGGATGTCCCCGTGCCCGATCTCCACGTTGGGGGAGGCGGCGAACTCCTGCTCCAGGATGGGGAGCAGATCACGGTCCCACTCGATGGCGAGGAAACGGGCGCCGCTGACAGCAAGCCGCCTGGTAAGGGCGCCACGCCCCGGTCCCACTTCCAGGATGGAGTCGTCCGGGGTGGGGGCGACGCAGGCGACGATGCGGTCCAGCACGCTCTCGTCCACCAGGAAGTTCTGCCCCAGCGCCTTCTTGGGGCGCATCGGTTCCATCAGCATACCTCCTTCAGGCGCGCGGCCAGCCGGTCCAGCGGCCAGACCGGCAGCGCGTCCAGGTCGAAGCCGCTCCGGAAACCGGAGCTTAGGTAGAAATCGCCGGGCACCGCGATCATGGCGGCATTGTCCCCGCAAAGAGAGGGGGCCGCTATGGAAAGCTCCACCCCCTGCTGGTCGGCGAAGTGCCTCATCGAGCGCCTAAGCCCGCTGTTGCAGGCGACCCCGCCGGCCACCACCAGCCGTTTGATGCCGGTAGCGGCCACCACGGCAGCGGTCTTCCTGGTCAACACGTCGCAGACCGCTTCCTGGAAGGAGGCGGCGAGATCGTTGAGCCCTCCCTCCCTGGCCTCGGGATGCTTGTTCAAGTGGGTGAGCACCGCGGTCTTCAGACCCGAGAAGCTGAAATTGTAGGTGCCGTCATGGAGCAGCGGCCGGGGGAACTTGATGGCCTGCGGATCGCCGGTGGCAGCCAGCCGGTCGATGGCCACCCCGCCCGGATAGGGGAGGCCAACCAGCTTGGCGACCTTGTCGAACGCCTCGCCGGCCGCGTCGTCCACGGTCTGTCCCAGGGTGGTGTAACGCCCCACCCCGTCCACCCGGTACAGGTGGGAATGCCCCCCCGAGACCGCCAGGGCGATGAAGGGAAACTCCACCGGCTGTTCCAGGAAAACCGCCAGGAGGTGACCCTCGATGTGGTTCACCCCCACCAGCGGGATGTTGCACCCCAGGGAGAGCCCCTTGGCCGCGGAGATGCCGACCAGCAGCGCACCGGCGAGCCCAGGCCCCTGGGTCACCGCCACCCCTTCCAGTTCTTCCAAGCGGACCCCTGCCTCGCGCAGCGCCTGCTCGATCACCAGGGAGACCGCTTCCAGATGCTGGCGGGAGGCGATTTCCGGCACCACCCCGCCGTACTCGGCGTGCACGTCGATCTGGGAGGCGACCACGCTGGAGAGGACGCTGCGTCCGTCCCTGACCACGGCGGCTGCCGTTTCGTCGCAGGATGATTCTAGGGCGAGAAGTAGCATAGCAAAATAAGAGAGGGCACTTAGGCAGTGCCCCCGTCTCCTTCCAAGGTTAAGAGGTGGTGAAGTAACTGGTTAAACCAGGACGAGGTATCGCTACAGCAGGTTGGCGGCCAGTTCGGCCAGCTCGGAGCGCTCCCCCTTGGTCATGGTGACATGGGCGGAGATCGCCTGCCCCTTGAGCCGCTCGACCAGGTAGGTGAGCCCGTTGCTCTCGGCGTCCACGTACGGGTTGTCGATCTGGTAGGGGTCGCCGGTCAGCACGATCTTGGTCCCCTCCCCCACCCTGGTGACGATGGTCTTGATCTCGTGCGGGGTGAGGTTCTGGGCCTCGTCGACGATCATGTACTGGTTGGGAATCGAACGCCCCCTGATGTAGGTGAGCGGCTCGATCTCCAGGATGCCCATGGCCATCAGCTCCTTGTACCCCTTGCTGTGCCGCCTTTCGCCCTCGTGCCCGCTCAAAAGCAGCTCCACGTTGTCGAAGATCGGCTGCATCCAGGGGGAAAGCTTCTCCTCGAGGTCACCCGGCAAAAAGCCTAAGTCGCGCCCCATCGGGAAGACCGGACGGGAAACCAGCAGGCGGTTGTAGACGTTCTCCTCGGCGGTCTTCTGCAACCCGGCCGCGATGGCCAGAAGCGTCTTGCCGGTGCCGGCCTTGCCGACCAGGGTGACGATCTTGATGTTGTCGTCCAGCAGGGCCTCCAGCGCGAAGGACTGCTCGCGGTTCCTCGGGAAGAGACTCCAGACCCCTTCCTTGTCGATCGGCCTGAGCGGCACCACCCGCCGCGAACCCTCATCGAAGCGGGCGATCGCGCTGTGGGACGGGTTGCCGGCCTGGGTGAGCGAGATGAACTGGTTGGGCACCAGGTCGGCCACCGGCTCGTCCAGCCATCCCTGGCCGTAGAAGCGGTCGATCACCTCGGGGCCCACCTCCAGGGTGGAGACGCCGCTGTAGAGCTCTTCGATGGAGACCTTGTCGGACTCGTAGTCCTCGGCGGCCAGCCCCAGGGCGTCGGCCTTGATGCGGAGGTTGGTGTCCTTGGTGACCAGCACGACGGGGGCCTCCGTCTGCGACTCCATCAGGTCCACGGCCACCGCGAGGATCCGGTTGTCTCCGCGATCCTGGCGCAGCTCGGGAGGGAGCCTCTTCATCACCTTCTCTTCGTAGATCTCGATCCTGATCGAGCCGCCGCTCTCCAGCTGCAGCCCCTTGGAGAGAGAACCCTCCTTGCGGAAGGAGTCCATCAGCCGGGAGAACTGCCGCGCGTTGCGGCCGGTCTCGTTCATGTCCTTCTTGAACCTGTCGATCTCCTCCACCACCGTGATCGGGATGATGATCGTGTTGTCCTCGAACCTGGTAAGCGCCTGCGGGTCGTACAGAAGAACATTGGTGTCGAGCACATAGATTTTCTTCATTTCCCCCTCCTGTACGCTGTCAATGCGATAGAACTCCGATTGATGCCCCTCTTTAATCACTCTCTGCAGCTGCGTGGTGTGCCTCCATGAATTACTGCCTATGCAAGGCGTGAATCGCCTTCAGGAAAAAGGCGATCTCGTCCTCGGTGTTGAAAAAGCCAGGGCTCACCCTCACGGTTCCTGCGGGGTAGGTGCCGATGGTGCGATGGACGTCGGGCGCGCAGTGCAGGCCGGCCCGAACGCTGATGTCGTAGCTGCTGTCCAGCAAAAAGGCGACCTCGGCCGGGTCCTGCCCCTCGAGGTTGAAGGAGACCGCGCCGCCGTGCTCGCCGCCCACCGGGCCGTACAGGGTGACGCCGGGGATGCCGTGCAGCCCTTCAAGGAGCTGGCTGACCAGCCCCTGTTCCTTCCCCCTGATGGCGGCAATCCCGTGTTCCAGGATGAAATCGAGTCCCGCCTTGAGCCCGGCCAGCGCAGGGGTGTTGATGGTACCGCTTTCGAAGCGCTCCGGGAGCTGTTCCGGCTGCAAGGGACTGCTGGCGTGGCCGCCGGTCCCCCCCACCAGCAGGGGTTCAAGCTGCAGCCCCTCGCCGATCGCCAGGATGCCGGTGCCCGGAGGTCCGAACAGCCCCTTGTGCCCGGGCGCGGCCAGCAGGTCGATCGCCATTTCAGCGCAGTCGATGGGGAGATAGCCGGCGCTTTGGGCCGCGTCCACCAGCAGCAGGGCGCCGCCGGCATGGGCGATACTGGCGACCTCCTCAACCGGCTGGATGGCCCCCGTCACGTTCGAGCAGTGGGCAAGGGCGACCAGCCTGGTGTTGCCGCGCATAGCGGACGCCATCTCCCGCTCCGACACCACCCCCTGGCGATCGGCCTGCACCAGGGTCACCTCCACCCCGCGCTCGCGCATGAGGTGCAGCGGACGCAACAGGGCGTTGTGTTCGACGCTGGTCGAGACCACATGGTCCCCCGGCTTCAAGAGACCGCTGACCGCGATATTGAGGGATTCGGTGGCGGAGTGGGTGAAAACGAGGCGTGACGAGTCCGGTACGCCGAAGAAGGCAGCCAGGGCCGAGCGGGCTTCAAATACGATGCGGGCAGCAGCGAGGGATTGCCGATAGCCTCCCCTCCCCGGAGCCACGCCGACCTCCCGCATGGCAGCATCCATAGCCCTGTATACACTTTCGGGTTTTGGGAAGGATGTTGCTGCATTATCCAGGAAGATCGACATGCCTAATAACTAGCATTTTAGAGGGTATTTGGCAACCCTTTCATGAAAAGCACAATCCTCGCAGCAGGGCTCTTCGGGCTCCCCTGTGGGCGCCTCCCGGAGTGCTGTTGAAGGGAAATGCCGGTAAAGGAGTGGATGCTAATCGATGAGCTGCTGCGGCTTTAGGGAAGCAGCACCCAGCTGGGCAAGCAGCCTGCCGGTGAGGAGTTCCTCGGTGGCGGCGATGGACTCTTCGCTGGGCTCCACCCGGTCGATCTTGCCACCCGCCATCATGCCGTGCCCGCCGGCACTGCCGATGCCGTCCACCACGGCGCGGATCAGGGTACCCGCGTTGATCTCCTCGCTGGAAGTCCTGATGGAGAGGATCATCTCCCGGTTGTAGTACCCCATTGCCAGCACCGTTTCCATCCCCTCCAGACGCAAAAGGAGGTCGGCCAACTCGGCCACCACCTCGGGAAACTGCACCGCCTTCAGGCTGGCCACCAGCACTTTTCCGTAGACCGTGGCGTGCTCCAGCGCGGTGTGCATGGCCACGAAGTACTCCCTGGGGAGGCGGGGATGGGTGATGTTGTTGAGAAGTGTCTTGTTGGCGAGCGGGAACAGTTCCAGGTAGGCTTCCCGGTCCGGCCTGGTCGCCTCCCGTCCCAGGTCCTGGGTTTCCGACTTGATGGCGTAGAAGAGCGCTGTGGCGAGCTTGGTCCCCAGCGGGACCCCCTGCACCTTCAGATATTCGTACAGGATGGTGGCGGTGGTGCCGAACTCCGGCCGGATGTCGACCCAGCGGCAGGAGGAGCTGGATTCCCGCATCGGGTGGTGGTCGATCACCACGTCCACCCGCGAGCCGGGGGGCAGCGAGTTGTTGCCGGTGGCGGGCTGGCTGTCGAGGAGGCAGATCACCTGGAACGATCGCAGGTCGATCAGCTGGAAGGGGGTGAGCGGAATCTGCAGAAGCTTGGCCATGGCGAGGTTTTCGCTCCTGCCGATCATGCCGGAGAAGGCGATCACGGCGTCCCGGTTGAGCCGGACCGCGAACAGCTGCCGCAGGGCCATGGCGGAGGCGAGGGAATCGGGATCGGGGTTGTCGTGCACCACGATCAGTATCTTTCCCCGCCCGCTCACCCAGGTCAGCATGGAGTCGGTGTAGGATAAAAGGTCGGGATGTTTATCGGTACTGGCCAAAAGGCACCCCCGGGCTCGGTATCATTAAGACAACACTGAATTGTATACCAGCGGCGAGAGTTAGACAAGACAGCCGGGGGTGGCGGGCCGGCGCAACGGCTGTGGGAGAGGGACGGCAGGCGGCCGGCTAGATTTCGATCCTGAACTCGGCACCCTCGGCCGTGTTCCTGACCGTGAGCAGGCCCTTCATATGGTTCTCGATGATGTCCCTGGACATGAACAGGCCGATCCCGGTGCCCCGGTCGGGCCCCTTGGTGGTGAAGTAGCAGTCGAAGATCCTCTCCAGGTCGTCCCCGGCAATCCCACCCGCGTTGTCGGCAATGGTGATGACTGAGCGTCCGTCTTGCCTGGCCAGCTCGATCACCAGCCGCGGCTCCCGGGTCCCCCTTTCACGGAACACGTCACCCGCGTTGGCCAAAAGGTTCATGATCACCTGGATGAACTCGTTGCGGTGCCCCTCCACCATCATCACGCCGCGCTCTTTGACCTGGAGGTCCACGCCGATGACGTTGAGGGTCGTCTCGAACAGCGAGAGCGCGGCGGCGACAGCTTCGTTAAGGCTGAAACAGGAACTCTCCTTGTCGGGCCGCAGGAAGCTGTTGAAATCATCGATGGTGCGAGACATGTGGTAGATCAGGCGCATGGACTTCTCGATGTCAACTTTCAGGCGCCCCTGGTCTACCTCCCCCCGCTCGCCGCTCAGCGACAGCGTCTGCAAAATCAGGCCGAGGATGTTCAGAGGCTGCCTCCATTGGTGGGCGATGTTACCGAGCATCTCCCCCATGGCAGCGAACCGGCTCTGGCGCATGATGAGTTGGTCTTTGCTGGTAAGCTTCTCGAGATCGCCGACCCGCTCCTGCAGTTCAAGCTGCAGTGTACGGTAGGTCACCTCCAGTTCCCGGGTGAGCTCGGCCAGGCCGGACTCCAGTTCATCCCTGGTCCGGCTGAGTTCCTCCTCGGCCCGTTTCCGGTCGGTGATGTCGACGTGGCTCCAGACCCCCAGCATTTCCCCCGGCAGGTTCAGCAACTCCGCGGAACTCAACAGCACCACCCTCTCCCCGCTGCGCCGCCGCAGGACCAGTTCCACATTGTGCAGCTGCCGCTGGTTGCGGAACAGGTCCATGACCAGCTCCCGCTCCCCTTCCCCCCAAAAATCGAAGTCGATGGAGCGCCGGCCGATCACTTCCTCGCGGCGGTAGCCGAAAATATTCAGCCAGCTGTCGTTGACCTCCAGGAACCTGCCATCACCGACGCTGGTGATCACCATGGCGGCGGGGCTGGAGGCGAAGGCCATGGCCAGTTTATCCTGGGGAAGAAGGCTTGTGTGCGTGACGTGGCTGAGCCTTTTGGCAGTCTGGTAGACAAGATAGGAGAAGATGACGTTCGCGCAGGAGAAAAGAAGATAAAGCGTGCCACTGCAAGGTGCTCCGCCCAGCTGGAAATCGGGGCGGAACATGGCCAGGGACCAGGCCGCCAGACTCAGCAACCCGATCCCAGCCGAAATAAGCGCGAGCTTTTTCTGGCGTCCATCGTACATCCGGGCTCTGTTGACGGGCTCACACATGGATGCTCCTTGTGCCGGCGGCTTTTCGTACCAGCTTGCACTGAGGAATCACTCATCAACCAAAGTTAACTCATGTGGCTGAAAGTAGTGTCAGTCACTTTCGGCTGTCCATCAAAAATCGCCCAAAACACAGAAAGCATCGCCCCCCCGGCAGGTTACGCCAGGCGGCAAAGGAGATCTGGTAGTCATTTCGCCATTTCACGGCTTTAAAAAAGGTTCTTTCGGCAGGCCGAGTCATCGCTCTCCAGCCCCTCCGGCAGCGAGTCCCGTCCGGAGGAGGGAAGAAAAACCGTCGCCCCCCCTGGTCGCGAAGCGCCCAAGTGCAATACCTGCCAGGTAAACGGCCGCCCAGCCAAAAAAAAGGGGGAGCGTTAGCTCCCCCTGCATTACATAAGCAAGACGCGGGCGGTCAGAAACTGCCGCGTAAAATCTGGGCGGTGACCATGACCGCCGATTGACCGTTGGGGCCATCCCTGAACACCGGTCTCACACTGGGAATGGCAAACTTGACCTTGCCGTCTTTAATTTCAGCCAGGGACCTGCTGGCACTCACCGCACCGTAGGTGCCCCCGATCAGCGCCCCGCCGATGGCACCGTAGCCGATGTAATCCAGGTGGTCCCCCGGGTGTTTGGTGAACGCCATCACCACCGAACCGACCAGGCCGCCGGAAAGCGTACCGTAGAACACATCCTTGAAGATGGTCAGCACGGCATTTTCCTCCGCCAGGGCGGGAGTGGCAACCATCAGCAGAAGAGCCGCGATCACGATTTCCTTGAAACGGTACACTCGGACCTCTTTTTGACCGGGGGTGGTAACGGCTTCTCTTGTGCAAAAGGAGGGCCAGAATGCAAAAAAGCGGGATTTGTCCGGCAACTGCCGTAAATCATTGAAAAATCGAAATAGCGCGGATTCATGGTGGGAATGGAGGCAAAGGAGAGTGCGTGTTCAAAAGGCAGCACGGCTAGCGGAGTTCGCAGCCAAAGTTGTTTGAAATCGATGCCTTAGCAAGACATTGTGAAAGCACGGCGATGATAGCGAAATGACTAGCGCGGCCTCAGCAGGGCCTTGACAAGGTCGAGCTCCCCTTCCCGGTCGGTGACCCGCCCGTCCAGCCGGGCGCAGAGGACGGCATCCAGCAGCTCCCGGTAGCGCGGCCCGGGCAGGACTCCCAGCTGCTTGAGATCGTGCCCGCCGATCCTGGTGTGCATCCCCTGCAGCTTGGTGAAGTAGAGCGAGATGGCCTTCTTCAGTTCCGGGCTGTGACTCTTCGCCATCTGATACAGAAGTACCTCCACCGGCAGCCCGCGCAGGAAAAAGTAGATCTCGCTGTTTTCCAGCTTTCCCTCCTGGGCAAGCCTGGTTTCCATGGCGGCGAGCAGCTCCTCTCCCTGTTTGCGCATCCCCACGAGCTTTTGCTGGAGGTGGCCGCTCACCGCCAGCCGGATGCAGGTGGCGGAGAACTCGTCGCCGGTAAGGGTCTCGCACAGGGCGAGGAAGTAGACTGCCCAGCGCTCGTAGGGGCGCTCCAGGTAGAGCAGGTCGTACCAGGAGAGGATATTGCGCACCTCCTCGAGGATCTCCTGCAGGGCCGGGGAGAGCTCTATGCGCGGGTGGATGAAGCGGAAAAGCCCGAGTGACGCCATGCGCCAGATCCCTTTCAGCGGTTCCTTCTCCCTGAGGATCTGCACCAGTTCCGACAGGAGCCTCCTGCCCCCAAGCTTCTGCAGAAAGTCCATCTTCACGGCGTTCTTGATCAGGTCCTCGGTGTGCTTGGCGATCCGGAAGTTCAGGCGCTGCTCGAAGCGGATGGCGCGGAAGACCCGGGTTGGGTCCTCCACGAAGGAGAGGTTGTGCAGCACGCGGATCACCCTCCCCTGCAGGTCCCGGTAGGCGCCGAAGTAGTCGATCAACTGCCCGAAGTACTGGGCGTTCAGCCGGATGGCCAGCGTGTTGACGGTGAAGTCGCGCCGGTAGAGGTCCATCTTCAGCGAGGAGTGTTCCACGGTGGGGAGCGCGCCCGGAGAGACGTAGTACTCGAGCCGGGTGCTGGCCACGTCGATCTTGTAGCCGTCGGGAAAGACGATGACCGCGGTGCTGAACTTGTGGTGGCTCTTGACCCGGCAGCCGAACTGGGCCGCGAAATTCTCGGCGAAGAGGATGCCGTCGCCGTCCACGGTGACGTCGATGTCCATGTTCTCGTTGCCGAGCAGCAGGTCCCGTACGAAGCCCCCCACGGCGTAGATGGCAAGGTCCAGCTGGTCGGCGGTCTTGCCCAGGCCGTGCAGCACCGTGATGGCCCGCGCAGAGAGCTGCCGCCTCATGAGCCCCTCGATCTCGCGGCTCTTCACCTGCCCGGCCTCGCGGGCCAGGTCGTAGAGCGCCTCGCCCCCCAGGCTGTAGCGCAGCAGGTCGGTGCGGGTCACCACCCCAACCAGGGCCCCGGCGGACAGGACCGGCACCATCCTGACGTCGCCTCCCACCATATAGCTTTGCAGCTCGCTGATCGGTGTGTCGGGAGAGGCGGAGAAGAATTCGGAATGCATGTAGTCGGAGACCGGTACCTCGCCCAGGTTGTGGTAGATCGCCTTTTCCACGGTTTTGCGGGAGATGATCCCCAGCACGCGCCCTGCCTCCAGGACCGGCATCGCGCTTACGTTGTAGCGGACCAGCCGTTCACGAGCATCGGTGATGCTGCAATCGGGCTTCAGGGTCTTCACCGGATGCGACATGATGTCCTTGGCCACCCGGCGGGGGTCCACCCTTTTCTTGAGGACGGCGTCCAGCTGCTGGAGGACCTGGATCAGGGTGAGCCCGCGGATGGTGGCCGAGGCGGCGGTAGCGTGCCCCCCACCCCCCAGCTCGTGCAGGATCTCCCCTACCCTGACCTCCGGCACCCGGCTGCGGGCGATCACGAAGACCCGCTCCGCCATATCAACCACGATGAAGAGGGCCTGCAGGTTCTCCATGTCGCGGATCATGTGGGCGAGCCCCGCGATGTCCCCCACGTAACGGTCGACGGAGGCGTGGGCGATGGAGACGTCCACCCCCTTCAGGGTGGTGGTCTTCAGCGAGCTCAAGAGGTCGTTCAGCAGCGCCACCTGCTCCACGGTCAGCTCGCGGCCGATGGAATCGGCCACCTCGTTCAGGTTGGCCCCCCGCTCGAGCAGCCAGGCGGCAGCGGCATAGTCCTCCGGGGTGGTGGAGGTGAAGGTGAGATTGCCGGTGTCCTCATGGAGGCCGAGCATCATGACGGTCGCCTCCTCGGCGCTCACCTCGATGCCGCGCTCCCTCAGCAGGGCGGTCAGGATGGTGGTGGTGGAGCCGCAGGGGCGGACCACGCCGCCGGAGGGGGTGAGGTCGCCCGAGCTTTGGGGGTGATGGTCGTAGACGTGCAGTTCCACCGCCCCCTCCTTGATCAGCTCGCCAAAGCGGGCCAGGCGGGCGGAGGACTGGCAGTCCACCACGATGATGCGGGTGATGGCGGAGAAGTCGAGATCCTTGAGGCGGGTGAAGTCGATGGGAAGGGGGCCGTGCTTCTGGAGGAAATCACGGACCCCCTTTTCCTGGGAGCCGGAGAAGGTGACCAGCGCGTCGGGGTAGAGTTTCTTGACGGCCACCATGGAGCCCAGGCAGTCGAAGTCGGCGTTGACATGGGTGGTAATGACATCCATCAGGAGACCGTCACGGCGGCATAGGCCACCACCCTCCGGAAGTCGCCGCTGGCCTCGCCGCTGGTGGAGTAGGCGACCAGCCGGCTGGACTTGGCACCCAGCATCTTCGCCACCATCAGCATGACCGCCGCCGGGATGACGCCGCACATGGTGATGTCCTGCTGGCGGCAGACCTTGAGCAGCGCCTCCGGGTTCAGGTGGGCCACCTCGGCCAGCGCCAGATCGTCCTTGGCCTTGGCATGGGCGGCAGATTCGTAGTGGGTCATGTCGGAACTGGCGACCATCAGCACCTCGCCCCCGTACGCCTTGATGGCGCGGGCGATACCCTCGCTGAGCCGGGAAAGCGCGGCCAAGTCCAGCAGCGACAGGCAGAGGGCGGCGATGGAGACTTTCGGGTTGCGGTACTGCAGAAAGGGAAGCTGCACCTCGAGGGAGTGCTCGAAGCGGTGCGCCGTCGGGTCCTCGTGCACCACCGGCGCATGTTCCAGGATCAGCCCCGACAGGCGGCTGTCGATCGGGACCGTCCCCAGCGGGGTGAGCCATTCGCCCGGCGGGGAAAGCGCCGCGGGGGAGCCCAGGCCGGTGTGATTGGGGCCCAGCACCAGCACGGTATCGGGCACCCTGATGGCGCCGTACACCCTGCCGGCCACCTTGCCGGAGTACATGTAGCCGGCGTGCGGTGCGATGATTCCCAGCACCCGCTCCGGTTCGGCATGAGGCACCATGGAAGCAAGCTCCTCACGGAGCAGATCGCCGTCACCTGTGTAAAACTTGCCGGCTACCGCCGGTTCTCGTATCATTACCCCCTCCTCGCGCGTGGGTGGTGCGGCGTCCGGCCCGTTGCCGGAGCCGCTCGCGCCATGAGATATTCTATCCCAGCAGCAGTAAGCTTCCAAGCAGACGGCAGCCGATTGTCATAAAACAGCAAGCCACAGTCACAGAGGACGGATCAGGTCCCTTGCAGCACGTCAGAGACATCCACAGGAACGCCGTTCTTCATATCCTACTCCTTCTTGGCGCCGCTAGTTGAGGTGGATGACCATCTTTCATCGGGAACATCCTGTATGAACTGTCCCTGAATACGGTCTTGTCCTTGGTAGTGATGCGGCACGAGCCATCAGGTTCATCGCCGGTGAAGGCTCCAATCACGGTGACGCCGGTTAAGAGAGTAAGCGAACCTCGTCCATTGAACTCACCGTATCAGAAATCCCCCGGTAACTTCCCCGGTAGAGGGTAACCAGGGGCACTTTGCCGTCCAAGGGATCGTTTCTGAACTCTCCGGCATACCGGGCCCGTTGTTCCAGAGATGGTGCCCAAACCGACCATGGCAATATAGAGGCCGCTCTCATGATTGTCAAAGGAGAATCCATGCCGGCACGGTTCGGCCACCGGGAGTGGCGAACAGGCCGAAGCCTTGACAGGGTCCTCGCTAACCTTACTATTAACTGGTTTGCAGCGGTGCAACCTGGGCAGGCGGCAGAGCGGGAGCTTAACAGCCGGCAACAGGAGGGATGCGGTGACCAAGAGAAAGCGTGACGACAGGTTTAACACCAGTATTCCCGATCTGATCGAGGAGTTCAGGAACATCATGGAGGTCGTGGTAACCGACCCGGAGATTCCCCTTCCCTGGCCGCACTTCGTCCCTGCTCCCAAGCAGTTTCACGACAGGCTGCGCTGGCTGGAGACCGCCTTCCACGCGTACCTGGAGACCCGCGACACCTCCGGACACAACCGGGAGTTGTTTCACGAGGTGACAACCGCACGCAGGCTGGTGAAAACAGCTTTCGCCAGGATAGCCAGCCACGTGCAACAGGGAATGACCCCCAAGAGCCATCTGCGGCCCTGGCCAGGCTTCGACCAGGCGCGCAATCCCGGGCAAAACCGGCCGGAGATCAGGCGGACTGGCAGCTGACCAGGCAGAAGAAGAGGCAGCAGAGAAAGGAGCCGCAAGGGATATGGCTGGCACCAACAGCAAAGGGGGATACCATGGAGCGGCAGAAATATCTGGTTCGGGTGGTGCGTCCGGTATTCGAAGCCGCCTACCTTGAGGTCGAGGCACGAGACGAGAATGAAGCCTGTTCGACGGCCATGGCCTCCGCGTACCAGCTCCCCGCGGAGAAGTGGTCAGGCCGCTTCAACCCGGACGATTACTTTGTCGACGCCCACTGCGTACGCAGGTCCCAGACGCAGGACGGGCACCCCTTCACTCTCCTCGATTTCCCACTCTACCTGATCATGAACACCAACCACTCACCTTCGATTGCCGGCGCGGGAGAGCCCTGGATGAACTACGTCCAGCCCATGGAGGTGGCGTCCCTGATGTCCGAGTGGATCGACCAGCTCGCCGAGTCACGGGATGGCTACTACCAGGAGGCTATCGAGCATTTCGAGGAGATGCTGAAGGCGTGGAAAGGGACCGATCAAAAGGTGGTGCCGCTCATGCCCCCCGAGGAGAGGCGCTTCAACATCGGGATGGTCGAGAAACTTCTCGAGGGGATCCGGCTGATAAAAGAGACTGACTAGGCGAGGTACCTTCCGCAGCCAGCACCTTCCCCCTCTTCTTCAAGGAGAGGGACGGGTTGAGGATGGGGTGTCCTTCCACTTGAAGTAGAAAGGACCCAGGCGGAAGATCATCCTTCATCAGAAAAGAAAAAGCCTGACCGGCTGCCGGTCAGGCTTTTCTTTGTTGCAGGGCGGACCATCCCGTCAGCAGACGCCGGCTCGTCTACTGCAGGGCGGGGGTCAGGCCGCTGACGGCAGTGCCGCTGAGGTCATAGGGCTTGAAGCTGGAGAGGCCGAACTCCGCAGCCTTCGGGCTGCGCCCGCTCTCCAGCTCGAAGGTAACGGTGGCGAAGTCACCCGTACCGAATCCAGCCACGGCCGAACTGGCAACCAGCAGCTCCAGGGTGGCCTGGGTGGTGGCGGTGGCGGCGTGGTAGACCGCAATGGCGGTGCCGGGGACAGCCACCCCGGCGACGTTGATGACGCCGCTGGCGACTCCCCCGCTGGCATCGGTCTTCACCGTGACTCCGGCGGGCAAGGTCAGGGTGATTCCCACGCCGGAAAGCACCACGTTCTGGCTGGCCGCCGCGGAAGTGGAAAGTTTGACCGTCTTGGTGTTGGGCTGGCTGGGAAGCTGGGCGCTGGTGACGGAACTGCCGCCACCGCCGCCGCAACCGGCAAGGCACAGGAGCAGGAACATCAATGCACAGAACAGCAAACGACCCGATTTCATAGCATTCTCCTCTTTCCAAGCGTGCATGTTACCACCTCCCTATGCCAACGATCCTGCGCAGGATCATGAGGACATCGCCGCTGTCGACAGTGCCGTCCCCAACGGGGGCACCGTTCGGTCCGGTGAGCGGAGCTACGTCGGCATGCGTCTTCTGCGGTTCGCTGAGAGCGGTGTCGCCGTCGATGTACCTAAGGATGGTGAGGGCATCGCCCAGGTCGGGTGACAGCTTGCCAGGGGCGGCGTTGACGATGCCGTCATGGGGGATGGTGCCGGCGGTCACCTGGTACGGCCGCATCATGTCGTTGTCCTCGTGGTCCAGGATGTGGCAATGCCAAACGTATCCAGGGCCGCCCGGGTAACCGAAGGCATCCCTGACGACGGACATGGTGGCGGAGGGGTCGAAGGCGAAGGTGTTGATGCCGGCCCCCACCCCGGCAAGCGGGACATCCTGGGGTGCGAAGCGGACGGCCACCCGGGTGATGGTTCCGGGAAACGACTTCACCGTGTCCTTCCAGCCGGCTTCGTTGGGATCAGGAGGGAGCAGGTTGCCGGTCAGGTAGCTGGTGGGATCCGGAACGTAGGGACCAAGCAGGGGGGACACCGGCAACCCGTCGTCCCACAGGGTCGAGCCGCCCAGGAAGGCAGGCTCCCAGGCATCGGTCCGGTAGGAGGGGGAAGTGGTGAAGGGAGGCTCCACATCCCCCACGTTA
Organism: Geomonas sp.; assembly: GCA_035255025.1. Taxonomy (GTDB): domain Bacteria; phylum Desulfobacterota; class Desulfuromonadia; order Geobacterales; family Geobacteraceae; genus Geomonas. Next base: position 64,241 of record DATFAB010000013.1, read on the forward strand.
AACACCTGCCGGTTCATGAGCTGGAACTGGACCAGGTGCAGGTGAATGGGATGGGCATCCGGGGTAAGGTTGACGATTTCCCAGGTTTCGGTGGAGCCGTTGGCCGGTATTTCGGTGACCCAGGGAGATCCGGGTCCGTTGAACTGCTTGGAGCCGGGAATCGGCAGGCCGGTGATCTCGCTGATGCCGTCGTAGTGGGCGTTATCGAGGAGGACCTCGGCGGGGCCGCCTCCCCCCGTACCGGTAGGACCTTCCTTCTCGATCAACACGACTCGCCGCACGTTATCCACCTTGACACCGGAGCCGAGCCCCCCCAGCCCGTCGGCAAGGCGGACCATCTTGTTGACACCGGTGCGCAGGGTGGCGCCGGAACTGGCAGGGTTGAAGGAGGTGTCGGGGGAGGAAAGAGGCTTGCTCACCCGGAACTGCATGATCTGCCCCTGCAGGGCCGGATCGAACTGGGTGCCGCCCGACGGAAAGGGAGCGGGGGCGCCGTTGGTGAGGGTGAAGCTCTTGCCGGCCATGCCGGAAAAATCGACGACGACGTCAGCGCGCTCCCCCGGCGCCAGGAAGAGCTGCGGCGGGACCGGGGCGCCGGCCGGAAGATTTACCGCCAGTCCGGGCCCGAAGGGAGGCGGTGCATCGGAGGGTGTAACCATCGGCGCAGGCTTGTCGAGCAGGCCGCCGTCCGAGCCGATCTGCCAGATTGCCGGTCCCGGCTGGTTGTTCTGGTCCACCAGGGTCATACCCAGGGTTCTCGCATTGCAGCCGTTCAAAAACCGCAGCCGGTAGCGTCGAGGCTCGACCTCCAGGTAGGGCCAGCTTTTGCCGTTCACGATCATGACGTTGCCAAAGAATTCCGGTACCGCGTAAGGGTGCAGGGTAGGATTGCCCGGATCGCCGTTCAGACCTCCCCCGGGAGGGTTGCCGTCCGGGAAGTAGAGCTGCCCGTTGCTGTCGAACATGCGGTCCTGGATGGCCAGCTCCACCTCCTGGCTGCCGGAAGGTAGCGCAGGGGATACCTCGCTTTCCGCGGCGCCCCTCAGGAAATAAAAACCAGCGAGGCCGGCATAAACGTTGAGGCGGGTCTCGCCGAGGACGTGGTCATGGTACCAGAGCGTGGCGGGGCTCTGGGTGTTGGGATAGGTGTAGGTGTCGGTGACGAATGCCGAGCCCTTGATGGCGGCGCCGGGGGTAAACCAGCTGTCCGGGTTGCCGTCGAAAGCGGAAGGTATCTCGCCGCCATGCAGGTGCACAACCATGGGTTGCGGGCCGCTATAGAAAGCGGGGTTGCCGACCATGGCCCCGCTGGTCGCATCGGGCACCGTCATCGGCAGGTTGGTGGGATTGGACCAGTGCAGGGAGAGGTCAACGGTCAGGAATTTCTGCAGCAACGGGCCGGCGAGGTTGCCGAAGGGGACCAGGTTGTTCACGTAATGCACCTGGGTCGGCACACCCTGCTGGGCCACGATGGTGACGGCGGGATAGCTCGGCCCGATGGTGGTGGTCCCGTCGCTCACCTGGTATCCCCACAGGTAGGTACCGAGCTGGGGATTGATGGTGGCGACCGCCGCGCCCGTCGCGGTATCCCGGTAGGTCACCGAACCGGGCAAGGCGGCATAAAAGGAGGCAGGGAGAACCCTCTGCTGGAACTCCTGTGCCGTCACCGTCAGCGGCTTGGTACCGTCGGCCCGGTTGCCGTTGAAGGTCGGTAACGGCTCCACGAAGTGCGGGATGGGGGTGACGGCGGGGTCCAGCACCGTCTGTACGACCTGCTGATTCGCCAGCGCCGACGACGCCCACATGAGTACGGCTCCGCAAACTACTGCTACCCTCGACATTGCACATCTCATAACAGTCCTCCAAACATTCATTACAGGTTTCACTGCGTACTACATCACTGAGAGATCTCGTCAGGCAAAAGGTTGTCGCGTTCTGCGACAGAGAGGCCGACTGTCTTCATTAATACGCGGGCTTTGTCGCCTTTTTATCGATCTCATGAAAATCGGGGAAGCTAGTAGCAGAAGGCGTGCCACCCCATCCTCACCCCAACCTTCCCCATGAAGGGGTGGGAGAGCCGTTACCAGAGAATAGATTGGCTGGAATCAGAAAAAGAAAAGCCTGCCGGGATACAGGCAGGCTTCACATGGTACGGGCAGGCTTCGGGTTGTGCGGGGTGGCTACGACGTTGTAGGGGAAGCGGGCCGGGAGCGCGCGGCTTTAGGCTGCGGGGGGCTCCTCGGCAAGCGGCAGGGCCGGCTGGTCGGCAAACGGATCGGGTGGGGCCAACTCCTGGATCTCCTTCAGGGTCGGCAGCGACGAGAGGTCCTTCAGGTCAAACAGCTCCAGGAACTCGCGGCTGGTGCCGTAGATGAGCGGCTTGCCCGGAACATCCTTCTTGCCCAGGATCTTCAGCAGCTTCTTCTCCAAAAGGCTTTTCAGCACCCCGCCGGAATCCACCCCGCGCAGGTACTCGATTTCCGCCCTGGTCACCGGCTGCCGGTAGGCGACGATGGCCAGCGTCTCCAGAGAGGACTGGCTGAACTTGACCCCCTTGGTCTTGTTCAGCCTCCTGATGTAGTCGGCGTGCTCCGGCCGGGTCCTAAGCTGGTAGCCGCCCCCGACCTGCACCAGCACGACACCGCGATCGGAGTGGGCGTAATCCTCCATGAGGTCTTCCAGCGCGATGCGGATGTCCGCACGCTCGTACTCCTCGAGGATGAGAGCCAGCCGGTCCAGCGACAGCGGATGGTCGTGGACGAAGATGAGACTCTCCACGATGGCTTTCAGCGACTTACCCGACAAAAGCTCCCTCCAGTTCCAGGTCGTCGGCATCAGGGCCGGCTGCCTCGGCCCCATCATCGGTGGCTGCGGCGGTAAGCCAGATGGAGCCCAGGCTTTCCACCTGGACGATCTTGATCAGTTTGAGTTTGCACAGTTCCAGGATGGAGAGAAAGGTCACCACCAGCAGGTCCCGGGTCATTTCCTCGGTGAAGAGGCTGTCGAAGCAGACGGTTTTGGCCTCGTGCAGGATGGAGAGCACCTGGCTGATCCGGTCGGCGATGCTGATGCCGTCCGCGCCGACGCTGTGGAAGGTATCGACCGAGACCCGGGAGAGAATCTTGCGGAAGGCCTCGATCAGGTCGAACAGCTGCACGTCTGCCGGTTCCTCCTCGGGCTCCATCTCGGCCAGTTCGGGAGAGGGAAACTTCCTGGCGAAGACGTCGCGTCCCAAAAGGTTCCTGACCACCAGGTCGGAAGATGCCTCGCGGTAGCGCTGGTACTCCAGGAGCCTGCGCACCAGTTCCGCGCGCGGGTCCTCCACCTCGGACTCCTCATCCTCGCGCTCCACCGGCAAAAGCATGCGTGACTTGATCTGCAACAGGGTGGCCGCCATCACCAGGAACTCGCCCGCGATGTCCAGGTTCAGCTCCTTGAGCAGCTCCATGTATTCCAGGTACTGCTTGGTAATGGCCGCGATGGGGATGTTGTAGATATCCACCTCGTTTTTCTTGATGAGGTGGAGCAGCAGATCGAGCGGTCCTTCGAACTGCTCGATCTGCACGAGGTAGGCGTTTTCCATCGCCTCGTGGAAGAGGTTTTCTTGCATAAGTCTTCGTGTTCCGCGTTCCGATGGAATAAGGGGGCAGGCACCTGCGGAACCAGCCACCAGTTGAGGTTCCTGTCCAGTTCAGACAGCCCCTCCCCCGAACGGGGGCAAGGGCCGGGGAGGGGAAGGCTAGCGCCAATGCCGGCAGAGCTCCCCCTCCCCGGCTCCTCCCCCTGTCCGGGGGTAGGAGCCGGGGAAGAAGTTACCCCTTTAGACCTTGAGCGCCGCGCGCACCTCGTTCATGGTTTCCTTGGCGACCACCTCAGCCTTGCGGCTCCCCTCGGTGAGCACTTCGTCCACAACGCCCGGCTTGCTGGCCAGTTCCTCGCGCTTGGCGCGGAAAGGGGCCAAGGTGTCGACCATGCACTGCGCCAGGATCTTCTTGCAGTCGACGCAGCCAAGCTCCGCGCTGCGGCAGCCGACCACGATCTCCGCCCGCTTCTCTTCGGGCACGTACAGGGAATGCAGGGCGAACGCCACGCAGCGGTCCGGCTCGCCCGGATCCTTCTTGTAGATGCGCTGGGTGTCGGTGACCATGGAGAGCACCTTCTTCCTGGTGGTCTCGGCGTCATCGGAGAGGAAGATGGCGTTGTTGTAGGACTTGCTCATCTTCCTGCCATCCAGGCCGAGCACCTTCGGGGTCTCGGTCAGGAGCGCCTGCGGCTCAGGGAATACTTCGCCATAGAGATAATTGAAGCGGCGGGCGATCTCCCTGGTGATCTCGAGGTGCGGCACCTGGTCCTGGCCGACGGGAACCCGGCCGGCCTTGTAGACGATGATGTCGGAGGCCATCAGCACCGGGTAGCCGAGGAAGCCGAAAGTAGAGAGGTCCTTGGTGGTCAGGTTCTCCTGCATCTCCTTGTAGGTCGGGTTGCGTTCCAACCAGGAGACGGGGGTGATCATCCCCATGATCAGGTTGAGCTCGGCGTGCTGCGGCACCTTGCTCTGCTCGAAGATCACGCTCTGCTCGGGATCGATCCCGAAGGCAAGCCAGTCGAGCACCATCTCGTTGATGCTGTCCTTGATGCCGTCGGTGTTAGCGTATTCGGTGGTCAGCGAATGCCAGTCGGCGGCAAAGAAGAAGCACTCATAGCTCTTCTGGAGATCGAGCCAGTTGGAGAGCACGCCGTGAAAGTGCCCCAGGTGCAGTTTGCCGGTTGGCCTCATGCCGCTAACGATACGCTTGTTACTCATTTGATAGGACTCCTTTGTATTAGTTCAGGTTTCCCCTGAAAGAACGGTTTCTCTGGCGCTGCAGGCTTATCTCATCATCAGGCTGGTTACCCCGGCCACCAGGTCGGTCTGCGGTCCGGCCAGCAGATAGACCAGGGTATTGAGGACCGGGAGTATCACATAGTCGAAGATGCGGGTAAAGAAGACCAGCAGGATGATGATTATGAAGCCGAAGGGCTCGACCCGCGCCAGGGTGGTGGCCAGTCGGTAGGGAAGCAGGCCCACCGCCACCCTGCCGCCGTCCAGAGGCGGTACCGGGATCAGGTTGAAGATGGCCAGCAGCAGGTTGATGTAGACCGAAAAGGCCAGCATCCAGGTGATCGGCTTGAGGACGGCGGCCAGCATGGAAGTCTCGGCGATGTCGACCGCGAAGTGGGCGATGGTGCGCATCGCCACGGCGGAAAAGGTCGCCAGCAGGAAGTTGGTGATCGGGCCGGCGGCAGCCACCCAGATCATGTCCGTTTTGGGACGGCGCAGGTTCCGGAAGTTGACCGGCACCGGCTTCGCCCAGCCGACGCCGACGATGAACACCATGAGGGTGCCGAAGATGTCGATGTGCTTGAGCGGGTTGAGGGTAAGCCTTCCCATGGAGCGGGCCGTGTCGTCGCCGAACTTGTCGGCGATAAACCCGTGGGAGACCTCGTGGCAGGTAATGGCCATCAAGGCAGGGACCAGCATGATCGAGACTTTCAGAAAGAATTGTTGAAAAGGTAAGTCTTCCATGGGCTCCTTGGGAATCGGCCGGATTGAACATATTTTTCTAACAGATCGACGAGGGAAAGTCAACGACGGCCCCTCCGCCAGGTGGGAGTGGCTGGCAGGTGCCCGTCCCCTTGCCCTTCGGGGCACACCTCCCACAACATCAGGGTTCCTAATCTCCCCCCCTTTGCAAAGGGGGGTCAGGGGGGATTTGCCTTTGAGACATACCGCAGCCCGTTCCAGCCTCCTTCACCCCTGCCCTCTTCCTCCTTCACCCGGCAGGCTTCGGCGGACAAGTCCGGAGGACGAGGGACCAATAATTCAGTCGAGATGGATCATCTGGTCGGTGATCTCGGTGAAGCTCACATCGTGGCTGACCAGGAAGAGCTGGTCGTACCAGTGTTCCGTGACTTCTTCCTGGCCGACGTCGATGGCCCGGAACGCCTTGGCAAGGTTCTCCCTGCGCTCGGCATCGAGGTTGGAGGTGGGCTCGTCGAAGAAGGCGATACGGGCACCGATGGTCTGCAAAAGGGCGAGCCGCAGGGAAACAACGGCGCTCATCATCTGGCCTCCGGAGAGCTGGTCGTCGGTCCGCTCCCGGATCTGGCCGTCCATCATGTCCTTCAGCACCACCTGGTAGTTCTCCCCCCAGTACAGCTCCTCGTCCGACTCGGAAATGCAGCGGTAGATCCGGTCGGCGCGGGTGCTGATCTCCTCGCGGAAGCGCTCGGAGAGCTGGCTGGAGACGTTTTTGAACACCTGGTTGCGCAGAAATTTCACCAGGGCCCCCTGTTCCTGCAACTTGTCGATGGCAGCAAGCTTCCGCTGGATCTCCTGGGCCACCGCGGTCAGCGCGGCGATTTCCCCTTCCAGGCGCACCATCCCCTCCGCTATCCCGGCCATCTCGGCTTTCAAGGTCGCCATTGCCGCCATCACCAGCTCGCGCTGGTTCCGGACGTTCTCGTGCCGCTCGGCCTGGTAGCCGGCCAAAAGCTCCTGCAGCTCCTGCTGGGTCAGTGCCAGCTGCGCACCCAGTTCCTGCAGGCGTTTCTGGTACTTGGTAAGGGTATCGGTGCGCTTCTCCAGCTCGGCGGCGGCGGTCTCGTTGGCGATGAAGCGGTCCCGCTCGGGCTGGTAGCGCTCCAACTCCTCCCCGGCGGCCCTGACGGCGTCCTCCAGACCGGCGTAGGCCGAAAGCGCCTGCTTCTCAGCGCCGACACCGGCAACTACGGCATGCAGCCTTTTCTGCTGCGTCTCGATCGTCTTCTCACGCAGGACAACCTTCTCTCCGGCTGCCGCCAGCTCCCGCTTTTTCCCTTCCAGGGCCTTAGCGCCAGTATCCAGTCCGGCGGCCCGGATCGCGCAATTTCGCACCGGTTCCTCGGCTTCCTTCAGGCGATCCTCGAGGCCCCTTTCCAGGGAGGCGATGACGTTATGCCATTGGTCGCTCCAGATGGAGAGTTGGGCGCGGCGGGCGGAAGGGGGACCTGCAATCTCGACTCTTAAAGGTTTCAGCTCGTCGGGCAGCGCTCCCCCTCCCTGGCCCTCCCCCTTCGCAAGAGAGAATGTTGGAGAGGGCTCGGGAGAGTTGGTCGCCAGCCAGCCCGTCACGGATGCCAGCAGGGCTGCGGGGGCGATTTCGGAGAGTTTGCGGGTAAAATCCTGCTCCAGCGTGTCGCGCTCTGTGGCGAGTTTGCCGAGCTCCCCCCTGACATGTTCGACACCCGCCAGCTCATGGGCGGCGGCCTGCGCGGATGCGACTTGCCCGGTCAGCGCTTCGGCCTGTGCGTCGAGACCGGCGATCTCGGCGTCGAGCTCCTGGATGTGGACACGCATCAGCTCCAGGCCGCCGGCGGCATCCACGTTCTTGCAGGGCTCCTGGAGGAAGGGGCAGTTGCCATCCCCGATCTTCTCGCACCCCTCGATCAGGGAGAGCTTGCGGCCGGAGAGTTCCGCCCGTTTTCCCTGGACCTTTTCCAGCTCAGCCTGGCCATGGGGAAGTTCGGCAGCGGCAGCCTCCAGGGCTTCGCTTCCGGCGATCAGCCTGCCCTTCTCCGCGCTCTGCCCGTCGATGGTCGCCATCCGGTCGAGACCGGTGAAGAGGTACGGCAGCACGCTGTCGATCCGGTGGACCGGCAACTCCCGGAAGGTCGCCACGGCACGGTTGACGGCGGCCAAAAGCTCGGCCGCCTGGGCCTGGACGGTGGCGAGTTCGGCCCGCTGCGCGGCAAGCGAGCTCTCCTCTTCGGAGAGCTTTTTCGCCTCAGCGTCCATGCCGGAGCGCAGATCGGCCAGTTCCCTCTCCTCGATGGCAAGCGTGGCCCGGATGCCGGATTGCTCTTTGTCCAGTTCGGCCAGCTTCTTCTCGACCAGCGATTTCTGCTTTTCCTGCTCCCGCAGTTCCTTAAGCCTCGCCTCGGCAGCGTCGTACGCCTGCTTCCCGGCGCTGGCGGCGGCCACCACCCCGGCAGCCTCTTTCGACTGCTCCACCAGGAGTTGTTGGTTGGTGACGTGGTCCTTGCCCGAGGAGATCCGCTCTTCGATCCCCTGCACGGCGTTGCGGGCCGCCTCGATTTTTTTCTTGCGGGCGTCCAGAGCGGCAAGCTGGGCGGTGACCTCGGCAAGCTCTCCCGTGCGTTTTTTCAGCTCAGCCTCTTTGGCCGACGAATTCTCCCGCAAGGAGGCGTATTCCAGTTCCTTGGCAGGAAGCACCGCCACCTGTTCCTGCTTCCCCGCCACTTCCGCCTGCAGGGTATCGGTTCTGGCGGCGATGGCGCTGGCGAGGAGCTTGGTACCGTCGAAGGTCTTCCGCCAGGCGTCGATCCCCAGGATCTCGTCGAAGGCGTCCTGGCGCTTGGTCGGCTGCCTGATCACGAACGGTCCCAGGAAATCGTTCTGGAAGGGACCGATCACCAGCTTGAACTGGTCGGCAAGCGGCCTGCCGCCGGCCAGCCCCAGGAGCGACGCTATGCGCTGCTCGGTCTCCTGGCTGTTCGCGTGCTCCTCGATCTCGAAGGCGCCGCCGGTTTCCTTGGCCAGAAGCCACTTGCCGGCCGGTCCTACCGTCCGGGTCACCCGGTACCGCTCTCCCTCGGCCGGCTCGAACACCACCCCCACCTCGCCCCGCTTGGTGCCGATGGTGAGGAAGCGGTCGGCCCGGGAGGTGAAGTCCTGGGCGTTCACCCCGAACAGGGCATAGCCTATGGCCTGGAATATGGTGCTCTTGCCGGAGCCGTTGGCGCCGGAGAGCACGTTGATGCCGGGAGAAAAGCTGAGCTCGGTCTCCCGGTGGGACTTGATGTTCTTCAGATAAACGGAGACGATCCTCACAGCTCACCCCCGTTCAAAAGCCCCAGCAGTTCCTCGCCGTCCACGTCCCCTTTCATCACCTGGTCCCGGATGGCGAGGCAGAGCCGGACCAGTTCCTCCTCTTTCCCCTGGTACTCGCTTTTACTGCCGATCAATTCGCCCAGTACGTCCCGCTCGATCTCGGCGAGGCTCTTCTTGACCGTCTCCTCCCCTCCCCCGCCCGAGACCTGGGAAAGGTGGTTCTTCAGCTCCAGGTGCAGCGGCTGGCAGAACTCGAAAAGGGCGAGCCGCAGGCGGTCCCGGCTCAGTTCGAAGGGATGGAAGGCGACCTTGCCGGTCAGCTTCACCTCGATGAGCGGTGAGCGGGAGTCCTCCAGCGCGGCAAGCTTTTCCTGGATGCGGAGCTTGAAGCGCTCCAGCGCGTCGGCAGCATTGGCCGCCCCATCGAGATCGACCGTCAACACCAGCATCGGCCTGGGCGCGGTGCGCCTGAACTCGTGAGAGAGCCTCCCCGCGTCGTGGGTGACCAGGTAGTACCCCTTGTCGTAGCGCTCCTCGCCGAAATTCACGCAATCGGGGGAGCCGGGATTGAAGGCGTAGGGGCGGCCGTCGGGGGTCTCGACGATGTAGGCCTTGTGGCCGTGGCCAAGCGCGACGTAATCGAAGCAGTCGGCCAAAGGCAGCGCCTCTTCCGGCCGGATGTTGCCGATCTCCACCGGGGAATAGCTCCAGACGCCGACGTGGAAGAGCAGGATGTTGTTGCTGGTGGCAACCGCCTGGCAGATGCGGGAGATGTGGCTGCCGGCCTGGGAGCCGATGTAGCCCAGCCCGTAGATGTTGAGCCCGCTGATCTCGACGTGCCCCCCCTCACCCTGCTCGGGGTCGAAGCTGTCGAAGCGATACTCCCCCTCTGCTGTGCGAGCAGGGCGCAGCAGCGTCAGGTAGCCAAGCTGGGAGAGCGCTTCCATCCAGGAGATGCTGTCGCGGCGGTGGATCCAGTCGTGGTTCCCCTCCACGGCGAGGCAGGGTATGCCGGCATCCTTCAGGGGCTGCAGCGCCTCGATGGTCCTGGCGAAGGTCTTGGGAAGGATCTGGCCGGTGTGGAAGAGGTCCCCGCCGATCAGCACGAAATCGACCCGTTCGGCTACGGCGTCGGCAATTATCGAGGAGAAGGTCTGGAAGAAGTCGTGGTAGCGCGCGGCATCGCCGGTGGTACCGCGATAGCTCTTGCCGAGATGGATATCGGAAGTGTGGATGAATCGAATGGGCATTAAAGGGAGGCTCCGCTGCGAGATACCGATGTATACCGCCTCGCGGCGGGGGAAGTCAAGGATTCCCCCTTCAGCCCGGCAGGGTGAAGAAAAACTGCGCGCCCTTGCCGACTTCCCCCTCGGCCCAGATGGTGCCGCCGTGGCGCTGCACGATGCGCTGCGCGGTGGCCAGGCCGATGCCGTTTCCCTCGAACTCGGCGCCGTGCAGGCGCTGGAACGGCGCAAAGAGCTTCTCCTGGTAGGCCATTTCGAAGCCCGCCCCGTTATCCCTCACGAAATAGACGGGCCCCTCCTCCGAAGGAAGCTGCCCAACCTCAATGCGCGCGACCTCCGCCTGCGAGGTGTATTTCCAGGCGTTGCCGAGCAGGTTTTCCAGCAATTGGCGTACGAGATTCTTGTCGCACTCGGCCCAAAGGTCAGGGGCGATCTGCAGTTCGACCTGCCGCTCGGGCTCTATCTCCCTGAACATGAGTGCTATCTTGGCCGCCAAGGTGCTCAGGTCGACCGTGGAGCGATTCACCTGGGCGCGGCTCACCCGGGAGAGTTCCAGCAGGTTGTCGATCAGCACCCCCATCCGGTTGGTCGCCTTGCAGATCCTGACCAGGTAGTCGCGCCCCTGGGGAGGGAGGAACTCGCCGAAGTCCTCCAAGAGGATGGCGCTGAAGCTGTTGATGTGGCGAAGCGGAGCCCGCAGGTCGTGGGAGACCGAGTAGCTGAAGGCCTCCTGCTCCATCACGGCGGCCTGCAACTGGGAGGTCCGCTCGGCCACCCGCCGGTCCAGCACCTCATTCAGCAGCCGTAGCGCCGCTTCCGCCTCCTTGCGGGCTGTGATCTCGGTCTTGATGGTGGCCAGCAGCGACGGTTTCCCTTTCTGGGGAATGGCGAACTTGGTGCTGGAATAGACCCGCCCGTTCAGCACCTCCTCGGTATGGATCGGCCGCCCCTCCTTGAGTACCGCCGTATCGTCCCGCATGATGGTGGCGGCAAGTCCCGGCGGGTAGAAATCCTTCACCGTCTTGCCCATCATCTCGGTCAAAGGCCTGCCGAACAGCGACTCGAAATTCCTGCTCAACCTGATGACGCGCTGGCTTTCGTCCTTGAAGATGAGGTAGGCGGGGCTGTGTTCCAGGAAGAGACGGAAGATCTCCTCGATGTTTTTCAGGGCGAGCTCGTTCTCTTTGCTGCCGGTGATGTTCCGCGAAGCGCCAAACAGGAGCAGTTCGTCGGGGGAGTCTCCGGCCTCGCAGTGATAGGCGCCCCGGATCCAGCGGGTCTCGCCGTTTTTGCACACGATCCGGTATTCCTCGGTCAGGCTCTGCCCCACCTGAAGGCCGAACAGCCGGCTGACCACCCGCTCGCGGTCGTCCGGATGCACGATTGCGAAACGGCGGCCGTGCTGGAAGATTTCCTCCTCCGAATAGCCGGTGATCTCCTGGAAGGCACCACCTAGCCAGCGGAAATGGAAAAGGCCGTCCGGCTTGCGCGAGAAGCAGAAGGCATAATCGGAGGTCAGCGCGGAGAAGCGGCGGTAGCGTTCCTCGCTCTGCTCCAGGGCCTTTTGGGTCTGTCTCTGCTGGGTGACGTCCAGGTTGACCCCGAAGCTCCCCAGGATGCGCTGCTGGGAGTCGCGGACCGGACCGATGATCTCAAGAACGATGCGATCCCCCCCACCCCAGTTATAGACGGTCTCCTGGTCGATGTTTTCACCTGCCAGCGCGCGGCGGTTGTTATCCTGCCACTGCGCCGTGTAGCGTTCGAAGGGAGTCCCGGCGGTAAACTCGGCCACGGTCTTGCCGGTGGGGTCTCCCCACATGCCGGCGGTGCCCGAGCTGACCATGGTGTAGCGCCCGTCGCAATCGAGAGCGAAGAAGTCGAAGGGAACGCTGTCGAAGACCGCCTTCAGGAGCGCCTCGTTCTCCGCCACCTTCCGCTCGGCGAGCATACGGTCGGTAATGTCCCGCAGGAAGATGAGGGAATAAGGCTCCCCGGGAAGCAGCACCACCGAGAGGCCGATGTCGATGACCCGGCCATCCTTCGCCAGATGACGGGAAGGGAAGCGGACATGTCCCTGCCGCATGGCGTTTTGCAACTGGGCAACCGACGCCACCCTGGTCTCCGGCGTCTCCAGATCGCCGACCGACATGGCCACCAGCTCAGCCCTGCTGTATCCGTAGAGCTGCAGACAGATGTCGTTGGCCTCGACGATCCTGCCGCTACGGTCGGCCAGCATGAAGGCGTCGGTCGATGTCTCGGCCATGCTCTTGAAACGCTTGAAGATGGCGGAGCGCTCCTGCTGCAGGGTCCTAAGCTCGGTGACGTCCTGCATAGTCCAGAGGCCGCTGCCGGGGGCGGAGCAGGTTATCTCGACGCTCTTCAGGGTGCCGTCCTGGCAGTGGAGGGTGAAGTCACGGCAAACGGGGAACTCAGCTGGCGGATCTTTGTGGAACAGGGAGTGAACGTCCGGGGCGGACGACTGGAAGAGTTGCAGGAAGAAGAAGTCGGGAGAGGAGAGCTCGGTTCTGGCATAGCCGGTCAGCCGTTCCGCGGCCTTGTTGCACCCCAGCTTCCCGTTCTCGGTCCAGAAGACCGCAGCGGGCAAGGCATCAAGGATAGCACTGACACCGTGGGGACTCACACTGTCAAAGATGCTGCCAGCATGTTGAGTGACGATAGCGGACAACTGATTCTCCCTCTGTTTAAGCGGACCTCCGCAGCTTCGTGCATACGCGACTGCCAGGAAAATATCAAGTCAAAAGACTACAGAACCGGCATTAGCAGGAAGTTTCTCCCATTTCAGACAGCAGACCTTCTGCGCTTTATGTATCAACAACTCACTTGCCTTGGGTAACACCATGCGACTGACACTGTGACGGGAGTTCCTGTGACTTGCCGGGCGGATGAAAATGCTTTGGAAATCCGCGAGGAGGCCCGCATTGACAGTGATGGAAGAGCATATATGCTTGGCTTAGCGTCAACTCCCCATTAGGAGACAGATCATGACAACAAGGCTAGGACACTCCGGCATGGCAATGGCGCTCCTCGTGACCTTTTTGCTGGTGACGGGCTGCGCACACCAATCGCCCGCTCCTGGGGCAGAGATGAAGATCCCTGACCAAACCGCCACCATCCAGGGGGTCCAGGAGGATTACGACCAGGCAGAGTCGCAGGTCGAATCAACCGAGGAGGCCTTACAGGAGTTGTACGTCTCCCCCGAGGCGGATCTGCAGCAGGCTGCCGACAGCTTCCGGAAAAATGCCAGGATGATGCTGGCCTTGGGAGACCCGCTGGTGAGGCACGCGGACGGCATGCACGTCCAGGGACCGTCCTACCTGGTGGAGCGCAAAGAAGTACCGCCGTCCTGCCCGGTGCCCGGTGCAGCGATGCTGATGGCCTTTCGGCCCGCGCAGTTGGACGGTTTCGAGGCCATTGCCGACCTGGCCTGGGAGGTCAAGCGGGCTTACCGTGCCTACCAGTTCGACGTCCAGCAGGTCTACGCGGTGCTCACCCAGGATGTGACCCCGGTGAAAGTGACTCCGGCCATGGTCAAGGGGCTGGAACTGATCGTCAGGAAGGCCGGGGTCGACAGCGAGAACCTGAAGGATGCGATCGAGGCGACCGAGGGCGCTATCGACCAGGCGACCTCTGCCCAGGCCCAGGCAGCCCCGAAAAACCCGCCGCAAGCGGCAGCACCCGGGCAGGGACAGCCGGTGTCGATGGCCCGGCAATAACGAGGAGAGCCCAACCCCGGCGCACGGGCAGACGGCATCGCCCTGCAGCGATGACCGGTTCCGATCTTCCCCCTTCACAATTCCCTACCTTCATCATCGCCCCCTCCCCCTCCGGGGGAGGGTCGGGGTGAGGGAAGCCGGCACTTCCTCCAAAGCTCGAACTCCAGGCCATCGCCAGCAAGAGGCAGCCAACGCCCCCCGCCCCGCCTTCCCCGGTTAACCTCCAAGCAAAGCCCGCACCTTCACGACAGCAGCCAACCTCAGCGGTAGGGATTCTCCCCCTCGGCAGGCCACTCTCCAGCAGGCTCTTTGCCAGGATCTTTTCCCATCTCCTTCCTGGTTCCCGACGGCTTCGCCTGCTCCGGCTGCCTCTTTGCCCCGGAACTTTCCTGTGAGCCGGCGGCGGAGCCGTTCGCCGAACTCTCCTTCGACTCTACCGCCTCATCCGGGCTCCCTTCCTCCGGGTAGCCCCCCTTCTCGCCGGCCCCCTCTTTAAGAGGCGTCTTCTCCTTCACGGCGAAGATCTCGATGCCCGATTTTCCCTCCAGCGGACAGACGTTCTCGCAGATGCCGCAGCCGTTGCAGAGATCTTCCAGGACGTAGGGACGCTGCAGCCTGATTTTCCTGCCGTTCGGGCCGGTTTCCTCGACGATCTCGGAGCGGATCGCCTTCTCCGGGAAGGGGCAGTGCTCTTCGCAGACGATGCAGTTGGTCTTTTTGGCGTAGGGGAGGCAGTGATTCTTGTCGATGACCGCCTTGCCGATCACCGCCCGCCGCTTCTCCTTGACGGGAAGATTGGGAATCGCAGCGGTCGGGCAGACCTGGCCGCACAGGGTGCAGTTGTACTCGCAGTAGCCAAGGCGCGGCGTGACCACCGGGGTGAAGAGGGCCTCGACCCCACCCTGTGCCACCGCCGGGTAGAGGGCACCAGTCAGGCAGACCTTCATGCATTCCCCGCAGCGTACGCACTTTTGCAGGAAATCGTCCTCGCTTCCCGCTCCCGGCGGGCGCAGCAGGCGGCCCTGCGCCTCGGGTCGCCGAAACCGGAAGCTGCCGGCCATAAAGAAGCCGCTTACCAGCCCTCCCAGCAGGACCCGGCGCTCCGGCAGGCAGGCAGCGTTGCCCGGGCCAGGCAGGGAGAGTTTATAGCGGACCCGGCCATGGCGGCAATTGTTCCGGCACTGAAAGCAGAGGAGGCAGACCTCGGTCTGCATGACCTCCTCATCGAAGGTGGTGGGACAGATTTCCCGGCAGGCCTGGCAGTCACCGCACAGCCTGGCGGGGACCCGTTTGAACAGCGAGAAGCGGCTGAAAAGCCCGAGCAGCGTGCCCAGCGGGCAAAGGTTGCGGCACCAGTTGCGGCTTTCGTAGCGCTCGATATAGACGATGGCGAGAAACATCAGTGCAGAAAGGAAGGCGAGCGGGTAGAAGGTCTCCCGGAAGGGAAGCAGGTGGTCGCGCAAGAGGGCGTAGACGGGCTCCAGGTGGTCGCGGCGCTCGCCTACGGCGTGGTAGAGCCCGACCCAGCCCCGGCGCACACCGTTGCCGAGGATCGGATAGAAAAAGAAGGTAAGCGCCCGCACCAGGATGGCGATCGGATCCAGCAGACCGGAGAGGTTCGCGTGGAAAAAAGACGCTGTGACGAGCGGCAGCAGCAGCCAGTACTTCAGGTTTCCCCTGAAAAAGCGGACCGGGGCACTCTTCTTGATGCGGAAGGTGATAAGGTCGAGCACGGTGCCGAGCGGGCAGATCCAGCCGCAGAAGAAGCGGCCCAGCAGGAGCGTGAAAAGGAGCGTGAGGGCCGCCGGCAGCAGCAGCCAGGTGAAGGCGCGCGCGGAGGCGACATAGCTCACCAGGACCAGCGGGTCGGCCCGGAAGAAGCTGTTGATGGCGGCGGAGATGCTGTCGGAGCCGCGGTACTCGGTCTGGACGAAGAGGACCAGGAAGGCGAGCAGGAACAGCAGCTGGGAAATTCTGGCAGAGGTCGGTCTTTTCATAGCTTTCAGAACTTCCATAAGGGTGCTTCGACAAGCTCAGCACGAACGGAGTCAGGAGGCTTCGACATGCTCAGCGCGAATGCCATCTATACCTTGATAGACCACAACCCGCCCGTCCTGAGCCTGTCGAAGGACGTCAACAACTATCACGCCTTCACTACTTTCACCTTTCTGAGGTCGATCTCGCCCAGCCCCCTCTTGTGGGCCGCCACCGTCACCGAGATCTCCTCGGGACGGTGCCCGAACAGCGTGGTGGCGTAGGCGTCGGCGGCGACGATGTCGGTGGAGGCAAGCACCTTGTTCAGCACCTTGACGTCGTGCAGGTTCCCTCCCTGCGGGCCATGGGCGGTCAGCACGCGCGTGGCGTCGACCACCACCAGGTGGCTCTTCAGCACACTGTTCACGTCGGAGAGGGCCTCGTCGATGTTCTTGTGGATGGCGCCGCGGTTACCTCCCATCACCCCCATCACGTTTTTCAGCCCCAGGGTCAGCTTGGTCAGCTGGTGATGCTTGGCGACCGGCACGTTGATGAAGACGTCCGCGTGGAGGGCCTCGTCGTAAAGCTCCCACTCGCTGAGCACCTTCCCTTTCAGCGCCACCTTCTTGAAGCGCTCGGGCTCGATGTACTTCAGCTCGACATTCTTCATCCCCTTGAGGGCAGCGGCCATGCCGCTATTGACATAGCAGCGGCGCTCGTCGTTGCAGGGGCGGTCGAAGACCTTCACCTTCCTGGCGCCGGCCTTCAAAGCCTCCTCCACAACGGCGCGCACCACGATCGGGTTGGTGTTGGCGGCCTGCTCTGAACTCCTGTCCCAGCCTATGTTGGGCTTGACGACCACCACGTCGCCACTTTTCACGAACCTCTTCATGCCGCCCAAGGCCGCGATGGCATTCCTGGTGATGCGGGCGTAGTCGCTACCTTCGGCGACCGCCACCACCGGCCCGACTGCCGCCGACGCCTCATTGAGCAGCCAACGGTGAAAAAGAGCAGAGAGACCGAGAAACTTGAGGAAAGATCTGCGTTTCATCCTGCTACCTCCATGAAAAGGGTGTTTTTGAACGATCAGCCTTTCGGGTAAGGTGGGGAGCGCCCACCGGCACGTCAAAGTGCGAACAGTCCGGCCTTTGCGGGATCAGGGAAGGTCCCTGTCGGCCTTTATGTGCAACTGGCAGTGCAGACAGCGGCGCAGATAGAGAAGGCTCATGCCGTTGACATGGAAATAGTTGCCGCAGCGCGGACACCTGACTACGGCGGAAATGGCCATGGCGGTCAACAAGACCAGGCACCAGCCGAAGAAGACGGGGAGTGATTTATTGAAAGAGTGGGTGACCTGCTGGGTGATCCACATGGTCGGCAGGTAGATGATCATCACTGACCATAACAGCCAGCGCCGGCGACGGACCTTCCTGAGCCCCCTTTTGATAAGCACGGCGTCCTCGACCTGGCCGGTCGCCGCTCCGTCCTGGCCCTCAGGCTGACTGTTCTCCACGAAAAACCTCGCTTCATAACGAGCGACGCTGCCCGCGACATCGTAAAGAAAAGAAGGTCTAATACATATCACTTAATGCGAGGAGCGGCAACAGTTAACAGCGGGTAGCATCGTCTGGCGGGGGATCTTATGTGCGGGAGCGTGATGGATGAGCGGAGAAAAAAAAAGGCGAGCGGCAGCTGGCTGCCATTCGCCTCTTTCTTTCCTGATTTGAGAGGTACTGTTCCCCGTCTTATCCCACTACGGCGGGGAATTCGATTCCCGCCTGGCGGAAATGCGGCGCGATCACCTCGTCGATCTCGGCGCTGTCCAACGTCTCCCTGGCCACCAGTTCCTCGGTGAGGGCCTTCAGCGCTCCCATATGGGTGGTCAAGAGGCCGACGACCTCCGAGTAGCAGCCGGTCACTATCGAGCGGATCTCGGAATCGATCTCCAAGGCGGTAGTGTCGCTGAAATTCTTGCCGGTGTGGCCGGCGCCAGGATCGGTGCTCTCGTGATTGCCGAAAGCTACCGGCCCGAAGGCCTTGGACATCCCCCACTCGCAGACCATCTTGCGCGCAGTATCGGTCGCCCGCGCCAGGTCGTTGCCGGCCCCGGTGGTGGTGGTGCTGAAGATCAGCTCCTCGGCCGCGCGCCCCCCCATCAGGACCTTCAGGTGGGCATCGAGCATCTCTTTGGTGTAGCAGTAGATGTCCTCGGTGGGGATCTGCAGGGTCACGCCCAGCGCTCGACCCCGCGGGATGATGGAAACCTTGTGGACCGGGTCAGCCCCCGGGACCAGCTTGGCGACCAGCACGTGTCCGGCCTCGTGGTAGGCGGTGGAAAGCTTCGATTTGTCGGAGAGGACCAGCGACTTTTTCTCGGCTCCCATCAGAAGCTTGTCGCGGGCGCTGTCGAAGTCAGCCATTTCCACCTCACCCTTGTTGGCGCGGGCGGCCAGGATGGCGGCCTCATTCACGACGTTGGCGAGGTCGGCCCCGGAGAGGCCAGGGGTGCCGCGGGCGATCACCCGCAGGTCGACCTCGGGACTGAGCGGCACGTTCTTGGCGTGCACCTTGAGGATTTCCTCGCGCCCCCTGATGTCCGGTGCAGGAACCGTCACTTGGCGGTCGAAACGCCCGGAGCGCAGCAGTGCCGGGTCCAGCACCTCAGGACGGTTGGTGGCCGCCAGCACCACCACACCGGAGTTGACGTCGAAGCCGTCCATCTCGACCAGCAGCTGGTTCAGGGTCTGGTCGCGTTCATCGCTCGCGCCTCCTGTGGCGGAATCACGCTTGCGCCCCACCGCGTCGATCTCGTCGATGAAGATGATGCAGGGGGCCGCCTTCTTCCCCTGGGCGAACAGGTCCCTCACCCTGGAGGCACCAACCCCGACGTACATCTCCACGAACTCGGAGCCGGACATGGCGAAGAAGGGGACATCCGCCTCGCCGGCCACCGCGCGGGCCAGCAAGGTCTTACCGGTGCCCGGCGGCCCCACCAGCAGCACGCCGGTCGGCATCTTCCCCCCCAGGTTGGTGAACTTCTCCGGATCCTTCAGAAACTCCACGGTCTCCAGCAGCTCCGCTTTGGCCTCTTCGGCCCCGGCGACGTCGCTAAAGGAGGTCCGGGAGCGCGAGCCGTCGAAAAGCTTGCCCCTGCTGCGCCCGAAACCGGTGTATTTCCGGATCCCCAGGAGCACGCCACCGGCAACCACCAGGATGATGCCGAACTCGAACCACTTCGGTTCAGAGGCCGCCGGCGTTGACGTGAAATCGATGTGTTTGGCCACCAGCAACGTAGACAGCTCCGCGCCTTTGGGAAGGAAGAACTGGTACTTCTCTCCGGACCTTCCCTCTGCCGTGATCAGATCTCCCGCCGCCTTCACCCTGGAGATGCTCCCGGCATTAACCTTGTCCACGAATGATGTATAGCTGATCTGGTTGCCCGACTGGGAGCTATAGTGCTTCCAGATGTAATATCCAGAGCAGGAAGCTCCCAGCACAGTGAGAAGGGTGACCAGAATGAGCAGGCGTACGTTCTTGATATTACCCATGATGCTCCTATTCCTATTCTGCTGCGGCTGCGCCGTTTAAGGCGTGACCATGGTCGAGTGAGGCCTTGTCCAAGTGCTGCGGAAAGGTGAGGCTGACTTTATCCGGAAATGAAATGGTCCACAGGAAGAAAACGTCGGTGGAACAACTATTTTTACTAGGATCGGGGATTTTTTGTACAGACAAATTATCTTAATAGGATTGCCTTAGGGAAGTTGCGGCGACAAAAAAGGGGCGCCTCGTTGCGGGGCGCCCCTTATCTGTTGTTCGGTTTTCAGGCTGCGGAAGAAGCTACTTGCGCAACTCCTTGACGATTGCGGAGAAATCTTCCTCTCCCCTGCCGCTCTCCACTGCCTTAGCAAAGACGTTGGTGACGGTCTTCGCCGAGGGGAGGTCGAGACCGAGCTCATCGGCGTACTCGAGCACGCGCTCCATCTGGCGGTGGACATACTTGAGCGCCAGGTTGCGGCTGAAATCGCCGCGCGCGATGGAGCGCCCCTTGGAGTGGAAAAGAGGCGAGGCAACCCCGCCGGAATCCAGGACTTCCAGGATCTTGTCCGGCTTGAAGCCCATCTTCTCGCCGAAGACCAGCCCTTCCGAGAGCGACTGCATCATCTCGGCCTGCAGCAGGTTCACGATCAACTTCATGCGGGTGGCATCGCCGATCTTGCCGATGTGGATGATGTTCAGGCCAAAATAGGAGAACGGCTCGCGGCAGCGTCCCAGCAGGGACTCGTCGCCGCCGGCCAGGATGGTCAAAAGGCCGTTGGCTGCGTGCTCCTTGCTTCCCCAAACAGGCGCCTCCAGGAACTGGACGTTGCGCTTGGCGCACTCTTCCGCCATCCGCTCGATGGTCTCGATGCAGTGCGTTCCCATGTCGACCATGATGGTGCCGGAGTCGATCCCCTCCAGAACCCCGTTTTCACCGAAAACCAGGTGCCTGCTCTCCGGGACGATTACGATGACCAGGTCCTTCCCCTTGGCGGTCTCCATCGGCGACTGGCCGACGGTCACCCCGAGCTTGGCCAGTTCGGACACCGCCTGTTCGTCCTGATCGTACACGGTCAGTTGATACTCCGACTTGGCGAGGTTGGCAGCCATGTGCAGGCCAACGGTCCCCAACCCTACAAAACCGATCTTTTTCAGCATAGTTACCCCCCAAGGTGTCTGATGCTGCGCATCAGCATAAAAGTTTAAGCCCCGCGGGCGGAGCAAACAAGGTTAATGCAGAAAACTTTGGCCTTTAATTATACTTGAATCACCGTCAAATGCAAACATTGTTTTAACGAAACTTGATAACACCCACTTGATCGCACAGTTGGCGTAGAGGGCAGCTGGAACACTTGGGCGAAACCGGGGTGCACTGGTTCTGGCCGAAGGTGACCAAGAGGTCGTTGATGACGATCCAGTACTCGGCCGGCAGCTTTCCGCGCAGGGCGTGTTCCGTCTCCTCGGGGGAGCGGGTCTTCACATAGCCCCAGCGGTTGCAGATCCGGTGCACGTGGGTGTCGACGCAGATGCCAGCCTTCCCGTACCCGAGAGTCAGCACCAGGTTGGCCGTCTTCCGCCCTACCCCCTTGAACTTCAGCAGCTCATCCAGCTCGTCCGGCACTCGGCCGCCATGCTGTTCCGCCAGTTCCCTGGAGATCTCCAGTATCTGCCCCGCCTTGATGCGGTAAAAGCCGGCCGGGTAAATGGCACTCTCAATCTGGTCGATGGTGAGCCGGGAGAGCTTTTCGGGCGTGTCGGCCAGCGCGAACAGCCGCGCGGAGGTCTCGGCGGTGACCTGGTCGCGGGTCCTCAGCGAAAGGATGCAGGAGATCAGCACCTTGAACGGGTCGCGGTCTTGGGTCGCCACGATGGTGACTGCCGGCGTCACCCACCCCTTCACGGCCTCGGTCAGGATGGCCATCGCCTGGTGGATCTCAGCGTCTTTCACGTCAGAACCTGTTCCTTACGATTCGCATGATCAGCACCCCCAGGATGGAGCAGCAAAGCCCAACGCAGAGCAGGAGGAGACCGAAGCTGCGCCCGTCGCCGAGGCCGAAGAGGTCGCGGTCTTTCATAAGAGCTATCAGTGCGAGCCCGGAGAAGGCCGAAATGCCCCCAAATACAAAAATGCTGATGGCGGCGATGCCGCCCACCATACCTTTACTCATCGCCACGGCAATTCCTCGCTATTAGGCTGCACATCCTGACTTCTTATACAAGAAGCTCATGGGCAAGGCAACCGATAAAAGCAGGCTAACAAATGTGGCTTCAGGGCATCCACCGGTCACGGCCTTAGAGATGACTATCCCATTCATGAGGAAGAAGCAAAGCAAGCGGGGCCCGACGGCAGCATGCCTGGGCAGAGCAGCATCCTGGCTCGGTAGGCCTATCCCTTTGGGATGGTGGACCCCTTCCCTGCCCGGGTGGAGCTCTTCCTTGCTGGGGGAGAGCTCTTCCTTGCTTGGGTAGAGCTCTTCCTCGCTTGGGTGGAGCTCTTCCTTGCTTGGGTGAAGCTCTTCCTTGCTTGGGTGGAGCTTTTCCTTGCTTGGGTGGAGCTCTTCCTTGCTTGGGTGGAGCAACGTTCTGCTTGGGGGGATGACTCCCGACCAGAGAGCTCAGGCAATCTTGCCTGGCATGACGCGGCCACCACGCGTTACAAGGATCCCTTGCATGCGGGGGCTCCCGTCCGAATGTACAGCGTGACACACCCTGATTCCGGAAGTCTCCGCGAAACAGGTAGAGAACACACTCCCATCAACAAACGAAAAGGCGGGACCCAGAGGGCCCCGCCTTTTCGTTACTCGCCATCCGCGGCGGCTATCTCCGCCCGGTCCTTATTTAGTGTGGCACTTCTCGCAGTCGCCGGAGACGGTGAAGGCATCCTTGGAGTTGTGGCAGGCGCCGCAGGATTTACCTTTCTCCATGTCGTACATGCTGGCGTGCTTGGTGTCGATCCTGTACGGGAACACCTTGGTGTGGCAATCAGCGCATTTGAACATGTCGAGGTGGAACTGGTGGCTGAACTTCACATCGCCGATCGGGGTCTTGAAGGAGACCACGCCCGGCTTGAACCCTTTGTGGCAGCGGTTGCAGTCGCTTACCGCGTAGAAAGCTTCCTTGCCGTTGTGGCAGGCGCCGCAGGACTTGCCCTTGCCCATGTCGGCCATGGTGAAGCGGCCCTGCTCCGCCCGGAACGGGAAGTACTTGGTGTGGCAGGTCTTGCAGCTGAACTTGGCCGTGTGGAAGTCATGGCTGAACACTACGTCGCTGATCCCTTTGGGCTTGAAGACGATGTCGTGGGTCTTCATCCCCTTGTGGCAGCGGCCGCAGTTGCCGACCACGGTGAAGGCCCTCTTGTCGTTGTGGCAGGCGCCGCAGGTCTTACCCTTCTCCATCTCGGCCATGGTCACCCGGCCGTCCCTGCCGGTGATAACCTTGCCGTTGTGGCAGGCCCGGCAGTCGCCGTTCACCTTGGCCACGTGGGCGGGGTGGTTGAAGGTGACGTCACCG
The DNA here is from genome assembly GCA_035255025.1 of Geomonas sp. GTDB lineage: Bacteria > Desulfobacterota > Desulfuromonadia > Geobacterales > Geobacteraceae > Geomonas. The sequence goes on from DATFAB010000013.1 coordinate 87,112, forward strand.
GCGTTTTTCACGCGGTAGTCCACGGTGCGCGGGGTCCCTTTGTGGCAACGGGAGCAGCTTTTAGACTCTGCCACGCTGAAAGCTTTCACGCCACTGTGACAAGCGCCGCAAGACTTGGTCTTCTCCATGTCAGCCATAGTGAAGTGACGGCGCTCTTTCAGATTGAAAATTGCATTGTGACATACTTTGCAATTATTGTTATATTTCTTCAGGTGAATCTCGTGACTGAAGGTGACCGGATCGGCATTCTTGATCGGGAACTTGATGTCCTTTGTCTCCACCGCCCATACCGGCGAAGTACAGAGGATGATGAGTGAAAGGATGGCGAGGCGAAACTGCATGGTACACTCCTTCTAACGAGTAGTTTTTAACTGTATCAAAGCATTAGCCGCAATAATATACACACGAGACACAGTATCGTCAAACGAAAAGTATTGACGCTTACTTATGTTGTTATGCCTGTTATGCAAGTGCCAAGGAGGCCGGATGAAGAGACAGTTCCCCTTACTTTTTTTGCTCATTTTCATCCTCAATTCGGTGGCTTACGCCGCCTTCTTCAAGTGGGTTGACGACCACGGCGTCGTCCATTTCACCGACAACCGCAACAAGATCCCCAAGAAGTACCGCAAACAGGCCAAGCAGCTCGCCATCATGGATGATTCTTCCCCGTCCAAGCCCCCCCAACAGGCAGCTCCTGCCGCCGCGCAGCCCCCCGCCAGCCAGGAGCTCACCTACGGCGGCCACGACCAATACTGGTGGCGGCAACAGTTCGCAAGCCAGAAGGCGCGTGTGCAAACCCTGCAGGAGTCGCTCGTGCAGAAAAACACCAAGCTGACCGAACTCAGGCGCAAAAGGGCCATCTACTTCAGGGCGCAGGACCGGGTGGCCATCAACAACCTGCAGGACTTGATCACGGCAGAGGAAAGCAAGCTAAGCGATGCCCTTAAGCAGCTCGACGAGCTGGATCAGGAGGCGACCAGGGCGGGGGTCCCGGCCGACTGGCGGCAATAGCTTTCAGCGGCCTCCCGGGAGTCCGGCGGTGCCCGTGCAGCCGCTTTGTAGGCGGATTTATTAGCGGTTGCGGGCATGGTTAAGCTGTGCTATAAAAAGTTGCCGCTTTACATGGAGAAACCAGATAACATGAATGGAATTGACAAGATAATAGAGACAGCCCTCGCCGAGGATATCCACACCGGCGACATCACCACCCTTTCGGTACTCCCCACGCCGCGCCGGATGCGCGCGCGCCTGATCGCCAAGGAGCCGCTGGTACTAGCCGGCATCGCCGTGGCCGAACGGGTCTTCACCAAGCTTGACCCTTCCGTGCAGTTCAGCGCTGAATTCGCCGACGGCGCCTCTCTCAAGGTGGGCGACGTCATTGCCCGCATCGAGGGGGACGCCGCGTCCCTTTTGCAGGGGGAAAGGGTTTCCCTGAACCTCCTGCAGAGGATGTGCGGCATCGCCACCCAGACCGCCGCCTATGTCAGGGAAATCGAGGGAACCGGCGCCCGGGTGGTTGACACCCGCAAGACCACGCCCGGCCTGCGGGTGCTGGAGAAATACGCCGTGCGGGTAGGCGGCGGCACCAACCACCGCACCGGCCTCTACGACGGCGTGCTGATCAAGGAAAACCACATCGC
>DATFAB010000014.1:0-43289 GCA_035255025.1 Geomonas sp.
GCCGGGATCGACTTGGCGACCTTGAGGGTACCCTCGTCAGCCGGGATGCCGTTGATGGCAGTGATCTTGTAACCGGGGGCCGGCATGAAGGTGAAGGTCAGCGGAGCGGCCAGCTTGTAGTTGTAGCTGATGCCGCCAACCGACGACGGGCTAACAGTGCCGTAGGCGTTGGTAGCGGTGACGCTTTCCATCTGCGGAAGGAAGGTCGCGACCACGCTCTTGTCGGTAGCGCTGCCGCCCAAAATCACCGTGAACGGGTTGGGCAGGCCGCTGGTCGGGAACACCTGCTGCACGCCGTTTACCAGCAGCGAGGAGAGGGAGTAACCGGTGTTGGCGGTCACCTTGACGCTGAAGCTGGTCTTGGCAGAGGTGTAGGATGCAAACTTGGGCCCGTCGAGGACCGTCTGGCCGGTCAGATTCCGCGAGTCGAGGGTCCCGCCGGCGGAAGTCGCCTGCGTCTTAAGGAACCACGATGCGCTTGCCAGTGCTGGGATGGAGCAAACCAGCAAGGCAGTTGCCAAAGTTTTTTTGAACATGCTTTAACTCCTTTAGATAAGATAAGGATTCATTTGATTACAGCCGCCAACAGGCGTCTTTTCGCGCAATGCGCGGGGCCTCCATTACTTCACGTGGCAGGAAAGGCAGATAGCGGAGCCCTCTTCCTGGGCGTACAGGAAGTAGTTGTAGCTGTGGCCGGCAGCAGGCCTTGCGTTGACGGAGTTGTGCACGTCGTGGCAGGTAGCGCAGGTCATGTAGCCGCCGTACAGGGTGTCGGCGATTTTCTTCTTGGTGGTCACGATGCCGTTACGGTTCTGGGTGTTCCAGGTAGCAGCGTTGATGGTGTAGGTGTCGGCGATGAAGCCGGAGGTGCTCGGAACGATCTCGGTCACGCCGTCAGCGGAGATGGCGTTACGGGTGGTAGCAGCCTCGTCGTACAGGAACCCGATCGGGTGGGTCACGGTCAGGTCGGTGATGAAACGCTTGGCGGTGGCGCCCAGGGCGTCGGTGTAGGAAGCGGTCATCTTGGTGGTGCCAGCCGGGAAGGAAGCGGCGGAGCCGTGGGAGTCAACGGCGGTGGAACCGTCATGGCAAGCCATGCAGAGGCGGCTCGGTCCGATCAGCGGATCGCTGGCGATAGCGATGGTTTTGTTGGTCGGAGCAACCCAAGCGTAGGGGGTCATGGTCGGCAGGGTGGTTTCAGCGTGGTTCCACAGCGGAACCAGGGCGTCGGTGGTGCGAGCGTTATGCGGGGTGTGGCAGAATACGCAGGTACGGCCGAGGGTATCGCCAGCATAGCCGGCAGCGGCGTTGATGTCGTGCCAGGAGCCGTTGATACCGGTACGGGCCTGCGGTCCAGCAAAGGCCACGGTGGCGGTTGCTGCAACGCCGGCGACAGTGAGTGCTACTGCGATTTTCTTCATCATTGTTCTCTTCTCCTTTTTGAGAGCAAAATATGGTGCCGAAGCACCGGTGATAACAAAAGCACTGCTTACTTTCCTGCCAAACTACCCTTCTTGGGCCTCACCACCTTTCTATTGTTGTGCTGTCATGCAGCCGATGTTCGATACAGGAAATAGTGCTTATTAAAATGTCTCCAGTTGTCCATTCAGCAATTAGCGGGCCAAAAACCCGGTCCTGCACCGTTTACACGATCCGCAAAAACTTAACCCCTCGCAACACCTTGTTGTCATTGGCAAATATCACCTGGACATGCTGGACGAATGTCCGTCGGCGCACCACCTGGCTGGTGCCGAGGGAGGGCTCGGCCAGACCGATACGGTTATTTAGCAGAACCATGACAGTGAAATTACGGAATCGTCATTTTAAATTTGGCCATCGAAAATGGGTACACCAGGCACCCCATCCTCACCCCGGCCCTCCCCTTCAAGGGGAGGGACAGGGTGAGGATGGGGTTAAGGCCCAGAAGGTATACGCCATGCCTGGCGCACCACAAAAAAAGCCCGCCGGGGTAAGCCGGCGGGCTCTGGTTACATCGCGGGTCCGGCGGGTGCCGGCTCAGTCAGATCAACGGGTGTAGCGGTGGGTGAAGGGGGGAAGCCCCGGGTCATTGGTGGTATGGCAGGCGACCGTGCAGGTGCCCAGCCCCGGCGAAAGGCTCGTATAGCGCGGCAGCGGAACCAGCTGGCTCACCGTGTAGCCTTTGTCGAAGTTGATGAGATGGGCGTTGTTCAAGCTGTTGGCGCCGTCCACCATCGGCACGCCGTGCGGGTCATGGCAGGCGAAGCAGGGGACGCAGCGGTCGACCACGTGCTTGGAGTGCTCGTTCACCCCGTTGTTGCTGAAATAGCTGCCGTTCACCACCACGTAATTCTCGGAGTGGCAGACGAAGCAGAGGGCGTAGTCGGCCTGGTAACTGCTGCAGTTGGAGCCGCGCCCCATCCCCCCCTTGATCGGCATATCGTAGCGCGCCATCAGGATGTGCTCGTAGCGCGAGCCGTGCGGTCCGTTGGGACCGCTCCCCCCGGCCTTCTTGCTCTGGTCGCTGTTGTGGCAGTCGGAGCACTCGATGGTGAGCATGGTGTTCTGGTACTGGGCCAAAAGGCTCGCGCCGTTCCCCCTGCGCAGCGCCGCCACCGGGTGGAAGGAGGGGTTGGCCGGGTCGAAGCGCTTTAACTGGTCGAATTCGTGGATCACCCGGTTGGGCTTGTTGATCTCCAGGAACTTGTAGGCGGAGGATCCCGAATGGCACTTGTAGCAGATCTGGTACTCGCTGGTCGCCGTCACCGTGCTCATGCTCTCCCTGCTGATCCCCCTCACCTTCTTGAGCGAACTCTTGATCTGCCCCGCCATCACCGACTTGCTGCCGGCCACGTGGGCGCTGTGGCAGTCGACGCATTCCACCCTGGGCTGCTTGAGCGGCAGCGGCTGGTTCGCCTTGTAGCTGGAGGTGCTGGTCCCCACGGGGTGCTTGTAGAGCGACTGGCTGAAGACGGTCTGCAGGTTGGCTCCCGGCTTTCTGGCCGGGCCGACGTCCTGGCCATGGCCGGCGCCGAAGGTGGAGCCGGCCTGCACCGACTGGCTGATCAGCGAGCGGGCGGTGTGGGTGGTCGGGTTGCTGGTGCCATGGCAGTTGGCGCTGTAGCAAAGATCGCTGACCGGCGCGCTCAGCAGGTACTCCTTGACCGGGGAGGTGTGGGTCACGTGGCAGTTGAGGCAGCCGTTGTCGACGTTATGCGAAGAGGTATCCCAGCCGGGCTCCAGGTGACAGGTGATGCAAAGCGGCGAGGGGGTGGTCGAGTTGTAGTCCGGCTTGGTCGAATCGCCGTTGTTCATCACCAGGAAGTTGCCGTACTCGTTGTCGTGCGGGTCGTGGCAGGCGGTGCACTCCAGGTTCCCGTTCTGGTCGAGCTTGATCGCCGGCGGCAGCGAGGAGGCCAGTGCCAGTTGCGAGCCGCTGGGCTGGTTCGTGTTGGTCGCGGTCACCGCGCTGTTGTAGTTGAAGGAGATCGGGTGATCGTCGGAAAGATCGGTCCCCAGGTTGGCGTTCAGCGCCGGGTTGGTGTCGGTCGGCATGCTGTAGGGGGAGGTGCCGGAGACCGATCCGCTTGGCAGCACGCGCCCGCCGTACATGTTGAGGGCAAGGGTGCCGTCGTGGCAGCTCAGACAGATCCGGGAGGCGCCGGTAGGGACGCTCGGCTGCACGGTCACGTTCTGGCTGAAGGTGGGGGACTGGTACATGGTGTACCCCTGGCCGGAGGGGAGCGGGCGGTTCCAGAGCGGGGCGATGCCTCCCACGTTGATGGCGTTATGGGGGGTATGGCAGAAGACGCAGATCCGGATCTCGTCGTAGGCTATCTTGTGCGCGCCCAGGCCGCCGGAGGCGGACAGGTTGTGGGGCGAGTTGACCACGCTCTGCTTGGCGAACACGGCGCCGTGGCCGCCCACGAGGAGGGCGGCGGCCAGCGCCGCTGCGGCAAGGACCTTGTTGCTGAACATACTTCCTCCGGGTGTTGCTGTTGCGCGGGGTGCCGGGGCTCCCGGGGCTAGCGCAGCTCCTGGCTGGCGGTGTACCTGAACACCTGTATCCGGCGGTTATAGGTGTCCGCCACGAAGATGTAGTCGTTGCTGTCGACGTAGATGCCCGACGGCATCCAGAAACGACCCGGGCCGTCCCCCCCCTTGCCGAACACCAGCAGCGGCGTGCCGTCGGCGTCGAACACCTGCACCGCGTCGCGCAGGGAATCGCAGACGTAGGTGTGCTTGTCGCTGTCCACCCCGATCCCCTTGGGGCGGCTGAAGTAGCCTCGCGCATCGCCCACCGCCCCGAACTGGCGGACCAGCTGCCCCTCCGGGGTCAGCACGATGATCCGGAAGTTGAGCGAGTCGGTGACCAGGATCTCGCCGATGCTGTCCACCGTGATGTCGGTGGGGCGGTTGAAGCCGCTTCCCCCGTCGCTGGGACCGCCCAAGCGCCGGCGCACGATGCCGTTTTGATCGACCGCCACCACCTGGCTGGCCAGGGTGTCGGAAATGTAGAGGAGCTTGTTGACCTCGCTGTAGGCGATGCCGGTGGGGCGGGCGAGCGTTTTCTCCAGAAAAGGCTTCAGCGTCTGGCTTGCCGGCTCCCAGCGATAGACGGTGGCGCGCGCCGAGTCGGTTATGTAGAGCCGCCCCAGGTCGTCCTCGGCAAGCCCGATGGGGGAGACCAGTTCTCCCTTGCCGATCGTGGTGTAGCTGCCATGCAAGAGGTCCAGGCAGTGCACCATCCCTCCCCCCGCGTCAGCCACGTAGAGACGTCCCCCGCGTCCGTGCAGCACACCGTACGGGCGAGCGATGGAGGTGGTGTCCTGCTGGCCGGTGAAGAAGGTCGCCACCCGCGACCAGAAGCCCGGTTTCTCTTTGACCTCCCCGAATTCGGCGATGGTCTTCACCCAGGTGATGCGCCCCCCCTCCTCGCCCACCGGCCACTCGATGGAGGCGGTGTTGTTCTGGGGGAGAGGTTTCTTCGGCGTCTGGATGGCGGAGCAGCCTGCCAGGAAAAGGAGCGCGGCGCAGGCGATAAGCAACGACGGTCGCAACAAGGCAGATCTCACCATGGCTAAAAGTACCTCTGGAAGTCGACGGTGACCGTATCGTTTCTGGAGACGGCCGACCCCTCGAAGGTCCAGGAGGTCTGCCCGTCCATGCTGATGGTCATCTTGTTCAGCGTATAGTTCAGGTTGGTCCGCAGGGTCGCGATGTCCTTGGGGCGCCGGATCGAGCTGCGGTCGTCGTACAGGTTGGCCGTGCAGGTGAGCCTCAGGTTGTACAGCAGGCTGCGGACGCCGGAGAAGGAAATGGTGGTGACGTTCTCCTCGTAGGAAGGGACCGTCTCGGAGGCGCTGTACCAGGAGAAGCGCTCGGTGCCGGCGATGGAGAAGCGCCCCAGCGGGATATCGCGGGTGTAGTAGGCCGAGCTGTCCACCGTCCTGGTGGTGAGGGTCCCCACTACGCTCTCGCTCAGGGATACCCGGTAGGTCATCAGGTCGGGGTTGCCGTTGAAATAGATCATCTTCATGTTCGAATCGCGCAGCGAGTTGTTGGCCGGCCCATCCAGAAGCTCCATCCACTGGGTGGTGTAGGAGCCGCCCAGCGTGTACTTGCCCCCCTGGAAGGTGATCGAGGCGTTGGTGTTCACCGTGTTGGATGCGTACTTGATGTTGGAGTCCTGCTTCACCGTGTAGGTGATGAAGAGGTCCATACCGGGTGACGGTGCCGGATCGATCCTGCCGTCTACCAGGATTGAGATCTGGGCCAGCTGGTAGTTGACGGTGTAATCGACGTTCTCCTCGTAGGTCATCATCGGATTCCTGCTCTTGATGATAACCGCGGTGAGCGTGCCGTTGCCGACCGGGAGGTTGATCTCCGTGTTGCGGTGCACGCCGGGATAGGGCTGGTCCACCGTGGTGACCTCGTTAAGACCCAGCTTGTTGTCGATCACCTCGTGGAGCCCGGAGACCATGGCGGTCAGGTGGTTCATGCCGGGCAGCCGCTTGATGTAGTTGATGTCGCCGTATCCGCCGTAGCGCTCCTCGTACCCCTGCAGGAGGTCCTGGTGGGAGTACTTCCCCTTGAGGCGGGTGATCACGCTCTCGAACAGCCGGTGGGTCAGCTGGAGTTCGCCGGTTTGGGTAGTGCTCTGGGTGTTGACATTGCCGGTTGAAGTGAAGCCGTTGGTGGTGTTGTCGGCCAGCGCATAGGTAGCCTGGAAGTCGAGCGCCTTGCCCAGATGGTCCTGGAAGGACTCGGTCAGGTTGAAGCTGCGCTGCGGTATGTTCTGGTCCTTGGTATCCATCACCTGCGCCACGCTGAGCAGCGAATACTTGAGGCCTGTCCCCCACAAAAGGGTGTTGGTGAGGGCGGCGCCGTAGGCACGGGAGACCGAAGGGGTGCCTTCAGCGGTCCCGGAGGCCTGGGTGGCGGTGAGGGAGACGGCGGTGGTCGAGAGATCCCGGTAGTTGTTGGTGAAAGAGTAGCCGAAGGTGTCGGTGGTGGTGCTGGTGTCGTAGCCGCCACCGGTGTTGTCAGTGGTGTTGTGCGAGTAGGTCAGATGCGACGGCAAGAGGGCGTTGCGCAGGCTCACCTGCAGTTCGTTCCCCGTGCTGGTCGAGGTGTAGGTCGGCGAATAGGGAGAGGTGACCGTCTCGGTGGTGCGGTAGCTGGTGATGGTGAAGGGGGTGATGCTGCGGTCGAGACCGGAGCCGGTCAGCTGGTAGTTGTACTTGAAGTTGTCGTTGCGGGCGGAGCGCTGCCCGTTGCTGAAGTAGATGTTCTGGTCCAGCCCCAGCTGGAAGCCGAGGGTGGCGTTGAACAGGTGCGGGCCGACGAGGTCGCCGCTCACGTTGCCGTTGTAGGTCTCCTCGAAGAGGTGCGAGGAGTTGGAGGCGGTGCCGTCGTTGGCGTGCTGGTCGATGAACTGGTACCTTAAGTCAACCCACTGACGGAAGTCGTTCAGCACCAGCAGGGCCTTCTTCTCCCGGATTTCGTCGTCACTTGCATGCGCCCGATCCCATGCGACCAGCAAAGTCAGCAGAGCTATTACCAGAACCCTAAACGGCATGCAGAACCCTATCTTAAGAAATAGCGATTGCCGCCGCCATGGGGATCATGGCAGTCGGTGCAGAACATGCCGTTGGCGATGACCTTGACGTGCATGGCGTCCGCCACGCGGCGCTCCTGGTGGCAGGCCACGCACAGCTCCTTCTTGTTTCTGACCAAAAGGGTCGGGTTATCCGAGGAGTGCGGGACGTGGCATTTCAGGCAGGCGCCGACCGCCGCCGGTCCGTGCAGGTACTCGCCCCTGGGGAATCCCTTGTGGCAGTGGGCGCACAGCTGGTCGGCAGGGGTCACGAAGCCGGACTCCGTGTTCTTGTCGTGGCAGTTGCCGCAGCGCTTCTCGCCGAACGGCGGGTGGACCGACTGAGTCCCCTGCTTGGGCATGCTCTCCTTCCTGGCAGCGGCGGCCGCTTCGGCCAAGGCCTTCTCATGGTAGTCCTTGCAGTACTCCTCGGCCGGGGGCATGGTGGGAACACCGTCGAAAATGGTGCTGGTCACCTTGTGCACGGTCAAAGGGTCGCAGCCACTCAGCGCCGGGAGAGCCGCCAGGGCGAGGAGCAGGAAGAGCAGACGGCCCAAGGCCGGCAGGCAGGAGGGACCCCTCCCCGCACGACCCGCGGGTACGCGTCCGGCTTCGCCGCTGGCGCCCGGTACCGTCACACTCCCCCCTCTCCGAGAAAAGAACATCAAGGCTCCCTACTTCTTCTGCATGTGGCCTACGCCGTAGACCGAGATGCGCGGGACACAGAACTCCTGTCCGAACTGGCTCACAACGAAGACCAGGTAGTCAACCTTGAAGCCGGGGGCGGCGTATTTCTGGTAGTAGGGAACGTAGTCGGTGGTGATGGCGATCCCTGCCGGCCCGTTCAGGGAGCCCCAGGGAAGCCCCGGCCAGCCGAAGTAGGTGAGCGGACGGAACTTCTCATCGAAGAGCTGCACCACGTTGGTGCCGCCATCCACCACGAAGATCCACCCCTCGGGGCTGAGCGCGATCCCCTTGGGCTTCACGAAAGAGCCGATGGTGTCGCCGCTGCCGCCAAAAGAGCCCAGGAAGTTGCCGTCGATGTCGTACTTCATGACCCGGTTGTTGCCGATGTTGGAGATGAAGATGGTGCCGGCGTCGTTGATGTACATGTTGCTGGGAAGCCTCAGGCTCTGGTCAGGCTTCTCGATGAAGCCCATCTCCAGTTCCTGCTCCCCAGTCTTCTTGTCCAGCACCCGGATCTTGCCTGCGGTGATGTCCAGGGCGTACAGCTTGCCCCGGAAAATCTTGACGTCCACAATCCTGGACCTCGGGGTCCACGGTTCGGGGAGCGCCCGGGCGAAATTGCCGGCCGGGTCGTACACCACGATCTCGCGGCGGGCGGTGTCGGCAACGTAGAGGGTTCCATCGTCGTCCAGCGTCATGTTGATCGGGTACCGGAGGGCACCCTTGGGGGTGCTCAGGCCGATTGGGGAATCAAAGGTCCCCTTCACCGGGTCGATGATGTCGATGCGGCCGTTCATCCCTTCCGCCACGTACAGCTTTCCCTTGTGGTAGGTGATCCCGTAAGCCTTGCCGATCTTCTTGATGACGTCCGGCGCCTCCGAGCCGGTGGCCAGGATCGAGAAGCTGGTCTGCTTCTTGACGGTGCCTATGTCGTCGCTCGAGTTGATGCCGGCCAGGTACTGGATGTGCGGCTCATCGGGAGCCGGCGGGAAAAAGACGGGTGAATCGGAGATGTATTCGCAGGCCTTTTTGGTGGCACAGCCGGAGACGAGTAGCGCCAGCAGCAGAACAGGCAGAGCAGCGGCAATCAGGCTACGTTTGATCGACGAAGTGGAGGAAGCGTGTTTCATGGCAACTCCTTTGTGCTCGGGTCCTTCTGATTCAATCACGTTATTTCTTCCTGGCGGCCGAATAGCCGCCGTAGACTACCGGTTTCTCGCGGTCATAGACAAAGCGTCGGTGGCATCCGGGAGCGCAGCTGCCGCCGGTGGCGGTCATCTGGAAGTTGAGGGGGATCTTCCACTCCCCGAACTGGGTGCCTTCCTTCCTGATCAGTTTCGGGTTGTCGCTTGCGTGCGGCTCGTGGCAGATCCGGCAGGTGCGCCCTTTCTGCTTGTTGGCGACGTGCACGTAGTGGAGGTTGCGCTTGCCGTTTCTAAAGCCGGTGTAGATGGTGGTTTCCGGGAAGCGCAGCAGGTTCTTTTCGTGGCATTTGAGGCAGGCGCCGTAGAGGCCGTCCTGGTACGGTGCGTACAGGGTGGCCGGGTAGGGCCCCGGCAGCATGCGGAAGTATTCCGAGCCGTGCGGGTTGTGGCAGGCCTTGCAGGTCCCCTTGGCGATGGGGCCGTGCAGGTACTTCTTCCCTTCGATGTCCTTCTTGATGTTCCGCAGCGGAGGAGTGCCCAGGGTGTCGGTGCCGTGGCAGTTCAGGCAGACCGCCATCTCGTCGGCGGACAGCATACCCTTGGCCTGGGAATAGTGGGCGGCATGGCAGTTGATGCAACCGCCGGGCGCGGTAACCGGCTTGTGGGGCACCTTGACGGTGGCCAGCCTTTTGCCGATCTCGCCGTGGCAGCCGATGCAGAGGTCGGGAACCTTCTTGTTGAGGAAGGAGACCACGCCGGAGCCGTGCGGGTTGTGGCAGGCGGTGCAGGGACCTTCGGCGACCGGGGGGTGCGCCACCGGCGCCGCCTTCAGGTTACGGGCGAAGTCGGCATGGCACTTGAGGCAGAGATTACGGATCGGCTCCTTTAACAGGGCCTTCTCGGGGGCGGAATGGGGATCGTGGCACTGGGTGCAGGAACCGACCGCCGCCGGGCCGTGCATGTACTTCTGCTTGAAGGGACCGGTCTCGTGGCAGCCAAGGCAGAGGTCGGTCTGGATCTCGCCGACGTCCAGCAGGAAACGGCCGTCAGCGCCGTGCGGCTTGTGGCAGGAGGTGCATTCCCCCTCCTTGACCGGCTCGTGGACCACCTTTCCTTTCCCTTTGGGATCGTGGCACTGGCTGCAGAGATCGGCACCCTTGGCCACCATCTGGAAGCTCTTGCCCCCCTTGACCGGGTGTTCCTTGGCGACCTGCTTGTGGCAGCTCTGGCAGTCCCCGTCCTTGACCGGGGCGTGCGGCATCTTGATGGAGCCAATGGCGGAGTGACACTCGGTGGTCACGCAGGAGGCGCCGAAGGCGGGAGCGGACAAGAGCAGGACCAGCGGAACCAACACCAACGGAAACTGGATGAGTTTCTTCATGTCAACCATTCCTAATGGGATAAGAGAAAAGACTGCATAGCAGCAGTTGCATAGAGGGCCGGTCGGCACATTTCGGGGCGCGAGGTGAAGCGCTGCGGATTGCCCCACTTCTCCGCCGTGGCATCCCGCTTCAGGGTGACAGCGTGACCTTGGCTCGGGGGAAAAGGCTCGGCGGCGGAAAAGCCACCCAGCACCGCTGCTTTCCCGGCCGGGCCGTCAGGCATCCAGCTTCCATATCTTCATGAAGCGCCGAAATAAACAGGATAGAAACTAGCAGAATCGGAAGATCTTTTCAAGACAAAACCCTCCCCGGCGCCTCGGGCTAAGTCAGCGATAGTACAATGGGTATTCCTGGTCCAGACTATCATTAATGTCACCACATGAAGAAGTGGTATATCTTATGCTTTTCCTGACGGGAACTCTATTCGGGATAGTCGGAGAGGGCCGCGAAGGTTTCCTTCAGTTCGAAGGCGAAAATGGCCAGCATTCTTTCGGCAAGTCGGCTGGTAAAGGCAGGGGGGAACAGCGGGATAGCCAGGCGGTAGATGAGGTCCAGCATGCCGTCGTGCGGATTTTCCTCCAGGAAGAGGGCGCCATACTGCAGCACCGGGGCAAAGAGCAGGGCCTCCTCCATGACGGCGTCATCCTCACTGAAATAGGGAAGGATCATCTCGAGGGAGAAGCAGAGGCCGGAGCCGGAGGCGTCCTCGGAGATGCACAGGAGCACTTCGTCCTGGGGCGAACCGAACTCAAGAGCTTCGGGGGAAAGGGCGCCGCAGGGAAGCACCATGACCTTGCCGTGCACCGGGTCGATCCCGTAGGGGGCGCCTCGCTGCTGGAGAAAGCGCTCCAGCGCCTGGTACCCCTTGCTCTGCAGCCGCCCCATGCCGCGGTAAAAGGCGAGCCGGAACTGGTCACGGTTGGCGATCAGGGTCTCCAGCGGGATGAACTCCTGCTCCCCCGCCGGGCGGGCGCTTCTGTTCTCATTATTCACAACAAGCTTCAGATGAGATCTCTTCCGCTCGTCCTTGTCACTGCTCATCGATGTTCCCCCGATCTGGTAGCTGTTACTTTAATACACCTCCGGCCAGACGGGTGTCAAGAAATCCCTCCCTGGGCCCGGTTCCCTCCACGTTCCTCCCCTTCAAGCCGGGTGATTCCCTCGACCGCCCCTCCCCCTCGAGGCCAGTGACTCGCCCCACATCCCCTCCCCGCACACCCACATCCCCTCCCCTTCGAGAGGCCTCACACCCACATCCCCTCCCCTTCGAGGGGCCTCACACCCACATCCCCTCCCCTTCAAGGGGAGGGTCAGGGTGAGGATGGGGTTAAGATCCGGCAGGAAAAGTTTGCTTTCCGCTCAAGCCATTGCTAAGATGGCGCCGCCCCCCTGTGGGAGCGCGAAATTTTGGGCACGGAGGAGCTAAGGGATGAGAAGGGTGTTGGCGGCGGTCAGTCTTCTGTTAATAGCGGGGTGCGGTAACATCCAGTGGTTCCCGAGCAACACCTCGAATGGATCGACGCCCTCGGACGGCACGGCGTCCCCTACCCCGTTCACCTTTACCGATGCCACCATGACCCTGGCCCTCGCGCAGCAGAACCAGCCGAGCGAGTCGAACATGGTGACCATCCAGGGGACCAACGCCGCAGGCTGGACCTTGACGCTCACCGACACCCCCTCCAGCGCCAACGGCGAAGCCATCATCAACGGCCAGTACTACCTGAAAGGGAGCACCATGCCGGCCGTGAAGCCAACCGACACCCTGCAGATCGTCCAGGTCGCATCCAAGACGGTTGGCGGCGTCGTCTCCACCAAGGTGAAGCTCGGCAATTACTCTACCCACTTCAGGACCACCACCACGAACTAGCAGTAGCGCCACTCGAAGGAAACCGAAAGAGCCGGGACCATCCCCGGCTCTTTTTGCGTCTGCTCTCCGCCGGGACCAGCAACTGACGCCGCCCCTACTCCCTGTTTCTCGCGCTGCCCCCCCCAAAAAAAGGTTCATCCGGAAATCTGCGTGACGGCAGGATAAACATGCATCGTCGGCAGCCGTTCGTGCTGAGCCTGTCGAAGCACCCTTTAACCGACGGTCACGCCCCCTCAGGACGGGCTTCCGCAGGCTCAGAACAAACGGATTGAGAGTGATGGCGGTAGAAGTCATGATCAGTCTCTCCCCAATCCAGAATCAACGAAAAAGGGCTGAGATCCGAAGATCTCAGCCCTTTTCCTGTCAGTCGGGAACCAGCTACCCGTTAGTGGATGGAGACGAATCCGACCTCTTGGGTGCCGCCGCTTGCGAAGTTGGTGAAGGTAACGGCGATGTTGGTAACGTCGCTGAGGGAGACCACATCCCAGACGAAGGTTGCAGTGGTGCCGTTGGGCAGGGTCAGGTTGAGGTTGCCACCGATAGTATCCCAGGTACCGGTGCCGCTGGTGTTGGTGCCGTTCAGCTTGCCGCTGTAGGTTGCGCTGCCGCCATTCGAGCAACCGACGGTAAGGGTGTCGGTGCCGCCGGATTCGGTGTAGACGATGGTCTTGCCGGAAACCATGGTGTCGGTGAAGAGGGCCGGCAGGCCGACCACTTCGTGGGACACCGCGGACTCATGGTTGTTAGCGTCGACCGCGGTCACCACGTAGTAGAAGGTGCTGTTGTTGGGGTTGGGGTCGAGGTAGCTGACCGTGGGGGCGGTTACACTTGTTTTGGTGGCAGTAGAGATGTTGACACCCGGCAGGCTCGCCCTGTAGACGTTGTAGCTGACGGCGTTAGGCACTGCGTCCCAAAGCACGCGGATCTGCGAGGTGCTGAGGCCGGTGGCGGTTACGCCGATCGGGTTGGCCGGTGCCGGGCTGGTCGACGGGATGGCGCTGACGATGTAGGACGGGCTGGACTCAACGCCGCCAACGGTAGCGGTTACCTTGTAGAAGTAGGTGGTTCCGTTGACTACGTTGGCCGGGTTGTTGTCGTTGTAGGTGGTGGTGCCGCTGGTGGTGGTAGCGTAGGGGACAGCGGTGATGGCGTCGGCAGCAAGGCCCCTGTACACGGTGTACCCGGTTGCGTTGGCCACGGCAGTCCAGCTGAGGCCGACTGCGGTGTCAGCGGGGGTAGCCTGAAGATCGGCAGGGCCGGAGGCGTTGGTAGTGGCGCTCACCTCGACGGACAGCGGGGATTCGAGGCTGCTGCTGTTCACCGCGGTAACGGCGAAGTAGTACTTGGTTGCGCTCGGGAGGTTCTGCAGCGTGTACGAGGTAGCCGCCCCGCCCAGCACAGGTACCACAGGGCTGGACTTGGTGACCCCGGCGGTGGTCGAGTAGTAGACGTTGTAGGAGGCAGCCCCGCTCACCGGTGCCCAGTTGACCTTGACCTGACCGCTGCCGCCAGTAGCCCCCACGCCAGTCGGCGCAGAAGGCGCCGTCGGGGTGATGATGGTGGTACCACCACCACTGCCACCGCCGCCACAACCTGCCAGGGCCAGAGCCATGAATAAAGAAATGGCAACAATCGAAACCCACACTTTAAGAGACTTCATAACCGCACTTCTCCTTGTTGAAGTTTTTTCCGATCGCAGGTTTCGGCTCATCGCCACCACGGCGAGAAGTCCCTGGACCCGTACTGGACTGTGTAATCAATGATTTTGCCGCCGCTTGAGGGGCGCCACCGGCTTCACACCAAACGCCGTGGCGTTAAGCTAGCATATCCCGCAAAGAAAATCCACCATCCTGAGCTGCCCCTAAGGGCACGGAATGATTGGGCAGACCGCTGCACCCTGCCGATTTCCTTACTACAGCGCGACTTCTTCTGGCACTGACCTTACCAAAGCCCCCTTCAACATTAAATAAAAAATAATTTTCAATTGCTAAGGTGAAACATCAGCCGCGAAACGGGGTCGGCACTGTCAGTCAACCTGTAATAACAGCAAGATACGTTCCAACAGCGACAATAACCCCGCCATCCGCTGTTTATCGGGCACCGGCGGTTAGCGCCGCTCCGTCACAGTCGGCCATATCGCGGTTTCTAAGAAAACCCTTACCGCAAAAAGACTTAGCAGAGCTGCCCGCTCACCGCCAGCCCGTCCCTGAAGAAAATGCTCCGGTCGGCGTAGTCACAGTTCTCGGCTATCAAGTCCCCTTTGACAAAGGTTCATCCTGGAATTCTGGTATGTTAGCGAGCATGTCAGCCGGTAGCCTTTCGTGCTGAGTTTGTCGAAGGCCCCCTTCCCGACGCTCCCAAGAAGTCCTTCGACATGCTCAGGACCAACGGGGTTGCGAGCCTGGCGTGCCCAAAAAAATTGCCGCAACGGCCCCCCCTCCTCCCCGATATTCCGAGATGAACCTTGACAAAGGGGGGAGTTTCCGGCCTAGCCGTTTGAGGTCGTAATCACGTTGCCCATGCCTAGAAGAAGTTGGCGCCGGATCTCAGGTCGTCGACCATGATCCGGACGTTGCTGGCATCGACCCGTGCAGGAAGATAAGCGGGGTTGCAACCGCCGCGTGATTCCTGCCCGATCCGGTTGATGGCGAACTTCTTGTTGCAGTTCTTGCAGAGCATCTGGTCGCCTTGCTGCTCGTACCCTTTCTTCTCGTGGTAGCAGACGTCGCAGGCATCGAATGCTGCGTGCAGATGCCCGTCGCTCCCTTTCACCAGGAAGAACTTCACATCCTTGCCGCCGTCGGTGAGATGGAAGAAGTGCGCCTTGCCATCACTGACTTTGGAGACCGGGATGGTGACCATGCCGTTGGCCGGTTTTACGGCGGCGTACTTGCCGAAGCCGGGAAGATTGAGGGCAAAGGCTGCGGTGGTGACCAGCGCCACGCAGATTGCCACCAGGACAGCATACTTCGTTCCGCGTTTGCAAACCTTGTTCATGCAAAGACTCCTTGTCTACCAGTACTTGAAATCATGCCGCCAACATATCGCCGACTCCACCTGCGCCCCCTCCTTGCCTTTGAGGGGATAGGGACCTCGGGGAGTTTCTCAAAAGTCGGGCGCCAAGCGGCACCTGCCATCTCATTTCGCGCAGCAACCTTTGCTCCCGCAGCATCCTTCTCCGGCGGCGACCCGCCCGACGCTGTGGCCGGTGGCCTTTCGGAATTGCTCCGGTGACAGCACCGCCTGCACATTGCTGGCAAAGCCGGCCTTGCTGACGGCGCGGGCCAGTTTATCGGCCGAGACCTGCCTGGAGTCGTAGCCGGCCGCCACCACCCCTTTCTCAAGATCAACCTCGGTCGCCGCAACGCCTTGCTCGCTCTGGAGAGCCTTGCTGACCTTGGCCATGCAGCTTCCGCACTCCATCCCCGATGTCTTCATGACGACCACGGAGTCAGCGGTGGCACCAATCCGCACATAAAGCCCGAAGACCAGCAAGATGATAGCTACGGCAGCGACCAGGGAAATGTTGACGATCTTGTTTTTCATTTAAGGTTCCCCCAGAGCAATCGCGGGTGACAATTCAAAGAACATGCCACAGCGTCGAAATCTGAAGGCACCGCGATATCACTGCCGAATCCGAGCGGTCACGGGCAACTTGCCGCCGGTATCTGGAGAATATTCTCCAGCCTGCGTAGGATTTTCCCCACCGGCATTCGGCTCCCCCCCTGTCAGGGTGTGCTTGGCGTGGCCTGATATGGGTGGCTGGAAGTTTCCAGTGCTCGACAGCGGGGAACCGGTGGCGAGAAGTCTAAATTGCTCGGCTGCGGTTTGAGTTTCAAGCAGTGGAGACTCACCTGGATGGCTGACTTGGGTAGGGGGAAGAACGCCGAAGACCGACGGAGGGAGGGGAAGTTGGAGTAGAGACGCATGCAGGATGCGTCCCTACTCTCCTTGAGGCCCCTACTTCGCGGTGTACCAGAACTTGAAGTCACGGACCTTGCCACCCAGCTTGGTCCTCGCCATGATGCCGTATTTCCCTTTGGCCGGCAGGGTGATGTCAGCACCGAAGCCGCCTTCCATGGCCATGGTCTCCTTGACCTGCTCGCTTTTGTCCGGGGCGATGACCTTGAACTTCACCTCGCCGTCGGTGAGCTTCTTCTTGGTCTTGGCATCGGTGAATACCGCCATCAGGTGGTGGGTTTCCTTCATCCCCATCTTCTCCATCTTGGACTTGATGTCGAGAAGGGTGAAGGTTCCCTTCACACCGTCGACCACCTGCTCGTGGATCACCTTGCCGTGGGACATCATCCCCTCGCCATGGTCCATCTTCATGCTGCCGTGGTCCATGTTCATGTGGTCCATCTCGGCCAGGGCCCAGGTCGGTGCGGAAAGAGCGATGGTTGCTGCAAGAATAACGGACATTTTGTTCATTTCTTATTCCCCTTTGTTTGTTTAGTGTGCTTCATTCCCAAGTACTTCAGCTCCCATTTCTTCAGATCGTGCTCATCAGCACGTCTGCCAGACACGGCGACTCCTGAAGGATCTGTGATCCGGGAAAAAGCCAAGCAACCACCGTGCCCAAAGGTTAACGCCCGGAATCTGCTGCATTTCCGGAAAAAACGGCAGCAAGAGAAGCAGAATATCCTACCCCGGCCTGCAGAATATCCTTCACCCTCCCCCGAAAGTGGAGTGTATCCCCCCCTTTTGCGAAGGGGGGCTGGGGGGATTTGCCCTTTGACGAGGCCGGCAGCGCCGGTTACCCTTCGTCTTTGTTGACCGGCAGGAAAACCGTGAAGGTGGCACCGCGGCCAGGTTCGCTCTCCACCTGCACGCTGCCGCCATGCCCCTCCACGATCTTCTTGGTGATGGGAAGGCCGAGCCCGGTACCGTTACCCTTGGTGGTGAAGAAGGCCTCGAAGATCTTCGCCTTGGCCTCCGGCTGGATGCCCGGCCCGCTGTCGGAGAAACTGATCCCGACCCTGCCGCTGTCGGGGTGGTAGACCGTGGAGACCGTGACCCGCCCGCCGGCGGGGGAAGCCTGGATGCCGTTCAGGATGATGTTCACGAATGCCTGGCGCAGCTTGCCGCTATCCGCCGTCAACTGCGGAAGGGGTGATGTTTTCAGCTGCAGCTCGATCTTCTTGGCGCGGGCCTCCGCCGAGAGGAGGCTGACGATATTGGCGAGTTCCTCGTTGATGTCGCAGGGAGTCTTGGCGGAAGGCTCGGTGCGGGCCATCCGGAGGAAATCCTCCACCACGCCGTTCAGGCGGTCCGACTCCTTCACCAGGATATCCAGGAACTCATGCCTGCTCTCCGGCGGGGTCCCCTCCTCCATCAGGATCTCGGCGGTCCCCCGGATGGAGGCCAGCGGGTTCCGTATCTCGTGGGCGAGAATGGCGGAGAGTTCCCCCAGCGCGGAAAGCCGCTCGGCCCGCCGCAACTGCTCCTCGATGCGGATGATCAGTTCCGACTGGCTCTGCAGCTTCTGGTAGGACTCCTCCAGCCCCTGGGCGGTCTCTTCCAACTGCTGACGGCGCGAGCGCTCCTGCTGCGACAAAAAGCCGGTGATGCCGCCAACCACGTTGTAAAGAAGCACCTCCAGGTACTTCTCCATCTCCATGGCGATGTGGCCGCCCCACTGGAAAAGGATGTGCGGCGCGTAACAGATGGTGACCAGGATGGCGCAGCCGATCCCGCCGCGAAAACCGAACCAGTAGGCGGAAAGGATGATGGGAATGTAATAGAGACGCTGAAAGATGTCATGCAGCATCGGCAGACTGAGCGGTGTCAGATAATGCAACAGGCTGATGCCGGTCACGCATGACAAAAGGAAGGCGATCTTCAGGATATCGTATTTCTTCATGCAACCTCTGAATTTAAAGCAAGCTCATTGGCCAACGAACTTCTATAACAGATAATCCCTGCGCTGATCCACAATTATTGCATCCGCCACAGTAAACACAATCCCCACTGATATGATACAGTTACCGGTGTCCCGCGTTGACTGGATGTCATCGCACAATGAGGAGGTCACAGTATGCGAGCATCCCTTCCTTCCTACTTCAGCACCGGGGAAGGCCCGGCCGTAGTTCTCCTGCACTCAACCCTCAGCTCCAAGAACCAGTGGCGGTCGTTGAGCACGCTGCTGGAAACCGACCACCGCGTCATCGCCGTCGACCTCTACGGCTACGGCGACACCCCGCTGCCGCGCGCCGCCGGCGATTTTACCCTTCTCGACGAGGCGAAACTGGTCGAATCGCTGCTGGACGAAATCCTGCTTCCCGACGAGCCATTCCAGCTGGTCGGTCACTCCTATGGAGGTGCCGTTGCCCTGCGCCTGTGCCACCACGCTCCCAGCCGCGTCAGCACCCTCACCGTCTTCGAGCCGGTAGCGTTTCATCTGCTTTCCCCTGCTGATCCGGCCCTTAGCCGGGTGTTCACCCTGAGACAGGAGCTCGGCCGGATGATCCAGGCCGGCCTGCCCAAGGAAGCTGTCGAGACCTTCATCGATTACTGGGGCGGGGCCGGAACCTTTGCGAGTTTCCCGCCCCGGGTGCAAAACGATTTCGTGGCCAGGGCGGACAAGCTGCTGCTGGACTTCCTGGCCCTTACCCACACGAACCTCACCCTGGACGACTACCGGACCCTGAAGCTGCCGGTCACGGTGATCGCAGGGAGATCGAGCAAGGGGCCTGCCTTGCGCGTGGCCGAGGCGCTGGCGCAGACTCTGCCGCAGTGCAAGCTGGTCTGGGTGGAGACCGGCCACATGGGGCCGGTTACCAACCCGGAAATCGTGAATCCGGTAATCCGGGAAAGCCTGACGCCCTAAGAAAAGACCGTTCCAGGTCCGTATAAGAGCTGGCATCTCTTTAAAGTCAGGGCAGGCAGAACTCCGCCAATCTACTATCTTCCGTTGTGAACCACGTCACCCCTCCCCTTCAAGGAGAGGGCAGGGGTGAGGATGGGGTCGCCGGCCGAAAGATCAACGCCGACCAGGAAGCTGAATGTAGCGGCGACTGAGAGTTCGAGGCGAACGGCTGAGCCAGTCGGACTCTGTCTTAAACAAGGCTTACCTGCTCTTTCAGACATTCCCCCCCGGCCTTGACCTTTATCCCCGTCGCTCTGCTTGACATTTCACCGAAGCCTCACACAATGCTTACTGTGCACTACTGGTGAGGAGTCAACCATGGAAAGTCCGAAGCAGTATGGAGTCTGCCCGACCACCCTCTTCTCCGGCCGGGCCAAAGATTCACGCAAGGTCCTGGAACTCGACAGGAGGCTGCTCCGCAAGCTGATCGAAGCGATGGGGTCGCCTGCCATCAAGGCGGCACTTTGGGACGGCGAGGATGCCGTCTCCAACGCGGGCGCCTCGACGAAGATGATCATCCACAACCGCCTCGCTTTATTGCGCCTGATCGCCAACCCGCTACTGTACTTCGGCGATGATTACAGCGCAGGAAACATCGACATAGAGGGAGGCCTGGTGCCGTTTCTGGAGGCGGTTTCGCGGGCCATGGTCCGCCCCGGGGAAGTCCGGCGCCGTGCCACCCCTGTCCACAACTGGCACCGGGACACCTTCAACGGCCTCTCGGAGTCCCGCAAGAACATCCACCACCACTACGACCTCGGCAACGACTTCTACCGGCTCTGGCTGGACAAGGAGATGCTGTACACCTGCGCCTACTATCCCAAAGCCGGCCTGTCGCTGGAGGCGGCCCAACTTGCCAAGATGGAGCTGGTCTGCCGCAAGGTGCGCCTTAAGGGGGGCGAGCGGGTCATCGAGGCAGGCTGCGGCTGGGGAGGGCTGGCCCGCTACATGGCCAAACGGTACGGCGCGAAGGTGAGGGCTTTCAACATCTCGAAGGAGCAGGTGGCCTACGCGCGGGAGAGGGCGAGAAAAGAAGGGATCGATGGGGTGGAATACATCGAGGACGACTACCGCAACATCACCGGGAACTGCGACGTCTTCGTTTCGGTAGGGATGCTGGAGCATGTCGGCCCCAGTAACTACCGGAGGCTGGGAGAGGTGATCGACCGCACCCTGTCAGAGACAGGCTTCGGCCTGATCCACAGCATAGGGCAGGACGTAGCCGAGCCGCTGACCGACTGGATCGAGAAGCGGATATTCCCCGGCGGCTACCCGCCGACCGTCAGGGAAATGATGGAGATCTTTGAGCCTTACGGCCTGAACGTTCTCGACCTGGAGAACCTGCGCCTGCACTATGCCAGGACGCTGGAGCACTGGCTGGAGCGCTATGAGGCGAACGTCGACCAGATAACCGGCATGTTCGACGAGAGCTTCGTCAGAGCCTGGAGGCTCTACCTGAGCGGCTCGATAGCCGCCTTCGCCACCGGTACGCTGCAGCTCTTCCAGGTCGTTTTCACCCGCCACGGCAACAACAGCGTCCCCATGACCCGCCACCACATGCTGGAGCCCTGACCGCCTTCTCTCCTGTACCGTGCCCTGCATGCTCGCCGGCGCACCCTTCAGCCCGTAAACCACCGCATCCCCCCCTTGATAAAGGGGGGACAGGGGGGATTGCTTCCGCTCATTTCCTTCAAGACGGGATAAACAGCCTTCATCTTGTGACCTGACCTAGGTCACGATGCTCCCCCCTCAGGTGAAGCCGGAGCCGACCGTGCAGGCGTAACAGTGATCTCCCACCGGTATCGGCGTCCCCGGCACAGGCAATTCCATGAGATCGAAAATGAACGTCGTGGTCCCGCCATGGGGAAGCCCTGCTGCCAGGTTGAAATCGCAATCGTAGAGCCGCCCCTGCCAGTCCACCGAGAGCTGGTACCGGCACATCAACCCCGCCACCGTGCAGGGATTGAAACCGCCGGCAAGCTTGCCGAGGTAAGCCTCGAGATTGCCGGAGCGCTCGAGAAAGGCGCGAAAGCGGCCAAGCGGCGCATTGGCAAAGGTGTACAGCGAGTTGAAGGTGATCCCGCATTTCCGCAGCAGGTCCGCACGAAATTTCTTCTCCGCCTGCCCCTGTGCCGCCGGCAGGAAAGCGCCGGCCGGGTTCGATACCAGGTTCAGCTCAAGCGGACTCCCTTCCACCCCGTATCCCATGCCGTTCAGCGCCTTGAGCGCCGCGACGCTTCTCTCCCAGGCACCCGAGCCGCGCTGGGCCTCGGTCTGCGAGGAGTTGGTAGCGGGGAGGGAGACAACCAGGACCACCTTCAGATCCCGGTAAAGTTCACGCAGCCCGGCGGCCGACTCCTCGTTAAGCGCCACCAGGTTGCTCCGCACGATCAGCCGCGGCGTCAGGGGCGCCAGCGACCGGACCAGATGGTCGATACCGGGGACCAGCTCGGGCGAGCCTCCGGTGAGGTCGATGCTCGCGAAAGGGAGGCGGCGAGCGCAGTCAATCACCGCCTCCATCGTCCGGCGATCCATCGCCTCTTGCCGGTGCGGTCCCGCCTCCAGGTGGCAGTGCCCGCAGGCAAGGTCGCAGTTGAGCCCGACGTTGACCTGCAGGGCCGTGGTCTGTGCCCGCTGCAGCGCCAGCCCGTGGCGCGCCAGGACGGCCTGGAAAGGCTCTACATCAACCTGTTTTTCTTCCGTGTCCCTCATATCTTCACTGTTTCCCAAGGTAGTTATTCGTGGGGGCTGGCTTCCCGGCCGGTGGAAGATCCCCACCTACAGCGACAGTTTCTCGGCGATCTTGCGCATCTGGACGCCGTGAACGAGCGAAGCGCCGCCGCGGATGGCGTTCACCACGTGCAGCGCCTCGGTCATCTCGCCGAGGTTGGAGCCCTTCTCCAGGCAGGCGCGCGTGTAGGCATCGATGCAGTACGGACACTGGACGGCGTGCGCCACGGCCAGCGCGATCAGGGCCTTCTCGCGCTCGGTCAGCTCCCCCTCGGCAAAGACCGCGCCGTAGTAATCGAAGAACTTGCCGGCCAGCTCCGGGGCATCCTTGCCTATTTCAGAGAACTTTCCCAGATCCTTCGGGTCGTAGTACGTTTCCATCACCCCTCCTCGTTGAGCAACAATCCTCATATCTGCCGAAGCCGCCAGCATACAGAAATCGCCTTGAGCGGTAAAGACCATAAACTTGGCTGCCGCAAATGAACGATTTACCGACAAATTGACCCGTTCCGGGTCGCTGAGACAAGCAAAGGGCTTGAAATCATTCGCAAGGCCTTTATACTAGTCCGCAGCCTAAAGATTAAGCCGGGAGGAGATATGGAGAACGAAAGCAGGAGAAATTTTCTCGGGGTCTGCCTGACCGGGGCTTTGGCTGGTGCCGTGGCTGCCGTCTGCTACCCGATCTTTCGCTATCTTGCGCCCCGCGCCGGCGAAACGGGCGCAGCCAAGGTGGTTTTTCCCCTCACCGAAATCCCGGAAGGAGAAGCCAAGTTCTTCGAGTACGCCGGCTCCTCCGCGGTGGTGGTCAAAACAAAGACGGGAGAACTGATCGCCCTTTCTGCCGTCTGCACCCACCTAGGCTGCATCGTGCAGTGGGAGAAGGACCAGCAGGATTTCCTCTGCCCCTGCCATGCGGGCCGCTATGCTCCCAACGGAGCCGTCCTCGGCGGACCGCCCCCCAGACCACTCGCCAAGCTCCCCATCACGGTAGCGGGCGGAAACGTAACTATCGGATAATTTTCTTGGAGGTCCCATGCCCCTGTTAAAACGGGTTTACGACTGGATCGACCTGCGCATAGGACTGCGGGAGGTCGTCAAAAAGGAGCTGACCGGATACCTGCTCCCACGCAACATCAACGAGTGGTACTCGCTGGGGAGCGTGCTGCTGGTCATCTTCGCGCTGCAGGTGGTAACCGGCATGCTGCTGCTGGTTTACTACGTGCCGGACGCCGACAAGGCCTTCAAGAGCGTGACCTACATCATGAACCAGGTTCCCTACGGCTGGCTGATCAGGCTTTGCCACGCGGTCGGTTCCAACCTGATGGTGGCCGTGCTCCTTTTGCACATGCTGTCGACCCTGATGATGGGTAGCTACAAGAGCCCGCGCGAGTTGAACTGGCTCTCCGGTTTCACCACCTTTGCCGTGGTCGAGGCGATGTCGCTGACCGGCTACCTGCTCCCCTGGAGCCAGCTCTCCTTCTGGGCCACCACGGTCGCCACCAACAGCGTGAGCGCCATCCCGGTGATCGGCCCCTACATGGTCGAGTTCCTGCGCGGCGGCAAGCTGGTCGGCCCCGCCACGCTGGGACGCTTCTTCGCGCTGCACGTCGCGGTCATCCCGCTGGGCATCGCGGCGCTGATCGGCCTGCACCTCTTCGTCCTGAAAAGGGTCGGCATCTCCACGCCCCCCTCCGGCCGCGAGCCGACCAGGCCCTGGCCCGGTGACACCTACCGCCACGAAAGCCATCCAGGCGGCATCCCGTTCTTCCCCAACTACGCACTGGTCGACCTGACCTCCATCTCCATCTACTTCGCCATCTTCCTGGCGCTGGTCTTCTTCGCGCCGCAGCTTCTCTTCACGCCGGATGCCTTCGTGCCGGCCAACGCCTTCAAGACCCCGGCTCACATCAAGCCGGAATGGTACTTCCTGGCCAACTACCAGACGCTCAAGATCTTCCCCAATGAGCTGGTGGGGATCATCATCCAGGCGGCAGCCGGCACCTTCCTGGCGCTGCTTCCCTTCGTAGACCGGGGGCACGAGAGACATCCGCTGAGACGGCCGGTCTTCCTCGCCTGCGTGATCGCCGGAATCCTTTTGTGGATCGGGCTTACCATATGGGGGCACTACTCATGATCCGGATAACGCATAGATCGAGAAAGGGAGTGCTGTTTGCCATAGCGGGGGTGCTGGTTGCCTGCGCACTTTCCCTGACCAGCGCCAAGCGGGCCCAGGCGGCCGAGCCGCCGGAAACTGTCTGCATCCAGTGCCATTCTGGACTGCCTGACAAGCTGGGGGCACCGGTCAACCTCTGGAAAACCAGCATCCACGCGGAAAACGGCATCTCCTGCAACAGCTGCCACGGCGGAGATCCCAAGAACGCGGCTGACGCGATGAACAGGGCGCTCGGTTTTCTGGGTGCGCCCAAAGAGGAGCAGATCCCGGCCTTCTGCGGACGCTGCCATGTCGGCGTCATGAAGGATTACCTGGCCAGCAAGCACGGCCAGGCGCTCGGCAAAGGCGGGCCTACCTGTGTGACCTGCCACAGCAACCACCATGTCCTCAAGGCTTCCATCGACCTGATCAACGAGAAGACCTGCACCCAGTGCCACAGCTTCGAGCGGGCCGCCACCATCAAGGCAGCCATGCAGCAGACCGAAGGGTACATCGTCGGCATCGACCAGAGGATCGCGGTGCTGCAGAAGGTGGGGGTCGATACCGAGGACATGGCCAAATCGCTGTTCGCCATCAGGAACCGGTTCCATACCCTGTTCCATGACGTCGACGTGCAGCGGGTGAAAACGGAATCGACCCAGATCAACGCGGACCTCGGCAAGATCAGCGCCCAGCTGAAGGCTATCGAGGACACGCGGGCGAAGCGGAAAGTTGCCGGCGGAGTGGCGGTCTTCTGCGTGCTGCTGATCGCCTTCCTGTTCCACCTGATGAAGAAGACCTACTACTAGCCCCCGCCCCGTCTCTCCCCCCCCTCCCTCTCCCCACTGGAGAGGGAGGGGAAGAAAAGCCTCGATTACCACCATCACCGGCAGCCAGCAGCATCGTTGGGAACCACAAGGGAAAGCCCTTCCCGCTCGAGCGGCGCTCCTGCGGCCTCCAGCCTCAATCTTCACCATACCCGCAACCGTTTATTGACAGATAATCAGCAAACAGGTTAAAGTATCGCCGGAAAATGCCCGCCTCTCAGCTGACGCATTGTTGATCTTCCTACGCAGATGCCGGTTTGGTCACAGCTTCCGCAACAAAAAAAGAACGATACGATGCAGTCGCTATGGGCTCTGCCGACCGCACACCTGCGAGCAGATAAAGGCGCGGCCTGCTTACGCATCCATCTCAATCAAGGAGTCTATACGTGAAGCACCCGCACACCTCCCGCATCCAGAAGTCGACCATGGTCCTGCTGGTCGCCCTTCTCGCGCTGCCGCTTTCTCTTACCGCCTGCAAGGAAAGTAAGTCGGCGGCCCAGCAGTTCGTGATGGCCTCGGCAGAATCGTCCAAAGATGGCTCGGCGCCGGCGGCCAGCACCGCTCCGGCCCCTGCTCCGGCAGGGGAGCAGGCAGCTCCGGCAACCGCCGCTCCTGCGACCGCCGCCCCGGTGACCGCTCCGGCGGCAACCAGCGCCCCGGCGGCAGCGCCCGCCGCACCCTCGGCAGCGTTCAAAGGCCAAAGCACGGCAAGCTCCGGCGGCAAAAACGGCAAGGCCAAGGCCAAAGGCCCCGCCGCCAAGGCCGCACCGCGGGTAGCTTACCGCGCCGGCGAGGATCCCGATTTCGCGACCAAAAAAGGGTGGCCCGTCAAGTACCCGTCGCCGCTCCCCGGCTCCCTGCTCCCCCAGAAGCGCATCGTCGCCTACTACGGCAA
Organism: Geomonas sp.; assembly: GCA_035255025.1. GTDB lineage: Bacteria > Desulfobacterota > Desulfuromonadia > Geobacterales > Geobacteraceae > Geomonas. Next base: position 25,632 of record DATFAB010000014.1, read on the forward strand.
TCCCCTCTCCAAACGGATGGGAGCACTCGGTGAGTATCCGAAGCCGGAGATGATCCAGAAGCTGAAGCGCGAGGCGTCCAAGTGGCAGGCCGCCGACCCGGAGCATCCGGTTCAGCCGGCCCTGCACCTGATCGCCGTGGTGGCCCAGGGTGACCCGGGCAAGGCAGGGCTCTACCGGATGGTGATGCCCGACAAGATCATCAACGACGTCTACAGCTGGGCCAAGGAGGCTGGGGCCATCCTGTTCATCGACATCCAGACCGGTCATGACAACATCCGGTCCATCCTGCCGCGTTTCGAGTGGATTCTGAAAAACCCGGACGTCCACCTCGGCATGGACCCCGAGTTCAACCTGATCAAGAGCAAGGCCCGCCCCGGCACCAAGATCGGCACCTACGACGCAGCCGACATCAACTATGCCTCGGGCTATCTGAAGGACCTGGTGAAGAAGTACAACCTGCCGCCCAAGGTCCTGATCGTGCACCGCTTCACCCGCAACGGGGTAACCAACTACAAGCACATCCAGCTGCGCCCCGAGGTGCAGATCGTCATGAACATGGACGGCTGGGGCGCGCCCTGGCTGAAGCGGGATTCCTACAAGGACTACATCGTGGCGGAACCCGTGGAGCTTACCGGCTTCAAGCTTTTCTACCACAACGACACCAAGAAGGGTGATGCGCTGCTTACCCCCAACGAGGTGCTCAAGCTGACCCCGAAACCGATCTACATCCAGTACCAGTAAGCCTTACCGGCGCCTTTTTACCCGTCAACAGCTCCCCTCCCTCCCCCCTTGATAAAGGGGGGTCGGGGGGGATTGCTTTTTCCACGCCTCCCCTCTCACCCTGCCAACCACATTTTGCTGTGCTGACTGGTTACTGAAACCCCTTCGGGAAGACATGCCGTGCCGCGTCCCCTCCCCTTCAAGGGGAGGGACAGGGTGAGGATGGGGGCGGACCCCTCCGATGGACAGTCAGAAGCAGTGTCCCTCCCCCCTTGATAAAGGGGGGTCGGGGGGGATTGCTTTTTCCACGCCTCCCCTCACCCTGCCAACCACATTTTGCTGTGCTGACCGGTTGCTGAAGCCCCTTCGGGAAGACATGCCGTGCCGCGTCCCCTCCCCTTCAAGGGGAGGGACAGGGTGAGGATGGGGGCGGCCCCCTCCGATGGACAGTCAGTAGTAATCCCCCCCTGTCCCCCCTTTATCATGGGGGAACGTTTTTTCGCTGCCATCACATCGGCTTTCCCTACCAGGCGAACTCCGTCCTGCGGTCGCGTACCTCCTTGCCGTCGAAGTTCCGCTCGATGAAGATTGCCCGCAGATCCCGATCGACGAGCAGCACGCTGGAGGAGCGGGTGCCGTAGCGCTCGCTGGTGATGAAGATGGAGGAAAGAAGCCGCTCCCACTCCAGCCCCACACCGGTGTCGGGGAGTTCGGCATCGGGGGCCTTGGTGGTATCGGCCAGGATATCGAACAGGGATTGGGGGGCGACGGCGCCGCCATCGAGTACCCGGGCCAGTGCGGCTTTTCCCCGGACCACCTTCGGCCAGGGGGTGTCCAGCAGGTGATTGCTGACCCCGTGGAACCCCGCGTTGACAACAGTGACCCGGTCGGAGCGGTTGGAATAGTACAGCAGCCGGTCGGCATCGCCCACGATGAGGTTGTAGCCGTTATAGAAGGACGCCTTCGCCCGCAACCTTGCCAGGTAGGCATCAGGCGTCGCATCCCCCTTCACGAATTCGCTCACCAGTTCGCCGCGGGACGGCCCGTCCTTTCTCGCCTCCTGCGCTTCCCGGTAATTGGTGAGCGCAGCGATACGGCCGGTGGTGGTCACCGCCAGCCAGGTTCCGCCGTGGACCAGGTCCCGGCCGCCGAACACCTGCGGCGCGTCCTCCCAGAAGGAGGCGGCGGCGGTCGGCCTGTCGTAGAATTCATCCCGGTTGGCCGCCAGCACCAGCCGGTACTGCGGGTGGGCCTGGTTGGCCAGTAATAACGTGCACCTAGCTGCTCCCGTGTTTCTGCTCGCCGGCTCTTGCCTGCCGCGTCCCATCCCTTCCATTGTCGGGATTGCGGCCGGTAAATTCAAGATCCGCTTAGGGCCGATATCTGTTAAGCTTGCGGAATCGAAGAAGGAATGGTATCAACGGGTCTGGTTAACGAGACTGTCGGAGGAGCTTCTTGGATCAGGACCTTTTACTGGGATTACTCGGCCTCACCCCTTTGCTGCTCTACGTGGTGCTGGTCTTTCGCGACGTCGACATCCTGGCCGCCACCGTCATCTCCGTGATGGCGGGCGGCCTGCTCAGCCATCAGACCGTGGTCTCCTTCGCCGCGGCCCTCGCCAACAGCATGGGCTCCTTCCTGGCCCTGGTCGGCCTGATCATCATGCTCGGGCGCGGGCTCGGCGAGGTGCTGAGCGCCACCAAGGTCTCCCACACCATCGTCCACCGCATCATACACAGTATCGGCGTCGATACCGAGAAAAAGGCGATGCTCGGCATCATGATCGCCTGCGTGGTCATCGTCGGCCTGTTGGGGACCATGGCCGGAGGAAACGCCATCATCGCGCCCATCGTTCTCCCCATCGCCGCCACCGTGGGGCTCTCGCGCAGCACCGTCGCGGTCATCTTCCAGGCGGTTGGCGAGGAGGCCCTGATCCTCGGCCCGTTCACCCCTCCGGTCATCACCCTGCTCGGGCTGACCAAGATCGGTTACGGGCAGATGCTTTTGTACGTCTCCGGCCCGGTCGCGCTGGTCACCTTCACCGCCACCTGGTTCATGATCCAGCGGATCCAACGCAAGACCAAAGACATGCACCCCTACGAGGTACCGGAAGGGATCGCCGTATTCCATCCCACCCCTCGCAGCACCCGCGCCACCGTGGTATTCGTCTGCTGCTTCCTCGCCGCCGTCATCTACGGCATGGCGGCCCAGGCCCCCACCTCCTTCGTCATCGTCATCATGCTGGGGCTTTCCCTCGTTACCGGGTTCGTGGGGGGGCTCAAACTGGATGAGATACTCAGGCTGGTGATCAAGGGGATGGCGGGCAACGTGGGGCTCTTCCTGCTGTTCCTGCTGCTGGACCCTTTCATCGGCTTCGTGCAGCAGGCGGGAGGCTTCGCGGCGCTCTCCAGGCTGATCAAGCCGATGATGGAGGTGGGCGGCAAGCCGGTGATAGTGATTACCGGCGGCATGCTGGGAGCCTTCGGCATCAGCGGCGCCACCGTGGCGACCCTGAAACTGCTGCACGAGATGTTCAACCCGCTCCTTGCCAGGTACGGCATTTCCATGCTGGCCTGGTCGCTGGCACTGGTGGTCGCCACCAGGGTCAACAACTTCGTGTTCCCGGGGGCCAACATGGTGAGCTCGCTGGGATTCGCCGAGTCAGACGACCTGAAGTCCATGATCAGAAACGGCTGGCTGGTGGCGTCCTGCCAGCTCACCCTGCTGATCCTCTTCAGCATCTTCTTCGCCTGACGCCCCTCTCCCCTACGGCACCGCCTCGGTCGGCACCACCTCGAATTTCAGCAGCTCGGTCCCCCTCAAAAGCGCAATGGACATCGCCTCTCCGATCGGCCACTCCGCCAGGATCCGGTGGATGTCGTCCACGCTTTCCACCACCTGTTCGTTCATCAAGACGACGCGGTCGCCATCCCGGATCCCCGCTTTGAAGGCCGAGGCCAGTTCGTTGACCGCGACCACTTCCAGACAGGCGGTGTTGCGCAGGTGGTGAAATCTTGCCAGCTGCCGGTTGAGCGGCACCTGCTGGGCCGCCAGCCCGAGGGTGCCGCGGCGCACGCGGCCGTGGGCCAAAAGCTGCGAGACCACCCATCTCGCCGCATTGGCCGGTACCGAAAAGCCGATCCCCTGCGCGAGGGCTATGATGGCGGTATTGACGCCGACCACCCTCCCCCTGGAATCGACCAGCGGTCCTCCGGAGTTGCCGGGGTTGAGCGGTGCCGTGTGCTGGATGATGTTCTCGATGAGCCGCCCCTCCCTGCTGCGCAGCGCCCTGCCGAGAGCGCTCACCACGCCGGTCGACACGGTGGACTGGAAGCCGAACGGATTGCCGATGGCGATCACGAGCTGCCCGGCCCTCAGTGCGCTGGAGTCGCCGAGGGTGGCGTAGGGAAGCCCCGAACCGTTGGCGCGCAGCACCGCCAGGTCGGTGGCAGGATCGGTGCCCACCAGGGTGGCTTCGAGCGTGGATCCGTCCTGGAGGGTCACGGCCAGCAAATCGGCTCCCTGGACCACGTGATCGTTGGTGAGGATATATCCGTCGGGGGCGATGATGATACCGGAGCCGGCCCCGCGCTGCTCCGGCGCCGCTTGGTTAGCGGAGGTCCGCACCGAAATGCCGACCACGGCGGGCCCCACCGTGTCGACCACTGTGATGACCGCACGGGAGTAGGCATCGAGGAGTTCCACCTCGGAGGCATCCTCGGACTTGATGCGGCAGCTCCCGTTGGCGGAGCCGTTTTCGTGTGCGGCAGAAATGTAATGGAAAGGATCCCGGTTCTTGTCGTCCATGTGCTCGTTCCTCTGTCAGCCGGTCCGGCTGCTGTTTGGGGAATATAAGCACCCGGTGCAGGATCCGCAAGGGGCGGCCAGTGCCCCTGATACAAAACAAAAGAGGCAGGCTGAATTTGATCAGCCTGCCGCCCCTGTTCAATACCCCGGGCCGCCGTGGCCTCCCGGTCCGGGACCCGGTCCCGGTCCGCCGCCAGGGCCGCCAGGTCCGCCACCGGGACCACCCGGGCCGCCACCGGGACCGCCCGGGCCACCCGGGCCAACCGGGCCGCCACCAGGGCCCCCGCCGCCAGGAGGAGGCAGGCAGCCGCTGACCAGGGAGAGCAGCATTGCGACAGCAAGTAGACAGAAAAGCTTTCTCATAGGATCCCCTCACTTCTCTCATGATGGGTCAGACTCAGGGGCGAATCATATTCCCACCAGCAAGCCTTGTCAATATCTGCACCGCCACGGACAGCCGCAAGGTGTGCCCGCCCGGCGTTATCCTGAGCAGCATCTTTCCTCTTTTCGTCCTCATTGTCTCCACAATCTGCGCCTATGGTCTATTCACCTGATTTTCAGGGTTACCCTCCTTTAAGGGGCGCCTGCGTGGCGCCCCTCTTTTTTTGCAGCGGATCAGAAGACGGAAAACCGGAAGTACCGGCGAGGATGCTGTTTGACATCGTTTAGCAGTAGATCGAGATCCTCCACCGCCTTGTTCATCTTGTCGTAGAGCACCTGGTCGTTTAACAGTCTTCCTGCCGTCCCCTCCCCCTGCCGCACCCGGTCCATCACTTCCTCCAGAGATTTCACCGACCGGTCGGCCCGCTCGATCAGCGCCAGCCCCTTGTCGTACATCTCCCGGTCCTGCATGAGCTTGCCGAGCGTCCCGTGCGGCGAGGTGATCTTTTTGTTCAGCTCGCGCATGTCATCGGCGGCCTGGTTGCTCTTGTCCGCCAGGGACAGCAGCTTGTCATAGAGCGCGCGGTCGTAGATCAACCTGTTGAGTGTCCCCTCCGAATGTTGAACCTCCCGCATGGTATCGTCGGCCCGGCTCAGGGCGCTCAGCAGCTTGTCGTAAAGCTCGGGGCTGCGGTTGAGTTTGCCCAGGGTTCCCTTTCCTGAATTGGCGGTGGTCACGAAGGTGTTCAGCTCGCCGGTCAACCTGGAGAGGTTCTCGTAGAGCTTGGGATCGGACATCATCTTCCCCAGGCTCCCCTGACCGCCGGTGATCTTGTCCATTGCCGCGTTCAGATGATCGAAAGCGACCGCCGCCTTCTTGGTCACATCGTCCAGGCTCGGCACCACCGTTCCGTACACCCTGGTCTCCGGTACCTTGACCAGGTGGGCACTCGGGGTGATGTCGACATACTTCTCACCCATCAGCCCCCGCGTCTTGATGACGATGAGCGAGTCTTTGCCGATCTTCTGCAGGGATTCCTTGCCGACTTCCAGCAAGATTTCCACCTGGTTGCTCTCTTCGGGGTGCTCGAAGCGGATCGAGCGCACCACCCCGATATCCACGCCGGCCAGCCAGACGGGCGCCCCCACCTTCAACCCGGCCACGTTGTCCATGATCAGGCTGATCTTCCCCTTGGGGATGAACATCTTGCTCTTTTCCCCCATGAGCAGCACGCCCCACGCGAAGATGACGAGGGCGACCACCACGAAGATACCGGCCTTTACGTGTGACCGCGCTATATTGTCGCTTCGTTTCATGGCCTTTGCTTCCGCAATGAGTTGATGACGTCCTTCGACAGGCTCAGGACGAGCGGTTGGTATGTTTCAGGAGCGATCGATGGTGAGACCGTCAGATTCATCCGCTCCTGCTGACCTGTCGAAGCATGACGCTGCGCCGGCAGCCGTTCGTGCTGTGCCTGTCGAAGCATCCTTACTGGCTCACGCCGGCTCAGTAAAGCTGAACAGCGAGCGCTCCGAAGGGGAGAGAAACTCGTGCAGCACCTCGATGTCTGCCGCCAGCATCTCCTCCCTGGACCCCTCGAACACCAGGCGGGCCTCGTGCAGAAAGGAAAATCTCTGGGAGACCTGAAAGGCCGTGTGCAGGTCGTGGGTGACCGTCAGCGTCGTTTTCCCCTGTTGCTGCAGGCGCCTCATCAGGTCGCAGATGTTGTAGACGCCGATGGGGTCGAGCCCGGTGGTCGGCTCGTCGAAGAAGATGTAGTCGGGATCCGCAGCCAGGGCCCGGGCGATGGCCACCCGCTTCTTCATGCCGCCCGAGAGTTCCGCCGGGTAGAGATCGATGGCATCCTCGAGCCCCACAAAGCCGAGCTTTTCCAAAACGACCTGTTCGATCTCCTGCTCGCTTTTCTCTCCTTTCTCCAGGAGCCGGTAACCGACGTTCTCCCCCACGGTCATGGAGTCGAAGAGGGCGCCCCCTTGAAAGACCACCGCGATACCCCGGCGCACCTCCCGAAGGCTCGACTCGGGTAGCTCGGAGATTTCCACCCCGTCGATGCTGATGCTGCCGCTATCGGCCGGTATCAGTCCGAGGATCAGCTTGAGGATGGTCGTCTTGCCGGCACCCGACACCCCGAGTATGGTCCGGTTCACCCCCCTTTCCAGGGAGAGATCGAACTCCTTCAGGATCTCGCGACCGCCGACGGTATAGCTCACCCGCTCCATCCTGATTCCGGGTCCCGGCATAACGACCTCCATCCCCCCCCGTCCTCGCCCTCGCCTCCCCTTGAAGCAGAGGGGAGGCGAGGGCGAACTTGCCAGAAGTGCAAACCGTCTTCCGCGACAGGTCCCCCCCTTGATAAAGGGGGGACAGGGGGGATTGCTTTTGTACTACCTGAAGGCGATGAAGGCCTTGGTGAGGAAGAAGTCCGAGACCAGGATCAGCACCGATGACAGCACCACTGCCCGCTTGGCCGAGCCCCCCACCCCGGCGGCGCCGCCGCGGGTGCCGAGCCCGACGTGGCAGCCGATCAGCGCGATGATCATCCCGAAGAAGGCGGGCTTGGCCACCCCCTCAATGAGATCCTGGAACACCATGAACTGGGGGATCGACTTCATGTACATCACGTGATTGACGTGGTAGCCGGCGGCCATGATGAAACCGCCGAAAAGAGCCACCGCATCGGTCACCACCGCCAGCAACGGCAGAGAGATCATGATCGCCTTCAGGCGGGATACGACCAGCCGCTTGACGATGTCGGTCCCCTCCACCCGCATGGCGTCCACCTGCTCGGTGACCACCATGGTGCCGAGCTCGGCGGTGATGGCCGAGCCTACCCGGCCGGTCACCATCAGCGCGGACAGGACGGGGCCCAGTTCCTTGACCATGACGGCGCCCACCATGCCCCCCACGTAGCTGGTGGCGGCAAAGGGCTTCAGCTGCAGCAAGGCCTGCAGCGCCATCACCATGCCGGTGAACAGCCCGGTCAGCAGGATGATGAAAAGCGAGCCCACCCCGATCTTGTCGAGCTGGGCGGAGAATTCGCGGTAGTAGTAGGGTCTGGAGAAGATGCCCGCCACCGCACGCAGCGAGAGATCGGAGAACTCCCCGATCTCCCGGAAAATCTGCACTACCCTTTGTGTGGCGGCCTTTGTCTGCATGGCAGGAGGACTGTTCTGGTCCTGGTTGGACAACTATTTGAGGGCGTGGCTGAACACCTCGCGGACGTCGTCTACGAAGAAGAAATCCACTTCCTCCTTCACGTTTTCCGGAATGTCATCCAGGTCCTTCTGGTTCTTGGCGGGGGCCAGCACCTTCTTGACCCCCGCCCGCCGGGCTGCCAGCACCTTTTCCTTGAGCCCGCCGATGGCCAGCACGCGGCCGGTCAGGCTCATCTCGCCGGTCATGGCCACGTCGCGCTTGGCGGGACGCCCGGAGAAGAGCGAGACGATGGTGGTGGCCATGGTGATGCCCGCGGACGGGCCGTCCTTGGGGATGCTGCCGGCCGGCACGTGGATATGGATGGTGGTGTTCTCGAAATCCTTCTTGTCGATGCCCAGTTCCTCGCAGTTGGCCTGCACGAAGGAGACGGCGGCCCGGGCCGATTCCTTCATGACATCGCCCAGCGAGCCGGTCAGGATCAGGTCCCCCTTCCCCTTCATCTTGGTCGCCTCGACGAAGATGATGTCGCCGCCGCTCTCGGTCCAGGCGAGCCCGGTGGCCACGCCGATCCGGTCCTTTTCGGAGGCCACCTCGTCGAAGAACTTCTGCGGCCCCAACAGCTCGGAGACCACGTCCGGCGTGACCACGGTGCGCGCCGGCTTGCCCTGCGCCACCTCCTTGGCGATCTTGCGGCAGACGGAGGCGATGTTCCTCTGCAGGTTCCTTACCCCGGCCTCCCGCGTGTAGTCGTGGGTGATCCGGTAGATGGCCTCGTCGGTGAACTCCGGCGGCATGGAGGTGAGCCCGTTCTCCTCGACCTCGCGGGCCACCAGGTAGGTCTTCGCTATGTTGAGCTTCTCCTCGTCCGTATAGCCGGAGAGCGAGATGACCTCCATCCTGTCCTTGAGCGGCGCCGGGATCGGGTCGAGCAGGTTTGCCGTGGTGATGAACATCACGTTGGTGAGATCGAAGGGGACGTCGAGGTAGTGGTCGGTGAAGGAGAAGTTCTGCTCGGGGTCGAGCACCTCGAGGAGAGCGCTGGCCGGGTCGCCGCGGAAATCGGCGCCGATCTTGTCGACCTCGTCCAGCATGAAGACGGGGTTGTTGGAGCCCGCGCGGTTGATCTCCTGGATGATGCGCCCGGGGAGCGCGCCGATGTAGGTGCGCCGGTGCCCCCTGATCTCGGCCTCGTCCCGCATGCCGCCCAGCGAGATGCGGATGAACTTCCTGCCCAGCGTGCGGGCGATGGACTTGCCCAGGCTGGTCTTGCCGACCCCCGGGGGCCCCACGAAGCAGAGGATGGGCCCCTTCATCTTCTCCTTGAGCGACCTCACCGCCAGGTACTCGAGGATGCGCTCCTTGACCTTCTTCAGGTCGTAGTGATCCTCGTTGAGGACCTGCTCGGCCTGGTTGATGTCCTTGTTGTCCGGGGTGCTGGTCTGCCAGGGGATGCCGATCAGGTAGTCGAGATAGGTGCGGGATACCGTGTACTCGGGGGAGGCGGGGTTGATCCGGTCCAGCCTCCTTAGCTCCTTCTCGGCGATCTTTCTGACCTCGTCCGGCATCATGGCGTTTTCCAGCTTGCTCCTGAGCTCGTTGGCCTCCCCCTGCTTGGAGTCCTCCTCACCGAGTTCCTCCTGGATCTGCTTCATCTGCTCGCGCAGCAGGAATTCCTTCTGGCTCTTTCCGACCTTCTTGGTGACCTCGGCCTGCACCTCTCCCTTGATCTGCAGGCGCTGCACCTCGTTGGTGAGGTGCATGTAGACCTTCTTCAGGCGCTCCAGGGGATCGATGGTCTCCAGAAGCTTCTGCAGCTCGTCGACGGGGAGGTTCAGGTAGAGGGCGACCAGGTCCGAGAGCCTGGCCGGGTTGTCGATGAAGTCGATCATCTTCATGACGTCGTCAGGCAGCGGGCGGCCGTAGGAGAGGGCAATCTTCAGGAGGGCGTTCAGGCTTCCCACCAGCGCCTCGGAGACCATGGAGCGCTCGGCGAACTCGCGCACCGGCTCGAGACGGGAGAGGGCGACCGGCGTCTGCTGGACGATGGCCAGGACCCTGATCCGGACTACCCCTTCCAGGACGACCTTGGCGCCCCCCTGCGGGAGCTTGTTGATCTGCATTACTTTACAGAGGGTGCCTATCTCGTGCAGGGCGGGGAACAGCTCGCCGGTTGGCTCCTGTTTCAGCTTGACCAGCGCGACGAGGTTGTTGAAAAGCACGGCCTCCTCGAAGGGGGGCATGTCCTCGTGCTTGAGGAAGATGGTGAACACCATGTAGGGGAAGGCTATGATCTCCCGCAGAGGGTAGAGCGGGACGATCTCCGGCATATTGATGGTGATGTTCTCTGTCATTGGGTCTCCCATTAGAACGGGCTGGCTGTTTTCCCCAATGAAAAGAGTACTGAAGAAGTTTCCCCTGTCAATATGGATGTTCTTTAATTGGAAATCAGGTCGTCTCCCAGTCCTGGTAGAGGGAAGCGATCTCGTCAGTCAGCGCTGCGTGCAGATCTCCGGCCGCCCGGGAAGCCTCGACATCCTTGAAGAAATCCGGGCCAGCCATGCGCTGTTCCAACCTGGCGAGTTCGTCCTCCTTGGCGGCGATCTTGTTCTCCAGCTCGGCCAGCCGCCGCTCCCGGGCGCGCTCCTCTTTATGGCGCTGCTTCTCGGCCTCGCGCAGCTGCTGGCGCGACATTTTGCCGGCCTGCTCCGAAAGATCTTCGCCCCCTGGCGCCCTCCCGGGGACTGGCTCCGAAGGTGCCTGTCCCCCTTTTCCCTCCGGCTGCCGTCCGCCGGCCAGCTGGCCGACCGTGTCGGCACCGTCGCCTGACCCGCCTTGGCCGCTTTTCTCCAGGTAGTACTCGTAGTCTCCCCAGTAGCACTCCAGCTTGCCGCCGCCCACCTCCACCACGCGGGTAGCCAGCCCGTCGATGAAATGGCGGTCGTGGGAGACGAAGACCACCGTGCCGGGAAACTGCTTGAGCGCCTCCAGCAGCACTTCCTTGGAGAAGAGGTCCAGGTGGTTGGTCGGCTCGTCCATGAGGAGCAGGTTGGAGGGACGCAGGAGCAGCTTGGCGAGCGCCAGCCGGTTCCTTTCCCCGCCGGAGAGCACGGCGACCTTTTTGTTGATGTCGTCGCCGGAGAAGAGAAAAGCCCCCAGGATGTCGCGCAGCTGCGGCACCATGTCGAAGGGGGCGTCGGCGTAAATTTCCTCGTAGGCGGTCCGGGTGGCATCGAGTTCCTGGGCCTGGTCCTGGGCGAAGTAGTCGCGGATCACGTTATGGCCCACCTTGACGGTGCCGCCGTTGATCTCCCCGCCGGCCAGAACCCTCATAAGGGTCGATTTGCCGGCCCCGTTATGCCCGACCAGTGCCACCCGCTCGCCGCTCTCCACGGTGAGATCGACCCCGTCCAGCACCACGTTGGAACCGTAGGCCTTGGTGACCCCGGAAAGCTCCATGACCGTCTTGCCGCTTTTGGGAGGGACCGGGAAGGTGAAGCGGATCCGCTTGCGCTCGGGGGGGATGACGATGCGCTCGATCTTCTCCAGCTGTTTGATGCGCGACTGCACCAGCGAGGCCTTGGTGGCCTGGTAACGGAAGCGGGAGATGAAATCCTCCATCTTCTCGACCTCCTCGTCCTGGCGGCGCTTGGCCTCCCTCAGCGCGGAGACCCGCTCCTCGCGCTGGACGAGGTAGCGGCTGTAATTGCAATGGTAATCGGTGATGGCGTGGTTCCAGACCTCGGCGATGCGGGAGCAGACCTGGTCCAGGAAGAAGCGGTCGTGGGAGACCAGCATTACGGAGTAAGGATAGCCCTGCAGGTACCCTTCCAGCCAGTTGCGCGCCTCGATGTCCAGATGGTTGGTCGGCTCGTCCAGCAAAAGCACGTTGGGCTTTTTGAGGAGCAGCTTGGCAAGTGCGATGCGCATCTGCCACCCCCCCGAGAATTCGCCGCACTCCTTCTGCCAGTCGGAGGGGGCGAAGCCCAGGCCGGAGAGGACGTTCCCCACCTCGCTCTCCATGGAGTAGCCCCCCTTCAGGCGGAACTCCTCCTGGAGGTGACCGAAGCGGTCCAGCAGCTGCTCGTGGCCCGGCGCATCGTGGGGCTCTCTCTCAAGGCGCGCGGTAAGCTCGGCGATCTCCCTCTCGATGGCCTGCAGTTCGGAGAGCGCCGTCATCACTTCCGCGAAGAGCGGCTGCCCCTTGGCGACGATGCCGTCCTGGGGAAGGTAGCCGACCGTCCCGCCACGGGTGATCTGGATCTCGCCACTTGAGGACTCCACCTCCCCCGCGATGATCCGCATCAGGGTGGACTTGCCGGCGCCGTTTTCGCCGACCAGGCCGACCCGCTCCCCTTTTTTAAGATGCCAGCTGATATCGGTGAAAAGCGGTTTGCCCGCGAAATCCTTGGAGAGTTTCTTCAGGTGCAGCATGAATGAGTATCCTTTTTGGGGCGAGTCGCCGGCCCCCCACGATTTCGGCCTCTTTAAAGTGGGGGACAGCCTTCCCAGGCCCCCTCCCTCTTAAAGTGGGGACAGCCTTCACGTCCCCTCCGCTTCAAGGGGAGGGACAGGGTGAGGATGGGTTTAGGTGCCGGAGCTTGCAAGGTTAGCAATGGAATCAAAAGCGCATTGTAGGGGGACGGGAGAGCGTTTGTCAATTCCAGACCGTTTCGGGATCGCGTGTCGGGATCCTTCTACCTCCCCAACCGAAAGTCCCTTCCCGCCCGGCGTCCCCTCTCCTTCAAGGAGGGGGACAGGGTGAGGACGGGGTAGCTTCCAGCGATGACTGCCGGACGGCAGGTCTAACAAACAGCGACCGGCCCTGACAACCTGGCAAAGGCCTGTGCCAGACTGACATTGCCCTCTGTCAGGTTCGAGGGGTTCCTGCCAAACCGGGAAGAGGCCATGACAGCCTGACAAGGTCTCATGACAAAGTGGCGGAGGCTGCCGACAGACTGTCAAGGGGCCATGACAGAATGACGACCGCCTCCGGCGGCCTGCCGGCTCGTCTTTCAGCCGTCCCACCTCCTGGCAAGCTGCAGCTACCAGGAAAATGCTGACATGGCCCCATGCCAATCTGACATACCCCTTTGACAAAACTGCTGCCCCCTCGAAAAGCTGTCATGGACTCATGTCAGAGTGTCACGCTCTCTTGTCAGGTTGCCAGCGCAGCATGTCAGACTATCACGACCTCATGCCAGACTGTCCGGACTTCCTGTCAGGTTGTCAGAGGCCCATGGAAGATTGTCAGCCCCCCAGTTTCCCGGCCCCCTTCTGGGGAGGTGGTGCGACTAGGAAGGTTTAGGCGATGGCCTGGGACATGGCGAGGAGAGGCCGGATAGACCGGAACGGAGCTTCGGGAATCATTTTTATTAATTTTACCTAAAGTAAATCGCGCACCATCCGATGAGGCTCCAAAAGGGCAGGAATGGTCCTCCCTGGATCTGTTTGTCATTACGGTGGCCTGCAAGGAGGTGATGAAACCGTGAGCAACGGAATCGGAAGACTTATCTCACGTCTTTCCCACGACGACGTCATCATCAGGCTGGAGCCAATTGTTGTCGCCTTCACCACCGGCGAGCCTCCGATCAAGGGAGGATGGGCAGGTTTCATGACGACACCGGATGAATTGAAGAGTGTCTTCTACACCTTCAAGGATGCCCATGTACGCGCCAAATCGACCGGGAGCTTCTCCGACATTGCAGAAAGAAACAGTCTGCGCCCGGTATTCAACGCGACGTTCACCGACTTCATGGACTACGTCGACTTGGCGACGCGGAAGGACCCGTCCTTGCCGTACCGGGCGGGGATGGATTATTTCCGGAAGCCGGCAGCGGCAAAAACTCCCGTCACTCGCACCGCGCTTACGGCACCGGACAAGTTCTCCGCCAAGCAGGGCCCGGAAAAGGGGATGGTGATCTGCAGCGCTCTCAGCGTACCGGGAGCCAGAGGCTTCGAGATCATGCTGACCGACGGGGACGCGCTGGACGAATCGACCTGGAAGCACCACCTGGTGTACGGTGGCGCCTCCAAGATGATCGTCACCGGCCTGGACCCCGGCAAGATGTACACCTTCCGGGTCAGGGCGATCAGGAGCAACGAATGGGGCCCCTGGTCCCACTACATCACGATGCTGGTGGTGTGATGCAAACAACCGGCAGAACGTTAGAAAGGGCCAGCTCTTGGAGTTGGCCCTTTCACTTTGTCCCCTTGTATTTTCCACAGACCCCCGCCCGCCTTTCAATCTCCTTTTAATGATCTGTGTCATGCGTTTTAGCACCAAGGCAGCCGCCCTGTTTCAGGGCGGCCTTCTCAGAATGAACCCGGATGGATCCCCTTTGACAAGGATATTTGATGGCTATATAGTACCGCCTAATTTAAACTCGCCCTATCAATTTTCATTAGCGGTTGATTAAGCATCCAAATAGATGGTTACTGAACAGCTTGAAATCGAAGTCCCCACCAAGGAAGTTGGACCGGCCGAAACCGCCGGTCAACTCCCCGGACGTTGACCATGGAAAATAAATGAAAAGTGCTGCAAGAAATATTTTGCTTGTTTTTGCTTTATCGATAGGCCTGGTTCTTGTAGTTCGATTCGTAACGCATAAATTCAGCTACGAATCCGAAATCGAAGACCAATTCAATGCAACAAGAAAAAAGGAAAGCTGCTCACCTTACTCGGTATATGAGGAGGTTGAGCGTAAAGGGAATATCGTTACCGTGAATTTAAGGCCAAATTGGAGATGCAAGGATGGAAGATGGGCGGTAAAGTTCGACCTGTCGAAACGGAAAATTATTCAATCATCTCCGATTGATTGAGGAACGAACTGGGAAAGTATGGGGATGGAAAGTCCAACCAGGAAGTCGGACCGGTTGAGAAACTGCCTGACTCGGATAAAAAGGCTTTAAAGCAAGAAAACCGGGAACTGGTGGAAATCGTCATGCAGGCGCTTAACGAGTGGGTGACAGCGACGACCAACAAGGCGGGTAGTGACGGACGGCTACGCCGGCGCCAGGCTCGTCATGCAGAGGAAAGGATGGCAAATAGATGCAATCATTGACAAGGCTGCTATGCATGTTGCTGCTGACAAGCTTTTCGGCGACCTGTTTTGCTGCGAAAACCGAGTCTACCAAACTAACGACCAAAGGGCTCGAAATAAAAGCAAACATCTCTGCAAAATTAAAAACCTTCGATAACGGAAAAAGCAAAATAGAAGGCAAAGTAACGATAACAAACCGGACTTCTGTCGCACAGAAATACGGAAACGAATTTCTACGGTTGACCGTGAATGGGAAGTTCGTCTCAAGGACTTATAAAGACTCAGTGGCTTCAGAGGTCATTGATTTTTCAGTCGTTGAAATCAAGCCGCGCTCTTCACTGTCACTGCCGGTTTATTGGGTTTTCGAGCTGCCGACTGCAACCGAAATCACCTCATTTCGGCTGTCCCTTGACGAGAAAGGTGTCGAGAAAGCTGAAGGCATAACACGGCCATATACGGGAACAAGATGAAATGCAGGAACATCAAAGCACTCGCCCATAACTTTACCCACTCGTTCGTAAGCTGGGAGAACAGAGTGGGTGACTGCGTTGTAATCGAAGAGTTGAAGGAAGTTGCCCGTCTCCTAAGTGGGGAGCGGCTTGTGATCACCTGGATTCCCAAGTCCACCCCCTCCGAATTGGGTTTCCCTCCGTCCGTCATGGCCTCAATTGAAAGATACCTAAGATGGTTGCCAGAACTTGCCGCCCGTCATGACGTTGAACTTTCCTGCATTCGCGAACTGCGAACAGAAATTTATCGGAAACCCAACCATCAGCTCGCCGTTGATTCGGTGGCGGTTGATGATAGGGGCAAGGAGTACAGGTCGTCGGTGGAGTTTTAAGGAAACGGATAACCAGGCCGCTAGCCCCGGGGCAATTGACCGTCAAGTCAGCGCGCACCGAAACGGAATGAAGAGGACGTGATGGAACTAGAAGTGCTTTTGCCTGCCAACCTAAAAAGAAAAGCAATCCGTAGCGGCAACGAATGGGGCTGGCGGAAAAAGGATGTTGACGAGGTTTTCCAAGCCGCCAAAGAACTGCGTCTTGCAGCGCTCGGGGGACAGGTCCAGTTTGTTTTCGAGGACGGCACCTGTGAACTCTACTGGTTGGACATGGATCCGGCAAAAGGCAAAGAAACAGAGGAATGGAGCCAGTTCTCTGAGCGAAGTATTGCCGAATCACGAAGCAAATTTCACAGGTTGTGCGAGACGACCAATTTTATTGAAGAAGGAACAAAAAATTTCCAGTTTCTAAGCAGTAAGGCAAAAGAGCCGGAAACAGACCTGGCTAGCCATCTGACTTTTGTTGTTTATCTCGTAGATGAAGCGGAATGGAAGCAGCTGAAAGGATAACGTCAAACATCGGCGCAACTGACGCGGCAAACCCTGCCGCGGCAGGACACGCCGCGACGTTGGGTCGATCATGGAGAAATGATGAAGATTCTACTGGCAACAATCCTGATGCTACTTGTGGCGATGTTTGCCTGGGCGATGGATTCTGAATTAGCCCTGTTTGACGAGGCTCAGCACGCTAACGAAAGATTTGAAGAGCGAGAAATCGAGGCGTGGAAGCAAATCGATAATCAATCGGCACAGTACCATCAGGAATGGAAGAAGGTTTATGACATCGATTGGAAACGAGATCGGCTCATATTCATATTCAAACTTGAGAACGAGCCAGAGACGATCGATTGGAAAAACCTGGCATGGATGCATCCAACCGATTCATCGGAAAAGACAAGGAACTACCGCAGCACGTCGCAGGAATACAAAGAACTAACTGCCCAAATGGAAAAGCAGATCAGCAAGATCAGGACCCTCAAGGCCCAGTTGAAGAGGAGAAACGAACTTTACGAGATGAACAAGGACACCTTTGACAAACTGGAGTCAGGCCTTCTCTCAGAGCAGCAGTCCTTGCAGAAGCGGATGGATGTCTTGCGAAGAGTCCAGGGCCAACACCCGGCGGCAGACGGCCTTCGCCAAGATTTGCGGTTGTCTGGACTGAATCTGCGAGTTCAAAGGTCGCACCGAGGACGATTCAATAGCAGATATCGTGGCTGCCGATTTGAATGAAGAGCACTTCTTCATCGTCAAGGAGCCTGAATACGATTCTGTCTGAATAGGAAATGGAAAAGTCCTTGAGGTTGCCTTTCAGGCGGTGGGTCTTGGGCCGCTTGTCAAAGGCGTCTTCCTTAAAAATTGACAGGCGCTCCTTCAGTTGCTCTTGTTCTCACACTGAAAGCTTTTTCAGGCCTTGGGTTTCATGGCCGAAACTATAGTGAGGCGATGAGGTCGTCAACGGAAACCTTCCTCGTCTTGCCGGCTGCCAAATTTTTTTCAGCCTCGCCGATCTGCACCAAAAAGGCCTGCCGCTGCACCTCGGTCTCGTTGGGGTAGTTCAAATAGCGTTGGCTCTCACCGCTTTTCGTCTTTGCCCGCAAGGTAGTCGGCCAGGATGCTGCGGCTGTGCTCGTCGTCGTGGCAGTAGATGCAAAGGTTTTCCCAGTTGCTGCCGTCGGGGGGATTGTAGTTG
>DATFAB010000015.1:0-2562 GCA_035255025.1 Geomonas sp.
GGTGATCAAGGTGATCGGCATTGCCGGGCCGGGTGACCCGCTGGCAAACGAGGAGACCTTCGAGACCTTCCGGCTGGTCAAGGCCGAGTTTCCCGAACTCCTCTTCTGCCTGAGCACGAACGGCCTTGTCCTTCCCGACCGGATCAATGACCTGGCCGGCGTCAACCTGCACAGCCTGACCGTCACCATCAACGCCGTGGACCCGGCGGTGGCGGCCCGCATCTACCGGCAGGTCATCTACCGCGGCAGGCGCTACCACGACCTGAACGCTGCACGGATACTTTTGGAGAACCAGTATGAGGGTGTCCGGCTCGCCGCAGAACTCGGGCTGGTGGTGAAGGTCAACACGGTGCTCATCCCCGGGGTCAATGATGAACAGGTCCCCCTGATCGCCGAGAGGGTGAGCGAAGCCGGGGCTTTCATCATGAACGTGATGCCGCTTATTCCGCAGGCGGAGCTGTCTCACCTCGCGCCCCCCTCCGCCGCCTACCTGGAATCGGTCCGCTCCGCCAACGAGGGTACCATCGCCCAGTTCCGCGGCTGCCAGCAGTGCCGCGCCGATGCCGTCGGTCTGCTGGGCGGCTGCGCAACGAGGGGGAACTGACATGGGCGCGGATACCTGCAAGGAAACGATGACATCGAAAGAGCGGACCGTCGCGGCGCTGACCGGGCAGCCCTACGACCGCATCCCGGTGAACCTGCTGATCAGCGACCACGCCGCGCGTGTGATCGGGGTCAGCGTGGGCGATTACAACAACTCCGCTGAACTGATGGCCATGGGGCAGATCGCAGCCTGGCGCAGGTACGGGGCCGACAACGTCAACACGGGCCCGGGGCTCACCGGGATCGCCGAGGCGATCGGCAGCAGGGTCGCCTTCCCCGACAGTACCCCCTACATCGCCGTCAACGTCGCGGCAGAGGAGGCCGTGCTGGACTCTCTGACGGTTCCCGACCCGGAGCGAGACGGCCGCCTGCCTCTCTTCCTCGATGCCGCCTCCCTGGTGCTGAAGGAGATCGGCGACCAGGTGCCGCTCAGCATGACCTGCGCCGGGCCGTTCACCACGGCAGCCGGCATCCGGGGAACTGAGCGCTTCCTGAGGGATCTCAGGAGAAATCCCGGCCTGGCTCATCGCCTCCTGCAGCTTTCCACCGCCAGCATCATCTCTTTCGCGAAGGCTGCCCTGCAGCGCGGCGCGAGAATCGGGCTGGCCGACCCGACCGCTTCCGGCACCATGATCTCAGCGGGTCTGTTCGAATCTTTCGCGCTACCGTACCTGCAGGAGGTCTGCCTGGCCGTGAAGGGGCATTCCGGCAGCGCGCCTTCCCTGCACATCTGCGGCAACTCGACCAGGATCTGGAGGCAGATGGCCGATACCGGAGCTTCCGTTTTGAGCCTCGATGACGAGGTCGACCTGGCGGAGGCCAAGCGGCAGGTGGGAGACCGGGTGGCGCTGCTTGGCAATGTCCGGCCCACCGCAGTCATGTACCTGGGTGGGCCGGACGATGTGCGCGCCAATGCCTGTGACTGCCTGGCCAAGGGATGGGACAACCCGAAAGGGTACCTGCTCGGGCTGGGTTGCGGGCTTCCCATCGATACGCCGCCGGCCAATATCGATGCCCTGGTGGAAGCCGCCCGTGATTACGGCCGCTGGCCCCTGGACCCCTCCCGTTTTGCCGCCCAACCTACGCGGATCAGTACAACCGCGGCCGTTTGAACCAGCTCCAGCGCAATCTGCAGGACGCCCGGGAGACCCTCGCCAGCCCGGGAATAGCAGGCGGCAAGGTAATACTCTATAAAAAATATGGAGTAAATGGAAAAGTTGTTGACTTGCGGAACAGGCGGGGGTATATTCCCGCTAACGATACAGACGGGACCGCAACGATTCCCGTCTGGCTAGCGCAACTGGTTGACCAGACAAACTGGAGGCCAAGGCAGCTTCTCCCATGCATGGGGACGCTACCTTGGCCTTTTTTATTTTCTCGATTCGATGATGATTTTCCCCCGTGTCCCGCCACCTTCGACAGCCGGAGTGGAGGGAATGGGGATGGGGGAGCGGAGCATGGAGATCAAGGTAGCGCTGGCCAGCAGTGACGGCATCTCGGTGGACGAGCATTTCGGACGGGCAGCGAGGTTTTTGATCTACCGGCTGCACAACGGTGACTGGGAACTGCTGGAAACGAGGGAGAACGATCCCGCCTGCTCCGGCCACCAACACGCCGACCATCTTCTGGAGCAGAGCGCGGCCCTGATCGCTGACTGCCGCGGAGTGGCGGTTGCCCAGATCGGGCCGACGGCCTTCGACCTGCTGGTCGGCAAATGCATCTATCCGTTGGTCCTGGCCATACCGGTTCAGGACGCGCTTTCAGCATTCAGAAAGTCGAAATTCATCAACCGCGTTCGCACATAGAAAAGGAGGAATCATCGTGGCCCAAAAAGGAGAAGTCATCGTGAGCAAAATTGCCAACAACCTGACCGACCTGATCGGCAGGACTCCGCTGCTGCGTCTCTCGCAGCGCCAGCACGGGGCGCAGGCAGAACTGGTGGCCAAGCTGGAATCCTTT
>DATFAB010000016.1:0-26253 GCA_035255025.1 Geomonas sp.
GGTCTTCTTGCCCAGCCTGGCCTCGAGGGCCTCGATGATGGCGAAGTTGCCCAAGCCCAAAAGCTCACTCTCCTCGGAGATGGTGACGCCGTCCACGGTCACGTGCAGGTTGTACCAGGCGTCGGCCTTTGGTGCGCCTTCGATGATGAGTGCCTTGATCCCCATCTTGGCGAACATCTGGGCCGCGGTACCGCCGGCGTTGCTCTCCTTGATGCCGCCGGTCAGCGGGCTCTTGGCGCCAGCGGAGAGGCGGCCGGAGTTGGCAGCGGCGGTGCCGGTGAGCAGACCGGGCGCGAAGCAGAGGACGTTGGCGGCGGAAAGCGCGTGGCAGGTGGGGGGGACTTCGGCTGCAACGATGGTGGAGGTCAGTGCGCGGCCGCCCAGGCCGGCCCAGGCTACCGGTACTTCTTCGATCTTGACGGTGAGGTCGGTCATGTTTACGCGAAAAATCTTGTCCATGCTCTTTCTAGCTCCCTGTTTGTTTATATATCCGCCCGAACGCTGGGCGTGTCGGGCGGAGATGACTCCTTTCCAAAAGGGAGGCTCCGCCGTTTCCAGCGAAACCCGTTGGCCGGACGCCGTGAGGTTGCATCCTTTTAGGCGGCATGGCTCGGAGATTTGTCGTTTTTGCTGCTTGTCTTCTTATCCAGCGGCCCCTCTCCCGCTTGCCCGCCGGAACGGTTGGGCGGGGGAGGGGACGTTGACAGGAGGAGTTGGACTGCCTTGCTACTTTTCTACATCGCTGCCTTGAAGATCTCGACTACCTGCTCAAGGGTGGCTTTGCGGGGGTTGGTGAACTGGCAGGCGTCTTTCTTCGCGTTTTCTGCCATCACTTTCAGGTCTTCCTCTTTCACGTTGAGGGCTTTCAGGCCGGTCGGGATGCCGATGGAGGCGGAGAGGCTGCGGATCCTGTCGATGGCTTTCTGGCCGGCTTCGGTGATGGAGAGGCCGTCCACGTTCTCGCCCAGCGCCTTGGCGATATCGGCGAAACGCTCGGGGCAGGCGATCAGGTTGTACTGGCTGACGGCCGGCAGCAGGATGGCGTTGCAGACGCCGTGCGGCAGGTTGTAGAAGCCGCCCAGCTGGTGAGCCATGGAGTGGACGTAGCCAAGGGATGCGTTGTTGAACGCCATGCCGGCCAGGTACTCGGCGTAGGCCATCTTGTCGCGGGCTTCCAGGTCCTCGCCGTTGGCGACAGCCTTGGAGAGGTAGCCTGCGATCAGCTCGATCGCTTTCAGCGCGCAGGCGTCGGTGATCGGGGTGGCGATGGTGGAGACATAGGCCTCGACTGCGTGGGTGAGTGCGTCCATGCCGGTGGCGGCGGTCAGTGCCGGCGGTTTGCCGACCATGAGCAGCGGGTCGTTGATGGCGATGTTCGGAGTGCAGCGCCAGTCGACGATGGCCATCTTGACGTGGGTGTCGGTGTTGGTGATGATGCAGAAACGGGTCATTTCGGAAGCGGTGCCGGCGGTGGTGTTGATGGCGACGAAGGGGGGCATTGCCTTGGTGGACTTGTTCACGCCTTCGAAGTCGCGGATGTGGCCGCCGTTGCCGATGACCAGGCCGATCCCCTTGGCGCAGTCATGCGAGGAGCCGCCGCCCAGGGAGATGATGGAGTCGCAACCATTCTCCTGGTAAACCTTGGCGCCGTCGTGCACGTTGATGTCGGTCGGGTTCGGCTCGGCGCCGTCGAAGATCACCACGGAAACGCCGGCGGCTTCCACCTGCTCCTTGATCTTGTCGGCCATGCCCATGGCGGAGATCCCTTTGTCGGTAACCAGCAGCGCCTTGGACGCGCCCAGAGCCTTCACCTGGCCGCCGGTCTCTTTTGCGGAACCGATACCCATCAGCGATACTGTCGGAATAAAGAATCCGTACGTCTGTTCACCTAATGCCATTTTTTTCTTCCTCCTGTGTTGTGTTACGGGTTTTAAACCCGTGCGGCGGTTCCGCCTGCGATAGATTTTTGATTTTGCTGCATACGGTTTCGTAAAACGGTTTTCTAGCCTATCGCAATCCCCGTACCACTATCGTAGCAATGCGTGCTTTTTCTTGCGAACTTACATTTTGCGCAGGTAAATCGTATACTTGTAAATTGAAGGGTGTGTGGATCGTTTTTTCGTCCCAGGATTTACCGTTCTGAAACAGAACAAGCCCACTGTTCCAGGATGGAACGCCTGTCATGAAGTGGAACGCCACCGGAACACCGCGCCTCCCGCCGTTTATCCCCTTTAGTTCACCTCCCGCACCTTTATGAAAACCGGTTTGTTTCTTCTGTAATCAAGATGTTAGCCCGACGTTTGGCAGTCCCTACCTCACGCGTGGTAAAGAAGGCTGAAAAATTGGTACCGATATTGCCATGTTTACGAAGAGAGCCGAATTTGGGACGGCGACTGTTTTAAGATGCACCGGAGTTCTGGATGGGACTTGTTGACGCATACGGCAGGCGGATAAATTATTTGCGGCTCTCCGTGACCGACCGCTGCAATCTGCGCTGCTGCTACTGCATGCCGGCGGAGGGGGTGGCGAAACTTGCACACCGGGAACTGCTCTCCTACGAGGAACTCTTCAGGGTTTCCAAAGCCTGCGTGGCGGAAGGGATTGAGAAGATCAGGGTGACCGGCGGCGAGCCTTTGGTGCGCAAGGGAGTGGTTTCCTTTCTGGAGGAACTTTCCCGTCTGCCGGGGCTGAAGGAACTGGTGCTTACCACCAACGGCATGCAGTTGGAAGAGTTGGCGGCGTCCTTGCGGAAGGCCGGCGTGGCGAGGCTCAACATCAGCCTCGACTCGCTCAAAGCTGAGACATTTGCCCGTATCACCCGTGGCGGTGAGGTTGCCCGGGTGCTGGCAGGGATAGCCGCCGCCGAGAAGGCGGGCTTTCCGCCGGTGAAGATAAACATGGTGGTGATGCGCGGGATAAACGACCAGGAGATACTCGACTTCGCCGCGCTTACCATCGACAAGCCGTACACCGTGCGCTTCATCGAATACATGCCCACCCTGCGCGACCAGCAGTGGGAAGCCCAATCCATGTCCGGCAGCGACATCCTCAAGCGGATCGCCGAGCGCTACCCGCTGCTGCCATTGGTGGGAGCCGAAATGGCAGGACCGGCCAGGAATTTCAAGATAGAAGGGGCGGCCGGGGCAGTCGGGATCATAACCCCGATTTCCGGCCATTTCTGCGAAAGTTGCAACCGGATCAGGATTACCGCGGCCGGCCAGGTGAGGAACTGTCTCTTTTCTGAACAGGGGATCGATCTCAAGCCGATCCTGGCGGAGTCCGACGATGAGGCGCTGCGGCGGACCGTGCGGCGGATCGTGACCGGGAAGCCGGGGCGGCATCACCTGAACGACGGGGAAGATGAGAAGCAGAGGGTGAACATGTCCAGGATTGGCGGATGAGTTGGGCTAAGGCGAATCCCTTAAAAAACAGGCAACGGCAAAGAGCTGTGCCACGGAGAAATTCAGAGAAAATCTGAAAAGGCTGAGAACCTATTTTTGGGGGTAACCCCTGATTTCGCCTTTTCTCAGAACTTTGCCTTTCTCAGAAGTTCTCAGATTTCCTCCGAGGGTAAAGCTTTTTACGAAGAGGGTGCGAATATGAGCGGAGTGATCGTTGCGGTTAGCATCAGCAAGGCGAAGGGCGAGCGCAAGACGCCGGCTCCCCAGGTGCACGTACGGGAGAACTACGGCATCATCGGTGATGCCCATGCCGGCGACTGGCACCGCCAGGTGAGCCTTTTGGCCCAGGAGAGTATCGAAAAGATGCTGGCGCTGGGACTGGACGTCAGCGCGGGTGACTTCGCCGAGAACATCACCACCCGCGGGCTCGACCTGGTGAGCCTGCCGGTGGGGGCGAGGCTCGCCATCGGTCCCGTGCTGCTGCAGATCTCGCAGATCGGCAAGGTTTGCCACACCCGCTGCGCCATCTACTACCAGGCAGGCGACTGCGTGATGCCCAAGGAAGGGGTCTTCGCCACCGTCCTGAGCGGCGGCGTAATCAGGCCCAACGACACCATCGAGCTGCTGGAGCGGGCCGCCTGAAAAGCCAACCTCACCCTGTCCATCCCCCTTACAACACTCCCTCCCGTTCAAGGGGAGGGTAGGGGTGAGGATGGGGTGCCGTCAAAGCCAGCAAAGAGATAGAACACGCACACCTAGCTGCCAAAACCGGCAGCATATAAAGCAAAGGCACGATGCAACAAAGGGGGAAGTCATGAAGGCAGCAAAGGACAAGAAGGCGAACATCATTTCTTTCAGGATGAGCGATGAGGAGCGTGAGGCGGTGCAGCAACTGATGGACAGCAAGAACAAGAAAGCCTCCTCCATCATGCGCGAGGCGTTCAACCTGTTCAGGGAGCAGTGGGAGATGTCCCGCCGACTGGAAAACCCGATCGAGAACTGATCCCGCTCGGCCGCATGGCGTTACTCCTTTCTTTCAGATGTGGAAGAAGTGCAGCTTCCCATTTTTCCCTGACCACCTATCCTAGCGCCCCCTCTCCCTGCGGGAGAGGGTTGGGGTGAGGGCATCCGGCGCGGGCAACCAACGCCGGCTCCAGCACAGTGCCTGCTTTGACAGGTTCGGCAGGAACCGTTAATAGCAACCCATTTTTGTTAACTGTTACATCCTGGGGTTGTTCCCGCTGGGGAACCTTCCCTCACCCCCGCTCCTTACCTGAAGGGCGAGGGGAGCAGGCGTGGAGTCATCATGCATCACCAATCCTCGGCAGCATCCGACCTGATGGCGCAAATTGAGCCGGCGTTCAGGGATTATCCAACCAAGCTGTTCGTGGAAACCACCAGCCGCTGCAACCTGAACTGCGTGATGTGCATGAAGCAAAACGCTGACGGCGAGTTCTGCGACGGTGACCTCGATCATAATCTCTTTTCCGCCCTGGAACCGGCGCTGTCCAGGGCGGAGGCTCTGGTGCTGAACGGGGTAGGGGAGCCGCTGCTCAACAACAGGCTCGAACAGTACATCAGGCGGGCGAAAGGTCTGATGCCGGCCGGGAGCTGGACAGGTTTCCAGTCGAACGGCCTCCTGCTATCCAACCTGCGCGCCATCTCCCTGCTCGATGCCGGCATCGACAAGATCTGCCTTTCCATGGACGGCGTCGATGCTCCCACCTTCGAGGCGATCCGGGCGGGAAGCGAGCTGGCCGACCTGGAACACGCACTGGCAGCCTTGGTCGACGCCAAGAGGATTTGCGGTCGTCCGGAGATGGAGATCGGGGTCGAGTTCGTGGTGATGCGCGACAACCTCTCGCAGCTCCCAGCCGCGCTGGAGTGGGGAGCCGCACGGGGGGCAAGCTTCGCGCTGGTTTCGCACCTGCACCCATTCGACGATGTCCATGTCGACCAATGCAGCTACGACCTCTGTACCGACGAGGCGATTTCCCTTTATCAGACCTGGAAGAGCAAGGCGGAACTGAAAGGGATCGATATCGAACGCTATTTCCAGGTGCTGTGGCACTACCGGAAATCGCCGCAGGACCGGGCCATCATCGATTTCGTCGCGGGCATGAAGGCTGATGCCCAACAAAAGGGTATTACGCTGGACCTCAAGAGGCTGTTCGCCATGAATGGTGAGCGGCTGGCAGCCTGCCAGGATGTCTTCGACGAGGCCATCCGGGTCGCCCGCACCACGGGAATTGACCTGCGTCTTCCGGAAATCGCACGCCGTGAAAAAAGGAGCTGTTCCTTCATCGAGCAGGGAAGTGCCTTCGTCTCCTGGCAGGGCAGGGTCCATCCTTGCTACCATCTCTGGCACCACTGCCGCTCCTACGCAAACGGCTGGCTCCATCCCGTCAAGCCCCGCGTCTTCGGCAGCCTGAACGAGGCCGGCATCCTCGACATCTGGAACAACAGCGAATTCCGCAACTACCGCTACAACGTGGTGACTCACAACTATCCATCCTGCCCGGAATGCAACTTTTCTCCCTGCGACCTGGTTCAGGAAGAGGAGTTCGTCCAGGACTGCTACGTGAACGCGGAACCGTGCGGCAGCTGCCTGTGGAATTCCGGCGTCTTCCGCTGCCTCGACTAGCCCCCGGCCTAGACAACCCGCTGCCTGGACAACCCGCTGCCGGTAATCTCCCCATCCGAATTGAGTCCTTAGCCAATCGCTTTGTCATCCTTTTCGTCCCCTCTGTTCACTTTCCCCCCCCTCCCACCCCTTTGTCATAGGGGGACACGGGGGGATTTGCTTTGCCCTCCGTGCGTGCTTTAACTGTGTGCAGCTAACCTGCTGATAAACAGCGTTATTATCCCGGTAAAATATCTTGACAGTTTGTCAGCCAAAAGCGGATAGTGTCTCCTGAGCCGTATACGGTACGGTCTTTCACAAGGAGCGAGCACCGATGTCTTCGAATGCCGTAGAGGTCACCCCGAAGGCGTGGAACCTTTACATCGAGAAAGATATCCTCGACCTGCAGCAGCTGCGACCGGAGGTAGCCAACTCCTGGCAGCGCTGCCGCAACCTGAACATCAATCCCTACAAGGAAGAGGAACACGTGGTAAGTCTCCCTGAGTTGCGGGAGAGACTATTCAGCAAGCAGCACCTCCTGAAGGTGGCCCGGCCGTTCATGGACAACCTTTACAACTTCGTGAAGGGATCGGGGTTCCAGGTGGTCCTGACCGACGAGGAAGGCTACCTCCTGGAAGTGCTGGGCGACAACGAGATCGTCTCCCGGACCAGGCGGGTGCTCCTTTGTCCCGGCGGCAACTGGAGCGAGGCGATCAAGGGGACCAACGCCATCGGCACTGCGGTGGTGGAGAAGCGGCCGGTCCAGATCTACGCCTGGGAGCATTACTGCCAGCAGCACCATTTCCTCACCTGTTCCGCAGCCCCCATCTTCGATCCCGACGGGGAACTGATCGGCATCCTCGACATAAGCGGCGACTACCGGGTCGCCAACGCCCACACCCTCGGGATGGTGGTCGCCGCAGCCAACGCGGTCGAAAACCAGCTCCGCCTCCTGCGCGCCACCGACAAGCTCTACATGGCCTACCGTTACTCCAACGCTCTGCTGGAGAACATGTCTGACGGCCTCATCTCTATCAACAACAGCGGCATCATTACCGAGATCAACGCCAAGGGGGCCGAGATCTTCGGGGTGAGTCCTTCGCGGGCCAAGGGACGCCACGTCGAGCAGGTGGTGAGCGCGCGCTCCCCGATGCTGAGGGTCCTTACCGACGGCGAGGAGTACGAGGACCGCGAGATCATCATCGAGAAGGTGGGGAAGAAGATCTACAGTTCGGCCTCCTTGCTCAGGGATGACACCGGCGGCGTGATCGGCGTGGTGGCGGTCTTCCGCGAGATCGACAACCGGCAGCAGCCCCGGCGACCTACCGTCATGCACTCCCATTGCTACACACTGGACGACATCATCGGCGAGAGCCCGGCCATCGCCGCCGCCAAGGAGTGGGCGAAGCTGGCTGCGGACAGCCCGTCGACCGTGCTGATCAACGGTGAAAGCGGCACCGGCAAGGAGCTCTTTGCGCAGGCTATCCACAATGCGAGCCCGCGCCAGGGGCGGCAGTTCATCGCCTTGAACTGCGCGGCACTGCCGGAAAGCCTGATTGAAAGCGAGCTGTTCGGCTACGAGGAAGGAACCTTCACCGGCGCCAGGAAAGGGGGGCAGGCGGGGAAATTCGAGATCGCTGACGGCGGCACCATCTTCCTGGACGAGATAGGTGACATGTCGCTTAGCGTGCAGGCCAAGCTTTTACGGGTGCTGCAGGAGAAGAAGGTTTCCCGGATCGGCTCCTGCAGGGAAAAGTCGGTCGACATCCGGGTGATCGCAGCCACCCACAAGGATCTGGTCGCCGAGGTGGAAAAGGGTAATTTCAGGCAGGACCTCTTTTACCGGCTGAACGTGTTGGGGATGCGGATCCCGGCGCTGAGGGAGCGCCCTGAGGACTTCGGGCTTTTGACCCGGCACCTGGCTGACAAGATCTGCCGGAAGCTCGGAAAAGAAGCGGTGGTGGTAGAGGAAGCGTTGCTGCAAAAGATCGGCAGCCACAGCTGGCCGGGTAATATCAGGGAGCTGGAGAACGCGCTGGAAAGGGCGATCATCCGGTCGGGTACGGATCGGGTACTGAGAGAGGAGAGGCTGGATGTTATCGAGGTGGCACTGAGGGGGACGGGCACCTGCGGAGCCAGTTCTCCCCCGGTTGCGAAAGAACTCACCCATGCGGGGCAAGGCAAAGTAGGCAGGGGCGAGTTTGCATCAGCTGTTGAGGAGGAGAGGCCCGCCGAGCTCCTCTCGCTGAGAGATGCCGAGAAGAAGCTGATCTGCGACGCGCTGGCCTATTACGACGGCAACATCCAGAAAGCAGCGGTCAAGCTCGGCATCGGCAGGAACACGCTGTACCGGAAGATGAAGGAGTACCAGATCTAGGTAACCCAAAGGCAAGGTGCCCACAAGTCCCCCTTTGAAAAAGGGGGATTTAGGGAGATTTGCCTTCTGTACGAGGTACTGTCCGTCATTCCCACCTGCCTCCGACACTCCCTCTCCCTCCGGGAGAGGGCCGGGGTGAGGGAAGCCTGCCAATGGCGAGCCAGCTGGACAGAAAGAGCAGTTCCCGGGCACGCTAGCGAAAAAAAGTAAGGGATGCTGCAGATCTTCGTCGAAAATTCCCTCACCCTGACCCTCTCCCGGAGGGCGAGGGGACATGGGCCCGGGGCAGCGATGGGGCATCAACAGCTTAAAGATCTCCAGTCATCTCCTGCAGCAGGTACAGTTTCACGTTCACCTTCCTGACGCACTCGATGATTTCCTTCAGGCCGTCCTCGTCCAGGCCGCATTCCTCCTCAATCCCCTGGAAGTACGGATACCCCTTGGGAAGCGGGGTGAGCGCGCCGTCGCGCAACAGCATGACATCCACCAAGTCGTTCACCCGTCCTTCCGCCTCCCACGGATCCCGGTAGTTGAACTGCCGCGCCACCACGTGCAGCCCCATGCCGTTGTCGAAGAGCGCCTTGACCTCGAAAGAGAACTCCCTGGGCGCCCCGTAGTTCTCACTCCGTCCGGAACGGACCATCACCTGGGCCCCGGCTTCACTCAAAAGCCCGGCGACCGATTCGGCGGTCATCGGCGTGTATTGAATATCCTCTTCCATCTTTAAACCTCCAGTCTCAACTCGATACCCCAAGGCACCGGTTTTTCACCCTTTGCTGTCAGCACCCAGAGTGTCGGCCATTCCATCTGTTCGGGCGCGGGCCCCACGCCGTCGGTCAGGTAGATGATGGCCGCCGGCGCCGGGTGCATGATCTTCGCGTAATCGAAAACAGGTCGCAGGTCGGTGAAGCCGCCGCCGTCGTAGCGTACCGCCCGGAAGGCAGTCCCGCTGAAGGCATCGACCTTCTGGATCCTGCTGTTCGCGTACAGCACCGTGATGGAGGCGTCGCGGCCGCGCGCGATCTGCACCAATTCCCTGCCGAATGCCTCGCGCATCTCCACGATGTTGGTGGAATCGCTCACGTCGATGCCGACCAGCAGGTTGAGCCGCCGGCGCTTGCGGCAGCCCGGCGTGTCGTGTCCGAAACGGCGGTGTTCCCGCATCCAGGTGCTGTTTCTCCCGACCCGTCCAGCGGTCCCCACGAACTGTCGCAGGATCTGCCGCCAGGGTAGGGGAGAGGGGGCGAGGAGACCGCTTACCACCCAGCTGACCTCGGCCGGAATCTCGCCGTCGCTCCCCCGCAGGCTCTCGCGGGTGACGGCACGCACCATCTCCTCCGCCAGATTGAGTGGGGTGCTGTCCGCCTCGCTCCAGACGTCATGATCATCGAGGGTGGCGGGAAGCTCGTGTTCCTGGCCGGCCCCGGCGGCGCCGCGGCTCTCCTTATCGGCGTTGCCATAGCCGCTTCCCTCCAGGTTGCCGATGTCGAAGGGCGCGACCAACTGCGCGTAGTACTCCTCGGCTGCCCGTCCATCCTCCATCTTGAACTGTGCCGGGTAGACGGCGTCATCGGGAAGGCCGGGCGTGGAAGGGTTGATGGCGAGGTCGCAGGCCACGTCCCAGTCGTGGCGGTTCAGTCCCTTGCCGCGCAGCATGTGCAGGTGCAGCAGATGCTTGACCAGGTGCTCCAGCACGGCATGCTGCTCGACCGCCGTGAGGCAGGCGAAACTGGCGGGATCGAAGGCCAGGGTCGGGATGCCGTTTCGTATGGTGATGCCGGCAGGCTTTCCGCCCAGGGCTTTTTCCTCTCGCCGCAGGTTCAGGAGGAAATGTCCGTAGAAGGGACGCTCCCTCAGGAGGCGGACCACTGCGTTTTCCAGGTGATCAGAGGCCATGAGCGGATCAGTACGCCTCGCGGGAGATGGCCTGGATGGCGTCGAAGATGACGCTGTCATGCTTGTCCTTGGCCAGGGTGAGGGCGACTTCCGGTATCTTCAGGAGGTTCTTTACGAAACCGAAGCAAAGATCGCGCGGCAGCACGGAAATGTAGGCAACCAGGTTCTCCTCCTGCTCGTCTGCCAGCGCAGGCGAGGCCTTGAGCGTCGCGCTCAGGTCGTTGATGGTGGCGGCCTGCAGGTCGTCGCGCTGGCTGTGCGCGCGGTCGGCCACCCTCGGCCACTCATTGAGCACCTCGGCGGCGGTCACCGGGCGTCCCTTGCGGTCGGCAAGCCAGCGCATGAACATGATGGCCGCTTCCTTGCCGACGATCCCTGCGTAGACTTCCATCTCCAGTTCCTGCGGCAGCCGGCAGCTTTTCTTCACCACGCTGACCATTTCCCAGCCGCGTTCGGTCGGCTCCACCTGGAGATCCATCGGCATCCCCTGGCGGGCCAGCATTCCCGAGTTGCCGGCCAGGAACTGGCGGACATCGGCGGAGAGTTCGCGCTCTGCCGCGTAGCGGGCCCAGCACTGGTAGTCGGATTCCACGTAGAGCATGACCATGCGGTCGATCAGGGCCCGGTCCAAAGTGGCGACCTGGTAGCTGCCGTCGGGCGGGTTGATGCTGACCACCACCTTGTGTCGGCGGGAGAGGCGGTGGGTGTGCAGGGAACGCTGCATCCCCTCCGCGGGAGGTTCCACAAACTGGAAGATGGCCTGCAGAGTGTCCTCCTGCTGGGCGCGGTTCAACTCGTCGCAATGGATGACGGTGGCGGGATCCTCGTCGCCGGGGAGCCAGGAGGGGCGGGACCAGTGCATCACCTCGCCGTTGCGGTAGGGGATCCCCACCAGGTCGCCCACTTCCATCTGTCCCAGGCGCAGGGAAACGTAATGGCGATCCAGTTCGCGGCAGGCCTGCACGATGCCGGCGGTCTTGCCGACGCCGCGGTGACCGACCACGCACGGGGTGAGATCGGTTTTGGCCAGAAGTTCCTTTACCACCAGTTTCATCTGTTCAACGTTCATGATCTGTCACTTTCCTCCAACGACGGTGCATCAATTGAATGTCCTGGCCAGCGCTACTGTTTCGCCATCATGTCCTTCTTCCACAACCGGTCCCCGCGCTTGTAGGGGAGGGAGCCGGAGTGCGGCCGCCCGCTTGAACAGGCTGAAAAACAGGACTCCTATATTACACAGATACGCGTTTCTGTAAAAGGATAATTTTAGTCTCTTTACTCGTGGCTGAACCGGGGCCTTTCGCGCGTCAGCCAGCAGTTGCTGGTGCACGATGTGCTGTCAATGCCTCCCGCGGGAGGAATGTTTCATAGGTCCCCTCCCCTTCAAGGGGAGGGACAGGGTGAGGATGGGGTGAGCGCGCGGTTGCGGCGGAAGCGCTCTGTATGTGGTATCCTTTTCCTCGTTCAACCACAGAGAGCCCCCAGCACTTGCCATCCTGTCAAACGTGGTAGTATTAGCGTGTATTTATCAACCCCAAACGGAGGACGATGAAATGAGCCATGATAAGGAATGCTGTGCCGCTGGTGATGTCTTTAAGATTGTGGTGGGCGGTTTGATAGGCGCCGGCATCGCCCTGTTGCTTGCTCCGCAGACCGGGAAAAAAGCGCGCAAGTCTCTCGCCTGCTACGCGAAGAATTTCAGCAACAAGGCAAACGAGGCGGCCAACGAGTTTGCCGAGACCCTGAGCGATTTCGTCGACAGCGCTGGCGACCGTGCCGCTGAACTCCTCCACGAAGGGGGCGACCTCACCCAGGACTCGAAAAAGGCGCTGCTGAAGGCCCTGGAGAAGGGGCAGCAGATCCTGGAAAAGCAGAGGAAGAAGCTGGAGGACATGCTGGACTAAGGAAAGAGATCAGCCCTGCCGCCTTACTCACCAAAGCAGTTACCTCCCCTAACCTATCCTGCTGAACAAAGAAGAGCCCGGTCACGCCGGGCTCTTCCTGTTTGCAGGTCGTAGTTGAATGACCTCAGCGGTTTCTATGGCCGGACTTTCCGCTGGAGCCCGATCCCAAACCGGAGCCCATGCCGCTGGAACCCATGCTGCTTCCGCTGGATCCTTTGCTGTAGCCACTGCTTTCCCTGGTCGGCGTGCTGGAGGCGATGGTTGACGAAGGGCTGCAGAGAAGTGATGGATCGTGGGCCTCGGCCCCGCATCTTGTGCAGGAAACGGTCGGGTCATTCGGTGTGAAGGTTTCAGTGATCACCTTACCGCATCCCGCCTGCTCTGTTACCTGAGTTTTAAGCTGTGCCCCTTGAGACTGGAAGCCCTGCTGGCTTCCCTGTTTATTTTTAGTCATGACCTGTCTCCTCTGTCGGGACCCCCGCTTTGCATTGCTAGGGTGCGACATATGTCACTATCATTAGACATCAGCGACAGGAAAATATCAAAGTCTTTCCTCGCACATTCAGGCTGTTACTGCTCTGCTCTTGAAAGTCACAATCACCTTCAAAGAACAGCTTGACACCCACCACCGCAGTCGTTATTATGATTTCCACTTTCAATTCGGGGTTCTCATGAAACGAGCCAAGAAAAAGGTGTTCGCCGACTTCATCGCCCAGCGGGGATTGAAGACGACCAAGCAGCGGGACATCATCCTGGACAGCTTCCTTTCCAGCGACCGGCATCTGAGCATCGAGGAACTCTACCTGAAGCTCAGGACCAAAAATCCGAACATCGGCTATGCGACTGTTTACCGGACGCTGAAACTGTTTGCCGAGGCGGGCATCGCCCGGGAGATGCAGTTCGGCGATGGCCAGACCCGTTACGAGCACGTGGGGGAGGGGGAGCATCACGATCACCTGGTCTGCACCCGCTGCGGAAGCATCGAAGAGTTCGAGAACGAAACGATCGAGCAGCTGCAGGCCGAAGTGGCCGCCAGCCGGAACTTCCTGATCGAACGCCACAGGCTGGAACTCTACGGTCTGTGCGGCAACTGCCGGAAGTGAGGCCGGTGCCTGGCTTTTGAAGTTTCTCCGCGTAACGCCTCACGTCCCCCTTTGATACAGGGGGGACAGGGGGGATTGCTTCCGACCTTCAGTAATTGAAAATACCTGCAGCTCTTCCGGTATTTTTTTTGGTAATACATCTGAAAGTGATTTTCATTGGCAGGATTAGCCTGCCTTATTGTTTGGCGACACATCGTCTAAAGGGGTAGTTGAGACCATGGCTTTTGCAAAGAAGAAGGGTTCCTGCCACGAGGCACCAACCGTGGCAGCCAGCGGTGCCAGGAAGGTGGCCCTGGTAGGGAATCCCAACGTTGGGAAGAGTGTCCTCTTTAACGCGCTGACCGGCGCTTATGTTACCGTTTCCAATTATCCCGGCACCTCGGTGGAGGTCTCCCGCGGCAACACGGTCATCAACGGCGAACATTTCGAGATCATCGACACCCCCGGCATGTACGCGATCCTGCCGATCACGGAGGAGGAAAGGGTTGCCCGGGAGATCCTGCTCAACGAGCGCCCCTACCTGGTGATTCACGTCCTTGACGCCCGCAACCTGGAGCGCATGCTTCCCATGACGCTGCAACTAATCGAGGCGGAGCTGCCGGTGGTGCTGGTTGTCAACATAATGGATGAGGCGGCCCGCATGGGACTGCAAATCGACATCCCGCAACTTTCCCAGCGGCTCGGCATCCCGGTGATCGGCGCCGCCACCGCCAAGAAGGTAGGGCTCCCCGAGATTCGCACCGCCATCGCCAAAACCCCTTCCTCCGCCACTTCCCCTTTCCGCTACTCCAAGGCACTGGAAGCCGACATCGCCGCCATCTCTGACTGCCTGAAGGGGGACTACATGCTGTCCAGGAAAGCTCTGGCACTGCTCCTTCTGCAGGGGGACGGCGAGGTGGCCGAACTGGTGCGCGGCGTGGAAGGAGAGGGGGCCGCCGAGGTCGAGGCCTGCGTCAAGGAGAAGCGTTTCGAGCGCAGGGAATCGTTCCATCTCGACCTTTCCATGGAGCGCAAGCGGATCGTCAAAAGCATCCTGGACGGGGTGTTCAAGGCACCCGAGAAGCGGGTGGTGACCATGGCCGAGCGGCTATCGCGCTGGACGGTCCGCCCCCTGACCGGCGTCCCCCTCCTGCTGATCGTGCTGTACTTCGGCCTTTACAAGTTCGTCGGTGACTTCGGCGCCGGCACCCTGGTCGATCTCCTGGAAAACAAGGGGTTCAAGGAGCTCTTCAACCCCTGGGTCACCGGGGTGGTGAAGAACATAGTCCCCTGGCCCGTCATCCAGGAGCTGTTCATCGGCGAATACGGGATTATCACCCTCGGCGTCCGTTATGCGGTCGGCATCATCCTCCCCATCGTGGCCACCTTTTTTCTCTTCTTCTCCGTGCTGGAGGACAGCGGCTATTTCCCAAGGCTTGCACTGCTGGTTGACCGGATTTTCAAGACCATGGGGCTCACCGGCCGGGCAGTCATCCCGATGGTGCTTGGCTTTGGCTGCGACACCATGGCGACCATGGTGACCCGCACCCTGGAAACGGTACGCGAACGCGTGTTGGCGACCCTGCTGCTGGCCCTGGCCATCCCCTGCTCAGCGCAGCTTGGGGTGATCCTGGCGCTGCTCTCCAAGGCTCCCGGCGCTCTCGCCGTGTGGGGGATCTGCCTGCTCCTGATCTTCCTGGCGGTGGGGCTGATAGCGGCCAAGGTGCTGCCGGGCGAGACTCCCATGTTCTACATGGAGATCCCCCCCATGCGGCTGCCGCAGTTCTCCAACGTGCTGACCAAGACCTATACCAGGATGCAGTGGTACTTCATCGAGATCCTGCCGCTGTTCATCCTCGCCTCGTTCCTTTTGTGGCTGGGGAAGATCACCAACTTCTTTGAAACCATGGTGAGAGGGTTGAGCCCGGTGATGGCCTCGCTTGGGCTGCCCAAGGAGACCGCGATCGCCTTCATCTTCGGCTTCTTCCGGCGTGATTACGGCGCGGCGGGGCTTTACGACCTGCAGACCCACGGGACCCTGAACGCAAGGCAGTTGACCGTGGCGGCCGTGACCCTGACCCTGTTCATTCCCTGTGTGGCGCAGTTTCTGATCATGAAGAAGGAGCGCGGCTGGAAGGTGGCCATCGCCATCGGCCTCTTCGTCTCCACTTTGGCCTTCGGCAGCGGCTGGGTCCTGAACAAGTTCCTGCTGTTAACCTCGATCCTGTAAAAATAGAATTCCGGAGTTTTAGCTTTCGGGATTAACGCTAAACTTCTCTGCTAAAGTGCAGATGTTAACCAATCGGAAATCCCTTTGGAAAAGCAATGACAAGTAGGTAAGGTACATGCGCTGCGGTTTTTGCGGACACGAGTTCGCTGAGGAAGAAGGAAACGTCGGTTGCAAGAACTGCCCGATGTCGGGTGGCTGCAAGATGATCAAATGCCCCCGCTGCAACTATGAGAACCCGCCGGAGCCGGCGCTGATTAAAGGCATCAAGAAGCTCTTCAAGAACAAAAAATAGCTAAGGAGACAGAGCCATCCCGCTTTCCATGCCCCCTGGCACAAGGGGCGATAGCTGAGAATGGTAAAGGAGATGACATGAAGCTGAGCGATAGGGCGGAAGAGATCCTGGAGGCCCTGTGGATCGAGTCGGAGGAAAATGGCCACGGTTTTGGAGAACTGGACCAGATGGGGTTTGGCGACGCCTCCGATCCGGCCTATCAGGAACTGACCTCCCATACCCTGGTTGAGATCAAGGGGGCACGCGTCTACTTCCGCCCCGAAGGGCGAGAAGAGGGGCGCAAGACCATCAGGCGGCACAGGCTCGCGGAGCGGCTGATGATGGACGTCCTGAACATCCGCGGTGAAAGCGGCGACGTCAAGGCCTGCCAGTTCGAGCACCTTCTCAACGAAGGGGTCGACACCAAGGTCTGCACCATGCTGAACCACCCGGTCACCTGCCCGCACGGCAAACCGATCCCGCAGGGCGATTGCTGTGAAGAGGCGCGCAAAAGCGGTGATCTGGGCGTTGTGCCGCTCACCGAACTGAAATCCGGCGACG
The DNA here is from genome assembly GCA_035255025.1 of Geomonas sp. Taxonomy (GTDB): domain Bacteria; phylum Desulfobacterota; class Desulfuromonadia; order Geobacterales; family Geobacteraceae; genus Geomonas. The sequence goes on from DATFAB010000016.1 coordinate 16,346, forward strand.
AAGGGGACATCGCCTACATCCAGACCGAGGACAGCAAGAAGATGCAGAAGCTGATGGCCATGGGTGTGTTGCCGGGCAACCGTATATCGCTGCTGCAGGCCTTTCCTTCCTACATTTTCCGGGTCGGTTTCTCCGAGTTCGCCATCGATTCCGCCATGGCCAGGGAGATTTTTGTCCGCAGATAGCGACTTCCCACCTCGTAAAGCAACGGCACGCTTGCTATCTGCCAGCGTGCCGTTCTCGTTTTTGCACTAATCCCACCATTGCCACAATCTGTTGCGCTTCACTTCCTAACCCTCCTGAAACGCTTGCTTTTCGGCTGAGACCATAGCTTGGAGGCTGAAAGCGCTCGTTCCCGGTTTGAAAATGCTCGTTTCTAGTGGAAACGCTCATTTTGAAAGTAAAAGTGATCGTTTTTGAGTAGAAAGTGTCACTTTTGAGCAGAAAGTGTCATTTTTGAGGTGAAAAGTGACCGTTTTGGGGTGAAAAGTGATCGTTTTGAAGTAGAAAGTGATCGTTTTGGATAGAAAGTGATCGTTTGGAGATAGAAAGTGATCATTTCGAGGGACAAGGTGCTCGTTAATGTTTGAGACGTTCATACCCCCACGTTGCGGCGGGTTGGCCCGTTCCCACTACTCAAGCCCGTGCTCCGAACACACCGGCTGCTGCGAAATAGGTGGTCAGGGTCAACATCAGGATGAGGGCAGGGATGGCTGCGTAGCGGAGCGGACCGGCCGGGCAGGGGCGGCGTAGATCCGGTTGATTATGCGCCGCGCGGGAACTTCATAGAGGTAGTAGGAGGCGAGTGAGACGAGGTAGACCAGGGCGAATGTGGTAGAAAGGTGCAGTCGCATGCGATCGGAGATCATCAAGATCACGAAGTGCAGAAGGTAGACGGAATAGGACAGGTCCCCGAGGTGCACCAGGAGCTTGGTTGACAACACTCTGTTGAAGAAGCCCGCTTCGCTCGCGCAGGCAAGGCAGAGAAAAGGGGACAGAACCAGCATCATGTGGTTGTCGAGCCCCAATCCCAACTGCTGGCCCAGCATGATCAGCAATACCGCGCCGAAAAGGTAATCGGCGTAACGGCTGCAAAAGCGGTACAGGGCGTCCTGCAGGGCGAACGACCGGTACACGACGAACCCGGCAGAAAAGCCGAGGATGCCCCGCAGGATGTTGACATAGAAACTGAAGGTACGGATGGCGCTGTGGTCGTGATCATAGCTCACCACATCGGGGTTGTAGCAGGTGGTGAAGATCAGGTAGGAGAGCAGCATCAGCAGCCCGACGGCGACTGCGGTCCGGCGATGATCGTTTTTCCCCTGGTATCGCCCGGCGTAGATTGCCAGTGGCGGGAACAGGAAGATATAGCAAAAGGTTTCCACGGAGATGGACCAGGCCGGACGGTTGAAAAAGATCCCGTCGCCCAGGGGAGCCCAGCAGTTGACCAGAAAAAGCTGTCGCAGAAAATCGGGCCAGAAGCTGGCAAAGCCGTAGCCGCGGAGGGGGGAAGTGCAGACCATGTACACGGAGACCAGTAAGGTCAACAGGTGGAGAGGGTAGATGCGGGCGAAACGGGCGATAAGGTACTTCTTGATGCCGGGTGTGTCGAAGGTGTGGCCGGAGTAGACATAGGCCAGGGTGAATCCGCTCAGCACGAAGAAGAGGTCGACCGCGGCGTTCTGCCAGGAAATGAAGGCTGCGACGTGTTGAAGGACCGGCAGCTGTACGCAGATCCCTGCGTGGGCAAGGAAGACCACGAAGGCCGCCACTCCCCGGAGGCCGGTAAGGCTATGGATGTTCTTCTTCATCCTGCTCGCTCCATGCCGGTCAAAGCTTCCGCCACCGGTCCCGCTCCGGCTTGCAAGAAATCACTGCATCCCCGAATCGCCAGCGACACGACATTTCCTTCATAGTCCGCAGGTCGGTGCAGGTTGCCGACTATACCGCAACTCTGCCAAAACTCAAAATGGATCCTGATCTTGACCACACCTCTGACAAGGGAGCGCAGCCGCACTTGTTTCCGAGGTCAATCCGACCCAGTTCCCACAGCGTTCCCTCCCCTTCAAGGGGAGGGCCAGGGTGAGGATGGGGTTCTCCGCTGGCTGGGCGTGCAGCAATCGGCACCTGGATCAGCGGAAGCCTCTCTCGGCCGCCAGGATCTCCGCCAGCGTCCCTGCCAGCCTCAGGCACTGTGCGTCGCTAATGGCTCCCATCAGGCAGGCCTGGATTATGTTGCGCTCGATGAGGTAGGAACTCCGGTAGCTCAGCAGGAAGCCTCCTCTTTCCAGTGCCTCGCCTACCTCCAGCGATGACAGGTCCGGCGGCAGTTGCAGGCTGATTACGGCTGGTGCCGAGTGGCGTTTGTCCACCATGACCCTGATCCCACAACGGGAGAGCTTGTTGCGAAGGATGGCGTTTTGGCGCAGCACGCTTTCGAAGCGGAGCGGGGGATCGAGCTCCAACAGGGCCTGATGGAGAGCGGCCATCAAGTTGGATGACTGGGTGAAGGGGACCCCTTTTTTACTGCGGTAGTACCCTATGTCGAGGTAGCGGGGAATCCGTTCGTCCGGTGCCAGCGGCGCGTTATAAAACACCATGGAAATTCCGGGGTAGGCGGCAAGCCCCTTGCCGCTGACGCTGGTAGCTAGAAAGACCTCCGAGAGATCGACCGGCACCGTTCCCAGCGAACTGGTGCAGTCAAGGCAGAGTTTCACCCTGTGACGCCTGCAGACCGCCGCCAGCTCCTTGACATCGTTGAGGATGCCGGAGGATGTCTCGCAGTGGGTGCTCCACAGCCAGCCAATCTGCGGGTTGGCGCGAAGCAGTTCTTCAACCTCATCACTTCGAAACGGCTCCCCCCACGGCACCCGCATTACCTGGTGGCTGACAGCCATGCGCCGGGCATGATCCTCCAACCGGTCACCGAACTCCCCGTTACTGAGGATCACCCCGGAGCCCGTCTGCACCTTGAGATGGGCTGTGACCACATCGTTGGCCAAGGTGCCGCTTCCCAAAAAGAGCTCGACGTGGCGGGCACTGGTCAGGCCGCACAGCATGCGGCGACTATCATCTACCAGCTTCAGGAAGCTCTCGGCGCGGTGCGAGATGGCCGGTCTGCCGAGAGCTTCCCTGACCTTTGCGCTTACCGTTACCGGTCCCGGCAGAAAGTTGGCGGAAATACCCTCCGGCAGTTCCGGCACCTCCAGCTTCAGCCGTTCCAGCAGGGTGAGCGCCGACTGCAGGGAGAGTGACATCGGCTGATAGCGCGCCTCCGGGGAGCCCACCTCTTCGCCGAAGGGCGCGAATCCCATGTGCTGGTAGAGACGCTTCTGCCTTACCGTTCCCGAGGCGACGCCAAAGGTGTAGCCGCGCCGGATACATTCAGTCATGGCGAAGTGGAGCAAACTCGCGAAGATGGTGGGGCGCCGATACTCCGGTTCCACCGCCAGCAGTCGCAATTCGCAGACCCGTTCGTTTGGGGGGAGCCAGCGGTCCAGGTCTGGAATCTTTTCGTCCAGCGAAAAGGGCCGGTTGCCCCGGATGGCCAGCATACCGACCAGACGGCCGGATTGCAGACAGATGCAGTAGGTGTTCTCGGCGTGGAATTTGTCGACCAGAGATTTGGCAGCGTTGGGAGGATGCTGCGGGATCTCTTCTACGAACGTGCGGTAATTGAGCCGGTGGATCTGGTCAAACTCCTCGGCCCGGGAGGCGATCTTGAAGGACAGTCCGTTGGTTGACATCAGCTATCTCCCTTGGTGTCGGTGGGGCCAAACTCGCTGACGATGTTGGATCGGTGCGCAAAGAGGACGATTACTACCAGGAGCGTGTAGAGCGGCAATTCTCCCGGGCCCAGGGTGATTCTTCCGTACCGGGCCAGCAGAAGGGATATGAGGGGTGAGCAGGCGAGCACCGGTAGCGCCGTTTTGGTGGTTCGCTTCAGGACAGGGTAGAGGAGGATGCAGAGCGCCAGACAGGTCAGGAGCAGTACCGGTTGTACGAGCAGCAGACCTCCTGCCAGGGTAGCGAACCCCTTGCCCCCGCGAAAGCGAAGCTGCAGTGGCCACACATGACCGCAGGTGGCCGCCAGCAGTGCAAGTTGCCCCGCCCACGGTTCAGAAGAGAAGTGCCGCGCCAAATAAACGGCGAGCGCCCCTTTGCCGGCATCCCCCGCCAGCGTGAGGAGAAATCCTTTGGTCCCCAGCAGGCGCCCGACGTTGCGGCTTCCGACATTGCCGCTTCCGGTCGCTCTGATGTCCTGGCCCGTGAAGCAGTAGACGAGGTAGTAGCCGAAGGTGCAGCAGCCGAGGAGATAGGAAAAAAGTGTGATGTAGATGGCTGATGTCATAAATGTCGCGACCGGTCTAGCTGGCGCCGCTGGCCTTGTCATCCTTCTGTATCAGCGTCGTCATATGTTGCCTCCGGACCGTATTAGTACAGAGGGAAAATATTTTGGCGAATATAAGTTAATCATCCGGCGATGTAAATTGGAAAAAAGCGAACAGGGAGTGCTTTGTCGCCGTCTCCGCGTTACCCGAATTACCAACAGTGGGCGCGATTTACCTTCGGTTGTTGCGACAGGTACAGTGTAGCGGAGGATGCCTATTGATATATTTTGTTTCATGAAGTGACTGATGGAAAATCGTCGAGCCTGCCCCGGCAAGATTTCGTTTCCCACACCTTCCGGCGTCCGGGGAGGAGTTACTCATTGAGCAATTCGACCTATCAAGCTCACAACCCCGTTCGTCCTGAGCCTGTCGAAGGACTGCTTGGGAGTGTCGGGGAGGGGTACTGCGAAAAGCTCAGCACGAACGGCTACCGACTGGCATGCTCCCCAAGGTTCCAAGAACTCCCGGAGGAACCTTTGCAAAGGGGGGATTTTTGATTGGGGCGAGGGGGCCGGAGGCGACGGAAAGGGAGGGCGAGAGGATGGCCTGCAGCCGAAAAATACCTTCAAGATATTCGGGGCAGGGTCGATAGATTAAAAACGAAGGAGGTCGACACTCATTGGATCTCCTCGCCTGAATTCAAGCGGCAGCAGCGGATGGGGCAGTGATGATAGCTTTTGGGAATAAGGCGGAAGTGGCAAGCGGGGAAGAGTTCGCCAGGCTGGCTGCCGGGTGGTGCCCGGTCCTGGAAGGGATCGCCGCCGAACTGGGTGAGGTGGCCCGCTCGACGGAGCACGAGTTCCTGGCAATCGGCGGCCAACTTCAGGAATTCTACCAGCGCGGCCTGGGAACTTCTGCCTTGGCCACCGACATGGTGGGCGAGGTGGCGGGGGACAGGGTGATCGGGGCCATGACGCAGCTGGGGGGAATGCTCGACGAGATGGAGCGCTACGTCGCCCGTGCCCGCCAGGAGATCGGCGCCAGCTCCGAAACGCTCCGGGAAACCCTCTCCCTGCTGGAGCAGGTTTCGGACCCTCTGTCGGGGTTCAAGAAGGTGAACAAGGTGCTGAGGATGCTCGGCATCTCAACCAAGATCGAGAGCGCCCGGCTCGGCCAGAGCGCGGCCGGGTTCGACACGCTGGCGAGCGACGTCGGGGAGCTGTCGGTGCAGGTCAACGACAAGGCTGCCGTCATCATCCACCGCAAGGAGGAACTCTCGGGCGCCATCGCCCAGACGCTGCGCGGAGTGCTCGAATCGGGCTCCCGGCAGCATCAGAAGGTAATCGGGCTGCTGGACAAGACCAGGAAATGCCTGGAAACGCTCACCGCCATCAACGGGCGCTGCTCCGGCTCGGTCGCCGACGTCTCCGCCGTGTCCACCGAGGTGTCGGGCGCGATCGGCGAAGTGGTCATGTCCATGCAGGCCCACGACATCGTCCGCCAGCAGATCGAACACGTGGAGCAGGCGGTACGCGAACTGAAGCAGGGGCTTGTCTCCGGGATTGCCGGCCCCGAAGATGCCGCCTCCATCTGCGAACTGCAGATCGCCCAGTTGCGTAACGCCAGCTCGGAGCTCGACAGCGCGGTGCGCACCATCATCGCGAGCCTCCGCGACATCGCCGACAAGGAATCCTCCCTTTCCCGGCACACCAGGGAGATGGCGGGTGTCGCAGACCAGGCTGGGGGGAGCTTCTTCACCGAAATGGAGCGGGACATCTCGGTGGTGAGCGAGTCGCTGCTGAAGAGTTCCCAGGTGAACGGCGCGCTGGGGTCGGCGATGCGCTCGGTGGCAGAAACGGTGGAAGAGATCGCCGTCTTCGTGGCGGACATCGAGCGGGTCGGTGAGGAAATAAAGCTGATCGCGCTGAACGCCCAGATCAAGTCCGCCTATACCGGCGAGGAAGGCGCTGCGCTGGGCGTTTTGGCCGAGGCCATCCAGCGGCTCTCCATCGACGCCATCGACCATACCGGTTCGGTATCGGCCATCTTGCAGTCGATCCTGACGGTAACCGAGCGCTTGAGGGGGATCGAAGCGAGCTGCCATGAGGAGCAGGAGGTGGAGTCCATGGTGGCCACGCTCTCCTCCTTGCTCGAGGTGCTGCGGGAGGTGAACGGTACCCTGCGGCGATCGCTGGTCGAGATGGACGAGATGGTTACCGTGCTCTCCCGGGAGATCGAACATACCACCTCGGGGATCGGTGTGCACCATCAGGTTGCACGGGTGCTGGAGCTGGCCATCCAGGGACTTGCCGGCATCGTGGCAGAGGCGCGGCAACTGGCGCCGGCCGCGGCAGGCAAGGGACGACAGCTGGATGCCCTGGCCGACCGCTACACCATGCAGAGCGAGCGGAACATCCACCTCTCCTTGCTCGATGCGCCGGCCGAGCCGGCAGCGTCCGCCGCGGCATCGGATGGCGATCTGGGCGCCAATGTCGAACTTTTCTAGGGAAGAAGCCATGGACGAGATGAAGATAGAACAGAGGCACTCTCCGGCCGGGCCGGATACGGTGGAGCTCAAGGTTTCCGGCTGCCTGACGGTTGCGGAAGCGGCCGGATTTCGCGACGGGCTGCTGGCCGCGCTGGAACAAGGGGCCGACATAGCGGTCGATCTGACCGCGGTGACCGAGGTCGACCTGGCCGGCCTGCAGCTTCTCTGCGCAGCCCACGGCAGTGCGCAGGCCGCAGGGAAGCGGTTCTGGATCGAGGATGGGGACAACGAGGTGCTGAAAAAGATGACGGCCGAGGCCGGCTTTCAGCGGCATGCGGGATGCGGCCGCGACAAAACGAGCAGCTGTATCTGGGTAATAGGAGAGTAGTAATGGCTAAGGTAATCATGACGGCAGACGATTCGGCGAGTGTCAGGCAGATGGTGGCCTTCACCCTGAGGCAGGGGGGCTACGAGGTGGTGGAGGCGGTGGACGGCAAGGATGCCCTGCAGAAACTGGGGAGCTGCAAAGTCGACATGCTGATCACCGACCTGAACATGCCCAACCTCGACGGTATCGGGCTGATCAAGGGGGCCCGCGCCCTGCCGTCCTGCAAGTTCATTCCCATCGTCATGCTGACGACCGAGTCCCAGGACGCGCGCAAGCAGGAAGGGAAGGCGGCAGGGGCGACAGGCTGGATCGTCAAGCCCTTCAAACCGGAACAGCTGATGGCGGTGGTGAAGAAGGTGCTGGGATGATCGACGTCCACCGGCAGGCGTTCAAGGAAGAGGCCTACGAGCTGCTCGCCGAGCTGGAGAGCTCTCTGCTTGAGCTGGAGGAACGGCCGGACGACAGCGAGCTGATCGGACGGGTGTTCCGCGCCATGCACACCATCAAGGGGTCGGGCGCCATGTTCGGCTTCGACGACATCGCGGCCTTCACCCACGAAGTGGAGACCATCTTCGACATGGTGAGAAACGGCAGGCTCCAGGTCTCCAAGCCCCTGGTCAACCTGACCCTGGAGGCAAGAGACCAGATCAGGTCCATGCTGGACGGGTCGGTTGGGGGCGGGGGAGCCGATGTGCAGGAGCGCTTCCGCATCATCTCGGGGCTGCGCCAGCTGGCCGGTTACCAGGCACAACCTCCAGTCAACGTGGAAGCGAAGGCGCAGAAGCAGAAGCAGGTCCCCGGCGCCCAGCTCACCTACCGTATCCGTTTCGTCCCCAACCGCGACATCTTCGCCTGCGGCAGCAATCCCCTCACCCTTTTGGCAGAGCTGAAAGAGCTCGGCACCTGCAGCGTGATGGCGGAGACCGGAGGCTTTCCCCCCCTTGACAAGATAGATCCCGCAGGCTGTAACGTCAGCTGGGACATCATCCTCACGACGGACCGGGGGGAGAATGCCATCCGCGACGTCTTCATCTTCGTGGAGGACGACTGCGAGCTAAAGATCGAGGAGATCCCGGACCACGACAAGAAGCTGGGGGATATCCTGGTGGAGCGCGGCGACATCAGCAAGGCCGAGATGGACGCGGTGCTCGCCCAGCAGAGGCGGTTCGGCGAGCTGGCGGTGGCAGAGGGGATCGTGCAGGAGGCCCGCCTGGAGGCGGCGCTGGTCGAACAGCAGCACGTCAAGGAACTCCGGCAGGAAAAGCAGACGGCCGAGGCATCTTCCAGCGTCCGGGGTGCCGGCCGAACGGCTGGACCTGCTGGTCAACCTGGTGGGAGAGCTGGTCACCGTGCAGGCTCGCCTATCGCAAACCGCCAGCGGGCGCGCCGACGCCGAGCTTTCCGCCATAGCCGAGGAGGTCGAGCGGCTGACCGCAGAACTCAGGGACAGCGCCCTCAACATCAGGATGCTGCCGATCGGTTCCACCTTCAGCAAGTTCAAGCGGCTGGTGCGCGATCTTTCCGCCGAGCTTGGCAAGGAGATAGAGCTGACCACCGAGGGGGCCGAGACCGAACTCGACAAGACGGTGATCGAGAGGCTCAACGACCCGCTGGTGCACCTGATCAGGAACAGCATCGATCACGGCATCGAGCTTCCCGAACTGCGCCTGGAGAAGGGGAAAGCGCGGCAGGGGAGGGTGCACCTGGCAGCGCTCCATTCCGGCGACAGCGTGCTGATCACCATCGAGGACGACGGCGGCGGGCTGGACAGGGAAGCCATCCGCGCCAAGGCGCTGGAGAAGGGATTGCTGGCGGCCGGGGCGGAGCTCCCCGAGAAGGAGCTTTTCGGCCTGATCTTCGCTCCCGGCTTCTCGACCGCCAAGCAGATCTCTTCGGTATCCGGGCGCGGGGTGGGGATGGATGTCGTGAAAAAGGCCATCGAGGCCCTGCGCGGCTCCATCGAAATCGCCAGCGTGCGCGGCCAGGGGACCACCATCACGGTCCGCATCCCGCTCACCCTGGCCATCATCGAAAGCCTGCTGGTCAAGGTGGGCGGTGACTCCTTCATGCTGCCGCTCTCCTTGGTGGACGAGTGCGTGGAGCTCACCCGCGAGGACCTGGCCCGCTCGCATGGCAGGAACATCGCCCAGGTGCGGGAAACCCTGGTCCCCTACATCCCGCTGCGCAAGCGTTTCGAGATCGCAGGCTCCCCTCCCGATATCGAGCAGATCGTGATTACCCAGGTGAACGGCAACCGGGTCGGCCTGGTGGTCGACAACGTGATCGGCGAGCACCAGACGGTGATCAAGTCGCTGGGGAGGGCCTACAAGAACGTGGAGGGGATCTCGGGCGCCACCATCCTGGGAGACGGCTCGGTGGCGCTCATCCTGGACGTGCCGCACCTCGTCGAGTCGGTGGAGGCCGAGGCGGCGTGAGGCTGCAGGTGGTGTGCCCTGGTCCTGTCCGAGAGTCCCCTCTCACTGCGGGGACGGTTAGGGTGAGGGAAGCCCGATGTGCCGAAGACAAGTGCCCGGACGAACAGGGGGCCGGCGCAGAGTTCCCTCACCCGCCCTTCGGGCACCCTCTCCCGGAGGGCGAGGGAAAAGGTTTCCCGGAGGTCTGGGGGGGGGCGCACAGCTGGCAGCTGAAGGCAAATCCCCCTAAATCCTCCTCTTTCAAAGGGGGACTTTGACGTGGCAAC
>DATFAB010000017.1:0-30272 GCA_035255025.1 Geomonas sp.
GGCTGCAGCCCCAGCGCCCTGGCGACGGCGAAGACGTTGCCACCGTGTTCGTGGAAGGTCGACATAGGTGAAGTTCCTTTATTACGCCGGCAGGCGATCCAAAATCTGATTATCTCAGGGCCATTCGCAGGGCCAGCCACCCTGCCACCAGCAACATTTCGCTGCAGTACATCAACCGGACCACGCCGGCATAGACGCCGACCGAAAGAGGAGCGGCCGCATCGCCGATGGTCGGCTTCTCCACTATCTTTCCGAAGTAGCGGTTGGCGCCCCCGAGCTGCACCCCGAGCGCACCGGCAGCCGCCGCTTCGGGAAAGCCGCTGTTTGGCGAGGAATGATTATGGCAGTCCCGGCGCATGATCCGCCAGGCCCCCCTGCCGCTCAGGGCGCAAAAAGGAGAGGCAAGCACCATCAGAAGAGCGGTCAGGCGCGCCGGAATCCAGTTGGCGAGATCGTCGAAGCGGGCCGAGGCCCAGCCGAGCTCCAGATAGCGGTCATTCTTGTAGCCGACCATGGAATCGAGCGTGTTGACGGCCTTGTAGGCGATGGCCAGCGGCGGCCCGCCGATCAGCAGGTAGCACAAAGGGGCTATCACCCCGTCGCCGGTGTTCTCCGCCACCGTCTCCACCGCGCCCCTGACGATCTCGGGCTCGTCGAGATGGGCGGTCTCCCGCCCCACTATGCAGGAAAGTGCAGTGCGGGCGCCGGCCAGATCCCCCCCCTTCAGGGCCGTAACCACCTTGGCCGACTCCACGTGCAGCGAGCGCGCGGCCAGGCTGACCCAGGCTATGTACACGCTCAGGAGCAGGCCAGCTTCCGTCGAGATGGCATAGGCGGCCTTCAGCAGGAGTGCGGCAACGGCGTAGGTGAGACCGACGGTGGTGGCAAGGAGGACGACGCCAGCCAGTCGCAGGTTGCTGAAAAGCCTGCGCACCCCCGCCTCCAGAAAGCTGATCAGCCGGCCGATGGCCACCACCGGATGAGGCAAAACGCGGGGATCGCCCAGCACGAGGTCAAGAACGACCGCCGCCAGCACGATGGCGATATCTTTTTGGATGAACTCCATCAACACCTGCTTAGCGAAATCGAAGTGTCACCTATGTCCCCGAACATGTGTAACCCATGTCCCCGAACGTTTGTGATCCCATGTCCCCGGCCCACTCTTCGGCTCCCGGTCTCCAGCGAAACGTCATCCCCCCCTTTAACAAAGGGGGGCTAGGGGGGATTTGCCTCTAAGGTTTCTGTCTGCTGCGCGGTCTGAGCGAAGGGATAAGCAAAGCAAATCCCCCTCAATCCCCCTTTGCGAAAGGGGGAAGTTAAAGGCCCCTAGCAAAAGGGAATGAACTCCCCTGCTCAGACTGGGAGGTTAAAGACCGTCGGCCCGCAGATCTCGAAGATCCGCTCCATGTCCAGATGCTTCTCCATGTGGGCTGCCAGCGCGTCAAAGGGATCGACGGCCGGAGCGGCCTCGGCCTGCACCGGCAGCCCCTTTGCACGGCGGATCCTGTTCAGGAATGCGGTCCTGAACGAGCGGTTGTCGAACACGCCATGCAGATAGGTACCGACAATTCTCCCGTCCGCGGAAACGGCCCCGTCCGCGAGGCCGGCCTCGCCGCCGGAACGGGTATCTATCCGTGCGAAGGGGCGTGCGCAGGAGCCAAGAACGGTCTCCCCCATATGAATTTCGTATCCGGTGATGGAATGACCGCAGTTGGGGGCGATTTCCTGTCCCGCCGCCAGCAGGGTTGCTTCCACCAGATGGGTCTGCTTATTCTCCAACATGGTCGTTTCGACATCCAGCAGGCCCAGCCCGGGCAGCTCGGTGAGGTCCGATTCCACCCGGTGCGGATCAAGGACCCGGTTGCCAAGCATCTGGTACCCGCCACAGATTCCGAAGATCTCTCCCCGGAAATTACTGATGGCGTCGAACATCCGGTTCTCTTTCAGGAAGGAGAGGTCTGCAAGGGTCGACTTGCTGCCAGGCAGGATCAGCAGGTCCAGCGATTCGATCGCCTCGGCGGACGCGAGGTAGGAAAGGGCCACATCCGGCTCCGCCGCAAGGGCATCGAAGTCCGTGTAGTTGGAAATCCTCGGCAGGCGCACCACGCCGATCCGCAGTCCCCCGGTGGCGGCCGCCCCAGGCTCGGTTACTTTTTTCTGCAGGGCAACGCTGTCCTCCTCGGGGAGCGATGGCCCCGAAAACCAGGGGAGCACACCCAGTACCGGAATACCGGTCCGCTCCTCGACCAGCTCAATCCCGGATTTGAGCAGGGAGGCGTCACCGCGGAACTTGTTGATGATGACCCCCTTCACCATCGCCTTCTCTTCGGGAGTCAGCAGCTCGATGGTGCCGACGATCTGCGCGAAGACGCCGCCGCGGTCGATATCGGCGATCAGGATCACCGGGGCGCCCGCCATCCCGGCGACCTTCAGATTGGCGATGTCATGGGCACGCAGGTTGATCTCCGCGATGCTTCCTGCCCCTTCCATAACGATGAAGGTGTAGCCGTTTTTCAGCCGCTCGAAGCTCTCCCGCACCTTCAGGAAAGCCTCCGGCTTGTAGGCGTTGTATTCCTTCACCCCCATGTTGCGCACTACCCGTCCCTGCACGATGACCTGGCTGCCGGTTTCGGAGTTGGGCTTCAGGAGCACCGGGTTCATGTCGGTGTGGGGCAGGATGCCGCACGCCTCGGCCTGCACACCCTGCGCGCGCCCGATCTCGCCGCCTTCAGGGGTCACCGCTGAATTGAGCGCCATGTTCTGGGACTTGAAGGGGGCGACCGAGATGCCGCGCCGCTTGAGGATCCGGCAGAAGCCGGCGGTGATCACGGACTTGCCGACATCGGAACCAGTGCCGCAAAACATGAGGGCGCGAGGGTCGGCCAGGGGCGCCGCGGCGTCGACCGGGACGTCGGTTTCGCGGGAAGCCAGCCGCCGCCTTTCGTATCCCCGCGGAGTGATGATCCGTCCATCAGCGGAGATGCGGGTGGTGGCGTTACCGATGATGACGATGGAGAACATGTCGATCGGATGGGCAAGCATCTCGCCCAGCGTGGTGACGATGCGTTCCTCGCCGTCCCGGCAGGCGTTTCTGACGATGCCGACCGGGACATCGGTGCCACGGGCGGCAATGAGAATCTCGGCCGCTTCCTCGATCTGGGTGACGCGCCCCTTGCTGCGGGGGTTGTAGAGCGCTACCACGAAGTCCGCCTCGGCGGCGGCCTTCAGCCTCTTCCTGATGGTATCGAGCGGGGTCATCAGGTCGGAGAGCGAGATGACTGCGAAGTCGTGCATGAGCGGCGCACCCAAAACGGAGGCGGCCGCCTGCACTGCAGACACGCCGGGGACGACGACGATCTCGACCTTTCGATAGGGAGAATCGGCACCCTCGGCGAGTTCCAGCGCGAGGCCTGCCATGCCGTAGATACCTGCGTCGCCGCTGGAGACGAGGGCGACCGTTTTGCCGGAAGCGGCGATGTCGAGAGCCTCGGTGCAGCGCTCAACCTCACGCATCATGCCTGAGGAGACAACCTCCTTGGCGGCGAGAAGGGGCTCTATGAAATCAAGGTAGGTCTTGTAGCCAACCACCACGTCAGCGTGGTCGATGGCCTCACGGGCCTCGAACGTCATATGGTTGAGGCCGCCGGGACCGATACCTACTACGAACAGCTTGGACATTAAAAACCTCATCAAAAAATGATAACCCCATCCTCACCCTGCCCCTCCCCTTGAAGGGGAGGGGACGTGCCAGGCAGGGGGCTATAGTTACACCAGTCTCTGGTTGCTCCGTGCTAATAAGCGCAATCCTCTCCTACAAACGCTCCCTCCCCTTCAAGGGGAGGGCCGGGGTGAGGATGGGGTTCCTCCGCGATGGCCAAGGTGACATTACCAGCCTTCACCTTGTGGAGTAGGAGCCTTCCCCCGCCGGAAGCCAGCAGCGCAGCAGGCTCCGCCACCCCCTTGGCGCCAATCGCAGCAAAGGCGTGCTCCGATGGAGGGGACGGCACGACAACATCATTCAACTCTTCGCTGGTGAAGACGCGAATGGGAAGCCCCGCCTGTTCGGCAAACGTGAGCAGCCCCGCCTCATCCTGCTTGGCCAAGGCGGTGGCGATGGACTTCACGCTCCGGGTGGAAAGCGAGAGCCTGTCAAGGTTCGTATTCACCACCGAGGCGATCTCCTCCGCGGAGGTGCCCCGGTTGCAGCCGATCCCCAGGCAGAGGTTCAGAGGCCGCAGCACCAGGGTCCGGTCCGAAAGCGGATGTTCGCCAAAAACCCGGTTGGTGACAAGCAGCATTCCATCCGCGCCGCTCCCAATAGCGCTCTCGATGTCGGGGTGGAAGGTGAGCCGTCCTTTTCCAGCGCAATACCTCTTTACGGCACCGTCATAATCGACTACCGCTATCTCTTTTCCTTCCAGCAGCATGGCGTTCAACACCTTGATGTGGGAGAGGTCCTCGATCAGCCAGCCATGCTCTTTCGCCAGCATGTCGAAGGATGGTAAATCGTTGGCATCTGTCGCCGTCGTGATGACCGGAGTACCGCCAGAAAGTTCTGCACAGCGCCGGGCGAGCTCGTTGGCGCCGCCAAGATGGCCGGAGAGGAGCGAGACGGCAAAGCGGCCGGCATCGTCGATCACCACCACCGCCGGGTCCTGGTCCTTCGAGCGCAGAAGAGGCGCAATGGTCCGGACTACGATGCCGGTCGCCATGATGAAGATGAATCCGGCATAGGCAGGCCACAGCCCCTTGACCAGTTCACGCAGGGAAGAGGTGAAGGGGTGCACCCTAACCCCATCCCCACCCTGTCCCTCCCCTTGAAGGGGAGGGAACGTGATGGGGAACGGTCCTTGAGAGGACGAAAGTGCTGAGGCGCCCACATGCTTTTCGAGGACGAAGAGGGTGCTGCCGGGGATGGACCGGTGCAGGGAGGCTCCCATACGGGCACCGTTTTCGGTTATGGCGATGATGGCTAGGCGCATAGATCTACTCATCTGAAAGGTTCCCGGCGAGGACGCCACGCCTCATCCCGCCATGGCTGTCCGGTGAGGAAGTCACAATTCACGCTCCGAGAAAACCACTACAGCGGGACTTCCTTCACCCGCCCACCCTCTCCCGAACGGCGAGGGTGTAAGGCGTCCGTCAGGTTACGATCCCTTTCCTGCAACCGTGGGAGAAACCTTTATCGTAGAGAAGTGATTTCGCGCGCATCCCCTCGGCCCGCGCACGAAGCACGTCGCCTACCACAATCAGCGCCTGCTTGGCGATCCCCGCCTCTTTTACCTTGGCAGCAATGTCGGAGAGCGTCCCTTCCACCACCTGCTCGTCCGGCCAGGATGCCCGGGCCACCACGGCAACCGGCGTCTCGGCAGTGTAGGCCCCCTGCAACAACTCCTCCACCACCTTGTCGATCATGGAGACCGAGAGGTAGATGAGGAGCGTCGCTCCGACCCGCGCGATCTCGGAGAGTTTCTCACGGTCCGGCACCGGGGTCCGGCCGGCCTGCCGCGTGATGATCACCGTCTGCGAGACCTCGGGAAGGGTCAACTCCTGCTTCAAGGTGGCGGCGGCAGCGAAGGCGCTGGTCACCCCCGGCACCACTTCGTACTCGATCCCCAGCCTGTCCAGTTCCTCCATCTGCTCCTGGATCGCGCCGTAAATGGAGGGGTCGCCGGTGTGCAGCCGGACTGCCTTGAGTCCGTCCAGAGCCGACTGGGCGAGCACGGAGGTGGTCTCTTCCAGGTTCATGCCGGCTGAGTCGTAGATCCTCGCGTTGCCGGCGTAGGTCTTCACCAGCTCGAGGTCGACCAGGCTTCCCGCATAGACGACCACATCGGCCTCGCGCAGCAGGCGTGCGCCTTTGACGGTGATCAGTTCGGCGTCGCCGGGGCCGGCTCCGACAAAATGGATTTTGGTTGCAGGAGAATTCACGAGAGCACCTTTAGGAACCCATCCCCACCCTGCCCCTCCCCTTGACCGGAAGGCACTTCATGGGCAGGGCCTCCCAGAAGAGAGGCGACCGCAGTGATGGGTAGAGATGTAATGGCAACGCAGGGGGTTAGAGCTGGTTCTTCCTGACGATCAGCATGGAGAGGTAGTCCAGCTTTTTCCCTGCCAGGGCGGCCAGATCGAAGTGCACTTCTTCTTCGCTGGAGCCGACCCGCCTTACAAAAGCTGCACGCTGCTCCAGCCCAAGCTCCTTCAGGACGGAATAGACCCGGTCGAATACCCGGTTCACCTTCATCAGGATCACCGTGTCGAATTCTTCCAGCGTCCGCTTCAGTTCGGCATTCTCATAGGTCGCAGGGAGGATGGCGATCCGCTCGGCGCCCAGACCAAGCGGAGTGCCGGAGACCGCCGAGGAGGCGAGGATGCTGGAGATGCCGGGCACCACCTCTATCCTGATGTCGGGATATTTGGCGAGCAGGATCCTGTGGATGTAGAGATAGGTGGAATAGAGGAAGGGATCGCCAATGGTTATGAAGGCCACGTCTTTGCCCGCGGCCACACGTTCGGCGACCTGGTCGGCCGCCTGCTCCCAGAACGGGTCCAGCCCCTGCTGGTCCTTCACCATCGGGAAGAGCTGGACCAGCACTTCCTGCCGGCTGCGGTCGATGAACTCCTCCACGATGGAGAGGGCGTAACTGCCGGCTTCAGCCGCACCGGTCGGAGCGCAGATCACATCGACGCTCCTGAGGATCCGCTCCGCCTTCCTGGTCAACAGCTCCGGATCGCCGGGTCCCACGCCTACGGCGTAAATTACAGCCACTACTCCTCCCCTTTCCAGGCGGTGATCACGTAGACGGGGTTGTGGGCAGCGAACATCTTGTACTCGGTAAGCGAGCGGGTCTTGGCGATGTTGACGCAGGTGACCTCGACGGTGTAGCCGTGATCCTCCAGGAATTCCACCGACTTGGTCAGGGTATCAAGGGTGACGGCGTTGATGACGATGAATCCTTCCGGCTTCAGCCGCTTGTCCACTGCTTCGATGATCTCTTCCAGCAGCCCTCCGGAGCCGCCGATGAAGACGCGGTCGGGATCGGGAAGCTCCTCCAGCCCCTCGGGCGCAAAAGTCTCGATGACGACGACGTTCTTGGCCACGAACTTTTTGAGGTTGTCCTTCAAAAAGCTCAGGTACTGGGGATTCTTCTCCAGTGCGAAGATGCGCCCGTTGGGCATCAGGTTGCCGGCCTCGATGCTGACGGAGCCGCTGCCGGCACCGATGTCCCACATCACCAGGTCGTCCTGCAGCTGCAGCTTGCCAAGGGTTACCGCGCGCACCTCTTCCTTGGTGATCAGCTTCTTGGCGGTGGCGAACTCCTCGTCGCGGATGCCGATCATCGGGTAGTTCTGCAGGTTCGGTTCCCAGGTCTTGATCAGGATCAGGATGTTGAGCGGGGAGCAGGAGAGTTCGGAGAGCCCCCTGACATCGGTCTTGGTGAATTTCTCGCCGGAAAGCCCCAGGTCCTCGCAGACCCAAGCCTCGTACCCTTCGGCACCGCGGCGGATCAGTTCCTTGCCGATGACGGCGGGGGTGTTGACGCTGTCGGTGAGGATGGCGATCTTCTCGGAGGCGATGATCCGGTCCAGCGCCGGCTTGATCCCCCTGCCGTGCACCGAGACGAAGGTGGCATCGTCCCAGGGCTCCTTGATCCTGGCAAAGGCGTACTGGACGCTGGTCACGTTCGGATAGATTTCGATCCGCTCCTTGGGCAGGTTCCTGAGCAGAAAACGGGCCACTCCGAAGAAGTTGGGATCACCGGAACCGAGCACGACGGTCCGCTTGTCGGTGCTCTTCAGATACTCCATCATTTCCGGGAGATCGCCGAGAGCGCGCTTTTCACCCTTGAACTCGGGGAAGATGTCCAACAGGCGCTTGTGGCCGATCAGCACCTCGGCGCCGTTGATCACTTCCAGCGCCTGCTTGCCGAAGCCTTCCCATCCCTCGATCCCGGCGCCGACCAAATAGATCTTCTGTGCTGACATAGCCGCTCCTTCGAACCTTTCATTACCACGGGCCGCACGACCAAAACCCATCCTCACCCTGTCCCTCCCCTTGAAGGGGAGGGGACGCGGTGGGAACGGTTCCCTAAAATGAAGCCCCCCCACTACCCGCTCCCCCCCTTTGATAAAGGGAGGCAGGGGGGGATTTGCCTTTGCATTGCCGTTAGTTCTGCTTCCAAAAGTTACCAGTAACCACTCCGGCCAAAACAAATCCCCCTAAATCCCCCTTCGCAAAGGGGGACTTAATGGGAGCGACCGTCATCCGAAGTACAGCTGCTCGCCGTCGTAGCCGGCCAGGAAGATCCGGCTCTCAACCTCGGGGGCGGCCTCGGCGCATACCTGCGCGGCCTTCTTGCACACCAGGTCGATCAGCCTCGCATCGTAACCCGATGCCTCCAGCAGATGACGCGCCGTATTGGCGCTGCGGGCCAGCGGCTCGAGGTGGGCCAGCTCGGGCGAAACCTTCAGCCACTCGGCCACCATGCCCAGATCGAGTTCGGAAGATGTTACGTGGGTCTGCTGGTGGCCGCAGGCGATCTTGACCATCTTGGCGAACTGACCGGCGACGATGACCTGCGGCACGCCCCGTTCCGCGCAGCTCCTGATGGAGTAACCAAAGTGGTCGCCCATCATGATGTAGGACTCGGCCTTGAGCCCGGCCATGTCCGAGAGGTGCTGCTGGGCGGCCATTTCCGAGGTTCTGCCGGTGGAAAGGACGACGACCTGCGAGCCGCAGGCTAAGGCGACGTTGATCGAGGTGTCGACGGTGTCGGTCCAGGCCTTGGTGGAGATCGGTTTGACGATGCCGCTGGTGCCAAGGATGGAGAGGCCGCCCACGATGCCCAGCCGTTCGTTGATGGTCTTCTTGGCCAGCTCTTCGCCGTTGGGGATGCTTACGGTGACGGTGAGGGTTGCCGGCACGCAGCGGAGGGCGAAGACTTCCTTCACCACCTCGGTGATCATCCTGCGAGGTACCGGGTTGATCGCCCACCCCCCGACCGGCACGGCCAGCCCCGGCTTGGTTACCTTGCCGATGCCGGTGCCGCCCTGGATGATCAGGCGGTGCTTGGTGAAAAAGTCTATCTGCAGGTGCGCGTGAACCTCGGCCCCGTTGGTCACGTCCGGGTCGTCGCCGGCGTCCTTGATCACATAACAGGTCGCGGTGTTGTCGTGCAGGCGCCCCCCCTGGATGGCAAAGCGCGCGGTCTCGCCGCAGGGAAGCCTCAGCTCCACTTCGTGGACCATGACCTGGTCACGCAGCATCTGTGCGGCCGCCTTGACGGCGGCAGCGGCACAGGTGCCGGTGGTGTAGCCATATTTGAGTGTCTTCCCGCTCATAGGCTCAATCCAATGGAGTCCGCTTACAGACACTTCGCATTACAGCCAGACATTGAATTCGTCATTGCTTCAACCCGAAGGGTGTTCTCTTTCCTTCGGTTGCGGCCGGGCGCCTTGCCTGGCCGGGCACTGACTGTGCCGGGAAATCAGCCGGCCGCCTGGATCAGGATGGCGTTCATCACCGCGGCGGCGACATTCGACCCACCCTTGCGGCCGACGTTGGTAATAAAGGGAAGGTCCGGGTATTCCCGGCCCAACTCCCTGAGCGCCTCCTTGCTCTCGGCGGCGCCTACAAATCCTACCGGCAGCCCGACCACCAGTCGGGGGACTACCTGCCCTTCACGAATGAGCCTGATCAGCTCGAAAAGGGCGGTCGGTGCGTTGCCGATCACGAAGATGCCGTTTCTGCGGTCGGCTGCCCCCTTGCGCATGGCCATGATGGAACGGGTGACCTGGCGGGCCTTGGCCTGGGCGGCGACCTCGGGGTCCGCCACGAAACAGGAGACCGGCGCCCCAAAGGTGCCCAGCCGCTGCTTGTTGATCCCCGAGATGATCATGGTGGTATCGGTCACGATGCCGCAGCCGCTTTTCAGCGCTTCGATGCCGCTGGCGACGGCGCCGCCGGCGATCTGCATGGTCCGGGCATAATCGAAGTCGGCACTGGTATGGATGGCACGACGGACGATCGGCCACTCCTGCGCCGACCACGCGTGCGGCCCCAGTTCCGCCTCGATAATCCTGAACGACTCCGCCTCGATCTGCTCGGGGCTCAGGTGCACCGACATCAGTGCCACCTTTGCTCGGTAAGGCTCTCGGCGATCCGCTCGACCACGATCTCGGCCAGCTTGTTGTGCACGCCCAGATGCTTGCCCAGCACCATTTCCACCCCGGGATGACGCTTCTTCGCCTCGGCCAGCTCTTCAGGCAGATCCTCGAGCACGTGCGCCCCCATGTAGAGGAAATAGGGCACCAGCAGGATCCTGGTCGCCCCTTGCGCCACGCAGCTGTCGACCCCCTGCTGGATGTTGGGCAGATGCTGCTCGCGGAAGGCGACCTCGACGATATCGAAACCGGTCATTTTCTTCACGCGTGCCGCGATCTCGCGCGCCGCATCGTTTGCCTCGGAAACCCTGCTGCCGTGTGCCATGAGAAGTATTGCTGTATTCATCTATTCTCCTGCAACTGCTGTATATCCTTCATATCCCCCCTTTGGCAAAGGGGGGCAAGGGGGGATTTGCCGTATCTTTCCGCCTCGGGACCCGCTACCACCCCTTCTGGTACTCCCTGATCAGCTTCTCCACCGCCTTCCGGCTCCCCGCTTTCCAGGGGCCGACGGCGACCAGGTTGATATTGGCCGGTGCGAACAGGCCGCGGGCGGTCTGCTGGATATGGACGGCATCGATGGCCGCGGCCTCGGCGCGGTCCTCGTCGATGGACTTGACGATCTGCATCAGCTCTCCCCACCCGTAACGGACCTGCATCTCGTAGGTGGAGTCGCTGCTGTATTCGAGGTCGAAGAAGTAGCCCTCCTTCACCCGCTTCAACTCCGCCTGATCCATCTCCTCCAGAGCCAGCGACTTTACCTCCCGCAACACCTCGGAGACAGCCAGCACCAGGTTTTCCGGGGCGGTGGCGAGCTCGATGGCAAAGGCCCCGGTCTCCTCGTAGGCGGAAAGCGAGGCGTCGACGGAGTAGACGATGCCAAGTTTCTCCCTCAGGGAGAGGTGCAGCCGGGAACTTCCCCCGCCGCACAGGATCCGCCTGATCAGCCTCACTCCCATGAGGCGGGGATCGGTCCTCGAGAAACCTCGGAAGGCGATCTGCAGGTTCACCTGGCTGTCGCTGTCCTTGACGAACAGCGAGCGGGGTTCCTCCTGCTGCTCACTGGCCGGCAGGGGCGCGGGCGCCTGCGGTCCGCTCCATCCGGCAAAGTGCTCTTGGCAGGCGACGAAGAAGCGCGCGGCATCGTGCTTGCCGGCGGCGACGATCAGAACGTTGGAGGGGGTGTAGAAGTCCGCCAGGTACGCTCTCAGGTCCTCTTCGCTGAAGCCGCGGATGGTCTCCAGGTAGCCGATGGTCGGCATGCCGAGCGGGTGCCCCGGCCAGAGCAGCTTGCTGCAGAGATTGCTGGGATTGGTCTCGTCGCCGCGCTCGTTGATATCCTCGAGCGCCTCCTCGGTGATGATCCGCTTCTCGATCTCGATCCCTTCCAGGGTCGGGTGCAGCAGCATGGACGAGAACAGCCGGATCCCTTCCGCGATCTGTTCGGGATGGACCCGGGAAAAGTAGCAGGTGGTCTCCTCGTCGGTCGCCGCGTTGACGCTGCCGCCGATGGCCTCGAAAGCGATCTCCAGCTCGAGACTGCTGGCGAACTCCCGGGAACCGCGGAACAGCATGTGTTCCAGGAAGTGGGAGATACCGGCTTTGCCGGGGGTATCGTTGCGGCCTCCGGCCTTTACGTAAATGGCGATTTCGGCGCTGTGCAGGTGCGGCATCTCGACCGAAACCAGGCGCAGCCCGTTCGGGAGGACCTTTTTGGTGCAGCTGATGGCCAAACTATATCCTTTCAGCAGCCACTACGAGGCGAGCTCATTCGGAAACGCGATAGCTTTTCGATTGAACCATAGAGCGGCTACTGTCGCGTGTTCGGGTCAAATTAGCGGAAAGCCCCAGCATTGTCAAACAATCTGATCCGATTGGGCACGGTTTTTTGCTTGACATGTCTGGCATAAACTGGCACATAGTGAGGCCATGATCACGACCAGCTATTTTTCCTTTTTTAACTTCTACTTTTGGTGCGGCTTTTATTTTAGGCCGACACCCCGGGTAGAGGTTTAATTTAGGCAAGCTGGCAGACTAAATTAACGAACCGAAAGCCGGGGTGGGACAGGATCCTCCCCCCCTTTGCGGTTTCGAACCATAGATGAGACGACACAGGGCCGGGGGGGAAACCTTCCGGCCCTTCGCTTTTCGGAAACCAAAGGAGAGCGGATATGATCGTCGTCATGAAAGCGGGAGCGGCAAAGAAGGACAGGGACGAAGTTACCAAGAGGATCAAGGAACTGGGCTACAAGCCGCACATCATCCGCGGCACCACCCGCGACGTGATCGGGGCGGTCGGAGACGAGAGGGGCAAGAGCGTCCTGCAGTCGATCGAGTCGATGCCGGGAGTCGAGAGCGTGGTCCCCATCCTGCAGCCGTACAAGCTTGCCTCGCGTGAAGTGAAGAAGGAAGCGAGCGTGGTGCCCATCACCGACACCCTGGCCATCGGCGGCAAGGAACTGATCGTGATGGCAGGCCCCTGTTCGGTGGAAAGCGAGCAGCAGATCATCGAGTCCGCCCAGGCGGTCAAGGCGGCAGGGGCCCAGATGCTCAGGGGCGGCGCCTTCAAGCCGCGCACTTCTCCCTACTCGTTCCAGGGGCTGGAGGAGGAGGGTCTGAAACTGCTGGCCAAGGCGCGCGAGCTGACCGGACTCCCCTTCGTCACCGAGGTGATCGACCCCGACACGGTCGACCTGGTCGCTTCCTACGCGGACATGCTGCAGATCGGCGCCAGAAACGCCCAGAACTTCGCCCTCCTGAAAAAGGTCGGCCAGATCAAGAAGCCGATCCTTTTGAAGCGCGGCATGTCGATGACCATCCAGGAATTCCTGATGAGCGCCGAGTACATCATGAGCGAAGGGAACCAGTCGGTCATCCTGTGCGAGCGCGGCATCCGCACCTTCGAAACAGCCACCCGCAACACGCTCGACCTCTCCGCCGTGCCGGTCCTGAAGAGCAAGACCCATCTGCCGGTCGTGATCGACCCCTCCCATGCCACCGGCAACTACCACTACATCGCCCCCATGTCCTACGCGGCAGTGGCGTCGGGAGCCGACGGCCTCATCATCGAAGTCCATCCCGATCCCGAGCGCGCCTCCTCCGACGGCCCCCAGTCGCTGAAGCCCAAGAAATTCGCGGCACTGATGGAGAAAATGAAGCTGTTCGCGGACGCAGCCGACCGCACCCTGTAACATCCACTGCTCCGCTCCTGCCTTCAGCAGGCAGAAAAAGTCTCCCACCCCCCTTTATCAAAGGGGGGCGAGGGGGGATTTGCCTTTTGGGCAGGAACAATGTCGCAGCCGCCTAACTGGCCCTCGCTGACATTTGCGGTAAGATAGGCGCATTTGCTCTTAAAGGAGGCGCCCATGCGACCACGCGGAAACAGCAGCCACGAAAGCCACGAAAGGCCCGAAGGATCCACCCGCCACTGTCTGGCAGTTTTCGTGCTTTTCGCCTCTTTCATGGCCGGCCTTTGCTCCGCCGACCCGGCCCAGGCCCGCAGGCGAGCCATCGTCACCCAGCCCCCCGCCGTCTCCGAGCAGGAAGTCCTGCGCGACTTCGAACTCATCCTGGACCTGTGGCGGGACGGCAGGTATAACGAGCTGTTCGAGCGGACCGCGACCAGCCGGCAGAGCAAAGAGCAGTTCGCCAAGGCGCTCGCCTCGGCCCCGCGCCGCCCCGCCTGCTGCTGGGAGAAGATGCAGGAGGCGCGGGTCTCCATGAGCAGCGAACGGGCCGCCACCGTGCGGGCACGGCTTGGCTTCGACCGCAGCATCCCCGGCACCGAATTCGTGACCAGGGGGGTCAGGCTCAAGAAAGAAGACGGCGTCTGGATGATCTCCCAGTCCGATCTTTACGCCCTGGCGGAGCTCACCAAAAAGCGCAGCCGTTATAAGTACCTGCCGATCCAAGGGAAGTAGCCTCTTTTCTCCCCCCTTTGACGAAGGGGAAGCGGGGGGGATTTGCCTCTGGCTCTGAGCCTTGCAAAGGCTGAAAGCAAATCCCCCTAAATCCCCCTTTTTCAAAGGGGGACTTTCTGATGGCGCCACCCTTCCCTCTTCTCGTCCCCTTCCCTCTTCGTTCCCATGCCTCATGACTCAGCAGCCTTAGATAGCGCCTTTCCTCCTTGTCTCCTGGCGCCCCCTTCACTCATGGAGCGCCTTTCTCTCATAAACCACCCGTCCCGACCGTCTTAATGACCGCTTGACCCTTTCTACCCCTTCCGGTACTCTATGCGGATGTCTACTAATGTGAAAGCAGCACTCCCCGTAAAGCCTGAACTTCTCTCGCCGGCAGGATCCCTCGAAGCGTTTTTCGCCGCCATGGAAAAAGGCGCCGACGCGGTGTACGCCGGCCTGCGAGAATTCTCGGCCCGCGCCAAGGCCAAGAACTTCACGCTCTCCCAGATGGAGCGGATGACCACCTACGCACACCACCACGGCAAGAAGGTCTACGTCACCCTGAACACGCTGGTCAAGGAGAACGAACTTCCCCAGTTAATTGACACCCTCTCCAGCCTCGAATCGATGCGGATCGACGGCGTGATCCTGCAGGATATGGCGGTCGCCCGCCTGGCCCGCGAATACTTCCCCGGCATCCCGCTGCACGCATCCACGCAGATGACCATCCACAACTCCCTGGGCGTGCGGCAGCTGGAGGAGCTCGGCTTCGAGCGGGTGGTGCTCGCCCGGGAACTGCACATCGACGAGATCAAGACCATCGTGGCGGAGAGCCGCGCCGAGATCGAGTGCTTCATCCACGGCGCGCTCTGCTTCTCGTTTTCCGGCCAGTGCTACTTCTCCTCTTTCCTGGGGGGCCACAGCGGTAACCGCGGACGCTGCGCGCAGCCCTGCCGTCGCCAGTACAAGCACAAGGGAAAAGAAGGCTACTACCTCTCCACCAACGACTTCTCCAGCATCGAGATGATCCCCGAGTTGATCAGGGCGGGGGTGGCCTCGCTGAAGATCGAGGGGAGGATGAAATCGGCCGAGTACGTGGCGAGCGTGGTGGGAGCCTACCGCATGGTGCTGGACGCCCCGGAGCATGCCTACGAAAAGGCGGTCTCCGAAGCGAAGGCGCTTTTGAAGCTCTCCTTCGGCAGGGTCCCCACCAAGGGATTCCTCGCCTCGCAGGCGCCGACCGACATCTCCACCCCGTCCATCAAGGGGGCCACCGGCCGCTACCTGGGCGACATCAGGGAGATCAGGGGGCACCGCATCAGCTTCGAGAGCCGCGACCGTCTCCACGTGGGAGACCGGATCAGGGTGCAGCCCAAGAGCGACATGGCAGGCCGCGCCTTCACGCTGAAGGACCTCTTCGTGGGAGGAAAGAGCGTGATGAGCGCGAAGGAGAACACCATGGTCTCCGCAACCTCCCCCTTCCCGTTCAAGCTCGGCGACTCGGTGTTCAAGGTCTCCTCTGAGACCGCCTTCACCATGAGCGAAAGCGCCTGCCTGAAGCGGCTGGAGGCCGTCAAGGGCGACAGCATCCCTTGCAAGCTGCGGCTTTTCCATGAAGAGGAGACGCTGAAGATCGAGGCGGAAGTACTGGGCTCCCGCTTCGCCACCCAATACCACCTCGGACCACTCGAGCCGTCCCGCTCCACCGACATGGAGGGGGTGCTGAGGTCGCAGTTTGCCAAGTGCGGGGAAACCGCCTTCACGCTGGCCTCCCTCTCCGCCCCCGGTTTCCCGGCGCTGCTCATCCCGCCGCCCAAGCTCAAGGAAATCCGCCGCAACTTCTACGGCTGGCTGGGCGAAAAGAGCGTGGGCACCCTGAAGAAAAGAAGCGGCGAGGGGCGGGAAGCAGCCCTGGCCTCCCTGATCCGTCAGCGTCCGCACCCCTCCAAGGGCAAAGACGAGCTGATGGTGAAGATCGAGCAGATCAAGGACTGGTTCGAGATGCACCGCGAGATCGTCGACGCCGTCATCCTCCCGGTTTCCCGGGCCAACATGCACCAGTTGTCCCAGTTCGCCCGAAAGGTGAAAGGCGCGGAGCAGCGAGTGATCTGGCAGCTCCCCTTCATCATTTTCGAGGGGGAGATCCCTTTCTATCGCGAGGCGATCGCCGCCATCATGCGGGCAGGCTTCAAGCGCTTCGAGCTCACCAACCTGTCGCACTTCCAGTTTTTCAAGGGGACCGACGCCGAGCTCTCCACCGATTACCGGCTCTTCTCGCTGAACAGCCAGGCGCTGCTTTCCTGGCAGGAACTGGGGGCGGTGCGCGCCACGCTCTATATCGAGGACGACCGCGAAAACATGGCGCAGCTTCTGGCCGGCGATCTGAAGATCAAGAGAAGCACCATGGTGTACACGCAGGTCCCGGTCATTACCTCCAAGATAGCCATCAAGGAGATCAAGGGGGAAGCGCCGCTCGTGTCCGACCGCGGCGAGGCCTACCCTGTCAAGGTGAAGGATCGGCTGACCGTGGTGAGCGCCCAGACGCCGTTCTCCCTAACCCAGTATAGAAACGAGCTCAGGCAGATGGGGTGCGGCTCCTTCGTGCTGGACCTCTGCCACCTGCAGCCGGAGCAGCGGGAGAGGGCGCTGGAGGCGTACCGGAAATCGATCGGCGTGCAGAGCGCGTCGGAGTTCAACTACACCGCCGGACTCGTTTAGCCTGACTACGCGAGATCCCCTCCCCTTATGCCAGGTCACCTCCCCCGAACGGGGGAGGGTTAGGGAGGGGGAACCATGCCGGACTTATCGATTGCGATCCCACAGCCAGAAAGGCCTCAAACCGCAGCCTCAGATATTTTCCATAGCGGCAAGGAACTCTTGACCCCAATCCTGGATGCTTTTCCGTTGCGCGTGGCAGCGCTCCCCCCTCCCCGCCGCCCCCCGTTCGGGGGGAGGAGCGGTCCGACGGAGGAGGTGGTCCTGTTGCCAGCGTTATCAGCGTTGCCAGCGTTGCCAGCGTTACCAGCGTTACCAGCGTTACCAGCGTTGCAGCCAGCGTTGCCAGCCGCCCCAACTGGTCCTGTCCGCAGCACCACCAGCCGGCCCGCAGCCAGTCCCACAAGCAAGCCTTACCAGCCGGCCCCCAGCCGGTAGTCGACGCTGACGCCGCTTTCGCCCTGGGAAAGCAGTCCCAGCCGTTCGGCTGCCGACTCCACCAGCAGGTCCCAGCTATGGGCCCTCTTCTTGGGCGGGCGGATCAGTTCCGGCTCCCCTTCTATGCCGCCCAGGCGCCCGGCTTCGGCGATGGCATCCTGCAGGGTGCCGATCTTGTCGACCAGCTTCAAGGCCAGCGCCTGTTCCCCGGAGAAGATCCTGCCGTCCGCTATCTGCCTTACCTGGGCTTCCGGCAGCCGCCTCCCCTCCGCCACCGCCCGCACGAACTGGGAGTGGGTGCTGTCGATCACGCTCTGCAGCATCTGCCTCTCCTCCGGCGTCATCTCGCGCCAGGGAGAACCGACATCCTTGAACTTGCCGGTTTTCAGGGTGAACGATTTCATCCCCACCTTCCCCATCAGTCCCTCGATGTTGGAGAACTTCATCAGTACCCCGATGCTGCCGGTGATGGTGCCGGGATTGGCATAGATAAGCGAGGCGGGAACGGAGACGTAATAGCCGCCGGAGGCCGCGATGCTCCCCATGGAAACCACCACCTTCTTCTCCTTGGCAAGTTGTTTCACCTCCGCGGAGATCTCCTGCGAGGGCCCGACCACGCCGCCCGGGGAGTCCACCCTGAGTACCACGGCCTTCACCCGCTTGTCCTTCTTCAGCGCGCGCAGCTGCCGGACCGTGTCCTGTCCGTCCACGATTATCCCCTTGACCTCGACCAGCCCGACCCCCTCGCTCACCAGTTTGTCGCGGTCGCCGAACAGGACGGTGGCGGCTCCCACGCAAAGAACGAACAGGAGCAGCAGTCCAGCCGCGCTAACGGCGCTCCACATGATCCATCTCTTTTTCATGCCCCCTCCTGAGTAGAAGCGACCCCGGCAGCCGGCAGGTCATTTCGCCAGCGCCGGCACCGTCAATTTTTGCTTGTCATCACGGGCAATAATGTCTATACCAAAAAAGATATCTCCTGAACGTCAACGTCAATGACAACCGGTAAAATGTACACCATCACCGCTGAAATGGCGGGTTCTCACCGGATAGCACCATGCGCCCCGCATCGCCAGGAGCTCCGGGTCAATACTCCCCTCAAGGCACCAGATGAAGCTACTCGTCATATCAGACAGTCACGGCAACTACCCACACGCATTTAAGGCACACCAGCTGGCAGGCCCGGTCGACCATATCATACATCTCGGGGACGGCGCTGATGACGCGCGGCTCATGGAGGAGGTGCTGGAGGTGCCGGTGCACAGGGTGGCGGGAAACTGCGACTACGAGCCGCAGCTGCCCCGTGAGCTGACCATCGACTTCGGCGACTGCCGCGTCCTCATCACCCACGGCAACCGTCACTCGGTGAAAGCGGGGCTGGCAAACCTGATAGACCGCGGCATGGAGGTGGGAGCTTCCCTGATCCTTTACGGGCACACCCACCTGCCGGCGGTGGACTCGGCGGAAGGCATGCTGCTGGTCAACCCCGGCGCCCTCAAGGAAGGGCTCTCCGCCAGCTACGCCATCGTCACCGTCGACGGCACCGAGGTCCACGCCGAACTCCACGGCTTCGACCCGGCCAAAGGCGCCAGGTAACCAATAGCAAAAGGCTAAAGAAAAGAGCCGCCAGCCTCTTCGGTTTGCACCTTCAGCCAGACAGCCTTACCTTTAGCCTTCCCTGCCTACCCTTTCCCTGGAAACTCCCGAACTTTCCTCAGCACCCGCAACCGCAGTTGTGGCAGACCTTGCGGTTTTCGTTGTCCGGCGGGACCGTCTCCGGAGCGAAGGCGATCCGGTTCACCGCCCGCCTGATGTCCTCCATCGGATCGAGGTGGGGGCTCTTCCCTATCACGTGGCCAACACAGATGTTGCTGATACCGTCCGAGGGGGAGGCGATTCGCACCGCGTTCAGGAGGTCGTTATAGCTGTTTATCTCGATGACCTGGCCGGTATCGTCCAGACGCTCGAGGTTGATCCCGAAACGCTCCAGCTCCTGGGCCAGTTCAGCGAAGAAAAGATCGAAGGTGATCCCGGTAAGCGACTTCGCCCACTCGGGTCTGTTGTGCTTCTGACCGTAGCAGGTCAACCGCATGTTTTTTCCCATCTAATTACCTCTCCTGCATCTTCTGTTTAAGAAACTTCTACTTGGATCCTGCACGTGGGCCGCCGACGGGCTATCCGGCGATGGACGCTTCCCTCACCCCACCCCTCTCCCGGGGGGAGAGGGGGCAAAGGCTCACTTCGCCGCGGCTTTTCTCTGCATGGAATTGAAGATCATGTCCAGCACCGCCTTCTGCTTGGCCTCGTACTTGTTCAGCACCGCCAGGCAGGTCCCCATCGGGAACTGCTCATGCAGGTAATCGGAATCCCGCCCCGACAGTATCACGATCCGGTTCTTGTCCATGCCCAGCGAGGTGGCGTAGCCGAGGATTTTGGTGCCGTCCATGACCGGCATCTCCAGATCGACGATGAGCAGGTCAATGGCCTCCGTCTTGATGATGGCCAGCGCCTGGAAAGGGTCGGTGCAGGTCTGCACGTCCAGCAGCGGATACAGCGACTGGATCTTGGCCTGCAGCGCCTGGATGAAGGGCGCATCATCGTCAACGATCAAAATCTTTCTCATCAACACCTCAACCGCATCATTTGACAACCCGGGTCGCCGCAGTGAGGACCGGGAAGGGTACATGCAAATCCAGCGCTTTTGCCACCTTCAGGTTGACGACCAGGTCCACCCGCTTGGGGGTGGCTACCGGCAACTGGGAGGCCCTCTTGCCAGCCAGGATGCGGGCAGCGTACTCTGCCGCCATCTGCCCCTGCTCGGCAGGGTCGGCCTCCAGCGAAACTACCGCCCCTTTTTGTGCCGCCCCGGGCATCTGCGAAATAACCGGTATCTTCATCTCGGCCGCACGGTGCACTATCTTTTCGAAGCCACGGCTGCCGGCTGTGCATTCGGTGACGTAGATGCAGTCCACCCTGGCGGAGAAGAGCGTGGCTAGGGCGGCATCGATGCCGGCAGTCGAGTTCAGATTGACATCCACCACCGTGGTGCCGGTGCCGGCCGCGATGCGGCGCGCCTCCTTCATCTGCACCAGCGCCCCCTCCTCGCGTCCAGAGTAGATCACCCCCAGCGAGGCGATCGGTTTCAACTCGGCGACGGTCTTCACCAGGGTGACCAGGGGGACCTTGGAGCTGATCCCGGTCATGTTGCGGCCGGTGGAGGCCATGCTCCTGGCGATCCCGGTTTCCACCGGGCCGTAGACGTCGGCAAACACTACCGGCATCTCGACCCGCTCGTGCAGTGCCGCCAGGGTCGCCGACGC
Source organism: Geomonas sp. (assembly GCA_035255025.1). Taxonomy (GTDB): domain Bacteria; phylum Desulfobacterota; class Desulfuromonadia; order Geobacterales; family Geobacteraceae; genus Geomonas. The sequence goes on from DATFAB010000017.1 coordinate 20,537, forward strand.
CCCGTAGGAGACGATCAGGTCGGCACCGATCGCGTTGAACTTGCGTATGCTGTTGGCCCAGGAGATCGGGTCGGGATTCGGAGTCTGGGTAATCACCTCGACGTTGCTCTGATCATACCCCTTTTGGACGAGCGCCTTGATGAAGGCCCTGTGCGCCTCGCGGTAGCGGGGAAGATCGCAGGTCAGGATGGCCGCGACCAGTTTGCCCGCCGCACGGGAGTCCGACGCAGGGATGACTGCGGATAGTGCGAGCAGCAGGAGTATAATACGGATCGCTCTCAGGGTCTACCTCTTAGTCACCACTTCGCAGCCACGGTCGCCCACACAGTGTGGACGGTGCCGTTGTTGGAGCTGTAGGAGGGGTTTTTCTCGTCGTAGTCCTTGACCACGTATTCCAGAGACGTCGAAAGAAGCTTGGTGAAACGGTACTCTCCCTTGGCGGAGAGCAGGCTGATCACGGTGTTCTGCCTGGTGATATCCTCGACGCCCAGGGTGCTGCTCGTGGAGGAGAAGAGCTTGTACTCCGGCTGGAACGCGGAGGCCGAGCGGACCTGCTGGAGCATGAGCGAGAGATCGAGCTTTTCGGTGGCCGCCAGCGACGCGGTCACCCCGTACACATGGGAGCGGTCGTAGAAGTTGGAAGCGGCCTGGCTGCCGGTGGCGACCGAGGTGAAGAGAACCGTCTGGTCGACGTTGCTGTACAAGAATGCGTAGTTCGCCCCTACCGTCAGCCTGGTAACCGGCACCCACCAGACCGAGGCGTTGGCGTTGGCTACCGTGCGCTCCCGCGAGGTGAGCGGGTAGCTGCTGTAGGTAAGCGGCTCCAGCGGGTAGTTGACCAGGTAGTGCTCGACGTCGTCGTTCCACTCGCGCCGCACGATCAGGTTGGCGCTCCCCCCCCAGCCGTTGCTGCGGGTGTAGGTGGCCAACAGCTTGCCCTGGTGCTGCTGCTGGAAGGAGGCGCCGTAGGAGGGGTGGTCCGTGATGGTGTAGCTGTATTCGGCGCTGCAGCGTACCCCGGTGACCGGCCGGTAGTTCACGGTCAGCATCCCCCGGTTGGTGTCGCTGGTCTCCGGCAGTGCCCAGCTCGTCTGGGACGGCAGGGAAGATAGGTTGTTCTCCCTGCGCAGGAACTCGCCTTTGTACTCGCCGTTCACCGAGAGGTCGTAGCGCGGGCGGTAGGAGAGGTAGACGGTAATCACGTCCTTGCTGGAGTTGATGGGATTCTTCACCAGCTGGAAGGCGTTGGCGAAGTTGCTGCTGAGCACCACGCTGCGGTAGTCGTTATCGAGATCCTGATGCCGGTACTTGACCGCCACCGAATATTGTTTCGTGGGGGTGTAGACGATGTCGCCGGCGGCGTTGTGCAGCTCGACCTTCAGGTGCCGGGCCCCGGTCGAGTCGGTCAAGTTGGAGAAATTTTCCCGCTGTTCGATGCTGTAGGCCCCGCTTCCCACCAGGCCGCCCGCCAGTGAGGTGTGCAGCTTGAGGGTATGGGAGACGAACTGGCTGTCGGGGTTCTCGTTGTGCTGCTGGATCCCCCCCAGCTGCTGGGGAGTGCCGGCGAGGCTGTTGCGCGGCACGTAGTAGGCAAGCGGAATGGGCTCGCGGTCCTCGAAGGTCCTGATCTTCAGGTCGTAGATGAGGTCGACCGGCCCCAGGTGTGCATCGAGACCTACGCGCCCCTCCTGGGTCAGCTGGTCGACCCCCTGCCGCAGGGCGTAGACGGTGTTGGGGGTTCCCTCGAAGGAGGCGTCGGAGAAGCGCAGCTGCCTGTTCCCCTCCCTCACCATCCTCCAGTAGCCGAGGTTGACGTGCATCGGGTAGTTGTGGAGGCGGTAGCGGAAGTCGGCGCTGCTCTGCTCGACGCTGATGCCGTAATCGACGGGCGGGTCCTGTACCGCCTGGTAGAGTGCCGGGGTGGGGGCGTCGGTGCGGCCGGCCTGGAAGGCGGGGGAGAAAAGCTGCTCACGGTTGAGGTTGTGGTAGAGCGACTCCGTCCTCAGGTGCAGGCGGTAGTCCCCCTTGTAGTCGAGCAGCAGGTCACCGTGGTAGTCATGCTCGTTGAGGAAGTTTCCCTCCAGCTCGAAATTGGTGTCCTGCTGCAGCCTGCGGTAGAAAAGCCCGCCGCCGGGGCTGGAGCGGAGAAAGCCGTAAGGCTCAGCGTGGCCGCCGTGGCCGCTAACCGCCACCCCCTGGAAGCCGAGAAAGCCCCCCTGCTGGACCAGGGTCTCTACGTGCCGCTCCTCCTCGGGGCGCGCCTGGGGCTCGGCAACCACGGTGGCGTCAGACTCCTGGTTATCCTGGAGGTCTCCCTCCGCGGCCGCCAGCTTGCCCGCCGTCAGCAGCACGAGAAGCAGGGGGATCATCATGGTCGAGGCTCGTTCGAGGGCTCTGGTCACCTTCCGACTCCTGGGCGGTTACTGGCGCAGCGTACCGCTCCCGGTGATGCCCTGGGAGGGCGAATCGCTGCCGTGCACCTGCGAGTGACAGTCTGTGCAGCGGTTAGTGAAGAGCTGCTTGAGGCCGGCGGTATTGCTGGCGAGGTGCCCCGCGTGGCACTGCAGGCAGAGAAACGGCATGGAGGCGTTTAACAGCGGACTGTTCACCGAGCCGTGCGGAGTGTGACAGTTCAGGCAGTTCTCGGTGACGTCGGCGTGCTCGTAGACGAAGGGTCCCTGCTTATCCATGTGGCAGCGGGTGCAGGTGTCCTTTAGGGAGTTGCCTTTCAGAAGCTTGGCCTGGGTCGAGCCGTGCACCTCGTGGCAGTCCACGCAGACCATCTTCTTTTCCCTGATCGGGTGATGGGAGTACAGCGCGTTCTCGGCCTTGATCTGGGGATGGCAGCCGTAGCAGAGTTCCGCCATCTGCTCGCGGGAGACCTTCTGCTGGGGTCCCTTGTGCAGTTTGTGGCAGTCGAAACAGCTCACGTCGTTGACCGCGTGGGGGCTCGCGTTCCAGAAGGCGAGCGCCGGTATGGAGGCGGCGGAGTGGCATTTGAGGCAGATCAGGGACTGGGCCTGGGGGGGCAGGTGCATCAGGTCGAGGAAGGTGGAGGTATCGCACTTTTTCTTGAGCGCGGTGTTTCTCTCCCGGTTGTCGCTCAGGTTGGCGATGGCGAGGCTGCCGGGGCCGTGGCAGGACTCGCAGTTGACCAGCGGCAGGCCGGTCTCCGGCTTGATCTGCTCGCCGTGCACGCTGTGACTGAAGTCGTCGGAGATCTTGTCGTGGGCGTGGCACTTGGAGACGCAGTTGGCGGTGCCCACGTAATCGGCGTCCAGCCTGCCGACGATCATCCTCTCGTACTCGTGCATGGGTAAAAGCGGCTTGCTCTGCTTGAGGTCCGCGCAGGACCAAAGCAGAAGCGGGGAAAGCGCCGCCAGGGCACGGACTGCGATGCGGCCAAGTCGCTTTGCGAAGATCATCTACTCTCCTCGTATCCCCTTGGTGGTGGTGTAGATGAACCCGCGCACCACCGGGTTCTGGCTCTGCTTGATCTCGCGCGGGGTGCCGACCTCCACGATCCTGCCGCCGTGCATCATGGCGATGCGGTCGGAGATGTAGAGCGCGAAGTTCAAGTCGTGGGTGACGATCACCGTGGTGTTCTTGGTGGTCTCCTTGAGCTTCAGGATGGTGTTGGCCAGCTCGTCGGTGGTGACCGGGTCCAGCTCGGCGGTCGGCTCGTCGTAGAGGATCAGGTCCGGATTCATGGCCAGCGAGCGGGCGATGGCGACGCGTTTCTTCATGCCGCCGGAAAGCTCCGAGGTGCGCAGCCCCTCCTTTCCGCTCAGCCCCACCATCTCCAGCTTTTCCCTGATGATCTCCCGGATCCGCTGCTCCTTGCACACCCTCTTCTCCCTCAGCCAAAGCCCCACGTTCTCCCCCACCGTGAGGGAGTTGAAGAGCGCCGAGGACTGGAAGACCATGCTGTAGCGGTAGTCGCGCCCCGCGTGCTGCCCCTTGCTGGAAAAGATCGGCAGGTCGTCGATGTAGATTTCGCCGCTGTCGGGGGTCTCCAGCTTGACGATGTGCTTTAGCAGTACGCTCTTGCCGGTGCCCGACGGCCCGATGATGCAGAAGGTCTCGCCGGCGAGGATCTCCAGGTCGATGTCCTTGAGAACGTGGGTTTCCCCGAAGTATTTATTGAGCCCCACCACGCGGATCCCCACCCCCCTGGTGTCGTGCAGGTCGACGGGGTGGCTGGCGTCGGCATGGAAGAACGAGGCGGCCAGGCCGTGTTTCAATTTGGCGAACAAGCTGTGTCCTTTGGCTGCGGCAGTATCTGGTCCGCAGGCCGTGCTTTCCCGTGAGGGAAGGCCCAGTGAGAGAAATCTCACATTACTGAAAACAAATTGGGCAATAGTACCAGACAAAGGAGCCGTCTGGCAAGCGGAGATTGTGTGTGGTTGCTAACATTTACTGAGACAGTCCCCTAGCGGCCGGCACTGGAGTATCCAGCAAAGCCACTGTCACAGGTGAAGGATGGACTGAAACAGCGATATCGCCGGTGACTACGGGGAAAACGGGAGCCAGTTTTTCCGGGATACGAGGTACTGCCAGGACAGTCCTCGGTAACCGCTGATCCAGCAGGCGGCCACCGGGAAAGCCCGTCCTACCCTTTCACCCAGACACGCTGTGACTGGCAGCGACCGGAAGTCAGAAGAGATAGGGAGAGGTGTTGTTGAAATGCCGTCTGTTACGAAAGACGTAAGCCGAGATGAGCACCAGGACTGCCGCCGCGAACAGGGTATTGGCCAGCACCGCGCCCTGCGGGATCGGCCCTTCGCAAAAACGGGCGTACTCGTCGGGGGAGATGAAGGCAAGGTTGAGGCAGGCGCTCAAAAGGTCGACGAGGTTGTAGGCGATCATCAGCCAGACGGTGAGACGCTGCCTCTTCAGGATGCCGATCACCAGGTAAAGGGAGGCGAGAGAATCGGCGAACACCAGACACTCGGCGATCCTCCCCGAGTAGAACCGGCCCATGAACGGGAAGGGATCGCCGAAGCTCTCGGAGGACAAAAGCAGCGAGAAGAGGTAAACCGCGGCGATGGCGATCAGCGCCAAAGGGCGGCGTCCTTCAACCGGCATGGGTATAGCCTCCCTGCCGCTTCTCTTGAGCGACCTGCCAGGCTAGGCCGGTACAGTTCAACGGGACCTCAGCTTGACGTGCTCTTTCAGCATGCAGCGGTCCATGACCACCGCGAGGCCGGCTGCTTCAGCCTTGGCCGCGGCGGCCTCGTTCACCACCCCCTCCTGCATCCAGACCACCTTGGCACCCTTGGTGATGGCCTGGTCGACGATCTCGGGGACGAATTCGGAGCGGCGGAAGATGTCCACGATCTCCACCTGATCGGGGACCTCGGCGAGCGTGGCGTAGCAGCGCTCCCCGAAGATCTCCTGGCAGGCGGGGTTCACCGGGATGATCCGGTAGCCTGCCCGCTTGAGGTAAGACGCCACCTCGTGGCTGGGCTTCCCCTCATCCGGCGACAGACCTACTACCGCGATGGTCTTGTAGCTGGTGATGATTTCCTTGATGTCAGGCGTTGCCATAACGACCTCCCGAACTGCTGGGCTAACGACAGTTCTTTTCCTTACCCCAATCTATCACAATTGACCGGGCCCAAGCCGGACTCCAGCGTCACCTCTTCCTCATGCCGCTGATGGCGACAAAAAAGAAGATGACCGCCATCACCCCGGCAATGAAAATCCAGTCAGCCGCACTGTATGCCGCCATGATCTTCTCCTATGCTTGCAGTTTTTCCAAGGTGGCCTTCGCCTCGGCGAAGTCCGGGTTCATCTTGAGCGCCTGGCGCAGGAAGCTGCGGGCATCCCCCACCCCACCCATGTCGATGCAGCAAAGGGCAAGCAGGTACGGGATCTCCGGCATCGGGAATTCGCAGGCGAAGAAGGCGTCGGACATCACGTCGGTGAGGATGGCGGCGGCCTCGATGTACTCCCCCTCCTCCTTCATGGCAAGCGCCCCGGCGATGGCCTCCAGGTAGTCGACCGCCGGCACCCGCGGCAATTCACCCTTGGCGATCCTCTCCAGGCGGCCGGTCACCACCTCGGCAGCCCCTTGGGAGAGGCCGGGGAGGAGTTGTTGCCACAGGGAGGCCGCCTTGTCGTATTTTCCGAGCAGGAAGCAGACCTCGGCCTGGGTGGAGAGCGCCTTGGGGTCGGCGGGGGAAAGGGACAGCGCCCGGTCCAGGTAGGATTCGGCCTTGTAGAGGGTCACCGTGGAGAGGTGCAGTGCCGAGAAGCGGCACCCCTTGTCGAGCAGGGTCGCGCCGATCTCCAGCGGGAAGTGCGGGTCATCGGGCTCCATGAGCGAGAAGATCCTCAACAGGTTGACCCGGCGGTCCAGGTAGGGGACCTCCACGTCCTTCTCGCCCAGCATGAGGATGTGGCTCGCCAGCTCAGAGACGTAGTGCGGGTATCCCTCTTTCAGGAGCGCCGCGTAGCGCTCGCAGAAGCGGCAGCCCGGATCGGTGCGCAGCGCCTGGTAGATGCCGCGGCCGAGCACGTCATAGCTGGGGACGGCGTCTTCGAGAGCGCGCTGGTCTTCCTCCAGCAAGGGGATCGGCTCGAAGCCGAGGGTCAGCTCGACCTTGCCGTCCAGGCCGCTGATCACGGCCCCGACCGGCGCGCTATGGTAGACAATCCCGGGAATGGGAGTGGTGGTTTCCTGTGCTAGCGTAGCGATGGTACACCTCCTTGGCCTTCCCTTCCGGGGAAGGTGTCAACGCCGGCGTCAACGCCGACGGTTTTGTAGATGCGGACCCCGTCCCAGGGGTCGTCCAGGATGCCGTCGTGGATGGCCCAGCTCCGGCCGAGCACGCTTTTTTCGAAGCCGCGCCGCCTGAACGGGGTGGAGCCGTCCAGCCGCCGGTACAGCTCGCCCCCCGGCGCGAATCCGGCATCGATCTCCTGCATGAGCCTCTTACCCACCACGTAGTCGAAGCCATACTTCTCGTAGCGGATCGCGTTGTCGTAGGTGAGCGGCTCGCCCACGATGAGCTCCATGCCCAGCGAGTCGGTGAAGCGCTCCAGAAGCGGCAGGAACTCGCCGAACATCCTCAGGCCGTGCCGGGTCTGGTTCGGAAAGAGCCCCGATTCCATGGCCCGCAGCTCCTCGGGGAGATTCCTGCCGAGCGTGGCGAACAGGTTGTTGCGACCGTCGGCATCGAGGTCGACGTCGAAACGGGGCGCCTCGGGATCGGAGATCTGGCAGAAGGCGAGCTCCATCTGGTGGTGATGGGTGTCGCACAGTTCCAGGAAGAAGACCGGGTCCCGGTCCTGCGGCCTGATGCGTGCCGTCATGCGCAAAAGGCGCAACCCCTCGGGGGCGATGATGCTGAGCGCTCCCCCTCCCGCCTCCATCAGCCGCAGCAGGCGCGCGGGGAGCAGGGTGCGGTAGATGCGCTCCTTGTCGGGGGTCTCCAGCCGGTTGATGTCGTGCAGCGAGAAGAGCTCCCGCCCCCGGCTGTCGCTTAGCTGCTCATTTCCGGCGATCTTTGCCATGGCCACCGATCAGTACGGGAAAGATGTTGGCGCGCACGTAGGCGATGCTCTTCTCCACCGCGTCCAGTGCCGCGTTTCGGTCGTCCTCCTGGGCCCAGTGCATGGCGTCCAAAAGCATGCGGTGCGGGTAGCCCAGCTGCGAGATCAGCCTGACGAAGGGGGCCGGCAGCCTGGGGGAGAGCTCGCGGTCGTTCATGATGGCCCAGGCGATGGTCCAGGCTCTCGCCACGTTCATCATGTCGTACCCCCCGCCTCCCACCGCCACCCAGGGGATCTGCAGGGCCCGCAGCTTCCTCATGATGTACGAGTAGGCGTGGGTGGTCACCTCCAGGCGGGTGAGCGGGTCGGTCCGGAAGCTGTCCGCCCCGAGCTGGGTGAAGAGGATGTCCGGGTCGAAGGCCGCGATCAGGGGATAGGCGATCTCGTCGAAGGCCTTCATGAACAGCGCGTCGTCGGTGTGGGCCCTCAGCGGCAAATTGACCGCGTACCCCTTGCCTCCGCCTACGCCGGTCTCGGACTCGAAGCCGGTGCCAGGAAAGAAGTAGATGCCGCTTTCATGCAGCGAAATGGTGAGCACCCGGTCGGTGTCGTAGAAGGCATTCTGGACGCCGTCACCGTGGTGGGCATCGATGTCCAGGTAGACTACCCGCTTCCCCTTGGCCAGCAGGTGATTGATGCCCACCACCGCATCGTTCAGGTAGGAGAATCCCGAAGCCCGGCTCCTCTGGGCGTGATGGTACCCCCCCAGCGGGTTGAAGGCGGCGGCAAAGCCTTCCTCGGCCACCAGCCGCGCCGCCTCCAGGGTGCCGGAGACCCCCAGGCAGGCCCACTGGTAGACGCCGGGAAAGACCGGGTTTTCCAAGTCGCCCAGGCCGTAACGGAAGTCCGCCCTCGGCTGGGCCGCCTCGCTGAACTCCTGCAGCCTGTCCAGGTACTCCGGCGCATGCCCCCCGAGCAGCTCCTCGCGGGTCACCCCCCGTGGAGTACGCAGCTCCATCCCGGGCAGATCCAAAAGCCCGTAGGCCTCCATGAGGTCGCGGGCCAGCCGGTAGCGCTGCACCTTGAAAGGGTGATGGTCGCCGTAGCAGTAGCCACCCAGGTCGGCGCAGGAGATGAGTGCGGTCTTTCGAGACAGAAACGGTACCCCCGACCTCGTTTTTCCGGAGAATTTAACCCGCGGCGTCCGGCAGGTCAATCACAATTCCTGCCCATTCATTAAGCATAAACGCACAGTTTTTAGGCAGCCCCCTGCCCGACGGGGCCCTCGCCGGCAGCCACCCCTCAATAATTACAGGAAGTTATCTTTTTGGCAAGTACTTTGCTTGACCAGATGGCCCTCCCTGCGGCAGCGGGATCTCCCGGTGCTGAAATTTTATGCGGCTGCCGGCCAGGAAGCAGCCGGGCCGCAAAAACCGCTGCACCCCCGCCGGGAGCGGCCGCTTGCGCCCCCCACAGCGGCGTGGGGGCACCATCTGCACACGCTTTCTACACATACACAGCCTTCACAACGAGGTGGGCTATTTACCAACGGAGGTAACAGAATGAACGGGATGTCAATGACGACACCACTTGGCAACAGCAGCGATGTACTTTTCCTTATGCTCGGGGCGGTCATGGTCTTCGCCATGCACGCCGGCTTCGCCTTCCTGGAGGTCGGTACGGTACGGAAGAAGAATCAGGTGAACGCCTTCGTCAAGATACTTACTGACTGGTCCGTCTCCACCGTCATGTACTTCCTGATCGGCTTCCCGGTCGCCTACGGCATCAACTTCCTGAAGCCGGTAAAGCAGCTGCTGGGCGAGAACCAGGGCTACGACATCACCCACTTCTTCTTTCTGCTCTGCTTCGCTGCCTGCATCCCGGCCATCATCTCCGGCGGCATCGCCGAGCGCGCCAAGTTCTGGCCCCAGGTGACCGCCGGCGCCATCTTCGCCGGCTTGAGCTACCCCATCTTTGAATCGCTGATCTGGGGAAAGAACTCCTCGCTGCTGCAGGACCTCTTCAAGCGGATCGGCGGCGCCGAGTTCCATGACTACGCAGGCTCGGTGGTGGTCCACTCGATCGGCGGCTGGCTCGCCCTTCCTGCCGTGCTGATCCTCGGGCCCCGCCTCGGGCGCTACGTGAACGGCAAGTCCCACCCCATTCCGGTCAGCAACATCCCCTTCCTGGCGCTGGGCTCCTGGATTCTGGCGGTAGGCTGGTTCGGCTTCAACGT
>DATFAB010000018.1:0-11736 GCA_035255025.1 Geomonas sp.
CTCTCTGACTGTCATTCATACCCATGGAATGACATGGTTTTCTTTCAGAGCCGGCTCTGTTATAAATGTAAGAGAAGGATAACCTGTCGGAAAGGAGGAGCGGAATATGAATCCCGAGATAGCCAAGCTTAGCGCCGCTCAGAAGCTTATGAAACAGGCCATCCATGAGATTGACGACTACTTCGGTGAAGGGGTTGCCTACAAGAACATCGACTTCCTCGGCAGCTACATCCAGACACTCGCTCTTCTCGAACTGAAGGAAACGCTCCGGAACAAGCTTTAGCGACCTTGACCTGTGAGTCTGGCCCAGCCGTGACACGCTTTCAGCTTGCCAGCCTGACCGGGCCGCGGCTTGCCGGTGCCAACACGGCAAGCTCGCGCTGAAAGCACCCCTTCATCACCCCTTTGCCGCACCTGGCACCCCTCCCAACCTCACCCGCTAGGAATGCTCGCCGCTGTTTTTGGGCAGCGAGAACCAGAACGTTGCACCCTGGCCGAGCGACCCCTCCGCCCACGCCCTGCCGCCGTGCCTGGCGATGATGCGCTGCACGATGGCCAGCCCCACCCCGGTCCCTTCAAACTCCTCAGCCCTGTGCAGCCGCTGGAACAGGCCGAACAGCTTGTTCACGTAGGCGCTGTCGAAGCCGACCCCGTTGTCCCGCACGAAGAACCTGATTTCGCGCTCCTGTTCGACCGCACCCACCTCTATGGTTGCCCTTTCCTTGTCGCGGGTGAACTTGACGGCATTGGCCAAAAGGTTGTAGACCACCTGCCGCAGCATGGCGGCGTCCCCCATCACCTCCGGCAGGGGCCGGATCTTCCATTCTATCGTCCTCTCCCTGGCCTCCGCCGCCAGTTCCCTGGCGATATCCCGCACCAGCTGTCCGAAATCAAGCCTGCTCTTCATCATCTCGGTGCGCCCCATGCGCGAGAAGGAGAGCAGGTCGTCGATCAGGTTCCCCATTTTTCTGGCCGCCTCGGTGATCACCTGCAGGTAGTGGCGGCTCTTGTCGTCCAGCCCCTCGGGGTTCCTGCTGTTCAGCAGGTCCACGAAGCCGATCACGTGGCGTAAGGGGGCGCGCAGGTCGTGGGATACCGAATAGCTGAAGGCTTCCAGTTCGCGGTTGCTCGCCTCCAGCTGCTCGATCTGGCTCTTGAGCGCCGCGTTCAGCTCCATGATCTTGGCGTCGCTTTGCCTTTGCCGGGTGATGTCCCTGACCACCGCGAAGGCCCAGGTACCCTCGGAGGTATCGATGGGGGTCAGCATGATGTCGACCGGGATCGACCGGCCGTCCTGGGTGAGTCCGTACAGTTCCAGGCCGGCCCCCATCTTGCGGGGGCGCGGGTCCTGGAAGTAGCTGCGGCGGTACTGGCGGTGGCTGCGCTGGTACTGTTCCGGCACCAGCCGCTCCACCCGCGCGCCGATCAGCTCCTCACGCATGTAGCCGAAGAGCACCTCGGCCTGCTGGTTCAACTTGCGGATGGTGCCGTTGCCGTCCACCACCACGATGGCGTCGGGAGAGGTCTCGAACAGCCGCTCGAACATGTTGCGGCTCTTCTGGAGGGCGTCCTCCATCTGCCGTCTTTCGGTGAAGTCGCGGGTGATCTTGTTGAAGCCGATCAGTTCGCCGAGGGCGTCGAAGAGGGGGGTGATGGTGATGCCGGCCCAGAAGCGGCTGCCGTCCTTGCGCAGCCGCCATCCTTCCAGTTCCAGGCTGCCGGCGCTGCGCGCCATTTCCAGTTCCCGGTCGGGCTTGCCGGCCTTGGCTTCTTCGCGGGGATAGAAGATGGAGAAATGCTTGCCGATGATCTCGCTGGCGCTGTACCCCTTGATCCGCTGGGCGCCATCGTTCCAGGAGAGGATGTACCCTTTGGGGTCCAGCATGAACACCGCGTAGTCCTTGATCTGCTGGACCATCAGACGGAACTGGCCGTCGGTGAGGACTTTCTGTTCTGCCGGCAACTCCGCCGGGGGAGTGGAGCCGCTGTTTTTATCGCGCATCGGGGCTGCCCGTTTGTTGTGAAGGTGTGACCGCCTGCCGTTCCCTGTGCCGGATCATCCGGCCGGGTTAGTGGCGGTTCATGTAAGTGCCCGTCATCACAGGCACTATTCGTAGTGATTATATGCCCTTCCCTCACTTTTTACAAACGGAGCCCCCCGGTCAGCGTGTCATCTCCCGCAGGCTTCGCGCCGCATAGACCATGTTGGCAAGGGCCGCCCTGGTCTCGGTCCAGCCGCGCGTCTTCAGGCCGCAGTCGGGGTTCACCCACAGCCGCTGCCGGGGGACGAACTGCAGGGCGCGCTCCAGGAGGTCGTACATCTCCTGGCAGGATGGTATGCGCGGCGAGTGGATGTCGTAGACGCCGGGGCCGATGTCGTTGGGGTAGCTGAAGCTCTTGAAGGCCTCCAAAAGCTCCATCTGCGAGCGGGAGGTCTCGATGGTGATGACGTCGGCGTCGAGGGCGGCGATCTCGGCGATGATGTCGTTGAACTCGGAATAGCACATGTGGGTGTGGATCTGGGTCTCGTCGCGCACGCAGGAGGTGGCCAGCCGGAAGCAGTCCACCGCCCAGCCGAGGTAGCCGGGACGGTCGCTTTGCCTAAGCGGCAGCCCCTCGCGGAAGGCGGGCTCGTCGATCTGGATCACCCCGATGCCGGCTCTTTCCAGGTCGGCCACCTCGTCGCGGATGGCCAGCGCGATCTGCAGGGCGGTCTCCCGGCGGGGCTGGTCGTCGCGCACAAAGGACCACTGCAGGATGGTTACCGGACCGGTAAGCATCCCCTTCACCGGCCTGTCGGTGAGCGACTTGGCAAAGGAACTCCAGCGCACGGTCATGGGGCCCTTGCGCCTGACGTCGCCGAAGATGACCGGCGGCCGTACGCAGCGGCTGCCGAAGCTCTGCACCCAGCCGTTACGGGTGAAGCAGCATCCCTCCAGCTGCTCGCCGAAGTACTGCACCATGTCGTTTCGTTCGAACTCCCCGTGCACCAGGACGTCCAGTCCGATCTCTTCCTGCAGGCGGATCGCCTGTTCGATCTCCCGTTCCAGGGCGCTCTCGTACTCGGCCTCGCTGAGCTTCCCCTGGGCAAGCTGCGAGCGCACCCTCCTCACCTCGGCTGTTTGCGGGAAGGAGCCGATGGTTGTGGTGGGGAAGATGGGAAGGGCGAGCGCCTGCTGCTGTTTCCGGCGACGCTCCGCGAAGGGGGTGCCCCGTTTCAGGTCGGCGGGCGACACCCCGCCCAGCCGCTCTTTCACCTGCGGGTCGTGGATCAGGGCGGATCTCCCGCGCACCTCCAGATCCTGCCGGTTTGCCTCCAGCCGGCGGGTTACCTCCCCCTGGTCGCCGGAGCGGGCAAGCGAGACGAGAGCGGAAACCTCGTCCAGTTTCTGGCGGGCGAAGGCGAACCAGCTCCCCAGTTCCGCAGGCAGCGCAGGGTTCGACTGTTCCAGGGTGCAGTCGTAGGGGACGTGCAGAAGCGAGCAGGAAGGGGCCACCCAGACCCGCTCGGCGCCCAGTTCCCGGACCGCCCGCTGGACCGTGGCCAGCGATTTGCCCAGATCGTTCTTCCAGATGTTGCGGCCGTCCACCAGTCCGAGCGACAGGGTGAGCGAAGAGGGAACCTGCGGAAGGATCCGCTCCAACTGGTCGGGGGCCCGCACCAGGTCCAGGTGCAGTGCGTGCACCGGCAGGCTGGCGGTAAGCTGGGCGTTTTCCCGCACCCCCTCGAAGTAGGTGGCCAGCACGATCTTTAACCCGGGGAGCGATTCGGCGATCCGGCCGTAGGCGGTCCGGTAGGCGGCGCGCACCTGGTCGTCGATGTCCAGGGCCAGAAACGGCTCGTCCAGCTGGACGAACTCCGCCCCGGCCTTCTTCAGCTCCTGGAGCAGCGCGATGTAGACCGGCAATAGCCTTGGCAGAAGCTCCAGGCGGTGAAAGCCCGGCTCCTTCTCCTTGCCGAGCAGCAGGTAGCTGACCGGGCCGACCAGCACCGGCTTCGCTTCGATCCCCAGGGCCTTCGCTTCCATCAGTTCGGCGACCGCCTTGGTGCCGGTGAGGGCGAAGCTCTGCTCGCGGCAGAACTCGGGCACCAGGTAGTGGTAGTTGGTGTCGAACCACTTGGTCATCTCCATGGCGATGATATCGATCCCATCCCTCTGATACCCCCTCGCCATGGCGAAGTAGAGGTCGAGCTCGTGTGCGCCGTCCAGCTTCTGGTAACGTGGCGGCACTGCCCCGAGCGCCAGGGTCAGGTCGAGGACCTGGTCGTAGAACGAGAAATCGTTGCAGGGGATGAGCTCGATGCCGGCTTCCTTCTGGATAAGCCACTGCGTGCGCCGCAGCCGCTCCCCTGTCTGCATCAGTTCTTCCAGCTCGCCCTCGCCACTCCAGTACCGCTCGCAGGCCGTTTTCAGTTCCCGGTTGGCGCCGATCCGGGGGTATCCAAGGTTGTGGGTGCGCATCTGCTACCTCCGCGGGATGGTCTTTAGTTGCTCGCAAGATTGTACCGGACGCAAGATTAATTACAAACCTGCACCAGTCTAACCTTGCGCCGCCCGGTCCCCCGGGCACCGTCGTCAGGAAAGGACGGAAGCATCATCCGTTTCCAAAAGGCCGGCACTGGAAGCTCTCGACCCCTGCGCCCGGTGCTGCCGGCACGCAAAAGGGCCACGGTGCAGACCGTGACCCTTGACAGCGCCCACGTGAGGAGCGAATCGCCGGCAGGTTTTTAGAGATCCAGAGAGCCGGGAGGTTATCTTTGCGGCACCAGCACGTCGAAGCTCTGCATCCAGTTGGTGCCGCCGTTGTCGCCGCCACCCTCGGTGGCCCGGTAGCGGTAGGTGAATTGCAGCCTGCTGCCGGGCTGGACCGCCTGAGGAAGCTCAAGGCTGAAGCGGGCGGTGTCCTCCAGGTTCAACTGGCTGGGGATCACGTAGCTGACCGCACGTGCGGTGACCTTTTGCCGGGGGGCCAGCACCGAGACCCATATCTCCAGGTCGTAGACCGCCTGGTAGCGCACGTTCTTGACGATCCCGTCGATGATGGTGACGCCGTCGGCCACCCTGGTGTTCCATGCCAGCTGCAGGTCGAACTGCGAGTAATGCTGGCTGTACTCGTCCAGGCGCGGCGTGGTCTCCCGGTAGGTGGCACAGCCGCCCAGCACGATGGCCATACAAAGTACGCTAAGAATCCGGCTCAGCATGTCGATCTCTCCTCGCTTGAGTGCTTCCTTAGGATCAGCCCCCGCCCCGCCTGCTGCCTCTTTTCGCCAGGTGTGGCCGGAACTTTGCCCCTGCCGCCAAAAGGAGCTCCACCCCTCCCGCCAAAAGGAATTCTGCCCGTCCCGCCAAAAGGAGCTCCGCCCCTGCCGCCAAAAGGAACTCCGTCCGTCCCGCTAACAGGAGCCCTGCCCTCCCGCTAAAAGGAGCCCTGCGTCCCCCCCTTGATAAAGGGGGGACAGGGGGGATTGCCGCTGACGTCTCTTCGACCAGCGCCCATCTAATATAGGTGCCAGTACCTGCTGCTGGTCAGCTTTATTCTCATTATACGGTGGCCATGCCGGCGCTTGCAATGAAGGGAAGAAGGAGGAGGCGTGAGAAACGGAAAGCCGGAGCGCCCCCGCTGGAGGGGGCGCTCGCATTGGTGGGGCGGCGAGGCTTATCCCTCCGCTATCGAGATCTGGATGCGGCGTGGTTTGACCGCCTCGGCCTTCGGCAGGTGCAGGGTCAGCACGCCGTTGTTGAACTCGGCCTTGACCTCACCCTGGTTGATGCCATCGGGGATCTGGAACTGGCGGTAGTAGGGGGCCCACTCGAATTCGCTGTAGATGGGACGCCCGGGAAGTTCCCTGCCGACCGGCGCGTTGATGGTCAGTACCCCCTTGTCGACATTGATGTCCAGGGTCTGCTTGCTGGCTCCCGGCAGGTCAGCCGTCAGCACCAAGCCGCTATCGTCCTCTATGATATTAACGGCGGGCCTCAGGAAACGTTCCGGAGCCCGGGTCTCTTCCCTGTGCTGAGGTGTCCTTTCCTGCTCGCGTGTCGTTAAAGTATTCGCTGCCATGATGATTCCTCCTGTCGTCTCGAATCGTTCCTTTGAGGGTTCACCCCTGTCTGATTTCGATCTTCCTCGGCTTGGCGTGCTCGGACTTGGCCATGACTATGCGCATGACCCCATCTCTGTACTCGGCCGTGGTCCTGTCGGCATTGATGTCGGCCGGGAGGTCCACGGTGCGGGAGAACTTGCCGTAGCCGAGTTCGCTGCGGTGCAGCAGCCCCTTTTCGGTGGGAGCCTTGCGCTCGCCGGAAAGGGTGAGGGAGCCGCGCAGCAGGGAAAGCTGAAGATCCTTGGGATCCACGCCGGGGAGCATGGCCTCGATGTAGAGATGGTCTTCGTCCTCGCTCAGGTTGAGCAGCGGAAAACGACGGTTCGAGGAGGGGGAGAGGAAAGTGGTCCCCAGCGGTCTGCTAACTCCTGCGCCACGGAACGCTTCGTCGATCTCTCTTCTCAGGTTGTCCAGCTCATTGAATATGCTCCAGCTCGCCATGTTGGTTACCTCCTTTCGTTTTGTTCATCTGGCAGAAAGATAATAACTGTTTTTTGGATGTCAAGGGGAGCTGAGAGTCGAAGAGGTGACCGTGCTGTTCCAGCCGAAGGTGCTGTTTTGCCGAGGCAAATAGGAGCGGCCGTCTCCGGGCCCCTTGCGGCACCGACTTGGGATGCTGCGGAAAGAAGCTGGTCAAAGCCCCAACGGCGGATTGAAGAGTTCCCCAGCAGAAGTAAATCTTTCATCCGCGCAGGCGTTGCCGGGAAGCTGAGCTGTGGTCTGTGAAGACAACGACGGGGAGGGAGCGGAACGGAAAGGGAAGGGGAAAAGGACCGGGAAAGGGAGCGGGAAAGGGAGCGGGAAAGGGAGCCCGGCAGGCGTTTGCTCCTGCGGCGCAGGGAGGAGACGCCTGCCGGCAAGCGGCAGCCAAGAAACGGGAATAGCCGTTACTGCCCGTTGTAGTCCGGCGGCACGTCCGGGTAGCTTCCCGGCGGGACGGCCGACTGTCCAGCGGGCGGGGGCGGCACCGACCGGCGGGGCCGATAGGTATTGGGGGCAGCTCTGCCCGGGATCTGGTTTCCCTTCGCATACATGCACTGGATATAGCTGTTATCGTAGCGGCGCTGCGCCTCGTAACCGTAGACCTGGGAGTTCCCCGCGCCGCTCGCGGTTCCCAGCAGCAATCCGCTGCCGGCGCCGATTGCCGCACCAGCACCCGCGTTGCCGGCACCGGCACCGATCAGGGCTCCGGCGCCCGCGCCCAGTACGGTTCCCAGTGCGGCGCTTCCTGCCGCGCCCTGGTTGGCTGCCTCCTGCGGATTCATCCCGAACTGCGACTCCGCCCACCTTCTGCAGAGGAGGTCCTCCGTCTGGAACACTTCGAACGGCTTTCCCGGCGCAGGGAGCACCAGGACGCTGGGGCCGCTGGGCAGGGTGGCACATCCTGCCAGGGCAAGCAAGGTCAGCAGGGCGGGTAACTTGTGCATTCGATCAGACATGACGTCACTCCTCCGTTTCCGGCGGGGCCGTGGCCGGCACCACCTTTTTCCATCCCTTCGGGCATCTCTGCACGTACGGGTAGTACCCTTGCGGGTCGCTGCAATAGTACCAAAACTGCTGCTCGGGGCCGGACTGGGGCTGCTGCATGTACTCCGTCGGCCCCTGTTCGATCACGATCGGCTGCTGCGGATAGACGTACGGATAAGGATAGACTGGCCAGGCCGGCCAGTACGGCCCTATATAGACTCCTCCGTGCACGTGTGCCTGCCCGGGGAGGGCGTAGGCCAGCAGCAGCGTCAAAGTTGCCAGGGCTATACGAGCTTTCTTTTTCATGTCACGTTACCGGGTACCGCTCTTTCGCTCCCCCATCCCGGATTAACGAGCCGGTGGGGGTGCTCTCATTATTCATTATACCCTAGTAGCAAAGGCCTCACGAGGGAGTAGTCGTCTCCATTACCTTTTCTGCCCAGCCTTTTACCGGCTATTCATCCGTTTGCTTAAACCTTACCCTCTAATTATGAATCGATTGTGTAAGAAGTAAGGAAATCGGCGCAAGTGGCGTCCGCGGGAAACAAAAAGTGTGAAGATGAGAGCTCAGTGTGCTATGATTCCCTCCCATTGGATACAGGTAATGTGCTGTCGCTTACGCCGTCACCTCTCCAGATGGACCGTTTTGCCCCCCGGAGCACGCATGGCCAACCCGGCTAATCCAAGAATCCTCCTCGTCGATGACATCAAGATGTTCCTGGACATCCAGAAAAACATCCTGCAGGCCCTCCCGGTCGACGTCGCCACTGCCACCAACGGTCACGAAGCGCTGCGCCTGGTCGAGGAGTTCTCTCCGGATCTGATCGTGCTGGATTCCAACATGCCCGGCATGGACGGCGTCACCTGCTGCAGCGAACTCAAACAGCATCACCGCCATCGCCGGATTCCGGTGATCATGACCGTCCCCAATTGCGACGACAACGCCGCCCTTTGCAGGGCTGCCGGTTGCGAGGCCGTGCTCAGGAAGCCGCTGGACGCCGGCGTTTTCCTGGATGCCGTCACCTGCTTCATCCCCCTGGTGGAAAGAAGGGACCGGCGCGTGGAAATACTGGTCCCGGTGTATATAAAGATCCAGGGGCGGCAATTCAGCGGTGCCATCCTCAACATAAGCCGCTCCGGCGCCCTCATCGAGCCCGACGAACCGGTCCCGGCCGGTGCCATCCTGCAGATCAACTTCACCCTGCCGCTTGTCAACAAGTCCCCCATCCAGTTGTACGCCAAGGTCGTCCGCCTCTGCTCGCCCGACTCGCACGGTATGCATGCCGGGGCCGGCGTCGCCTTCGTCTCTGAAAACGGTGAATACCTCCGCCTTCCCGAAACCTCCAAGCTCTGCCGCTACCTGGGGCTTAGCAAGACCCGGGATTAGCTGCGACCGGAATACGCACACTGAACCCGGCTGCGTGGCAGTTGTCAACGAAGTCGTGATGACTGTCAATGGAGACCGCCAGCAAGTACTTCACATCCCCTTCTGACTGAAGCATCCCCGTCTGTCACAGAGAAGCATCCATCCTTTTCTCAAGGACTCAGTATTCTTCCTGAACCATCCTTCTTGCCATCCACTGTTCCACTGCTAGAATGTTGCCTGTTGTGACAGAGACATGTTCAAAAGGGGGTGCTATGAAAATTCCGGTGGTCTATTCGGATCAAAGGCGCGGCTTGGTAACGGCAGAGGACCTCCAGAAACTGATCGAGGCGGCCGCCATCGTCTCTTTCCTGCGCAGCGACGGCGAGTCGGTGGTGATCGGTGTCACCCCGGTACGCGGGATGGGGGGGCGGAAGTATCGTGGCCCCGAGCGGCGGGGCAACGTTGGATTCTGCTAAGCGGCAACGATTGCCATGATGGTGGCTGGGCCGGTTTTTCGGGACCGGCCCGCTTCATTACCGCCCCCAGCCAAAGGTTGCAACGAAGTCCCCCTTTGAAAAAGGGGGATTTAGGGGGATTTAGGTTTTGATTTGAAGGTTGATTTGAAGGTTGCTGGCAGCTTGGCCCCAAAGCTGGGAGCGCCTGGCGGAAGATGGAAGTAAATCAGGAAGCTAAAAGGGGAGGCAGTCATGACAAAGCTTGCCAGGTTGATGGCGGCGGCCATCTTTTTCATAGTGTCGGCCCTGGCCGCCGCGAAGGCACACGCCATCTCCGACTGTGTCTACGGCGGGATCAACTTCTCCGATGGCGCCATCGCCTGCCAATCCGGCAACCAGTTCCAGTGCAGCGATGGCGACTGGCAGTCGCTCGATAACTCCTGCGCCACGCCGCCCCCTCCGCCGGCCGTGGTGAACCCGGCAGCGTGCTCCTGCACGGATGCCGAAACGGCCGATTGCGACCAGAAGGGGGAGAACTGTTGCGTCTCCTTGGAGGCCGGCAGCTGCAAGAAGCTGTGCTGTCCCAGATGAGCGGACCTCTCTGCTCCGCGCCTGCCGGTCTTCTGGTCCCAGCCCCGTTCGCTTGCCGAGCGGGGCTTTTTCAATTCTGCAAAACCGGGTTTCCTCTTTCGCAGTTCTGCAAAAAGTCCCCGTAACGACCGGATTCCCTGCAATTAGCCGAAGAATGCTTCCTTTACATCTCCTGAGCTGGCGATGGTCGGACCCCCGTTTTTTGCATCGTTGCGAAACCAGCAGGAGCAGCTCCCGGCTTGCTTTTTGTGGCGGTGGTGTAAGTGACCGTAATTGCGGAATAAAAAAGCGAATACAGAAAATAATAACATTGGTATGCTCGTTGCTAACAGAATGAGTCGAGCGTAACGACGCAGGTGGCTCGCTCCGGGTTACGATGCCTAGCGGCGTCGAATCCGGGGCAGGCGCCGGTAACCGATTACCAAGTTCGCTGCAAAAAACGACATTCAATAAAAACAGGAGGTATGAAATGAGTGATGTTAAATTGGGAAATCCCGCGGTGGTCGGTCTCGCCGGATTCGGTCTGACTACTTTCGTGCTGCAGTGCCACAACCTGGGATGGTGCGGCATCGCTCCCGTCCTTTGGCTCGGTCTCTGCTTTGGCGGCAGCGCCCAGCTCATCGCCGGGCTGATGGAGTTCAAGACCGGTAACAACTTCGGCTTCTGTGCATTTACCGGCTATGGCGCTTTCTGGATCTCCCTTTGCCTGATGGTGATCTTCGGCAAGAACGCCGACCTGGTCAAAGCCTACCCGACCCTGGCTTTCACCGCCAACGATCTTGGCTTCTACCTGGTGGCATGGACCGTCTTCACCTTCATCCTGTTCATCGCCTCCATGAAGCACCACGCGACGCTGGCCTTCATCTTCCTCACCCTGCTGCTCGGCTTCATCGGCCTCGACCTGAAAGAGCTCGCCGGCAGCGCCCTTGCCGGGACCTTCGCAGCCTACGACCTGCTGATCTGCGCCTTCTCCGCTCTCTACCTGATGGCGGTTGCCGTGTACGCTGAATCCGGCATCAAGCTGCCGGTCGGCGAGGCCTGGATCAAGGACAAGCCGCAGGCCAAGGAAGTTCTCGCCGCCAGCAAGGTGACCGCATAAGCAACCTCCGGAGCCGCCTCGGCGGCCACCGGCAGCAACGATCATCAGCAGTACCAACGGGCCATGGTAACCACCATGGCCCGTTTCGTTTGGGGCCGACAAAGTTGTCCCTGCGCCGCTCCAGAAGGATCTCCAGAAGCCCCGTCTCCTCCTTTTCTCAGAACCCCAGCAAAAGACCACCCATTGCTGGAGGCGCTCCCCCAGCGTCCCCTCCCCTTCAAGGGGAGGGACAGGGTGAGGATGGGGTTTCTCCGAAAGAAACCCCGTCTGGTCCTGCAGACGAACGATCGCGACCATGGGGGGAAGAAGCCGGGATGTAGCTGGAAAGACAGGAAAGCAAGCCGGACAGGATGTTGATCTGTCGAAGTGCTAAGCCAAAAGAGCGGATCCCAAGCCGCGCGGAGAACGCGGCCGGGAGGGGCGCTGGTGCAGGCAGAAAAGGGGAGGGGAGGGCGATAGAACCTCTACCGCCGGCAGCCTACCACAGATACACGGACTTGTTGTCGAAGTGGCGCCGGTTTATGTACAGGAAAACGTTCAGCAGCAGGAAGACCACCGCCATGCAGAAAGCGTTCAGCCGGTAGTGGTAGTCGGGGACCAGGGTTCCAGCGGCGGTAACCGTCTGCTGGACGGGGAGCAGCAGGAGGTTGGC